>CAJTPB010000037.1 GCA_910578065.1 uncultured Christensenella sp. | reverse complement strand
AAGACCTGCCAGTCTGAAAAAATAACACAATCGGAGGATATTAAAATGCCAGAGCAAAATAATACCACAAACAGTTTAGCACATACGAAATGGAATTGCAAGTATCATATCGTGTTTGCACCAAAATATCGCAGGAAAGTATTTTTCGAAGAAAAGCGAATGGAAATACGAGAGATATTTCGAAAACTATGCCAATGGAAGGGAGTGGAAGTGATAGAAGGAGAGATATGTCCCGACCATATCCATATGTTGGTAAGCATACCACCCAAAATGAGCGTTGCGGGATTCATGGGATACTTGAAAGGGAAGAGTAGTCTGATGATATT
This sequence comes from uncultured Christensenella sp., assembly GCA_910578065.1. Lineage (GTDB taxonomy): Bacteria > Bacillota > Clostridia > Christensenellales > Borkfalkiaceae > Gallimonas. The sequence goes on along the minus strand of CAJTPB010000037.1, from coordinate 300 downwards.
CCAGAAGTGGGGGAACATGAAATTTGCATACCGCAACCGCGAATTTTGGTGCAAGGGATATTATGTAGACACGGTAGGGAAAAACACAGTTGCGATAAAGGAATATATAGCAAACCAATTGAAAGCTGATAAAGAAAGCGGTCAATTGAGTATGTTTGACCCGAACGACCCTTTTAAGGGTAGCAAGTAAAAGATGCATGACTGGCAGGTCAATTCTCCGGCGCACTTGTGCGCAGCCAATATTGATTAGGGCTATGCCCGAAAATGAAATACCACCCGCTATGCGGGTGGATTATTATT
>CAJTPB010000036.1 GCA_910578065.1 uncultured Christensenella sp. | reverse complement strand
TAAATTGAAATTTATCTTATTATGATTATCTTAACTGTCGCAATTTTTTAGACTGCCGTACAATGCCGAATATACATAAGCCTAACACCACCGATGAAACCGGAATTAAAATACTGTAAACGATTAAAGCTGTATTGCGTTTTAATGATTCCTTATTAACAGATAGACAGCACATCCCATTATCGGCAATAAGCATTTTCTTTGTCGGTTCGTCAGCTATCATTTGCTTAATATACTGCTCTCGCGCATTCAGTTCATCTCTTGTTTTGCATACAACGGTATCTAAATATTCGTCAGTATATGTGTCGCCATTGTCGTCAACATATTCGTATACTATGTGAAAACGCCCGCTACGATGTATGTGCGGTCTATGATTAGGGTCGGTATGTACTGTTGTGCTGTAATCATCGTAATAACCTATGGCGTAAGCATCAACCTCAATGCCGTTTTCGTATAAATACTTCACTAGTTGCGGGTATTTTAACGCTTGCGGAAACCCGCATATCGCAATAACAAGCAAGACACTCGATATAACCGCAAAAACGTAAGAAATAATCAAAACTACTTTTGCGTACTGTTTTTTCTGTCTTTTTGTGTTTTCATTTAATCTCCGCTAAATTGAAATTTATCTTATAATCGTTATTTTATTGCTATGTACAAATAGCAATGCGCTTTACCGTCTTTGGTATATTCGGCGGGTACGGTGCTTTCGTAGTCGATAGTAAATGCACGTTTAATTTCGCCGCTCGCGGTAAGCCCCCAAACTTTCGACCACGCTTTATTTGCGCATTCGGCAATCGTTTCGCCGCTCTCGTCTATTTTGATGTATTTTCTTTGTGCGACCAATTCTTCCATTTTTGCAAAGAAATCTACGGTTACGGTCATAACGGATAAATTGTATTTACCTTTTTCGTCGCTCTCGTAATCACTGTATGCCGATATAGGCGACAGACCTTTTACGGGTACGCCGTTTTCTATAAAGTCAAGCGGAATTTTGCCCGTCATAATATCCGCCCAAAGTTCATTGATTTTTGCCATTCCGCTCTCGGAATTGTCTGTGCGTATCGTTACGCTCTTTAATGAATATGACATAGTGTTTCTCCGCTAAATTACTGTTTATCGTACAATCATTATATCACGAAAAATGAAAGAACGCAACCTATTGAATTTTGCGGGAAATATAAAACATATCTATATCTCACTATGCTACGAGTAGCCTAGTTCGTCCACGAAAAAAAGTACAGAAAAGGCACAGCTTAACGC
>CAJTPB010000035.1 GCA_910578065.1 uncultured Christensenella sp. | reverse complement strand
ATGCAGTCTTACGACGAAACGTATACGTTAAAAGACGGCGACGGAAAAACCAAAACGGATATTTGGCAAGAAGTAATCGATGCGGCGAATTCCAATAAAAAACTTTATGTCGTTTTAGGGGAAAATTGGGATCTCGACGGCGACTCTTCTTATACAGCTGTATACGGGATAAACGGATTATCGATTCCCGCAAATTATGATATCACTTTGGATTTAAACGGCAATACGTTATGCCGAACACTTACAACAACTCCAAGCGGTTCGGGGCAGGCTGGAAATTTAATAACAATTTCACCTTCGGCTTCGTTAACGGTTACCGACAAATCCGCTTCGCAAAGCGGAATGTTAAAAGGAGCTCGTTCGCCCGGAGGCGGTGGCGGTGTTCGCGTTGAGGGTAATTTTTATTTGTATGCGGGCACGATTTACGATTGTCAGTCACTGTATAACGGCGGCGGTGTGCTTGTTTGCAACGGTGCCGTATTTGAAATGCACGGCGGTACAATTAAAGATAATGCTACCGGTTCACAAGGGGGAATAGGTAGCGGCGTCGGGGTGCTTGCAGGCGGTACGTTTACGATGTACGGCGGTTTGATCACCGAAAATAAGAGTTATACGGGAAGTACTACGGGAACGGGCAGCGGAACGGCAGGAAATACGGGCGCGGGGGTAGGTGTGCAGGGCGGCACTTTCGTAATGAAAGGCGGAAGCATTACCAAAAATATTCAAACGGATAAAGCCTATAACAATAACGGGGGCGTTAATGCAATCGGAGGCGGAGGCGGCGTTGCCGCATTCGCAGGCGGTACCTTTACTATGGAGGGCGGCTTGATTTCGGAAAATAAGTCAAGTTACGGCGGTGCGGGTGTTTCCGTTTCAAGCGGAACTTTTAATTTTAAAGGCGGTAAAATTGCTGCAAACATTATGTATGGCAATTTGGATTATCCTTGCGCCGTGCTCATTTTCGATTCCGTTGCAACAATGACGGACGGCGAAATCAGCGGGCATGCTTGCCGCGGGATCAGCGTACAGGGAACAACCTCTACGGTGTTTAATTTTGCGGGCGGGGAAATCAGCGGCAATATCGCAACAGGTTCGCCTCGCAGAGGCGGCGGCATTTATCTCGGGTATGCGGCAACGTTAAATATGTTTGGCGGTGTGATCAGCGGCAATACGGCAGATCAAGGCGGCGGCGTATTTTGGGATTATTCTTCTTCGCCGACCAATAAAATCAATATAGGCGGTCCCGTGCAAATTACAGGCAATACGGGCGGTAATTTGTATTTGCCTGTTTCCTCAACTGCGAACGGAGCAAATACCATAAGATTACGAATCAACGGAAAATTGATCCAAAACGGGATTGCGGCAAAAGTCGGCGTTTCCTTAACGTCTTATAATGCTACAAGCAGTCAGCTTATACCCTTTACAAATAATTATCAATACGGAACAAACACCGCAAATAATATGGATCTGTTTGTAGGAAATTACTTTTTTGCAGATGATCCTCAGTACGGTATTGTTGTAAATACGGGCGGCGAAGCGTGTGTGGCAACGTGGAATACGCATGGCTGTTTGGTAAAAAATCATAAGTACAATTATCAAATTTCGTTAAGCGACGGTTCTACTTACAATACGATTTCCCATACGGGCAGCGGGGCAAATGTTGTAAGTGCGCTGCATTCGGATGTAGCGGTTATGCTCAACAAATTAGGGAACGCCGCTTATCCCGCAACGCTCGATGCGTCTGCTTCTCGCCTGACGTATACCTACGGGGCGACGGGAATTTACGTTACGGGCGTAAAAGTTTATCATCTAAACGACCTCGGAGGGGCGTATCAAGGTAAAACGATCGATATGGATTCATCCGATCAATCAAAGCCGTTCGGAAAGTATATAGATTCAAGCGGAAACAATAAAACGATTATCGGCTATATCGACAGTTTCGGCAGTAACGGCGGTTCTACCGATTCTTACACGTTTACTTCAATCGGCGGCGCAAACCGTGCGGGATATTATACTTTCATTCCGGGCGATTCTATGGCAATAGTAGGTTACCGTGCGGTGAATTGTACGTTTACGGTCGAAGTAAATCCTAAACCTGTAACGGTTACATTAAGCAACAGTATTACCGCAAAGTTTGGTATGAACGATACGGAACTGTTAACCTTTTTGAAAAACGGCGGTACTACACCTTATTATACGGTGGCGGGATTAGTCGGAAGCGACACGATTGAACTTGATTTTCAAAAAGAATACGGAACCGATGCAAACAAAACGTATTTGTTAAGCGCAACGCCTTCCGCGGCGTCCGCAAGCAACAACAACGGTAATTATATTATTACGGTTGCAAACACGGGAAAATTGACCATTGTACCGCGGGAAGTAACGATTATCTTAAACGA
>CAJTPB010000034.1 GCA_910578065.1 uncultured Christensenella sp. | reverse complement strand
AATATTCGGGGGAAGAGTATCAAGCTAAAATAACATATTTGCTGTACGATTACGGTAATACGGAAGTGGTTCTTCCCCAAGCAATCACGGGCGGCGGAACGCAAGGGGGCACGATCGACGGGGATACCGATCCCGATACCATCAAGTCGGAAAAAGTGACGAAAGAGCAATGGGAAGCGGCGTTTGCGCGATCGACCTTTCGTAACGTTTCGCTTTACGTTTCTACCGAACAGGAACCTTTTTATAAAACCTATTTCCGAACAACGGGCGATAAGCGGTATGTAAATAATTGGGTTTTAGAAGACGGAGTCGAGCAGACGGAAGAAGCATACGAAGAAAAATCGGGCGATAAATATTGGCTTTACGAAAAATCGGAAACAGATGCTTCCGCTTGGGTAAAAACGTTATCGGATGTTTCGCAGTGCGAACCGGACGAATTTTTCGGCGATTTTTATGAAATCGGCAGCGCATATTCTATGTTTACATACAGCGAAGCGGAAAACGCATATACGTGTTTAACGTTTGACGAAGGCAAGTGTTCCATAAAGATTGCGGGCGGAAAACTTGCCGCATTGACGCAAGAATATTCGGGGGAAGAGTATCAAGCTAAAATAACATATTTGCTGTACGATTACGGTAATACGGAAGTGGTTCTTCCCCAAGCAATCACGGGCGGCGGAACGCAAGGGGGCACGATCGACGGGGATACCGATCCCGATACCATCAAGTCGGAAAAAGTGACGAAAGAGCAATGGGAAGCGGCGTTTGCGCGATCGACCTTTCGTAACGTTTCGCTTTACGTTTCTACCGAACAGGAACCTTTTTATAAAACCTATTTCCGAACAACGGGCGATAAGCGGTATGTAAATAATTGGGTTTTAGAAGACGGAGTCGAGCAGACGGAAGAAGCATACGAAGAAAAATCGGGCGATAAATATTGGCTTTACGAAAAATCGGAAACAGATGCTTCCGCTTGGGTAAAAACGTTATCGGATGTTTCGCAGTGCGAACCGGACGAGTTTTTCGGCGATTTTTATGAAATCGGCAGCGCATATTCTATGTTTACATACAGCGAAGCGGAAAACGCATATACGTGTTTAACGTTTGATGAAGGCAAGTGTTCCATAAAGATTGCGGGCGGAAAACTTGCCGCATTGACGCAAGAATATTCGGGGGAAGAGTATCAAGCTAAAATAACATATTTGCTGTACGATTACGGCAATACGGAAGTAGTTCTTCCGCAGGCCAGTATCAACGGCGAAGAGGAAGAACTGCCGTGCGATAAAGATCTTACGAAGGATAGCTGGAACCGCGCGTTCGACGTTTCGCGTTATTACAATTCTACCGTAAAATCCGTAATAGATATGGGCTTAATGGGAACGATTACGCAAACCTGTTCGATCGCAGGAAACCGCATGCAGCTTACCATGCAAATGAACGGGCAAACCTCGGTAGAATATTACCAAATTGAAAACGGCAAGTATTACAAATATCAACTGGTTTCCCAAGAAGGCGAAGATAAAGATTCTACGCAAATGGTGTGGAGCAAATCGGAAGCAAATGATTCGGTTACGATCGACTCGGTACTGTCTCAGTCGATCGGCATACTTTACGATCGGTTCGATGCGTTCGCTTATACCGACGGAAAATGGGTTGCGGAAAATATTACGTTAGACATTATGCCTGTGCAAATGGATACCGTATCCGTTATCGTGGTAAACGGAAATATGAAGTCTGTGGAAATGCTGTTTAGCGAAGGGTCGGTTACGTATCAAGTTTCTTCCGTCGGCACGACAAACGTTACGCTTCCCGAAGTAGGCTCTTCCGGAAATACGGGCGAAAGCGAGGGGAGCAAGCCCGACACAAAACCCGATGAAAAGCCGGGCGAAAACGTTGAAGGTGTGAAGCCCTCGCCCCAACCCGATTATTCGGAAGAAGATTGGAAAAAGATGTTCCATATCGCAAATTTCGACGAATGCGAGATCGAAGTTCGCACATTGGACGACAGCGCAATGGAAGGCGGATATAAACTGATTTTCGAAGGGAACAAAGCGTTTGTGGGCGACGACCACGGCGAGGAAGGAACGTATTACGAATGCGTGGAAGAGGTTTGGTACGAATACGTTCAGTCGGAAAGCGGCGTTTGGGAAAAGCGGGTATCCGATTTTACCAAAGAAAAAGCGTTGGCGGAAATTCTGTTTGCGGCGGATCACCGCGACGCGTTCCATTACGCTTACAGCGACGAATGGAACGGCGAAAACTTCGGAACGGTCGATTCCTCAACCGTAGTTATCAACAACGACGTGCTGCAAGAAGGATGGTACTGTTACGCAGATAAAACTTATCTTGGCTTCCGCGTGTATTACAATATCGGCAAAGTGGAACTTCCCGAAGTTTCCGCTTAAATACGACGGAAAACTTAAAAAACCGTTCCCCTTACCGTAATTCCCATAGGGAATATTAGGTAAGCCGTAGGCGAACGAGAATTAGG
>CAJTPB010000033.1 GCA_910578065.1 uncultured Christensenella sp. | reverse complement strand
ATTATTAGGACCTAAACAGGCTTACGAAGTAAGGCTGTCCTTTTTGCGTACAGGCGTAGCAGAATACTGCTGCGCTGTTTTTGCGTGCAAAAACGTACTCTTCTCCTATAAATCTACGGTAGGGGGTGCGGTATGAAGAGAACGGTAAAAAACGTATGGGCGGCAATTTTGGCAATGCTTGCGGCTTTATGTCTTGCCGTAGGCGGGGTGTTATTCGTACAAACGGAAAGCAGGCTTTCCGCAAACAATAACCGTGCCGAAGCCGCGGGTAATTTCGAATCGTATGATGAAATAATTGTTTTAAAAGATGCCGACGGCGAAACCAAACAATCGATATTCGAATCGGTTGTCGGCGTGGGAAGCAATTATGGCGCAACGCAGTATTCGGGCAAAAAAGTTTGCTTAACGTTAGGCGAAAATTGGACTTTAAGCGATAGTGTACTTATGCTGGACATTCCTGTCGGGTATGATATTACTTTAGATTTAAACGGGCATAAGGTAATTAGAAATACCGCCGCATCCGCTCGTATTTTACCGTAGACGGAAAATTTACCGTAACCGACACTTCTTCCGCGCAGAACGGAAGCATTTCGGGTGCGGAAATAGCAGGAAACGGCGCTGCGATCATCGTTGCCTCTAATGCCGAATTGGTTATGAATGGCGGCATTATCGAAAATTGCACAAGTACGCAAAATAACGGCGGCGCGATTTGGCTCGATAAAAAATCAAAATTTACGATGAACGGCGGTACGATTCGCAAATGCCGTGTGCTCGGCGGTTACGGGGGCGCGGTATATTGTGCGGGCGAAATGATCATGAACGGCGGTACGATTACCGAATGTTACGCGGGTTATGGCGGCGGTGTTGCAATTTATACTAAGACAACTGAAACAGCCACCCCCGCTAAATTTACGTTAAACGACGGTAATATCACGAAAAACAACTGTACGACGGGCGGTGGCGGTATTGCGATCGACACGAACAATACCAACGGACTTGTAACGTTAAACGGCGGCGTTGTTAGTGAAAACTGGTCGTTAACGCGCGGCGGTGGGTTATGGGCATGTAAAGGGCATATTACGCTCAACGGCGGAACTTACGAAAAGAACGTAGTGGGAAAGTGGAAAAACACAATTACAGGGGAAATTAAAAATAACACTTCCTCAACTTCGGTAGGCGGAGGATTATATCTTGGCGGTTCCGACGTTACGTTTATTATGAACGGCGGCACGGTATCGCAAAACGAAACGATAAACGGCACGGGAACGATACCCAACTGGGCGGGAGGTTTTATTGTAAACAGCGGTGCAACGGCGGAATTAAACGGAGGGCTGGTTACAGAAAATAAAGGTCATTCCGTCGCAGGCGTTCAATTCGGCACCTCGACCGTAAAAATGGGAGCAATAACGATAACCGGAAATAAACTGACCTCCGCTACGGGTAGCGGAGGCGGTGTCAGCGTTGACTCTCCGACGGACATCACGTTGATGGGCGGCACGGTTATTACCGATAATACCGATGCAAGCGGAAACCCCAATAATTTGTATCAACCTCATGGCGCAGGCGCCATGAAGGTTGGGGCAAATTTAACAAAAAACGGAAGGGCAACGCATATAGGGATCACATTAGCTGATTACACCACTATTACAAACACAAAGAGGGCGGTTATTTCGTCTAATTACCCTACGCACAATACAGATAATAGCTCCACCGGCATTGCATTCCCCGGAATATACTATGTTTCGGATAATCCTTTGTATACGGTAGAATACGCATCTTCTACGAACAGAGAAGCTTCGCTCAAACTGATGGCTCCTCAAGTAAGGGCGAATGTTATTTGGAAGGTGCAGCTGAACAACGGAACTTGGTACGATCTTAGCAATGCTTCGCAAGTCAGCAGCTTAAAAGCAGTTTTAGGAAGCGATAGTACTCTTTCGCAAGACTGCGCAGTGCTTTCTTATACCTATTCTAAAGCAAATTATATTACTGCGGTACAGGCGATAGACGGCAGCGATGCTACTACGTTACTAGGCAATACTGACGGTTCGGTTCCTTTTTTTAAATATGTCGATTCGCTTGGCGGCTCGTCGTTTACGAATTCGGAAAGAGTAGGCAGATATTCAATATATGTCGATGTTGGCGCTACAACAGCATATGCCGATAACTTAATATTCCAAATAGAAGTGAAGCCAAAAGATATCGAAGTTACGGTCGATTCGAATATTACGGTTGCATACGGTTATTCCGATAGCGAACTGCTGCAATATTTGAAAAACGGAAATAATTCCGTACCTTTTTGGCATGTTTCAAACGGAACGATCGAAAACGGCGAAAAGATTGAAGTCGACTTTACAAAAATTTATGGTACGGATGCCAACCATACCTATTCTTTCGCTGCAAAAGCGGCTACGGCGTCCGCAAGTAACAACAACGGCAATTATAATATCAAGATCGTCAACACGGGAAAATTGACTATTGTACCGCGGGAAGTAACGATTATCTTAAACGACGATTACGCAACGTACGGCG
>CAJTPB010000032.1 GCA_910578065.1 uncultured Christensenella sp. | reverse complement strand
GTCAGGTGTTACAAAATGCGCGTATTGCTATCAGCGCCGGAACGCAACCAGGAAATGTCGGATGCCTGCCGCTGCGTAGAAGTAGCCCCCCATTCACCCGTAGCATAGTTGTTAGAAGCGTTATAATACCCTGTTTCGGAAAGAGAAGGAAGCCAAACGTAGTCGTACTTCCATTGATCGTAACCCGTTTTATTCAGCGCGCCCGCTTCGGAAGCGGAATAGTTTGTATTTACGCCGCCCGAATTATACCAACGGTTACTTCTCGAAGGACCGCCGGGCGCGCCCGTGCTCGGTTCGGGAATCCCCCAAGCCTCGTTCGGAATAATATACGGATTTCCCGGTCCGAAATACTGGTTTACCCAGTTTTGATCTTGTTGATAAGTAATATACTGCGGCGTGGTAATATAGTTTGTTAAACTTGCCCCGCCCACTAAGTTGGAAGAAAGGGTAAAATTCGCCCATTCGTTCGAAATTCTGTCTGCCTGCGAAACGGAAGCGCCAACCGCCGTGTTGTTTGCGGTGTATGCGGTAGAACCGCCCGAACCGTAAGCGGTCGTTCCCGTATCGCCCCCCGCGTTCAGCGTTTTTACGCGCACCATGGAAGAAGAATACATGTTGGAAGGATAAGCAACGGAAGAATTATTAGAGGAAACGTTTACGCCCGTTGCCCCCCACTGATATTTGGTAGTTGTGTTTTCGGCAAGCCAAAGGGTAACGGCAACCGTGTTGTTGGTCGCCTTAGAAACGTTTGTAATCGTCCACTTTTTTCCGCCGAACGTTAAAACGATATCTTTATTGCCGTTGCGGGAATATAAATCGGTACCCGTAATGTTTCCGCTTTGCACAGCCGCTTCTACTTTTTTATAGGTGCCCGTTCCCGTAACGCCCAAAATAGAATCGTAAAGCAACGAAAGACTTTCACCGTTAAATACTTTTCCCGCCGTAGAATCGTAACCGCTTACCAAAAGATCGCCGATGTTTTTCGACGAAGCAACCCCCGAAGAGGTAAGCGCAATTACCTCGCGCATGGGAAGCAGCGCGGCAGTTCCCCCCACCGCGCACGCAAGCGTTGCGGCGCCCGCCGCAGCTACGATACCCGTAAACAGTTTTTTCGATTTTTTCATTTCTTTAAAACCTTTCATACCAACATTTCTTCCGTTATTTATTCATCCCTTTGCGGGATTTGGGTCCGTTTTTCAAATATGCAAAAATCCGCTCCCCTTTTTTAAAAGAGGATACGATTCGACATAATTGTGATACTACCTATATTATAATATGAAATTTTAGGAAAAGCAAGAACTTTTTGTAAAATTTTTAAAATTGTGCTTTAATTTTTCTTCAAACACAATATATAGAGGTCGCGCCGCAAAAAACAGATCGCTTTTTGCCGTTTTTTGCGTTTTTTTACAAATTAAGACCCGATCGAGGTGTTTTACCCTAAACTTTTTAAAAGAAAAATCCGTTAAAAAGCCCAATCGGGTCCGCTTCGCCTCCGCCGTTTTTTGTACGGCAGCGGCAGGACAAAGGTTCACTTCACACTCATATCTTGCTGTTTTTATGTGGATCACAATAAAAAATCGGGAAAAATCCGCTTTTTTTCAAGCGGACGAGTGAAGCGCGGGCCGCAGACAATTTGGCGTACCCACGGTGGCATTGTTATTATCACCGGTAGCGGTCAAATAATTGGAATTCGTCGTGTTATTATTATTGCCGGAACGCAACCAGGAATCCAAGGAGAACCCTTGCCCCTATTTTTATTATAACACATAAAAAGCCATTCGACCAGCTTTTTACGGAATTTTTTTGCCGTAAATTTTTGATACGCCATAAAAAAAGGAATCCGACCGAATTTTCCGCAGAATTTTTTCGCCGCGAATCGGGTCGGATCGGTTTTGAACCGCTTTTGCGGTTACGGGACAAAAATTCCCTTCACGCTCTTTTCGCTGTTTGCTTCGTTTTCAACATTGCAAATTCGGGAATTCCGCTTTTTTCAGTGGACGAGCGAGGCGCGGGCCGCAGACAATTTGGCGTACCCACGGTGGCACCGTTAAAAACACCGGTAGCGGTCAAAGAACCGGAAAGCGTCGTGCCAGTACTACCGCCGGAACGCAACCAGGAAATACAAAATTTTTGCCCTTGCTCTATTGTACCACATTTTTTTGTTTCGCGGAAGCGTGTTGCGCGGGCCGCAGACAATTCGGCGTATCTACATCAGCACCGTTAAAATCACCGGTAGCGGTCAAATAATGGGAACGACTCGTGCTAGGAACAACGCCGGAACGCAACCAAGGAAATACAAAATTTTTGCCCTAATCTATTATATCGCACACCGTTTGCAAATACAACGCGCTTGTTTGTTATAACACTATTTTAAAATGCCTTTTTATTCAGTGAACGGTATAAAAATAGATCCGACCGTTTTTTTCCGCAGAATTTTTTCGCCGCGGGGTTTGATCGGATCGGTTTTGAACCGCTTTTGCGGTTACGGGACAAAAATTCCCTTCACGCTCTTTTCGCTGTTTGCTTCGTTTTCA
>CAJTPB010000031.1 GCA_910578065.1 uncultured Christensenella sp. | reverse complement strand
TGACGGGCATTTCGACCTTGAAAAATTTGTATAATAGAAAGATAAATTTCAATTTGTCTTTCTAAATAGTATGTAGTAAAAAGCTCTCGAACATATCGTTCGAGAGCTTTTGTCCTCGCTTGAAAGTATAACTCTTAAAAATTTAATATTTAATTCCCTATAAGAAGTGCGGTTTTCCGTCGGGATTTTTCAATCAATCGGCATATTCCAAAGGAATACCGTAAGCCTTTTCGTAACAACCTTTCCACGCTTCCTGCGCCTGCGTGCGCATCTTTTCCGCGCGCTCCCCTTTGGGCAGCGTTTCGTCCGCATACACGGCGGGCAAAATGTGAATGCGCAGCTTTTTAATATGCCCCCGCTTGTTTTTGCCGAAGGTGCAAAAAACGGGTATCACGGGCACGCCGAATTTTATCGCGTAATAAAACGCGCCCTCCTTCATGGGGCGGGGCTTTTGATAGTTCAGCCACATTGCCTGCTCTGCATAAAAATTGACGATCTTCCCCGCTTTAAACAGCTTTTCCAGTTCTTTCCATAAATTGCGCGTTGCCGTTAAGTTAGAACTGAACGGCAGCATGCCGCCACGGTGCATAAACCACCCGCCGATCCCCTTTTTGTTATTCCAAGGCGCCATGGTATGAAACGATCGGTAATGTCCTACCGCCTGCCTTACGAACAGCGTATCGAGATAAGAAAAATGATTGCACACGCTGATCGCGCCTTTTTTGCGCAGCGGTTTTAAATTTTTGCGCCCCTTTACCCGCGCGCCGTATACGGTGCCGATCAAAATAGGTCCGAACAAAAAGGTGATCGTGCGCACGGCGGCGCAAGTGATTTTACGGAAAAATCCCCGCCGATACCGATAATCGGCGCCCGGCATCTTCCAGCGGTTTCCGAACGGGATATAATCGTAATCGAAGCGGCGGTGTTTTTCCAGAGCAAGCTGAATTTGCCCCTGCATTTCCGTTTTCTTTCGTGCGTTTTTCATTTGTGCCTCAATCCCCGAACCGCGCCAAAAGTTCGCTTACAGAGCAAATTTCCGCGCCGTAAACGGCTTTTAAATAGGCAAGCCCGCTCGTATAGTCTTCTTCCGTAAACGCGTCCGTTCCGTCCGCCGCAACAACGACGTTATAGCCGAGGCAGAACGCGTCTGCGGCGGTATGCCGCACGCACATGTGCGTATGCAAACCTGTCAAAATTACCGTATCGACGCCCAATTCTTTTAACAATAAATCGAGATCGGTATGAAAAAATCCGCTGTAACGCCGCTTGGGAACAATATAATCCCGTTCGCAAACGCCCAATTCGGGGATCACTTCCGCGCCCTTTGTGCCGGCGATCGCATGTTCGCCCCACAGCTTTAACTCGCGGTCTATCCCCTTTACGTGCGCGTCGTTACAGAAAATAACGGGAACGCCCGCCTTGCGCGCTCCCTGCAAAAGTTTCGCAATGTTCGGCACGACGGCAAGCCCCCTGTCGCATTTCAGCGCGCCCGTTACAAAATCGTTCAGCATGTCCACGACGAGGATCGCCGTTTTATTCTTTTCCATACTACCTCCTGCGAAACACGTGATTATTGTACAACGGTTTGCCAAATAAGTCAAGTAAAAGTTTTCATGCGCCCGCCGCCGAAAGCGGCGCCCTTTAAAAAGCAATGCGGCGGGGAATATTCCCCGCCGCGCTTTGCACGCATAAGTTTAGCCGTTGCGATAATTGCCCGCGTTTTCGGAAGGAAGCGCGTACAAATCGAACTCTCCGTCTAAATCGAAGTTTTCCCCCGCCTCGAACGCCGCAAGTTTGGACACCGAAACTTCGTACGCCGTCATGGAAACGGACTCCGTTTCGTTCAGCTTTTTTTGATATTCTCTGCTTTGGATCCTGCCCGATAAAGCGACTCTGTCGCCCACTTTCAAGTTTTGCACAAAGCGCGCGTTTCTGCCCCAAGCGATACAGGGAATATAGTCCGACTTGTTGTACGCGCGGTTTACGGCGATCAGCAGATCGGCGATTTCCCGGTTAAAGGGGGTGGTACGGTACACGGGCGGCTTGCAGATGTAGCCCGAAAGCACAATGCTGTTGGGATTTTTTGTGGGCGGCTCGGCGACGATTTCGCGCACGAATACGGTAAGCATTAAGCGTGATTTTCCGTTTTCCAGCTTATTATAGCTGCGGAATTGCCCCAACGCGCAAATTTCGCTGCCCACTTTTAAGTCGTTCCCCTGTATGAGCCGTTCGGAGATGGTAACGGGAATAATATCCGCTTGACCCGAAAGGCGCATTACCTTTACAAACAATTCGTAAAATCCTTCGCCGTACACCTCGTGCGAAAACACCGCTTCGGATACGATTTCTCCCATTAAGTAAACCTTGTTGTTTTTTTCCGCCATGTAATCCATAAAACCCTCCAAGATGAATTTCCGATTTGTTTTTCTTTGCCGCGCGCTACGAAGCGTCGCTTGCGATTTGCTTACCCGTCGAATCGATGGTGTAATTTTCTTTATAGATCAGCTCGCCGATGGGAACGAATTCGTACCCCTTCGCTTTCAGCGTATCCAACACAATGGGAAGCGCTTCCGCCGTGTGCAAGCCGTTGTTATGACAAAGTATGATCGAACCGCTCTTCACCCGCTCTACAATGCGCGCGGCGATATCCGAAGCGGACAGATCTTTCCAATCGAGCGAATCCACGTCCCACTGAATAGGATATATCCCCATCGCGTTGGAAGTGTTTACCAAAAGGTCGTCGTAATCGCCGTACGGCGGACGGAAGAGGGTAACCTCTTTTCCCGTGATCCCCTTGATCGCCTCGCTCGAACTTTTCAGTTCGTTGCGGATCTCCGCTTCGCTCTGCTTCGACATATAAGAATGCGTCGCGCTGTGCGTGCCGATCTCGTGCCCCGCGCCGTCGATCTTTTTTACGTATTCTGGGTATTTCTCCGTCCAGAATTGCACCATAAAAAAGGTGGCGCGCACGTTTGCCGCGGCAAGCCCTTCCAAAATCGCGTCGGTATGCTCCGTTCCCCATGCACAGTCGAACGAAATGGAAATTTTTTTATCTTCCCGCCCTACCGAATAAATGGGCAGCGAACGCGCGCCGCTCCAATAGGCTTCCGCCGCGTCCGCCGCATACGCGGTAAACGCCGAAACGACGATCAGCGCAAGGAACGCCGCGGCAACGGCAAGGTATTTCAGCTTGATTGTAACAAAACGCATTGACAACACCTATATCATAAAATAAATTTACGGTTGGATTATAGAAAATCCTGTCGCTTGCGCGGCGTTTTCGTCGATTGTTACCCGCAACGCGCAGAAAGCTTATCCTCATCCGCGTTATATCTTATGCCGTAGGCGCACGTTTATTCCGATAAAATAATTTCACCCTTTTTTTGTATCAAAAAACGGCGTTCCGCACCTGTATCCCCTGCAAAAACGCCGTTTTCTTTTTTATGCGATTTAAGGCTGCGCCCTCTTGCGCTTTTGTTTAAAAATGCCGAGGGGAACGCTTGTCAGCGTAAGCAGATCCGCCCGCTTCGCGCCCGCCTTTAAAAATACCGCCGCAAGTTCGGAAGAGGTGGAACCCGTCGTCATCGTATCGTCTACGATCAGCACGCTTTTCCCCTTAACGTTTTCGCAGTTTGTTATGCGAAAACTTCCTTTCAGATTTTCTTCCCTTTCCCGCCGCCCGAGCGTTTTTTGCGCCGCGGTGTTTTTCACTTTTTCCGCCGCGTAACATACGGGCGTTTGCAAAAGTTCCGAAAGTTCTTCGGCAAGCAAGCGCGATTGATTGTAGCCGCGTCGTTTTTCCGCCTTCTTCGTCATGGGAACGAAGGCAAGCAAATCGGCGTGCGCAAACTCTTCCCGCGCAAGCGGAAGCATGAGCGACGCGCCCGTATATGCCAAATACTTTTCGCCCCGCTTAAAACGGAGAACAAAGCGAACGGCTTCCCCTTCGTGCACAAAAACGGAACGCGCCTTTTGCGTTTTTAACGGTTTTTCTTTGCATTCGAGGCAAGCGCCTGCTTCCCCTACCTTTCTGCCGCAAAAAGGGCAAATCGCGCCGCGTTGAAAGGGAAGCGTACGCGCGCAAACGGAACACATCCGCTCGCCGCAAAACACTTCCCGACCGCAGAAATCACAGGTGTAATTATGAAATTTTCGATAGTTTTTGATTCCGGATAAAAAGTTCCGCAAAATATGTTTCATCGAAATAACCGATCGCGCATGCGCGATCTTACGCTTAAAAGTATATCATATCCCCAAACGATTGTCAAGAACGGTTTTGCATTTTTTATCGTCCGCACGCCAAAAGCAAAAATAAAAGCGAACCGGCTTTTATCGCTTTACCCCCGCTTTTTATCCCTCGTTGCCTTTCTTCCACCCCAAAACGGTTTTACATTTTAGCAATGGAGCACTCTTGCAAGCGCGTTTTCAATTTGCCCCGCAGCAAATATTTTTTATCAGCTTGCACTTCCAAAAAAGAAAGCGAACCGACTTTTGCCGCTTTATCCCCGCTTTCCCCCTCGTTGCCTTTCTTTCATACTAAAACGGTTTTACATTTAAACGGTTGCTCGCTCTTGCAAGCGCATATCAACATGCCACACAACTAATATTTTTTATCGGCTTGCGCTTCCCAAAAAGAAAGCGAACCGACTTTTGCCGTATTTCCCATAGGGAATTTAATAAAACGCAATTAAAAAGGTTTAGGCATGGCGTTAAGCTGTGCCTTTTCAGTACTTTTTTTCGTGGACGAATTAGGCTACTCGTAGCCTAGTGAGATATAGATAT
>CAJTPB010000030.1 GCA_910578065.1 uncultured Christensenella sp. | reverse complement strand
ATTAGGGCTATGCCCGAAAATGAAATACCACCCGCTATGCGGGTGGATTATTATTAATGGCAAAGTTGAATGTTTGCGCTTTTGGTAAATTTCGTTTTCATTGCATGAAATAGTTATAAGCAATCGGGTGCAAGCGGATACGAAGACGACTACGATTACAGCGTGTACGAACGGTTAGACGATAAAAACAATTAAATAAGCAAACCCCCCGCAGATATTCGTCTGCGGGGGGTTTTAAGTTTGTAAAAAATGCGTTTACGCACGGGATTTTGAGTTATTAGAAAAAACTTTCATCAGTCAACAAAAAAGATTCGATATGATAAAAAACTATTTTTTCTTTTTCAGTTCATCCTCTTCTTCGGCGGTGGAAAAAGAAAATCCGATTTTTTCGTTTTTCGAAGTCAGTTCTTTTATAAAATCGTCAAAATAGCATTCTTTAATGACGACGGCGGTATATTTGTTATCGCTGAAATAAACTGCGAGTTTGCCCGCTCCTTGAAACAGATGAACGGAAGAAATTTTCGTAATATCGTACTTGGTACGAATAATGCCGAACTGTACGATCAGTTTACGCTCGGTGATCACGTATTGCGATTTGATAAACATAGAAACGATAATTACCGCCAATAAAATGCTTACGAAAAACAAAATAATGTATTGCATCCATTCGTACGGCGATTGTGCGCCTTGGGTCAATAAGCGGTAAATATTCAGCCCCAGTCCGGCTGCGCATAATGCAAGCCCCAATGCAAATATACAGAGGATCAAAGTAGAAAAACGAAATTTATACTTTTTCATACATTCAGTATAAAACATTCGCATAAAAAAATCAACTTGTTTGCGGAACGGGAAAAATAATTTCACGCGATTTTCGCAAGTGCGCTTTTGTTTGCTTGAAAAAAACGCAAAAAAACGATATAATAAGGCAGATAACATCTTCGGAGGAAGAAGTATGGTTAAGTTGATTAAGCAGGGCGTTTATTATATAGAAGGAAAACTCGTGCGCGAAAACCGCGCGTTTATGACTTCCGATAAAAAGGAAGAAGCAGTCCGCGCGACGATGAGCGGCGAAATTTTGCGCGCGCACAATACGGGCGACGGAGAAAAGCTGAAACTTCGGTTTGACGCGATCGCCTCGCACGATATTACTTATGTGGGCATCATTCAAACGGCGAAAGCGAGCGGTCTTTCCCGTTTTCCCATATCGTATACGTTGACCAACTGCCATAACTCTTTGTGTGCAGTAGGGGGAACGATCAACGAAGACGATCACGTTTTCGGGCTTTCCGCCGCAAAAAAGTACGGTGCGGATTACGTTCCCGCGCATCTTGCGGTCATTCACCAATACATGCGTGAATGTTCGGCGAAGTGCGGCGCAATGATCCTCGGATCCGATTCGCACACCCGCTACGGCGCGCTTGGCACGTTGGCGATCGGCGAAGGCGGACCCGAACTCGTAAAGCAGATTTTGTCGCAGACGTACGATATCGCGCGTCCGCAAATTATCGCCGTATATTTAAAGGGAAAATTGCGGAAAGGGGTAGGTCCGCAAGACGTCGCGCTTGCGCTCGTAAAAGCGACTTTCCCGAGCGGCTTTGTAAAAAATAAGATCCTCGAATTTATCGGCCCCGGCATCGAGGGACTTTCGATGGATTACCGCAACGGGATCGACGTAATGACGACGGAAACCACCTGCCTTTCTTCCGTGTGGGAAACGGACGAAAAAACGGAAGAATATTTTGCCGTGCACGGCAGAAAAGAAGCGTATCGAAAAATGCAGCCCGCGCAGCCTGCCTATTACGACGGCGCTGTAACGATCGATTTAAGCAAGGTAGAGCCGATGATCGCGTTGCCCTTTCATCCTTCCAACGCATACACGATCCGCGAACTGCTGGAAAACCCTTACGAACTTTTGAAAGAAGCGGAAAACCGCGGCAGAAAGTTAAAAGGGGACGATTCGTTCACTTTAACGGACAAAATCAAAGACGGAAAAATTTATGTGGAGCAGGGCGTGATCGCGGGGTGTGCGGGCGGCATGTACGAAAATATTGCCGAAGCGGCGGAAATTTTACGCGATAAAAGCATCGGCGCGGACGAGTTTACGTTAAGCGTTTATCCCTCTTCGCAGCCCGTGTATAAGTGTTTGGTCGAAAACGGCTATATCGGCGTTTTAATGGAAACGGGCGCGATCGTAAAAACGGCGTTTTGCGGACCCTGTTTCGGCGCGGGTGACGTGCCCGCCAATAACGGACTTTCTATTCGACATACGACGCGCAACTTCGAGAACAGAGAGGGGAGCAAACCGACGAACGGACAGCTTGCGGCAGTCGCGTTGATGGACGCGCGCTCGATCGCGGCGACGGCGGCGAACGGCGGCGTTTTGACTTCCGCGCTCGATTACGCTTATAATAAGCGGGTAAAAAAGTACAAGTTCGACGATAAAATTTACCGCAACCGCGTGTATTACGGTGCGGGGAAGGCGCAGTCGGAAGCTCCTTTAAAATACGGCCCGAACATTGCCGATTGGCCCGAACAAATCGCGCTCGGCAAGCATTTGCTTATAAAAATCGTTTCGGTGCTGACCGATCCCGTTACGACGACGGACGAGTTGATTCCTTCGGGCGAAACTTCCTCGTACCGTTCCAATCCCATGAAACTTGCGGAATTCGCGCTTTCGCGCAAAGATCCCAAGTACGTCGCGCGGGCGAAAGAAGTGTTGCAAGAAGAAAAAGAGCGCCGCGAAAAGGGAGCGCTTCCCGAAAGCGTGGTAAAAGAACTGAACGGGTTTGCCGTCGACGAGGGAACGGTGTACGGAAGCGCGGTAGTTGCAAGAAAGCCCGGCGACGGTTCGGCGCGCGAGCAGGCGGTTTCCTGCCAGCGGGTACTCGGCGGTGTTGCGAATATTGCGGAAGAGTATGCGACAAAGCGGTACCGTTCCAATTTGATCAACTGGGGCATGCTTCCCTTCCTCTGCGCCAAGGCGGAATTAAAGACGGGCGATTTTGTTTACGTGCACGATATCGCCGCGGCGATCGCAGGCGGGGAGGAAAAAGTCGTTGCAACGGTGATTTCCCAAGGGAAAACGAGGGATATCGTTTTAACGTTGGGCGCGCTTACGGAAGACGAGCGCAAAATTATTCTTGCGGGCTGTTTGATCAATTTCAATAAAAAGGGCAATTGATTTACGGTTGTGCCGCATGCGTTTGAAACGGGCGCATGCGTGGTATATAAAATTATCGAATGTTTATGGAGGAGTAAAATGTTTACTATGTTGTTGGCGCTTTCGACGGGCGCGATCGTCGGGATCGTTGCGGGCGCGGTCGTGCTTTTGTTGCTGATTATCGGCATTGCGCTTTATAACGGTTTGATCCGTTTGCGCAACGCTGCGGATGAAGGCTGGTCTACGATCGACGTGCAGTTGAAGCAGCGGTACGATTTGATTCCCAACCTTGTCGAAACGGTTAAAGGGTACGCAAAGCACGAGAGCGAAACGCTTGAAAGAGTAATGGCTGCGCGCAATTCGGCGATGAGCGCAACGGGCGACGCGAAAATCGCGGCGGAAAACGCGCTTACGGGAACGCTGAAATCGCTGTTCGCGTTGCAGGAAAATTATCCCGATTTAAAGGCGAATACCGACTTTTTGGATTTGCAAAATCAGTTAAAGATCGTTGAAAACGAAATTGCCGCGGCGCGCAGATATTATAACGGCACGGTAAAGGCGTTGAATACGAAAGTCGAACTGTTTCCTTCCAATATCATTGCGAAGATGGCAGGGGTAAAAAAGCGTTCGTATTTCGAAATCGAAAATGCGGAAGAACGCGAAAACGTTTCCGTAAGGTTTTAAGGGATCGAAATGAAACTTGTGAAGAGTGTGAAGAAGTTATTGCCATTATTGGCGGCTGTTTTCCTTGCGCTCGCGCTATGGGCGGGGATATCCCCGCCCGTTTCCGCGTCCGCGAAAACGGCGTTTGCAGGCGCATACGATTACGCCGTTACGAAGTACGACGTTAAGATGAACGTTTCCGAAACGTGCGCCGTTACCGTAACGGAAACGATATCCGTAAAATTGTTGGGGTACGATTCGCACGGGATCATCCGCGATTTACCTTTGGGGCATAACGTGCGCTATCGCGATATTTCCGCTTCCTGCGATTACGAAGATTTCGAATATTACGCGCAGAAAGACGACAGCGAATTTTTGTCTATCTATCTGCGCAGTTCCGCCCGCGCGCAGGTGGGCGATCAGCGGGTGTATACGCTCAATTACACCATGCTGCTGCCCGCCGTAAAAGACGGATATTTACCGCTCGACGTAGTGGGTTACGGCATGCAGGCGGCGCTTCAAAACGTTACCGCAACCGTTACGCTGCCCGCCGAACCGATAAATTGCAGAATCTATTCGGGCGCTTACGGAACGCAGGGGA
The DNA here is from genome assembly GCA_910578065.1 of uncultured Christensenella sp. Lineage (GTDB taxonomy): Bacteria > Bacillota > Clostridia > Christensenellales > Borkfalkiaceae > Gallimonas. The sequence continues at coordinate 8,165 of CAJTPB010000030.1, read as the reverse complement.
ACGATTGCGGCGTAATAGGGCAACGCGACGGCAATGTGATTAAATTATCCGCAACCGCGCTTGGGTACCAGTACGATGCTTGGGGCGAAGGAAGCGGCTTTGCGGGGATCACGCTCGATCTGCAATTCGGGGAAGGCGTTTTAAAGAGCGGGTTTGATTTTTCCGTTATCTATGCGCTGTTGATTGCCGCGGCGCTATTGGCGGCGGCGGTCTTCGTAAAACTGTTTGTTTGCCGCAATCCGCTTATGACGGCGACGGTAAACTTTACCGCGCCCGATAATATGGATCCCTTAAAAATGGGTAAGTTCATCGATAATTCGGTCGATAACGAAGATATCGGCGCAATGGTATTTTGGTTTGCGGAACAGGGATATCTGCAAATCGATCTAACCGAAAACGACGAAGATCCTACTTTGATCAGAACGGCGAAATCGCTGCCCGAAGACGCGCCCTCTTATCAGCGCGTTATGCTGGAAGGGCTGTTCAAACAGGGAACGTGCGTGCGAGCGAGCGAGCTGGAAAACAAATTTTATAAAACCGCCAACGAGGCGACGCAGCTTGTAAACGGATATTCAAAGGGATTTTACGAGAAAAAGAGCAAAGCGTTCGTGGGAATTTTTGCGGTGCTTACGGCGGTACTGTTGGGCGGATTCGCCTTTTTGTATCCGCTTATGACGGTGATATCCTCGTACATGTATTGGTATCTTTTTGCGGGGTGCGCCGCGCTGTTCGTAGTGGGCACGCTCGGTTCTGTGCCCGCCGCGCACAGCGAGTTTAAGTGGAATGCGTTTAAAAAGTGGGCGTTTCGCTTTATGGGGGTAGCCGCGGGAATGATATTGGGCTTGTTTGCATTTCTTTTGCCTAATCCTGCGTTCGGCTATGCAACGGGTTACATATTGCTTGTCGCTTCCTCGATCGCGGGAACGATCGCCGGGGCGTTTTTATGCCGTACGAAAGCGTATTCGGATACGCTCGGTCAAATCGTAGGGTTTAAAAACTTTATTACCGTAACGGAAAAGGATAAAATCGAGGTAATGTTACAGGAAAATCCCGAACTGTACTATCACATTTTACCGTATGCGCAAGTGCTCGGCGTTTCCCGCGTATGGGAAGATAAGTTCGAAGGGCTTACAATGAAGCCGCCCGCTTACATGAAGTATTCTGTAACCGATTCCGTGTTTAATTTTATCGTATGGAACAGCATGTTCCGTTCGCTAAACCGCAATTTGGCGCGGTCTATGACCTCCCGTCCGTCCTCTTCGGGGAACGGACGCATCAGCAGAGGCGGATTCGGCGGCGGGTTCGGCGGCGGAGGCTTTGGCGGCGGAGGAATGCGCGGCTGCTGATAAAAAGGTAAAAGGTATGAAAAAATACGTCATCGCGCTCGACGCGGGTACGACGAGCGTACGCGCCATGCTGTTCGATTTGCAGGCGAAAAAATTTACCGCCGTCGCAAAGCAGGAAGTGGAGCAAAGTTTTCCGCACCCCGGCTGGGTAGAGCAAGACGCCAACGAAATTTATTTTAAAGCGGCGTATGCGCTCAACCGCTGTATTACGGCGGCGGGCGCGGACGCAATCGCGGGGATCGGCATTGCGAATCAGCGTGAAAGCGTCGTGTTTTGGAATCGGGAAACGGGCGAACCCGTTTGTCCCGCCATTATATGGCAGTGCCGCCGTACGAGCGAATTTTGCGAACGTATTCCCCAAGAGGTCAAAGGGGAGATCGTGCGCAAAACGGGGCTTCGCGCCGACGCCTATTTTTCGGCAAGTAAAATAAATTGGGGGCTTGCGCACGTAGAAGAAGCGCGCCGCTTATCCGAACGGGGTAAGCTGTGCGTGGGCACGATAGACAGTTACTTGATATTCAAACTGACGGAAGGACATACGTTTGCGACCGACTACACCAACGCTTCGCGCACCATGCTGTTCGATATCCACGCACTGCGGTGGGATGAGGAATTGCTGAACTTTTTCGGCGTGCCCCGTTCCGCGCTTCCGGAAGCGCGTTCTTGCACGGCGCGCATGGGGGAATTTCGCGCGCAAAACGCGTGTATTCCCATCGCGGGCGTTGCGGGCGATCAGCAGGCGGCTTTATTCGGTCAGGCATGTTTGAATAAAGGAGACGGAAAAATCACCTACGGCACGGGGCTGTTTATGCTGTTCAATACGGGAAGCGCGTGCGCGCGGTCGGAAAGCGGATTGCTTTCTACCGTCGGGTACGCCATAGGGGATAAAATCGTATACGCGCTGGAAGGAAGTGTGTTCAACGCGGGCAGCAGCATTCAGTGGCTGCGCGACGAAATGGGCTTTTTTAAAGACAGCGCGCAAAGCGAATCGATCGCGTTAAGCGTGCCCGACTCCGGCGGGGTATTTTTCGTGCCCGCCTTTACGGGGCTGGGCGCGCCCTATTGGCGGGGGGATGCGCGGGGGCTGTTGTGCGGGATCACGCGCGGTACTTCCCGCGCGCATATCGTACGCGCCGTGCTCGAAAGCATCGCGTACAGCGCTTGCGATCTATCCGTTTGCATGCAACAAGACAGCGGGATCCCGTTAAACGGAATCCGTTGCGACGGAGGCGCTTCTGCGAATGATTTTTTAATGCAGTTTCAAGCGGACGTGCTCGGCGTTGCAATCGACCGCCCGCGCGAGCGGGAAAGCACGGCGCTCGGCGCGGCATTGCTGTGCGCGGTCGCGCTGGGGCTTGCGGACGAAACTTCGGTATCCGATTATCGCGTATGCGAGCGCAAATTTACGCCCGCGCAGCAAAGGGAAGGTTTTCTTCGTTCCTATTCCGCGTACAAAACGGCGGTAAACCGCGCGCTTTTTACAGGTAAATAGTATTATGCAACGCATAGCCGTCCGTTTTAAAAGAACGGGCGGCTTTTCGGTACTCTTTTCAACGCGCTTTCATAATGTAATCAATATGAAGGTTTATTTGTTAAAAAAGAGTTTTTTTTCCTTTCGCGGCACGGTAAGTTACGAGGTTGACATTCTCGATAAAACGGCGATCGAACTGATGAGCGAATCGCTTCATGCGATCGTTGCCGAGTGCGGCGAACTGCCCGAAGAAGAGGGCGAGCGGGTTTTGTTGTATCCCGTTTATCCTTTTTTAACGGCGGAAGCGTTGCGCGCTTTCTGCGCCAAGCGAGAAGGAAGTTTTGCGTTCGAGGGAGGATTCGTTCTGCGCGGAAAGAGCAGCGAACTTTCATCTTTGCCCGTATCTTCCGCCGATTCGTCGTTCGGCGAAACGTTGTTCACCCTCGAAGATTACGCCCGCGTTCTGCGGCGCGCCGCAAGCGAGCGGGTAAAGTATCATTTGTCGCGCGGCGTTTTAGCGGAAGAGGGAGCGGAAATCGGGTATCACGTAATCATCGGAAAGGGCGCAAAAATTTGCCGCGGCGCGCGTATTTCTGGGGCGAGCGAAATCGGGGAAAACGCAGAAATCGGCGACGGCTGCGAAATTTGCGACAGCGCGGTAGGCGAATGGACGAAGGTGCGCGCAAGCACTCTGTTAGAAGCGCGCGTCGGAAAAAACTGCACGGTAGGACCAAACGCATATTTGCGTCCGTTCAGCGAAATCGGCGACGATTGCCGAATCGGCGACTTTGTGGAGATTAAAAACGCGAATATCGGAAACGGCAGTAAAATATCCCACCTTGCGTACGTAGGCGATGCAGACGTGGGGAAAAACGTAAACGTCGGCTGCGGGGTCGTATTCGTCAATTACAGCGGAAGAAAAAAATCCCGCACGACGATCGGCGACGGTTGTTTTGTGGGAAGCAACTGTAATTTGATTGCGCCCGTGCGTATGGAGCAGGGCAGCTATCTTGCCGCGGGAACCACGCTTACAAAGAACTTGACCGAGGGCGATTTTTGCGTGGGCAGATGCCGTGAAACAATAAAGCCCAACCGCGCGCAAGAATACTTCCCCCGTAAACCTTAATATGCCGACTACATTCATATAAAAGTACGCCATAAAAAACTTGCAGGGGTTTTGTACTGTTAAAAAGCTCAACCGCGCGCAAGCGTATTTATAAGCAAATGCGGGGCAGGGCGCGGGAAAAAAGAGGTTGACATTATTAAAACCCCAACCGTAAGCAAAGCGTATTTTCCGCGAAAGTGCGGGCAGGGCGTGGGGAAATAGTGGCTGACATTGTTAAACAACCAACCGTGCGCAAGCGTATTTTTGCGCAAATGCGGGGCAAAGCGCGGGAAAAAAGCGGGCGATACTTTAAAAATCCCAACCGCGCAACAACATATCCTTAAAAACCAAACATTTCAATATACCTATTATATATAGCAATCGCGCAATAAAACGCCTTGTTCTTAATCGAGCGGGGCGTTTTTATTGCGCCGTAATCGAAACCGTTCGTACCGTATCTTCGGCGTATGCGGAATAAGTCTGCATACAAAATCGGCGGAAAGGTTTCAATTTTTTCCCCGTCGGCATATCATGGCAAAGAAGAACGCTCGGCGTTCGGGGAGAGATTCATTGGGAAAATATTTCGGCACAGACGGGTTCAGAGGCTGTGCGAACGTAACGCTTACGGCGGAGCAGGCGTTTTGCGTGGGCAGGTTTCTGGGCTGGTATTATACGCAGGAAAAAAGGGGCGAGCGCGCAAAGATCGTTATCGGAAAAGACACGCGCCGATCTTCTTACATGTTCGAATACGCTTTGGCGGCGGGAATCACCTGTTCGGGCGCGGACGCATACCTTCTGCACGTAACGACGACGCCTTCCGTTTCTTATATCGCGCGCACCGAACAATTCGATTGCGGCGTTATGATTTCGGCAAGTCATAATCCGTATACCGATAACGGTATAAAAATCGTAAACGGCGAGGGGGAAAAGGCAGACGATCGCGTGCTTTCGCTGATCGAAGAAGCGCTCGACGGCGGAGAAACGCTTCCGCGCGCCACGGGCGATGCGATCGGGCGCACCGTCGATTACGTGGCGGGGCGTAACCGATACATGGCGTATCTTTTATCCCTTTCTTCCTGTTCGTTCCGCGGCTACCGCGTGGGGTTAGACTGCGCAAACGGCAGCGCGTGGGCGATTTCGAAGGCGGTTTTCGATGCGTTGGGCGCGCAGGTATACATAACGGGCGCAGAACCAAACGGAACCAACGTAAACCTCGGCTGCGGATCTACCCATTTGGAAAAGCTGAAAGAACTTGTCCTGCGCGAAAAGTTAGACGTCGGGTTTGCCTTCGACGGCGACGCCGACCGCTGTTTATGCGTAGACGAAAGGGGAAAAGAGGTAGACGGCGACGGCATTTTGTACCTGTGCGCCAAGTATTTGCGATCAAGGGGCGAGTTGGGGGAAGGGGGCGTCGTCGCAACGGTAATGAGCAATTACGGTTTAACCCTTTCCCTTCGGCGGGAAGAGATCTCCTGCACCCTCACCCAAGTGGGCGACAGATTCGTTTACGAAGAAATGCGGCGGCGTTCCTCTCTTCTCGGCGGCGAGCAGTCGGGGCACGTGATTTTTCGCAAATACGCCGCCACGGGCGACGGTATTTTAACCGCGGTAAAGGTAATGGAAGCGATGGCGGAAAGCAAAAGCCCTCTTTCCATTATGACGGAAGGGCTGTACCGTTTGCCGCAGATCCATAAAAACGTAGCCGTAGCCGATAAAACTTCCGTCTTGCAAGACGAGCGCGTAAAAGCGGCGATTTTCCATGCGGAAAAGTCGCTCGGCGCAGAAGGAAGGTTGCTTGTTCGTGCGTCCGGCACCGAACCGCTCGTGCGCATTTTGGCGGAAAGCGCAGAAAAAGAGGTCTGCGCGCAGGCGGTGGAAGAGGTCGCGCGCGCATTGTGCGCCGCAGGGGGGAAGGTGATATGTGCGGAATAGTGGGATATATCGGAAAAAAGCCCGCCGCGCCCTATTTGCTCGATGGGTTAAAAAAGCTCGAATACCGCGGGTACGATTCTGCGGGTATCGCGCTGTTGCAGGGGCAAACGCTGATCGTGCGCAAAGAAAAAGGCAGGGTCGAGCAGTTGGAAAAAGCGCGTTCGGCGGCGGGAACGGCGGGCATCGGGCATACCCGTTGGGCGACGCACGGCAAGCCCTCTAAAGAGAACGCGCATCCGCACGTAAGCGGCAAATTTGCCCTTGTGCACAACGGCATTATCGAAAACGATTACGAACTGCGCGCCCGCCTTATAAAGTGGGGCGAAACCTTTTCTTCGCAGACGGATAGCGAGCTGATCGTAAAATTGCTTGCGCGGGAATATTGCGGCGATTTTTTGATTGCGGTAAAAAACGTAGTAAAGCAGTTAAGGGGCGCGTTCGCTTTGGCGATTTTGTGCGCCGATTTTCCGCAGACGATCGTCTGCGTGCGGCAGGGCAGCCCGTTGATTGTGGGAAAGGGCAAAGATTATCTTGCGCTTGCAAGCGACATTCCCGCCATCGCGGGCGAGGGGGTAAGCGCGTTTGTGTTAAAAGACGGCGAATTTGCCCTTTTGCGCGAAACCGACGTTTTCTTTTACGATGCGCAGTTGCGCAAAATCGAAAAGGAGCAAACGGAATACGATTTGCAAACCGATTCCCCCGACTTGTGCGGTTTCCGTCATTTCATGCGCAAAGAAATGCAAGAAATCCCGCAAGCGGTCAAAGATTCTCTTTTACAAATTGCGCAAGCGGAGCAAAGCGCCTGTCTGCGCGAATTGCTTCGCCGAACCGAGCGCGTGCAAATTGTCGGGTGCGGCACGGCGTATCACAGCGGGCTTGCGGCAAAGGCGGCGATCGAAGGGCTTGCCCGTATTCCCACAGAGGTGTGCATTGCAAGCGAATACCGTTACCGCAATCCGATCATAAACGCAAACACGCTTGTGATTGCTGTCAGCCAAAGCGGCGAAACGGCAGATACGCTCGCCGCCGCGCAACTTGCCAAAGAGCATGGGGCTTACGTGGCGGCTGTCACCAACGTTCCCTATTCCACGCTTACCGAATGCGCCGATCTGCTTCTTCCCACGCGGGCAGGGCGAGAGATCGGCGTTGCGGCGACCAAAAGTTACAACGCCCAACTTGCCGTGTTATACGCTTTGGCGCTTCTGTTCGCGGAAGAGCGCCAAAAAGACGTGCTCGCACAAAAACGCGCGCTGCAAGCAATGCCGCAAATGTGCCTTTCCGCGCTTCCCGTCTGCGAAGAGGTGCGCGGCTGGTCGTCTTACTTTTTAAATGCGCGCAGCGTATACTTTATCGGGCGTGCGGAAGATTATGCCGCGGCGGCGGAAGGCAGTTTAAAGCTAAAAGAACTTTCCTACCTTCCAGGCGAAGGGTATCCCGCAGGCGAATTAAAGCACGGCACGCTTGCCTTGATAGACGAAACAACGCCCGTTATCGCAATATTAACGCGTAAAGACTTGGCGGAAAAAACATTAAACGCCGTGCACGAGGTTTTCTCCCGCGGCGCGCGGGTATTTTTAATCACCGCTTTTCCCGAATACCGTAATCGCGAAGAGGTATTTGCCTCCGTGTTGATTCCCGCCTGCGAACGGTATTTTTCGCCCATGCTTTCGGTAATACCGTTGCAGGCGCTTGCCTATTATACCGCCCTTGCCCGCGGTAACGATCCCGATAAACCCCGCAATCTTGCAAAAAGCGTTACGGTGGAATAATGTCCTTTGTGGAAAACGTTACGGCTTCCCGCCCTTCCGAAAATAGGTAAGGGGGGAAGTTGTTTTCATTTTTGGAAAAAAGTGCGAAAAAAGTCGGTAAAATATGGGTAAAAATCGTACGATCGTTAAAAAAATGTCGTTTTTCATAAAAATATTTTATAATAACTGTTGACAATTCCAAAATTGCGAGTAAAATGATAAGTGCTAATTATCTAATTTAATATGCGGTATTGCCCCATTCAGTACTACATAGGCAAGTAGTACCTTTTTCCTGTACTTTATGAGGCAATAAGGAATTAGATAATTAGCAACTGTCAAGGGTACTCATTGCGGGCAACCTTTGACGGTTGCCCTTATTTTTTTCTCGCAAAGGGGAAACGGTATGAAAAAGTTATATTTAAAAAATACTTTAATAGCGATCATGGCGATGCTTGCGGCGTTATGTCTTGCCGCAGGCGCGATTTTGTTCGTACAAACGGAAAGCAGGCTTTCCGCAAACAATAACCGCGTGCAGGCGATGGGCGCCATGCAGTCTTACGACG
>CAJTPB010000029.1 GCA_910578065.1 uncultured Christensenella sp. | reverse complement strand
CGGGTGGTCATAGCGTACTTGCAGTCAGTACGCAGGAATTGTCTGCGGCCCGCGCTTCACTTAAATCTGACCTCTGCCGCGCTGAGCGCGGCGGTCCAAGACGAAGAAGTTCCTGTACCGAATAGTATAAGCGGCTTAACATACAGCGGTAGCAATCTTTGGGCGACCTCGCTCGGAACTACCGCAACTTGGCTTGCAGACGAATACCATTTCGATCCCGCCAAAGTGAAGGCAACCAAGGTGGAATTTGCCGGGGTTGACGGATCGGGAACTGCCATACCGACGGTGGACGTCACTGCGACAGCCGTCAGCGCGCTTGGCGCGCTCGAAATTAAAAACGCGGGAACGTATACCGTCGTTTTCACCCTGCAAGACAGCAATTTAAAGTGGCGCAACGTAAATAAATCGACGCGCGACCAAACTTTTACCGTAACCGTCGCGCAAAAGGGGATCGGTTTAGGGCAGCAACTTACGGTAGACGATTACGGAGCCGTAACCAACAACTCTCTTTCGTTCAGTCCGGGCGATATTCACGCCAACGATACGGGCGCGCTTACGCCCGTGTTGGGGTTAAAATATCGGCTTTCGAGCGCCTCTGCGGGAAGCGAAACGACAACCGTTCCCACCACGCCGGGCAGTTACGTTGCGGTGGCGTATATTACGAACACCGCGCAGTGCAACTATAAAATTACGGGCACAAATCATACTGCAACGTTCAACCGCCCGAAAGACAGAATCGCAGTGCCCAACCTTACCGCGGGATCGGATACGGTACAATACGATAACACCGCGCAGACGTTCAATCTGCAAAACTGGGATGCGCGCATTGCAAGCGCGGTTCCGCAGAAAAAGAACGGAAGCAACTGGGGAAATACGTCCGACGCTTCCATCAATACGACGACGGGCGTTATTACGGCGACGAAAGCGGGGGAATACCGCATCGAATTAAAGCTGAACGCTACCGATTACGATTGGGGAAATTCGACTACGCTGATCGATAACGGTACCGTTGTAAAATACGTAACGTTCAGCATTACGCCTAAGCCTTTAACGCTTACGCTTACGAACGACAATTCCGCTTCTACGCCTTGGACATGGGGCTTTGGCGATAACGTTACGGCAAAACTTACGGTTACGGGCATTTTAGGCAGCGATAACGTTTCCTTTTCCATGTTCTATTATAAGGCGACCGATAATCCTTCGATCAAACAAGGAACTTCCAACGGCGTGCCTACGGGCACGGGTACGGACATGGAAGCGGATCTTACATTCGGCAGTTCGGTACCCACGGGCGGTTACTATATTTCCGCCGAAATGGGCGCGGGCGTAGGCGATAACGATAACTACACCCTCGATCTAACGGGCGCAAGCATGCCGCAAATGTTCTCCGTCGGCGCACAGCTGATCGATCCGTCTACGTTGACATGGAAGATTTCTTCCGACGGCGGCGTAAATTGGCAAACGTTAAACGATAACGATACCGTTAAATACATGTATAAAACGGGTACGACAACGCCCGTAGATTATTTGGTAAGAATCGACGACAGCGTGTTCGGCACAACGTACGCGTGCAAAGTCGATACCACAATGTTTACCAACGGATATCAAAACAACCAGCATTCGGCGCTCGGCACGTATACTTCCACGGTTGCTCTCGAAACGACCAATTCGAGCACGAACTTTGCCAACGGCACCAACAAAGCGCAAGTTTCCATTCACTGGGAAATTGTTACGGGCGATATCGATTACAGCACCATCGTGTGGGAATACAAGGCGATGAACGAAACGGCTTGGAACGATTACAATCCTTCTAATCCGCCCCAATACAAAGGTGTTTATATTCAGGTACGCATTAAAGAAACGTCGCTTCCCGCAGGCGTGCAGTATACAAGCGGCTTCTCGCTTACGACCAATCAACAGCGCAATATCGGCACGTATACCGCGCAAATGACTTCGAGCGATCTGCAATGCGATCCCGGATTCGGTACCATCGATTTTACCGAGCCCAGTATGTCGCTGAATTGGGAAATTACCAAAAAGAGCATTCCCGCCGTATGGGATAAGGTAAATCATGTCAACCCCGAACCGGACGGAATCGACTATAAAGTTCCCGAAATTAAAGATTTGGCGGCGTTGGGACTTTCGCCCAATCAAATTATCTATAAATATTTCGACGACAACGGCAACCAAGTTACGCTTGCGGATATCGACCTGCTTGCAAAGCAGACCAACCCGACCATTGCCAACGGCGGAACGTTAAGATTTACGGTAGAAGCGTCGCTCGATCCCAGCATTGCGGGTAACTACATGTTCGGCAACGGATCTTCGGCTACGATCACAGAGCCGTTTGTTGTGGGGAACGGTAACTTTATCGCTTCGGTCAACCTTCCTTCCGATACGGAAGAATTCGACGGAAACGGGCACTTTAACAACATTGTTATAACCAACGCAACGGACGGCACGCTGCTCGTTTTGGGGCAGGATTATTCGATCGAATATTATGCGGGCAACACCGCAGACCCTGCCAACCTGCTTTCCGGTTTGCCTACGAACGCAGGCGAGTACTTGATCGTTATTAAAATGATCAACGGCATGGACGCAATGTACACGCTCAGCAAAGACGAACTTCACGTTAAAATCGACAAGAAGAAGATCGCCGTTCCCACCGCAAACGACGGTGTGTTCAACGGGGCGGATCAGAACGTAGAAAGCATGCTTAACGGGTTCGACAGCGCGCTTATGGGGCTTTCGGGCGACGTATCGAAGCGCAACGTGGGCGAATATAACGCGGTCGTAATCTTATTAGACGCGCAAAATTACGAGTGGGATATCCCCGCGGCTGCCGCTACGGGAAAAACGGGAATTTCCTTCCGCCTTGCGGCGAACGCAGCGGCGGGCGAAGCGGATCTCGCTTGGAAGATCACGCCCTTCGTAATCACGGCGGATATGGTAAATAAGAGCGGAAAGAACGGCGTAGAACTCAATCTTCCCGAATGGGCGCAAGCGCTCGCAACGGGCGGCACGCCTACGCTGGGTTGGACGCAAAACGTTTACGAAACTTCCACCTCTACAAGCAATATCAACGGCGAAGGGTTCGCATTCGAATCGGGCAAAGATTACTTTGTTTCGCTTACGCTGAACGGCGAAGACGCAACCAACTTCGTTTTCGAAGATACGCAAACGACAACAAGCGGCAGAGCGGAATATAAAATCGCGGCAAGCGGATTTTCCGCGGCGATGACCAAAGCGCTCGATTTCATGAAGGCGAATTGGTGGTGGCTGCTGATTATCCTTGCGGGTATCATTCTGCTGATTCTGCTTATCGTACTGCTGAAAAAACGCAGAAAGAACAAAGAAGCGCGCGAAGAAAAGAAGCGCTTGGAAGAAGAAAAACGGGAAGAAAAAGAACGGCGCGAAGAAGAACGCAGGTTAGAACGCGAACGCAGAGAGGAAGAGGAACGCAGACGGCGCGACGAAGAAGAACGCCGCAGAAACACGCCCATGCCCATTCCCATGCCCATGGCGCAACCGCAAATGGCGGCAACGGTGCAGCCCGTTCCCCAACCGCCCGTACAGGCGCAGCCTGCGCCCGCTCCGGCGCCTCAGCCTGCTCCTCCCGCGCCGCCCGCACAGGCACAGCCGAAACCGCAAAAACCGCGCAAGAAGCCTTCTCCTTCGGGCGCGTACGTGCAAGGGTATCTGCCTACTTCGAACGGCTTAATGCCCGTAAAAATCCGCATGAAGCAGAAGGGAACGGACTTCCCGCAGGCGGCTATGCCTATGCTTCCCACAAATATGCCCGTACCTTATACGCAACCGCAGTATCCTATGATGGGCGCGCCGAATATGGGGTATCCGCCCGCTTACGGCGGCGCAGATAACCGCTCGTACGAAGTGCGTCTTGCGGAAGAGCGTTTAAAAGCGGCGGAACTGCGCGCGGCGGAAGATAAAGCGCGTATCGCCGAACTCAACGCGGCGGAAGACCGTTTGAACGCAAGAATGGCGGAGGAACGCGCGCGCCTGTACGAAGACAGAGCAGTGCGTTCGGCGGAAGAACGCGCGATCCGTTCGGATGCGCGCCGCGATCAAGCGGGCAGCGGCGTCGGCTCTACCGAAATGTTAAGCGCATTGCTGCTTGCGGCAGTCCGCGGCATGGCGACGGGGGCAAACACGCCCGCGTACGTACCCGTACCGCAGCAGCCCGTCATTCAGCAGCCTGCGCAGCCGCAACCCATTTTAATTACCAGCCAGCAGCCCGCGCAAGCGCCTGCTCAGCAGCCCGTAGTGCCTTCCGGCGCGGTAATGACAACCACGAGCACGACGACGATCGACGCTTCGAATAAGCACAGTCATACGTCTGCTCCCAGCTACGGCTACGACGACAATTACGATTACGACGTATTTGAACGGGTAGACGACAAAAATAATTAAATAAACCAAGATATTAAAAATAGGATTCGATTTTTCGAATCCTATTTTTTTTCTTTTATAAGGCAAATTGTAATCGGTAGGGGCGTTATCCGTTATATAGCCTTATACGTAAACTGCTTATGTATTTATCATATTGTTTGCACAGTATTTTGTTATGTATATATTATTGCAAAAAGGGATGAAATAGCTATAAATAATAGCGAGTACATATAACCGCTCGTCGTCGGAACTTTTCGCACACAGTCGTAAATTTCGACAACTGCATGACAATCCCCATCGTACGGAGAATTAGGATTCATACCCGATGCGCCGGGTATCGGGTATGGATTAAAGATTTACTTTTGCGCTTACCTAATATGATACGCGAATATCGCATATCGAAAAAAATTGCATGCTTGCAGAACGTGGTGCGCGGGTTTAATTGATAAATACCTTTCGTGTGTCATTTTTGTTTTACAGGCTCGCTTGAATGATGATGAGGATATCGCATATCAAACATAGTTTCGCGCTTAAAGAATGTGGCGCGCGGGTTTAATTGATAAATATCTTTCGGTGGTCGTTTCTGTTTGTCGTATAAACAACAATTGCAAACGCCGCATTACATTTCGCGATAGGGGAATTATGTTTGAAATAGTACTATTAAAAAAGGAGTGAATCATGCTGATTCGCTCCTATATAATATCAGTTAGTGGTGGATCTTAGAAAGAGTCGCTCTGCAATTTATTTGCAAGTATTGTTGCAACTTGATTTATCCTTTGCAATATCAATCGTGCAAACACTGCTACTGCATAATTTACCTTGTAATATTCGTAAATTGTGCAAGTGTTACCGTGCCATTCGATTTGCTATATAACACGGTTACAATTTGATTTATATGGTATACCCGCAAATAGTGCAAGCGTTGCCGCAGCCGTTTGATTGCTATTGCGAGAATGTCGCCTTGCAATCTATTTTGCTCCGTCAATTAACTGCGCCTCCCGCCAATGCGAAAGCTGCCGCTGTATGTTTTTTTACAACGTTGATTAACGGCGCGCACTATTTGTTGCGGGTTTTGCGTGTACTGCTTTTTCTGCTGCCGCCGCAGCGGCTTCTCCGCGGCGGTCTTTTCCCATAAAGAACAGTGCGACCGTTCCGGGTCCGACGTGCGAACCCGTGCACAAGTCGTAATATTCTATGATAATGTTTTTTGCGCCGTTCTGTTTCAGCATTTCCGCAAGCGCGAGCGCGTCTTCTTCACAGTCGGCATGCGTGATCGCAATCGTTTGCGATTCGGGATTCACGGCATTTTCCACAAATGCTTGCACAAGCGCGGAAAGGGCTTTTTTTCTGCCCCGTTCTCTTGCAAAGAAAGAAATCTTTGCATTGGCTCCGCCGTCCGCTTTTAAAATCGGTTTAATGTTCAAAATCGTACCCGCAATGGCAAGCGTGGTAGAAATGCGTCCGCCTTTTCTAAGGTATTTTAAATCGTTTACCGTAAAATAGCTGTTCAGCTTATACGTGTTTAATGCAAGCCAATTTTCGCACGATTCCAAACTTTCGCCCATGTCGCGCAAGTCTGCTACTTTTAACGCGAGCAGACCTTCTCCCATAGAAGCGTTTGCACTGTCCGCAACAACAATTTTACGATCGGGGAATTGTTTGGCAAGCGCCTGCTGCGCTTTTACCGCTTGCTGATACGTTCCGCTTATGCCCGAAGCGATCGTCAACATTAGCACGTCTTTTCCGTCTTTTAAAGAGGGGGTCATCGCATCGATGATCGTTTGCTCGCCGACAAGCGAAGTTTTTGCCTCTCTTCCGTTTCGCATTTCGTCGTAAAACTTTTTCGCCGTTTCGGAAAAGGGAACGCCTTCCCCGTAACATTTCCGCTCTTCTCCGTTCACCGTAAACGAATAAGAAATTACGCGGATATCGCGCTCCGTTTTTAAATCGTCGGGCAAGTTTGCGGCAGAGTCTACATATATATCGAATTTGTTCATGGTTACAACCTCCTTACATTCGTCGGAAATATTTTTTCCTTCTATATATAGCTTACCACATATTCGGGATTTTACAACCTATTCTTCGAGAATCCTCCTCTATGATTTGGGAGGGGGATTCCATTAAATCAAAATGCGATTCTACCGAACGATTTGCAACTCTATTACGGGTAGAATATACGATTTTTAAAACCATGCAGTTGAAAGATTAAAAATTGCAAGCAAAAATTGTTTTAATTGCACTGAAAGAGGCATGTTACATGAAAGTATTGTTTAAAATACGAAAAACGGGCATTTTTGATAGAAAAATCCTCAAAAATGCCCGTTTTTCGGTGGTGCCGGTGGTGGGGGTCGAACCCACACGGTATTGCTACCACGGGATTTTGAGTCCCGCGCGTCTGCCAATTCCACCACACCGGCGTAAGTAAGATAAATTATATAATAACCGGAAAGAAAAAGCAAGCGTTTTTCTTTATCTTCTTGCAAAAATTTTAAAATCGTGATACAATGACTTCATGAATAAATTAGTGTTGATTGACGGTAACAGCCTTTTAAACCGCGCCTATTATGCGATGGCGGTTTTTTCGACGAAAGACGGATTGCCCACAAACGGTATTTTCGGATTCGTAAAGCTGATTTTAAAAATTGTAGAAGAAGAAAAACCGCAATATATGGCGGTCGCGTTCGACGTGCACGCTCCAACCTTTCGTCATAAAATGTTTAAAGAATATAAGGGCACGCGCAAGCCGATGCCCGAAGATTTGGTAAAGCAAGTTCCCGTATTAAAAGAACTGCTGTCTGCCATGAAAATTTGCACCGTAGAAAAAGCGGGGTACGAAGCGGACGATTTAATCGGAACGCTTTCCCGCAAGTTCGACGGCGTTCATACGCTGATTTACACGGGCGACCGCGACGCATATCAACTTGTAAACGATCGTGTTTCAGTATATTTTACCAGGCGCGGCGTAAGCGATATCGACAGAATGACGGCGGAAAATTTCGTTGCGAAAGAATCTATCCGTCCCGATCAGATCATCGAGCAAAAAGCGCTGATGGGGGATTCTTCCGATAATATTCCGGGGATTCGCGGAATCGGTCCTAAATCCGCGTTGGAACTATTAAAGCAATACGATACGTTAGACGGGATTTACGAGCATATTGCCGAATTGAAAGATGCGTACCGTTTGAAATTGACGGAAAATAAAGAAATTGCCTATCTTTCCCGCACCTTGGCGACGATCGACACGCAAGTTCCGCTTGAAACTACTCTTGACGAATGTATTTTAAATATTCCTTTTTGCGAAGAAGCGCGGGCAATGTTTGCGAAGTTGGAATTTCGTTCGTTAGTAGACAGCAAGTATTTTCCCGAGGCGAGAAAGGTTCGTATCGAAACGGTTTATTGCAATCGTTTTGAAGAGTTTTTCGAATATTTTCGTCTGCAGGAAGAGTTTGCGTTTGCACTTGAAAAAGACTGCCATGTATATTGCGGCAGGAAAGAATTTATCTTTACCGTTCGCGAGGATATTTTGCAGCAGGGATTTTATTATCACCAATTTGCGCCTCTGTTTAAAGAGTTATTTACGGGAACAAAGCGCGCGATCGTAGCCGACTTAAAGGCGCTGGGGCACAAGTTAGACGAATTCGGCATTGAAATCACCTGCCCTGTGGAAGACGTTTCGCTGCTGCGGTATTTGGGCGATTCCAATTTGCGCCCTGCGGCGGCATCCGAACTTGCCAAAGATTACGCATTGCCCGTGGAAAACTGCGCGTTTGCTTTAAAAACGGCGTTCGACGAAGCGATCAAAAAGACGGAGGGAACGGAAGAGGAATCGCTTTACCGCGATCTCGAATTGCCGCTCGCCCGCATTTTGTTGGATATGGAGCGTATCGGCGTAAGAGTGGATATCGGTAAATTTCCCGAATTTGCCGAAAATTTTAACGGAGAGTTGGAAAAGTTATCCGAACAGATTTTCCGCCTTGCGGGCGGGGAATCGTTTAATTTGAATTCGCCCTTTCAGCTTTCCCGTATTCTATTTGAAAAATTAGGCTATTCTTCGCGCGGCGCAAAGAAAAACATTCGCGGCGGATATTCCACCAATGCGGAAGTATTGGAACGCTTGGCGGAAGATTACGAAATTGCTCGGCTTATTCTGCAATACCGCGAAATACAAAAGTTGCAATCGACTTACATCGACGGGATCAAACCGTTGATCGTAAACGAAGTTGTTCATACTACCTATAATCAAACGGTTACAACGACGGGGCGGCTTTCGAGCGCGAATCCCAATTTGCAGAATATTCCCGTTCGCAAAGAACGCGGACGGGAATTAAGAAAATTATTTATCGCGCGGGAAGGCAATATTTTGTTGGATGCGGATTATTCGCAAATCGAACTTCGTTTGTTGGCGCATTTTTCGGGTTGCAAGCCGTTGCAACAAGCGTATAACGAGGAAAAAGATATTCACGCAATTACCGCCGCACAGGTATTCGGCGTGCCGCTGAGCGAAGTGACGCCGTTGATGCGTAGGCGTGCCAAGGCGGTCAATTTCGGCATTATTTACGGGATCAGCCCGTTCGGGCTTGCCAAAGATATCGGCTGTTCGACGACGGAAGCGGCGGAATATATCGATCGGTATTTTAAAACGTATTCGGACGTAAAAGAATATATGGACGAAAACGTGCGCCGCGCAAAAGCGGACGGATACGTTACGACGATTTTGGGAAGAAGACGGTATATTCCCGAATTGAAGTCTTCCAATTTCAACCTGCGTTCGTTCGGCGAACGTGCCGCAATGAACATGCCTTTGCAGGGCAGTTCCGCCGATATTATTAAAATTGCAATGGTAAACGTTTGTAACCGTTTAAAAAAGGAAAATCTTCGCGCCCGTATGATCGTACAGGTGCACGACGAACTTATCCTCGATACGCCTTTGGAAGAAAAAGAGCGGGCGGCAGTTTTACTGCGGGAAGAGATGGAGCGGGCTGTTCAACTGCGCATTCCGTTGATTGCGGAAGTTTCGGAAGGGGCAAGTTGGTATGATGCGAAATAACAACGTTATCGCGGTAACGGGGGGGATCGGCAGCGGTAAATCGACCTTTTGCGCTCTGTTGCAAGACAAAGGATTTCCTGTATTTTCCTGCGATAAAATTTATGCGGAACTGCTTGCGGAAGGGCGTTTGAACGATTCGTTGCGCAATGCGTTTCCCGAATGCTTTGATGAAAAGGGGCTTAACAGAAGAGCGCTTGCCGAAGCTGTTTTTGCAAACGAGCGAAAACTGTATGCATTAAACGAAATTACGCATCCCGAAATTTTGCGGGAATTGTTTTCCCGTGCGGAAAAATTTCCGTTTTGTTTTGCGGAAGTTCCGCTTTTGTACGAAGAGGGGTTGGAAAATTTTTTTGACGGAGTCATCGCGTTGCGGCGCAATCGAAAAAAACGCATATGCGCCGTTAAACAACGCGACGGCATTTCCGAACAAGAGGTTGAACAAAGAATCGCACGGCAGTTTCCCGAAGATCGTTTAGAGGAAAAAGAATGTATTTTGCTTGAAAACGACGGAACGCTTTCCGATTTATCGAAAAAAGCGGACGAAGCGATTCAACTTTTAAAAAATAAATTTCCGTTCCGTTTTTAGAACGGATTTTTTTTTGCCGTTCGTACATACTGTTATTTGTGGAGAGAACGAAAAATAAGAAAATCATTGTAATTTGTGTTGCGGCGACTACGGCGCTGCTGATCGCGTGTATGCTGATCGGCTATTTTACGTTAAAATCGGCATATCCGCGCCCTTACCGTTCGGAAGTGCAGGCTTCGCAAGTTTCCGAATCGCTTGTGTACGCCGTTGCAAAAGCGGAAAGCGGGTTTCGCGAAGGTGCGGAAAGCGGCGCGGGCGCAATCGGCTTAATGCAGTTGATGCCCGCTACTGCCGAATTTATTTGCAGAAAAGAAAGAATCCCTTTTGCATTCGAGCGGTTAAAAGAGGGGGCATATAATATAAGGCTTGGCAGCGCGTATTTAAAGTACTTGTTAAACCGTTTCGAAAACGAAGATACCGCGCTTGCCGCATACAATGCGGGGGAAGGAACGGTGCGCGAATGGTTAAAGCGCGAAGAATTATCTTGCGACGGAAAGTCTTTAACGCATATTCCGTTTGAAGAAACGGAAAATTACGTAAAAAAAGTTAAAAAATTTCGGAAAATATATCAATTTTTCTATGATAAAACTTGACTTTATGTTGTAAATGCGGTATAGTATTAAGGCTTGAATCAAGCGCCTATATGCGGTCGTGGCGGAACTGGCAGACGCGCAAGACTAAGGATCTTGTGGTTAACCCCATGCAGGTTCAATTCCTGTCGACCGCACCAAACGCAAAAACCACAATATATTGTATGTGAAGATAACTTTCACCACAATATATTGTGGTTTTTTCTTTTTAGGCACAAATAAGGAACGAATTTTCGAAAAGGACGCTAAAAATCAAACTCCAATCTATCCAAAATCTCACGCTGTGCATTAGGGAATAGGTGTCCGTATGTCTTAAGAACCATTTCAACCGTATCTCCAAGACGGTTTGCAATAACATAGATTACGGAAAGTTGGTTCAATCCCGTGTTAATTAGAAGTGAAGCGTGCGAGTGGCGCAGTTCGTGGATATGAATTTTCTTCACACCCGATATTTTTATGTAGCGATCGAAAGCGTGTTCCAATGTGTTAAAGGACATAAAGCTTGAATTTCCGCCAAATACGAAGCGCGATGCGGGATAGAGCGCCTTTAACTCTTTTAAGTATTCTATAAGTCGTGTGGGAATAAGGATTTTGCGGTATGAGTTTTCAGTTTTCGGCGTAGTCAGCCGATAGAGAGGGGAGAGCATTTCTCCCTCGTTTTTTTCTCTGTTTTTATCCGTTGCCTTGGAAAGCGTGGCGTGGATATTCACTTCGCGCTTTGTAAAATTGATATCGGACCACTGTAAGGCGCACATTTCACCCTTCCTGCACCCGGTCAAATAGAGGAAGGAAAACACGGTCTTGTAAAATACATTGTTCACGTAGGCAATAAACTGGTCGAACTCTTCCTTCGTCCAGAAATTCATTTCCTTCTTTTTTTCCGCGCTGCCCTTAAAGCCCTTCACCATGAGGAAAGGGTTTTCGATGCCGTAGATTTTCAGATACGAGAAGAAATGATTGAACGCACTTCGAATGGATTTTCGATACCCGACCGAAAGCCCCGCGTTTGTCAGACTGTTTTGCCATTTGAGAATGTCGGCAGAGGTTATCTCGTTTACTTTCGCGTTTCGGAATTCGGGAACGATATATCCTTCAAAGCGTTGAAGATACATCACGTAGGATGATTCCTTGACAGTCGCCCGCAGGTTCGCTTTGTATTCCTCGTAGAGGGGAAGGAAGTTAAATGTCTTTGCGGTACTTTTTTTCTTTACAGAAGGGTGCGCCGCGATCCATTCTTCATAGCCGCGCTGCGCTCCGCTCTGCGTCTGCCATGGCGGTTCTCCCGTAAGCCTCTTATGTTCCTCAACTCCGTTCTCGTTGATCCACCGAAAGCGCACGGTATAAGGCGGCAGCGGCTTTGTCTTGGCTCCGCAGTCGCACGTCTTTTTCTTTATTTCAATTTTGCATTTACTGCAAAAATATGCTTTGGGGATAATAGAGGGCATAAATTCTCCTTGACAAGACTTTAGTGAAACCGTATAATGAAGGTACAAAAAAGAGTGGGGCGCGAGTTTCGCTCTCCGTAAATTCTTTTTTAATTTTAGGTGCTTCCCCTAAGGTTTGGCGACGGAGGGGGAAGCGCTTTTTATTTTACAAAATTTATAGCAAGCCTTTTGTTTTATAGAAAGATACAGCCTCCGCAAGCGTAGTGAGGTCGATATCCAACAACTCAGCGATTTCTGTATCTTCAAAGTTGTGTTTAATTGCAGTTTTAAGCTCGTTTAAAGGTACCTGTAGCCGTAATGAACGATTATGCGCTTTGCGCTCTTGCTTTTGAATATTTTCTCGGTAGAGCGGATTTCCGCAATGGGAAAGAGGGTAGAGCGCTCCGCTCAGGATATGTCCAAGTTCTTCTGAAAGAAGCTGTTTTTGTTCACGCTCAGTTTCAACGCGCGAAAAATCAATGGCAATAGCGTCTTCTAGACAAAATGCCTTTTTGTTCCTTGTCTTAAAATTATAGACAGAAATATTTTTAACTTCTGCAATATGTAAAAGCTGAAAACTATTCATAGGTTTATAATATCAAACAAAACATGACAACGTATTGCCAATTTTATAAAATTCATTTATTCTTTGTGCTTTTTTTGAATTCAATAAATCGGATGATATCGTCCACATCATCTTGTTCTAAGTTGTCATCGCCTTTATTTAGAGCAACAAAAACATCGCCGTATTTTACGGGGATATGGATAGAGGGGTGAGGGGCATCGTCTCCCATTACGGTGATTTCTCGTCCTAGTAGATAGTCGACAGTGACGCCAAAATAATTTGCAAGAATAACTATTGTCTCGTAATCAGGCTCTGAGCTTCTTAATTCCCACATCCTAACCGTGCTGTCGCCTTTGTTAACGACTTTCCCAATATCGGATTGTGTTAAGCCCCTATCGGTTCTTAATTGCTTTAGTATCTTTCCGAAGAATGGGTTTGTAATTTTACTTCTGTCTCCCATAATTCCTCCCAATATAAATAAATCGCAATATTATTGCTATCAATTAAGATTATAGCAACTTTTTTGCGTTTTTCAAGAAAAATTTTATAAAAAACACTTGACAGCACAATAATTGCTGTTTATAATGTAATTGACAGCATAAATGTTGCTATTAAAACAAAAAAGCCTCGCAGGGGCGTGGAGGGGAAGAGAAAATGAAAAAAGTCCAATTTGAAAAGATAAGCCGAAACGGGATGTCGTTCAACTTTAGCAATGGATTATGTGTCGCTGTAATTTTCGAAAATGAAGATAAAAGACCTGATTTAATGAATTGTTTTGAGGAATTATTCCATTGCGGGTACACCTACGCGACGGTTTCTATTTTTCGCGAATCTCTTAATAAGGTAGAAGACTTAACCGATTTCTTTCTGAATAAATTGTCTTTTACAACAAGCGCAATAAAAGATGCTAAATTATTTACTCATCTTTTATTTGAGGTGAGCCGATACGAGTAAGGGGATTTTATAAATCAATTTTCGTTCGGTGGTATCTAATACAACAGTACACTTCTTAGGTATTGGAGTCTTTGTTGGAACATTCAAATGTCCATAGAGAGTGAGTGCTTCATGCGCAGATATAGGTACATTTTTTGTTTCAACCTCAGTCACAATTCTTCCGTGTGCCATGTTTTCCAGATGTTGCAATACATATTTTTTGTTATCAAACGAGAAAGAAATCCCAGTAATAAAAAATTCTTTGTCTGTGAAATTTTGCAAATCAATTTCTAATGAAAACTCATCAGAGGTTTCGTCATTGATAGAAATTCGTAGAAGAGTTGCTTTTAATGTAAAGTTTTTCTTTGTTAAACGATTTTTAACTATTGCATAAAAAGCAACGAATGCACCGATTACCCCCAAAGCCGTGACAATATTGGAAGCGATAGTAGACCAATTAACAATATCGGTTATAGTTACAGAAAGCAAATAAATCACCCCATTTGTTTTTTAAAATCATAACATAAAAATTCAAAAAAATCAATAAAGGAGGAACAGAAATGTCAAAATTGAAAGAATTCAGAGAAGCAAAGGGGCTTTCCCAAGAAGCATTCGCCAAAGCCATTGGATATACTTTATCTATGACGGCAAAGGTCGAATCGGGCGCAGCAAAGGCTTCTCGTAACTTCATGGAAAAAGTAAAAAAAGCTTTTCCTGAAGTTGACATTAACAATATTTTTTTTGCGAATTAACAGCACAGATGTTGCTGTATGGAGAGCTGATATGGATAAAGTAGAACTTATGACAAACCGACAATATCTCGCAGTAAAGGATATCGCAAAAATCTTTGATTGTAGCAATGGAACCGCGCAACGCGTCATGCGTGAAATCAAGGCATACAGCGACATTGCAAAAATTAAGGGTAAAGTTACGATCACCGACTACGAGGCTTGGTTTAACCGTCCGATGGAGCAGTCTAACAAAGCATTAGAGGCATAACCATGAAACTTAGTCTTGCGATAGATATTCTGCGCGCGCTTTATAAAAATCAAACGAAATTGCCTATATCGGGAAGTTCACTCGCGCGGAAATTAGGAGTATCAGATCGGACGATTTACCGATACGTCGAGGAACTGATTGCCTGCGGGATTCCGATTAACGTCACTTCGGGAAGATATGGCGGAATGAAAATAGAAGGAAAGTAAGGATATGAAAAAGGAAGAAATAAGAAAAGAATTCCCCGAGCGCTTTATGCTGATTGTACAGGGGAATGGACTGAATAAAGCGGGGATTAAAAACGGATCTATTGTATCCGTTGAAAGTACCGATAAAGCAAAAGATGGAGATATCGTCTTTGCAAGCATTATTAAAGACGGGCGGGAAACATTCTCTCTGTCGAGGTACAGAGAAGTTAACGGTGAAATACATTTATGTTCGGAAACGGACGATAAGACGTACTTGCCGTTCACGGTAGCGTTCCCCACAAACTTGAAAATATACGGAAAGGTTATTCGATGCGCAAACATGCTCGACGAACGAAGAGAAGGAGGCAGACATGTTGAATGATATACCTGAAGCGCCCTGGATAGGGCATTGCGCAGAAGAATGGGAAGAAATTTGCAATCCTTATTCTCATTGGGAAGAGGACGCAGACTACGAAGCGGAAGAAGCCGATAGACGGTGGAAAGAAGAAAAATAAAAAAAGGAGATAATTATGGAATTTACAAAACAAGAACTTGAAGAGAGAATGAAGAGGAACGGCGGTTGGCTCAATTTGCGCGACACGCCGATCACAAGCCTGCCCGAAGGTCTTACCGTGGGCGGCGCGCTCAATTTGCGCGACACGCAGATCACAAGCCTGCCCGAAGGTCTTACCGTGGGCGGCGCGCTCAATTTGCGCGACACGCCGATCACAAGCCTGCCCGAAGGTCTTACCGTGGGCGGCGCGCTCAATTTG
>CAJTPB010000028.1 GCA_910578065.1 uncultured Christensenella sp. | reverse complement strand
TCGGCATTAGCCTCTTCTGAACCCCGCGACTATCGCGGGGTTTTCTTTTATACAAGAAAACCGCCCGAATCGATTCGGACGGTTTGTTTTTTATTCTTCGTAAGGAGAACGATCCTCTTCCTCCGCACTTTCCGCAGGCGTTTCTTCCGCCTCTTCCGCAGGAGCGACGTTAGGCTCTTCTTCTGCAACAGCTTCTTCCTGTGCGGGCGATTCGGCTGCTTCTTCTGCCGCAGGCTCTTCTTGCGCGTATACGTCTACGCTTCTGTCGTCCGTCGTATCTACCGCCATGCGCTTTGCCTTGGGCTGCGCTTGCGCCGCCTTGCGCTTTTGCGCGCGTACGATCAAAAGCGGGATCAATACCGCCGCAAGCCCGACAACGCCGATTCCCGTTCCGATCAACGCCCACGCCCATACGGGGAGCGATTCGTCCGTTTCGGGCGCAACGTACCGTTGCAGCGTGCTGTGCCAATGTTCGGCGTACGCTTCTTTGTCCGCCTCGTTCATGTCGCCCAACCGGCGGATAAACGCGCTGCGCGTACGGTATGCGGCGAACGATAATTCTTCTTCGCCCTCTTTTCCTTCCGCATATGCGCGGAACGCCTTTTGCTCGTCTTCGCTGTATAAATAGTCTTCTTTCTTGCCCGCGTCTGCCGCTTCTTTCAAATTATCGTCGAAATACTGCGTGCCCGCCGAATAGAAATAACTGTTGATCGCGGTAGAAAGTTTTGCTTGATCGGCGCTTAAATCGGAAATATAATCTTTTACTTCTTCATACTTTTCGTTCAGCGATTTGATCTGCACGTTGTCCATCGCGCTGCCGTCTGCATTGCGCAGCGATACCGCCGCCGCATAATTATAAGAGGTAGAACCGAGCGCTTCCGCATCCGCATAGAACAGATAGCCGTCGATCGTTTCGTAATGGTACCATTCGTTTGCGTGTTGCAGATCCAGCACCTTTACCGGCTGATACGCTTCGTTCGCGTTCAACACGCTGTAATCGTCCGCCGTACCGTTATATACCGCGCGTTCCACCGAAACGCCGCTGCCGTTGGAACGGTTGAAATACACGTAATCGTACGCTTCGGAAGAAGTAGTATCGGTATACATTAAGGTTGCGCCCGAAACGTCGCGCGCGATCCGCTGCGTGGTTGCAACGCCGTTTGCGCCTACGTCCGCACGGTTGATCGTCGAACCGTCTACATATAAATAGTGGTGATTATTCTGGTCGTCTTTATAAAAGACGGCAGAAGAGGATGCGTACGTCGTGTTCTGCGCGATCACGTCGAAATTGGATTCCGCATTGCCGCTTACCGAATTCCAATTCTGCGCGAGCTTGTCCGCCGAAAGATAATACAGCCAGCCCGTTTCCCCCGTCGTCGTGCCCGCTTGCGCCAGATCGGTGCGGGTAAAATAGATCCCGCCGTTCGCATACGTCAACAGCGAATAGGTGTAGCCGATCGTAGGCACGGGCGTAACGCCTTCCGTTAAATCGTGCGTGTATTTGGTTACGATGCTACTTGCGCCGATCCCGTCGAGCACGATCGTACCCAAATTGGTGTAAGGCGCTTCGCCGTCGTGTTCGTCGAGATACGCTTGATCGTATTCGTATTTGTACGGCGCTTCGGTCGTATCTGCCGAAACGCGGTAGACCTGCGTATATTTCAGCTTGTTGGGGCTGTCTTTATCGTCGCCGTCCACTACCGACATGGTGTAATAAATATAGGGATCCGTTTTATCCGAACTGCTTAAAAGGTAACTTTCCGTTCCCTTTGCAAGCACGGTATCCGTTTTCGTCGCCGTGTTGTACGAATGCAAGTTGGAATTTTCCGCATATACGAGATACACCGTACCCTCTACTTCCACATAGCGGTAAACGGTTGCGTTATCGCTTACGCGGAAATAATCGCGCACGTCCGAGCCGTCAAGTTTGGCGCTCTTAAAATCGAGATATTCGTTTTCGATGGTGCTCTGCGTGTTTTTTACGTTGTTGGGCGTTGCATAATAAACGCGGTCGCCCCAAATAAAAATACCCGCCGTGTGATCCGCCGCTACCATAAGCGAAGGAATCACCGTTTGCGCGCCCCCTTTGCCTTCCGCAAGGTCGGATTTGGAAATGCGCATCAACGCGCTTTTCACAACTTCGCCGTACGTGTTGTCGGCGGTGTACGCTTCTACTCCGTTAATAAAATAGTAATAGTTCCCTTTTTCTACGACGAACCCGCCGTTGGACGAAACTTCGCCCGAATAATCCCCTTCGAGCGGGGTAAAAGCGGTGTTGCACGCCGCGAGCGAAACCGCGCTCAACGTCATCGCCGCCGAAAGCAGTATCATGCTGATTTTTCTGCAACCCTTGCGCATACAAATACGACTCCTTATCTCCGTTATGGAAATTTATGTTCTAACGATACGTCTTTTATTATATACTAAAACAAGGTTTTACGCAATCAAAAACTTGCGAAACTTTTACTTTTCTTTTAGTTTTTTCCCGACAGAGGAGGTCGCTGATGGAAAAATTCGGAATTTTTGAACTTCTCGACGCGCTGTCCGCGCTTACTTTGCCCGATTCCGCGTCCGCCCCGCAGCCGCAGCAAACGCAAAAGGAAGATTTGCAGCCGCCCCGCGCGGAAGACGCCGCGTTTTCTCCGCCCGTATACGGCGGATACGCGCCCGAACGGACAACGCGCCCCGCGCCCGCCGAACAGCAAACGGAGCCGCCTTCGGTAAAGGAGCAAGACGCGCTTTCCGCGTTGCTCTCCCGCCAAGAAGAAATATCTAAACGCATCGACAAGCGCAGATAACGCACTTTAAAAATTATCGGGGAAAGACGGTTTCGTCTTTCCCTTTTTATGATATAATGTTGCGGCGTTTTAAGTTTGCGGTTTTATAACGGGAACGCCCTCTAAATAATCCCATTCGCCTTTAAAATATACGTTTGCGGAACACTGCTTGCGCCATTCGGCGCTCCACCCTGCGGGCACTTCGTCCGCCGCAAGAAAAATGCTTTCGAGCATAACGCAATCGGCAAACGCTTCTGCGCCCGCCTCGGCAAGCGATTGGGGCAGCACGGCGAATTTTAAATTTGCACACGCGGCAAACGCCCGCTCGCCCAGCGATTGGACCCCTTCGGGCAAACTGATGCGATCGATCGCGCACCCTTCGAACGCACCGTACCCGATCGAATTTAACCCGTTCGGCAACGTGACCCGCGCAAGTTTGGCGCAGCCGACAAACGAATATCTTCCAACCGAAGTAAACTTTTCCCCGAACGAAACTTCGGCAAGATTCAAACAATAAGCGAACGCGCGCGTGCCGACGGACTGCACGCTGTTCGGAATTTGCACGCTTTCGAGCGCGCCGCAACGGCGAAAGGTAAAATCGCCGATTTCCGTTACGCCCTCGGGAATCGCCGCGCGTTTTAAACTCGAACAAAAGGCAAACGCGCCCGCACCGATCCATTTACAGCTTTGCGGAATTTCCACACCGGTCAGTCCCGTGCAATTCAAAAATGCGCTTCCGCCGATCGATACCAACCCTTCGGGCAGTTTTACGAACGTAACGTCTACGCAAGCGCGGAACGCTTCCCCCGCTACCGTGCGCGTGCCATCTTTTACGGTAAATTCACCCGCCGCTTCGGGGCGGACTTCGATCAAATGCTTACCCAAATACAGCGCGCCGTTTTCCCAATTCGTTTCCGTTTCGTGCAACGGAGTGTGGCGGAACGCTTCGCCGCCCACCTTTTCCAAACAATCGGGCAGAACGGCGTATTTCAAACTTTTACAGCCGTTGAACGCATAATCGGCAATTTCGGTGACGGGCAGATTTTCATGCTTTGTCGGCAGAACGAGCGCGACAAGATTTTCCGCTTCACCGACTCCCGTGCAGATATAGCCTGTGCCCGAATCGTTTAATACGTAAGAAAGACCTTCCGTTTCCGTCGTCAAATCGACCTGCTCGCTCGGTTTGGGAGGTTTGGGAAGCCCGCCGCCGTTTTGGGATCCGCCGCCAGTGAGTCCGCCGAAAAATAAAAAGTAAACGGCGATCCCTACGCCGATGACGATCGCAAGCAATACGGTGGCCGCTATAAAAATGATTTTTTTCTTTTTGGAGAATTTCTTCCTTTTCTGCTTTTTAGGTTTATCTTCCGCCTCGGCAGTGCCGCTTTCCTCGTCCTCTATCTCGGTTGAATTATCCGTGGCAGCGGGCTCGCCCTTCCGCTTATGCGACTGGAAGTTTTCATTCTGCTTTTTCTCTTTATCCGCTTGCTCAGCGGCACCGCTCCCTTCACCTTCTATCTCGGTTGAATTATCCGCGGCAGTAGGTTCACCCTTCCGTTTACGTGATTTGGATTTTTTACCCCGTGTTTTCTGTATGCCTACCTGCTCGGCAGCGCCGATTATCTTTCCCTCTATCTCGATTATATTATCCGCCGATTTTTCTTGCGGCTCTTTGGGCAAATCGTTCGGCATATCTTCGCCGTTTATACGGTTAAAATCTTCCGCTCTGCCGAAACCTTTTGCGCCTTCTTCTTGCGCTTCTGCGGAAGGGCAAACTTCCGTCGATTCAGTTGGTTTTCTGTTTTTCGACATTGCCGAATCCTTTTCGCTTTTTTTCTTTATTATATCCCCTTTCCTCTGCTTTGTCAATTAGATATCGTTAAAAAGTCATATATTTTTATGACAATTTGTTGATAAAAAAAGACTTCCCCCCTGCCCGCGGGGAAATCTTTTGCAAATCATAACTACGCGTTCAACGCGTAGTATGCACAAGCCCTAAAAGGGCATGGTACTGGCAGCGCTATTCGCGCGGCGAAGAAACTGCCAACCGCAATTCTTTTCAGACTGCTGCCAAGCAGCCTTACTTTTTGCCTTCTTCACCAAACGGATCCACATACTCTTTTATCGTCAATTGCTCTGCCGCCTGATCTTCTTGCAACTGGTTTTGTATATACTCCGCTATCTTTTTTTCATTTCGTCCTACCGTACTCACATAGTAGCCTTGGCTCCAGAAATGCCTGTTTCCATACTTGTATTTTAAGTTCGCAAATTTGTCGAATATCGCCAAACTACTTTTACCTTTCAGATAATCCATCACTTGTGCTATACTATACTTCGGCGGTATTATGAGTAACATATGGATATGATCCGAACACGCATTTGCTTCCAAAATTTCTATCCCTTTGTACTCACACAACTTCCGTAATATCTTGCCTATTTCACTCTTGATTTTTCCGTAGATTATTTGCCTGCGAAATTTTGGAGCAAATACTACATGGTACTTGCATTCATATCTACAATGTGTTAAACTTAATTCACTCATCTTTGGGTCCTCCTTTGATTTTCTGTTCGCGGTTGGTAGCCACTTACATTTTATCATTGGAGGTTTTTCTTTGCAACGCTTACGCTTCTTTTTTGCCTCCCGCTTAGCGGGAGGTTAAATTTTAACAATATAAAAGACGCGCCGTAAAAGCGCGTCTTTCGACTTATCTCTTGGAGAATTGAGGAGCGCGGCGTGCTTTTTTCAAGCCGTACTTCTTTCTTTCCTTTGCGCGGGGATCGCGCGTAAGGAAGCCCGCTTTTTTCAGCGCAGGTCTGCACTCGGGTTCCGATTGAAGCAGCGCTCTTGCAATGCCCAAACGGATCGCGCCCGCCTGCCCCGTATAGCCGCCGCCGATAACGTTTACGAAAATATCGTACTTGCCTTCCGCCGCGATTTCAGCGAGAGGTTGTTTTACAATGTATTGAAGCGTTCCCATGGGGAAATAATCTTCAAGCGTTCTGTCGTTGATAACGATAGCGCCGCTTCCCGACGGGATCAAACGAACGCGCGCAATCGCCTTCTTTCTTCTTCCCGTACCCCAGAACTGCAATTTTTTCTTTAAATTAGCCTTAGCCATCTTTCAGATACCTCGCCTTAAAATAATTTCAACTCTTCGGGCTTCTGCGCCGCGTGGTTGTGTTCCGCGCCCTTGTATACTCTCAGCTTTTTGATCATTTGTCTGCCGAGGGAATTTTTGGGCAGCATGCCTTTCACTGCTTCATAAACAGCGAGGTCGCTTTTTTCCGCCATCATTTTGCCGTAAGAAATTTCTTTTAACCCGCCGATATAGCCGGTGTGATAACGATAAAATTTATCTTCCAGTTTTTTGCCCGTAAGCACCACTTTATCGCTGTTCAGAATAATTACGAAATCGCCCGTATCAACGTTGGGAGTAAACGTGGGTTTATTTTTTCCGCGCAGAATCGCCGCCACTTTGGAAGCCAATCTTCCCAGCGGAACGCCCGCGCCGTCTACGACGTACCATTTTCTCTCAACCGTTTGAGCAGTTGCCGTATAGGTCTTCATATCAATGTACTCCTTAAAACTTGCCGATATTCTCTGTTTTTTTAAACCCGAAGCCGTTTTTGCGGCGGGTTTTTAACGAATGCTACTTCATTATAGGCGATTCGAAATTTTCCGTCAAGCTGTTTTGACTTGCGTTTTTAAGATTTTTTCGGAAAATACAAAAAATTTTTCCGCGAATGTTTTTAAGCGATTTTCCGCCGCCCTTACAGTTTGCGAACGACTTTTGCGGGATTGCCGACGGCAAGGCTGTTAGAAGGAATATCATTTACCACCACGCTGCCGCCGCCGATAACGACGTTATCCCCTATCGTAACGCCGGGCATCACCTTTACCCCGCCGCCGATCCAAACGTCGCTGCCCACCGTGATGGGTTTTGCGTATTCGATTCCCTTGCGGCGCAGATCCGCTTCGAGCGGGTGCCCCGCCGTATAAAAGCCGCATTGCGGCGCGATGAACACGTTGTCGCCGAAGGTGATCTTCGCGCAGTCTAAAAAGACGCAATCGTGATTGACGTAAAAATTTTCGCCGACCTCGATGTTATATCCGTAATCGCACCAAAAATGGTTTTCGATATTTAAACATTCCCCCGTTTTGGCGAACATGCCTTTGATAAATTCCGCGCGCGCCTCTTTTTCTTCCGCCGGAATACAATGATATTCCTCGCACATCATTTTTGCCCACGCGCGGCCGCGGACAAGCGTTTCGTCTTGGGGATCGTACGGTTCGCCCGCGATCATTTTTTCCTGTTCCGTCATGTTATTCCAGCACCGCCTTGATTCTTCTGACCCCCGCGGAAGAGCTTTGCTCTTTTACGATTTTGAATTTTCCCAATTCGCCCGTGCGCGCCGCGTGCGGGCCGCCGCACATTTCTTTGGAAAATTCGCCGATAGAATACGTTTTTACCCTGTCGCCGTATTTGCTGTCGAACACGCCCACAAAATTTTCTTTGCGCGCTTCTTCCAAACTCATTTCCCGATACTCGACGGGGATATCCGCTTTGATTTTTTCGTTTACGAGCGCTTCTACCGCCTCGATTTCTTCTTCCGTCATCGGGCGGGCAAAGTTAAAGTCGAACCGCATGCGCTCGTCGGTGATATTGCTTCCCTTTTGATTGACGTCGGGCGAAAGCACTTGCTTTAACGCGGCGTTTAACAGGTGGGTCGCGGTATGGTAATTGGTCGCCTTTTGCGAATGGCTTTCCAACCCGCCCTTAAACGCGCCCGCGGGCACCTTGCTGATTTCTTGGTGCGTTTTAAACGCTTCGTCGAACCCCGCGCGGTCTACCGTATAGCCCGATTCCGCGGCGAGCTCTTCCGTAAGTTCCAACGGGAATCCGTACGTATCGTACAGGCGGAACGCCTGCTTGCCGCCGATTACCGTTTCTTTTTGATAAGCGGGATCGTTTTGCGCCATAAACGCATTTTTGCGCGCAATCCCCGCAATGCACTTTTCAAACTCTTTTATGCCTTGGGCGAGCGTCGTTTCGAACCTGTCCGCTTCTTTTTTGATTTCGGAAAGAATGTATTCCTCTTTTTCCTTTAACAGCGGGTATGCTTCGCCGTAAATTTCTTCGATAAAGATCTTTGCCGCGGCAAGCATCGCTTCGCTTCCCGCGCCCAGTTTTTTGCAGTAACGAATGGCGCGGCGCACGATCCTGCGCAGAATATATCCCGCGCCCGTGTTGGAGGGAAGCACACCCGTAACGTCGCCGATCAACAGCGCGGCGGTGCGGGTATGATCGGCAATGATGCGCATCGCCCTTTGATCTTCACCGCCGCCCGCGTACGACTTGCCCGAAAGTTCTTCCAGCTTATTGATAACGGGCAGGAACAAGTCCGTCATATACCCGTCCGAAAGTCCGTTTAAAAACAACAGCATTCTGTCGAAGCCGAACCCCGTATCCACGTTTTTATTTTCAAGCGGCTCGTACCCCGTTTCCGTTTTACGGTACTGCATATACACGTCGTTTCCGATTTCTACGTAGTCGTCGGGGAAGGAGGGATTTTCCGCATTAACGTCGATGGGGTAAAACCATTCGTTGTCCGGTCCGCAGGGGGTGCCCACCGTGCCTTCGAGTTCCCACCAGTTATCCGACTTGGGCAGAAAATAAATATGATCGCGTTTTATGCCGAGCGCTTGTAAATATTCCGCCGTTTCGGTATCGCGCGGAACGCTTTCGTTCCCCTCGAACACCGTTGCGCACAGCTTGTCTTTATCCAGCCCGAACACTTCGGTAAGCAAACGGAAAGACCATTCCGTTTTTTCCTTTTTAAAGTAGTCGCCCAGCGACCAGTTGCCCATCATCTCGAAAAAAGTGAAGTGCGTGGGATCGCCCACCGAGTCGATATCCGTCGTGCGCATGCACCCCTGCACGTTGCAAAGGCGTTTGCCCTTGGGGTGTTTTTGTCCCAGCAGATAGGGCATAAGCGGCTGCATTCCCGCCACGTTGAACATGACCCCCGTGCTGCCGTCGCCGATCAGCGATACCGCGCCGATATCGACGTGCCCTTTCCCCTCGTAATAAGAGATCCACTTTTGCCGCAATTCTTTGGAAGTAATTTTCATTTTCGCATCTCCCGCATAAAATCCTTATATATTGTACTTTCCGATTTTCCGTTTGTCAATCGATTTTGGTAAGCTCGTAACCCTCTTTGCCGTCTTTTACCGCGTAGCCGAGCGCGCCGATCTGCGCGCGCAATTCGTCCGACTTCGCCCAGTTCTTTTCCGCGCGCGCAACTTTGCGTTCTTCCGCAAGGCGGAGCACTTGGGCGGGGATCTCCTCCCCTTTACGGTATTGCGCAAGGTATTCTTGCGCGTTCTTGCAAAACAGCCCCAAAAGGGCGTACGTTTCGCGGATCTGGTTTACCATTCTCTTCGCGCGGGGATCACCCGCGTCCGTCAGCCTTTTTACCTCTTTAAAATATCCGAATAGGTCGGAAAGGGCAAGCGCGGTATTAAAATCGTCGTTCATCGCCTCGTTGAACCGCTCGTCGATTTCCCCCTCTTTTCCTTGTTCCTGCGGGAACTTTTCTTCCGCTTCGGCAATCGCCGTATAAAAGCGGATCAAATGCGCTTCCGCTTCGGGGAACAGCGCGTCGGTGATATTTACGTCGTTTTTGTAGTTGGTGGAAAGCAGCGCGAACTTTACCGCTTCATCCGAATACCGCGCGAGCAGATCTTCGAGCAGCAAACTGTTCCCAAGCGATTTGCTCATCTTCTGCCCGTTTACCTTGATCAAACCGTTATGCGTCCAATAGCGCACGAACCGCTTGCCCGTAAGCGCTTCCGACTGAGCGATTTCGTTTTCGTGATGGGGAAAGATCAAATCCCTTCCGCCGCCGTGAATATCGATCTGATCGCCGAACGCCGCGCGATTCATCGCCGAGCATTCGATATGCCACCCCGGGCGCCCCTTCCCCCAAGGGGAATCCCAACTGATCTCCCCCTCTTTTGCGCGCTTCCAAAGGGCAAAGTCGTAGGCGTTCTTTTTGCAGTCGTCGTTTTCCACCCGCACGCCGTCGAGCGCGTCTTCCGTGCTTCTGCCCGAAAGCTGACCGTACGCGGGGAAAGTCGCCACGTCGAAATACACGTCGCCGTTTTCCGCGGGATAGGCGTGTCCTTTTTCGATTAACCGCTGCACGAAGTCGATAATGTTGCCGATATTTTCCGTCGCTTTCAACCAAAGGGTGGGATCGTCTACGTTGAACTTGCGCATCACGCCGTTGATCTTTTCGATCATCATGCGGGCGTATTCGTCGGCAGGGATCCCCGTTTCGCGCGATTTTGCAATGATCTTATCGTCTACGTCGGTATAGTTGCGGGCATACGTTACTTCATACCCCTGTTTTTGTAGGAACTTGCGAAAAATATCGTAGATCAAAGCCTGAAAGGCGTGCCCGATATGCGCTTCGCCCGAAACGGTGATGCCGCACGCGTACATTTTTACCTTGCCCTCTTCGAGGGGAGAAAACGCCTCTTTCTTCCGTGTAAGCGAATTGTAAATTTTCATGATCGATCCTCCTTCGACATGCGTTCTATTTGTTCTTCTAACAGGAACATTCTTTCGCGCAGCGCGCAAATTTCTTTTAACATGGGGTCTTCCTTTTCGGGAATCAGATCGGGCGCCGTTTTTTCTCCGTTCACGCGCACCACCCGCCCCGGAACGCCCACCACCGTCGCATACGGGGGTACTTCTTTTAACACCACCGCGCCCGCGCCGATGCGCGCGCCTTCGCCCACGGTAAAACCGCCCAGCACCTTTGCCCCGCTCGAAATGGTGACGTTGCGTTTAATGGTGGGGTGACGCTTGCCGCTTTCCTTTCCCGTGCCGCCCAGCGTTGCGCCCTGATAGATCACGACCCCTTCTTCCACTTCCGCCGTTTCGCCGATCACTACGCCCGCGCCGTGATCGATAAACACGCCGGGCGCGATTTTTGCGGCGGGGTGAATTTCGATTCCCGTGAGCCATTTGGCGAATTGCGACGTTATGCGGGCAAGCAGCTTTAAGTGCATGCGGTACAATCTGTTCGCCCAACGGTGCCAGCTTAACGCATGCACGCCCGAATAGGTAAGCCATATTTCGAATTTATTGCGCGCGGCCGGGTCGTTCCGCTTCGCCGCAGCGATATCCTTTCTTAACCTTGCAAAAAACATACTTTCTCCCAATAAAAAACGACGCCCTTTATTTTGCATAAAGGCGTCGAAAACGCGGTTCCACTTTACTTCGGGGAAAAACCCCCTCTTTTTATCCGATAACGGCGGATCGCCGCGGGCATTGCCCCGACCTCGAACGAGGAAAACGCACTTTCCCCTTTTTTACGCGAAGCCTTTCACCGTAACAGCTTCTCTCTTTGGCGCAAAATAAGCGTACTCTTTCTTCCTCTCGGCTGATTTCTTTGTAGTATGCGGCAAACATCGGCAGCAATTTACGCAGCTCTGCCGCTTCTGTTTATCTTATTCTAACACGGAAGAATGCGTTCCGTCAAGCGTTTTTTCCGCAATGGGCAGCCCCGTGATCTTATATTCCGCAAGGCACTTATCCCGCATTTCTTCGTTGAAAATTTTTTGTTCGAGCAAGTACCCAACAACGGTATCGCGCACGTTGTCTTGCTCTAACCGAAATCCGCACACTTTTAACAGATTGTTGATATCCGTAACGCTCATGCGGCATACGAGCGCGAGCGCGAACAGCGTATTTTTTTCGGGATACAGCTTTCCCTTTACGATCATCTGCCAAAAACGCGGCTCGATCGAAAGTTTTTCCCCCGCGCTCTGCGGCGTTTCGTCGCAGCGGGCAAGAACGGCAGGAAGCACTTTTGCAAACGTGTATTTATCGAAACGATCGTGAAAGCGTTCGCGCACGCTGCGAAAGCGGAACGAAAAGGTAAAATCGGTATCCGCAAGCCCCTTTTTTAATTGCGCGAGCAGTTCCGCACAGTTTTCCCGATAGCATAAGCGCATATCTTCGGAAGGGCGGCGGGTGATATTGCCGTCTCTGCCCACCGTAAGCATTTCGGGCATTTTATACCCTTCCAACGCGCTGATGCGCACGTAATCGGAAAAGTTTGCGCAGAAATATTCGTCTAACCCGTTTAAATAGTTTTGTTCCATATTCGGTATTTTACCACGGCGGCAAAAAAATTGCAAGTAAAAGTGAATTGAAACCGCACGGGAATCGCTCGCGCAGAAATCAGCAATTCCGTTTAAATTGTTTTGTTCCGTATTTTACCCCGCCATTGTTTTAGTTTTTGATAAAATTTTTCACGTTTTTCTAACACAAATTAAAAACTGCCCAAAAGTAACAGTCGGAAACTATCATAATTTACGAAATACAGATTATTTGTGTGAATTTGCTTGCTTTTTCGTTCACTTCGTGTTAGAATTTTACACAAGAAAAAACATGGGAGTGCGATAATCATGAAACGGGACAGAATCGAAGAAATTGCCGATTTATTAGACAAACGGGGCAAACTGACGTTGGAACAGTTGGAATCGTTTTTCCCCAACGTATCTCAAATGACCCTTCGCCGCGACCTCTTTCAATTAGAGCAAGACGGCAAGATCATCCGCGTGCGCGGCGGCGCAATGTCGGTAAAAGAAGTGCAAAAAGTTTCGGGCGAGCCGTACACCAAAAAGACGGCGATCCATACGGACGAAAAGATCGAAATCGCGCAAAAGGCGGCGGCGCTGATCGACGAAGGCTGTTCGCTGTTCATCGACGGCGGAACGACCGCGATGTATCTTGCAAAAGAAATTCCCGATATGAACATTAACGTGTTCACAAACGGGCTTGCCGTTGCAATCGAGCTTGCGCAGAAAAAGAATTTAAACGTAGTGATGTTGGGCGGGCAGGTGATGAAAGACAATCTTTCCACCGCATCCCCCGTGGCGAAAACGTACTTTGCGGATACCAACTTCGAACTTGCGATCATCTCCACTTCGGCATTCACGCCCGAAAACGGATTTTCCTGCGGGTCGCAGGTGGAAGCCGATCTGCTACGCTTGGTGCGCACCAAAGCGAAATCGCTTTATATGATGCTCGACAGTTCGAAAATCGGCAAGATCATGCCGTATACCTTTGCGCACATTCAAGATATCGACGTTTTGATCACCGACGAAAATTTCCCGCTCGAACTGAAAGCGCAGTTCACGCAAAAAGATATCGTGGTAATGTAACGAACGCAACACGCCCCGCGCCTTATATAAGGCGCGGGGTTTTCTTTTCGTAAAAAACAGGAAAATTCTGCCAAATTCCGCGCGAATTTTTTACTTTGCATATAGACAATTTACGCTGCCCGTGTTATAATTGTGGTTATAAAAGGAGAAATATAAATAAGGAGATTGGCAATATGAACAACTTACTTATGCTCATTGCGCTGTTTGCGGGCGTGCTCGCACTCGCGTATGCCGCGCTGAATTTCTTCCTCGTTCGCAAACTGAAAGAAGGGAACGAACGCATGCAGGAAATCGCGGCGGCGATCCGCGAAGGCGCAAACGCATTTATTCGGTACGAATACAAAATCGTCGCCATCATCGGCGGCGCCATCGCCGTGATTTTGGGGCTTGTCATTTCGTGGGAAACGGGCGTTTCGTTCGTTTTGGGCGCATTGATGAGTTCGGCAGCGGGATTTATCGGCATGAAGATCGCAACGTACGCGAACGTGCGCGTCGCGAACGAAGCGGATAAATCGCGCAATACAGGCAAAACGCTGAAAGTCGCCTTCCGCGGCGGTTCGGTTATGGGGCTGTGCGTTGCGGGCTTTGCGCTTTTGGGCGTTTTGATCGTATACCTTGCGTTCGGCTTGGGCGAAGGCATGCTTACCCTTACCGACGGCGCACTGAAAACGAACGTAAACCCGATCACGGGGCAAAGCTATTCCCTTTCGCTTATCCTTTCGGGCTATGCGCTGGGGTGCAGCATTATCGCAATGTTCAACCGCGTGGGCGGCGGCATTTACACCAAGGCGGCGGATATGGGCGCAGACCTTGTAGGAAAGACGGAAGCGCACATTCCCGAAGACGATCCCCGCAATCCCGCGACCATTGCAGACAACGTGGGCGATAACGTGGGCGACGTTGCGGGCTTAGGCGCAGATTTGCTGGAAAGCTACGTCGGCGCGATCATGTCTTGCGCGATCCTCGCCATCGAAATTTTTACGCACAACGCGTTTGCTTCCACCACGCTGTATTTAAAGATGGTCGCATTCCCCATTCTGTTTGCGGCGGTCGGTTTGTTCGGCTGCATCATCGGGATTACCTTCCCGCTGATCAAGCGCAAACTTTCCGAAAATCCGCATACCGAACTAAACCTTGCCACTTGGATATCGGCGGGATTCGCCTTGATCTTGGGCTTCGTGCTGTGTTGGTTCCTGTTTTCGGGAGAAGCGGCAGATCAGCTGAAACTTGCGGGTTTCAAGATCGGCAGAGTTACCCCTTGGGTCGCGGCGGCGGTCGGAATCGTTGCGGGCATCGTGATCGGCATGATTTCCGAATATTACACCAGTTACGATTTTAAACCCACCAAGGGCATTGCGCAGGCGAGCAAAGAAGGTCCCGCGCTTACCATAACGCAGGGCATGGCGACGGGGATGATCTCGTGCATGCTACCCGTTGTTTGCCTCGGTGCGGCGATTTTCGTATGCTACGCGTTGGGCGGCATGTACGGCGTAGGGTGCGGCGCGATGGGCATGCTTTCCTTTGTCGCGGCGACCGTTTCCGTCGATACGTACGGACCGATCAGCGATAACGCGGGCGGCATTGCGGAAATGAGCGGGCTCGATTCGGACGTTCGCAAGATTACCGATAAACTCGACAGCGTAGGAAATACGACGGCGGCGATCGGAAAAGGATTTGCGATCGGTTCGGCGGCGCTTGCGACCGTTTCGATGATGAGCAGCTATCTGTACTCGTTTATGGACAACCTGCTTTTAAACATTATCTCGCGCGACGTGCTCGTAGGCGCGGTGTTGGGCGCGGCGCTCCCCTTCCTGTTCAGCGGCATGCTGATCAACGCAGTTGCAAAAGCGGCGCGTAAAATGGTGGAAGAAGTGCGCAGGCAGTTTAACGAAATCCCCGGCATTTTAACGGGCGAAAGCAAACCGGACTATAAAACGTGTATCACCATATCTTCGCAGGGCGCATTGAAACAGATGATCGTGCCCGCGATCGTAGCGATCGCCTTCCCCGTGGTTTGCGGATTCCTGTTCGGCGCATACTTCGTAGGCGGAATTTTAATCGGCGCGACGCTATCTGCCATTATGCTTGCGATCTATTCGGGCAATGCGGGCGGCGCATGGGATAACGCGAAAAAGTATATCGAATCGGGCGGCGTAGAAGGTTCGGGCAAAGGCTCGCCCGCGCACGACGCCGCCGTGGTAGGCGATACCGTAGGCGACCCGTTAAAGGATACGGTAGGCCCTTCCCTCGATATTCTTATAAAAATCATGAGCACCGTTTCGCTTGTTTGCGTTGTGGTATTCAGCGAGTTTAACTTAATGTCTTTGATTGCAGGCTAAATCGGCATTAACGCGCTTGCCGTATGCAAACCGAAACATTCGGTTAAGCAATCGGCAGGAACAGGCATCAACATATGATTAAAATAAAGTTCTTAAAAGAATTCGCCGTAGCCGAGTAAAAGTTATAATGCTTATTTCACAAAAATACTTTTGACTGACAATGGCAAGCGGCAGGAACGGGCTTCAACATTTGATTAAGATAATGTTCTTAAAATAATTTGCCGCTGCCGAGTAAAAGTTATAATGCTTATTTCACAAAAATACTTTTGACTGACAATGGCAAGCGACAAGGAAGAAAAACACTGCAACATTTAATTAAGAAAAAGTTCTTAAAAGAATTCGCCGTTACCGAGCCATTAAAATAATGTTACGCATCATAAAAAGCTCTCGGATTATTCCGAGAGCTTTTTATGATTAAATCGTATTTTTACAAATACCGTTTGTGTTTATTCCAACCGTTACGGCTCATAAATGCGCGCAAAATAAATACCCGAACTCTGTCTTAAACAAATTTATCGAAGCTGCGCCTTGTTTTTACCGAGCGGTTCCCCAAGCAAACCACGGAAACTTGAACCGGCGCGCTTTACTCTTCTTTATTTCCCAAATGCGATTTTGCGCAATATAGTATTCCAACGGAAGCAGAATTCTCTTCTGCGGATCGTCTGTACTGTAATCGAACAAATAATCCGCCGTAACATTTAACGCGCGGCATAATGCGGCAAATTCCGGCACGGTCGGCTTTTCGTTGGTTGTGTAATACAAATCGATCCGTTCCCTGCTTATACCGCTTTTTTCGATTAAATTTTCCATCGTCATATTTTCGCGTTTTAAAGAATCGCGAATTTTTTGACGAAACGCCTCGTGATGAAATTTAAAAAATTCCCTATCGTAATCGTAATTCCATTTTTTGTTTAATCTCCGCCTTCTCATAAGTTTTTCCTCCAAAATAAATTTTACGCCAAAAAGCGCATTTGCCAAATTTTTCGTGCAAAGTACGATGCTCTTCCCAAACGGGATTTTTGTAAACTAATTCCATGGAGCAAAAAAAGAACAAACTAAAATACGGTTGAACTCCGAATGAAAAAAGAAAAACAAAAAAGTAAAAAGTTAAAAATAATTTGAAATACCGATTATGCACATAAATGCAATCGAAAGGTTAATTGTATTATATTCCTTATTTTTTGGAATGTCAAGCAAAATTCAATAAATTTTGTAAAAAAACATTTATGAATATTTTCAAAATCAAATTAAGGGATTTACGCACGAAACGAAATTAACTTGCCGAACGCAACAAATCCCGTGCGGAACAAGTGTTTATGCGCAAATCATTCTTGCTCGCTATATTTAATTTGATCGGGAATTTTTCCCTGCACTTCGATCGAACTTATCCCGTTAAGGGAAGCGCGCGCGGCT
>CAJTPB010000027.1:217-24359 GCA_910578065.1 uncultured Christensenella sp. | reverse complement strand
ACCGGAAGAGCCGAAGCGAACGGGGTATACGTTCGGCGGGTGGTATAAAGAAGCGAAATGCGAAAACAAATGGGATTTTGGGATAGATACCCTTCCGGAATCAAAATTTAATAGTCGTGGAAAAGAAATATTGCAAAAAACAAAGCTATATGCAAAATGGATAAAAGAATAAGGGGATGAAGAATAATGAAAAAGGGAATGAAGAAGTTAGCGGCGGTATGCGCGGCGATAATGTTGCTATTTACGGGAAGCATAATAACAGGGTGTGAACTAGGACCGAAAATATATGAAGAAGGCGATTTTAAATATTTTATAAGTGAAAGAACTGTAACAAACGAAACGGGGAAAAGGAAGAATGTAAAAGAAATCGGGTTAGATGGGTTGACGGAAGAGGGAAAGCAGAAAGAAATAATCGTTGTGCCGAGTGAAATAAAAGGATACCCTGTAACATCTTTGTCGCGAGGGGGATGGTTTTGGGCGGAAGGAGAAGAAACCGAGCTTGACAGCGGAATGTTAGAAAGTGAAAACCTAAAAGCGATATATTTGCCTAAGGGAATAAAAGTTACCGCAGTAAAAACATTTGACCAATGCCCGAATTTAGAAAAAGTTGTGACGCTTGGACAATTAGGTTATTCGAATATGAAGTTAAATGAAAATCAAAAAAGATATATACGTTTTTTAAATGACTCTATTCTAAGTGAAAATGGGACGGCAAAAGTAAAAGACGGTAATGCTTATTATGCCAACATATCATATTATTATAATTACGAAAGCGCAGAAAACGAAGGTTTTTATTGGATCGATAATTTTGCATACGGCGAAAAAATAGGGTATATACCGGAAGAGCCGAAGCGAACGGGGTATACGTTCGGCGGGTGGTATAAAGAAGCGGAATGCGAAAATATATGGAATTTCGAAGCGGATATTCTTCCCCAAGCCAAATACGATCACTTAGGGGACGAGTTATTGCAAAAAACAAAGCTATATGCAAAATGGATAAAAGAATAAGGGGAAGAAGAGTAATGAAAAAGGGAGTAAGAATATTATTAGAAATTGTTGTCGCAATGATAATTTTGGCAGTGATTCTTTTAAGTATAGTATGTTGTAGTATTAGTAAAGCGTTAAAAAATATAAAACCACTTTATGTTAGCGGGGAAAACGGCGACTTTAAATACAGATTGTATACCGGCACACATAAAAAATTCATAAAGCTTGACGGATTGACGGAAGAAGGGAAGAAAAAAGAAATTATCGTAGTGCCGACCGAAATAGACGGATATCCCGTAGAGTGGTTGTCTTCCGGATTAGATTGGTTTTCGAACCGATCGGATTTCGACTTCGGTTTTTTAGAAAGCGCAAATTTAAAAGCGATTTATTTACCGCATTCCCAAATAGCTATTGAAGCATATGAAACTTTTCTTGGTTGCCCGAATTTAGAAAAAATAGTATATATAGGGGTGAATGCGTATTATGGAGCATATAAGGTTTACTATAATCAAAAGGTTTATTTCCCTTGTTTGGATGAAGATAACGAAACTTCATATTATTTATCTGGTGAAATCTATTATGCCAATGTCGTTTACTTATACAATTATGAAGGCGCAGAAAACGAAGGGCATTATTGGGCAGACTATTTTACATACGGAGAAACAATAGGGTATATACCGGAAGAGCCGAAGCGAACGGGGTATACGTTCGGCGGGTGGTATAAAGAAGCGAAATGCGAAAACAAATGGGATTTTGGGATAGATACCCTTCCGGAATCAAAATTTAATAGTCGTGGAAAAGAAATATTGCAAAAAACAAAGCTATATGCAAAATGGATAAAAGAATAAGGGGATGAAGAATAATGAAAAAGGGAATGAAGAAGTTAGCGGCGGTATGCGCGGCGATAATGTTGCTATTTACGGGAAGCATAATAACAGGGTGTGAACTAGGACCGAAAATATATGAAGAAGGCGATTTTAAATATTTTATAAGTGAAAGAACTGTAACAAACGAAACGGGGAAAAGGAAGAATGTAAAAGAAATCGGGTTAGACGGGTTGACGGAAGAGGGAAAGCAGAAAGAAATAATCGTTGTGCCGAGTGAAATAAAAGGATACCCTGTAACATCTTTGTCGCGAGGGGGATGGTTTTGGGCGGAAGGAGAAGAAACCGAGCTTGACAGCGGAATGTTAGAAAGTGAAAACCTAAAAGCGATATATTTACCGAAGGGCATAGAAGTAAGAGCGGTAAAGACATTTGCATTTTGCTCGA
This sequence comes from uncultured Christensenella sp., assembly GCA_910578065.1. Taxonomy (GTDB): domain Bacteria; phylum Bacillota; class Clostridia; order Christensenellales; family Borkfalkiaceae; genus Gallimonas. Next base: position 22,101 of record CAJTPB010000027.1, on the reverse strand, counting down.
AGTTAGAAAAAATAGTGTATCTTGGTGCGATAGGACATTTTGAAGCAAAGATAAATGAAAATCAAAAAAGATATATTCGATATCGTGATGCTGATTTGGATGAAAACGGGACAGCATTATGTGGAGAAAGAAAATATTATGCCAACATATCATATTATTATAATTACGAAAGCGCAGAAAACGAAGGTTTTTATTGGATCGATAATTTTGCATACGGCGAAAAAATAGGGTATATACCGGAAGAGCCGAAGCGAACGGGGTATACGTTCGGCGGGTGGTATAAAGAAGCGGAGTGCGAAAACAAATGGAACTTTGATTCTGATACGCTGCCGCAAGCGAAGTATAACGAAAACGGCGACGAACTGTATCAAGAAACAAAGTTATACGCAAAGTGGATAAAAGAATAAGGGGAAGAAGCGCATATGAAACACGTGGGAATTTTAACAAAAGTAATCGGCGGGGCGGCGGCTGCGGCAGTAACGGCGCCCGTTGCGGCGGGAATTTGCGCGGGGGTAATTCTCGCCAACTCGGGCGTAGAAAATGCCGAATTTGTGGGGTATAGCGGCGAACAGGGGCTTACCGTTACAGAACTGTATAACGAAACTAATACATACGCCTATAAAGGCAATCCGTTCGAGAAGACTTCTAATTACGAACCGGAAACTTACAAGTACAGAAAATACAATGAATATTATTCTATTACGGGCGAAAGCAGACAGCCGCTCGCAAACAAGGTAAGTACGGCTTCGCCGCAGATGACCGTTTTAACGCACGGGTTAACGGGCGGGGCGTTCCATTGGAGCAATAAAACGATTAAGGAAAAAGATGACAATGTTACTAAATTTGCTTATTCGGACAGTTCTTTAATTACCCAACTTTCGGCAAGCGTTACGGGCGGCGCGCAGATTTATTGGGCAAAAATGCAGTCGCACAATACGTTTAAACTGTACGATTTAAATAATCCGAAAAATATCGACAACGGCGTTTATCAAGAAGAAGTTACGCTTTCTAAGTTAGAGTCTACTTCATCCCATATTGTTGTAGTATTCGAAGCGAGCGATAAAGCAAAGCAAGATTATAATAACGAGGTTTACGAAGAATTCAATTACGTCGTCAGCAAACTGGTATACGACGTTAAATGTTTGAACGACGGTTTATTGCCCAAAATCAATTTGATCGGGCACAGCCGCGGGGGACTTACCAATTTGCAATACGCGCTCGACCATCCAGATTTGGTTGAAGATATGTTCGGGTTGGGAACCCCCTATTTCGGCTCTACCACGGCGGATACGGAAATCGGGAAGCAAGTACAAAATTCGCAAGGGAGAAAGGATATTGTCGATAGAAATATCTTTTTAGGTTATTATAACAGGTGGAAGCAGAATGAATCGCTTTATCAAAAAATTAACGTACATGCACTTGGCGGATATTCAACGGTAAACTATCTTACAAAGGCACTATCAGATGATTCAACCAATATCGTTTCGCAATATATCGATAAAAAAACATTAAACTTATTTGGTTGGGCGGTATATTTATTAAATAAAGGCATAATTTCATGGAGTGTTGAAACATTTTATCCGGAAAAATCGGAACTTATAGAAATCATTTTAAGCGATGTTGACAATATTAAAAAGAATTCCATCGATCGGTTAGATTATTACCCGGGTATTGACTATGAAAATTTTTATAATAACGATTTATTGGTCGACTTGCAATCGCAAATCGGCATAAAAGATGAACGCGATTATAATTTTAATCTTTATACAAAGTGTTTTACAAGCCGTAAAGGAGGGCTTTCTAGCCCGACGATGCCCGCCGTCGTACATAATTTAGAAGCGCAAGACCCTGATTTTATCAATTATATTTTACGCAATATCGAGTTGGGGAAAGGAAGCGGACCGATTTATCGCCTTATTAGCGAAAATACCATTAGTCTTGTCGGTTACCAAGCCCGAATAACTTCCGAACGGTTCGAAATCCCGCGCGAAATCGATGGATTTAAGGTTACAAGAATCGAATCGGAAGCGTTTGCAAACGCTTTCGGCCCGAACTTAAAAGAAATTGTAATACCTTACACGATTGAAGAAATCGGAAAATACGCTTTTGCAAATTGCAATTTCAAACAAGTTACTTTTGAAGAAGGCAGTCAATTAAAAGTAATCGAAGAGGGCGCGTTTTATAATTGCCCGCATTTAAACAAATTTTATTCGCAGGCGCAAGGTACGCTTGCAATTCCGAACAAAGTAGAACAAATTCATAAAAACGCATTTTTCGGCGCAAATAATATCCGTAAAATTACGCTTCCGAGCAGCGTTAACTATCTCGAAAAAGAAGCGCTTGCAGGTTTAAGCGGATTAACGGAAATCAACGTCGAATCCGGAAATGCCGTATACCGTGCGGAAGGCGGCAATTTATACAACCGCGACGGTTGGCTGTTGCAATATTGCGCGGGAAAAACGGAAACGGAATTTTCCGTACCTTCCGCCGTGCAAGGGGTAGAAATTACCGCTATCGCAAAATCTGCGTTTGCGGACGCAAAGTCGCTGCAAGCGGTGAATCTTTCGAACGTTCGCATAGTGGACGAGCTTGCATTCTGCAAATGCACAAATTTACAAGAGGTTCGGGGGGATTTCGTTTATTATGTGGAACGCAACGCTTTTTCTTCCACTCCCTGGTATCAAGATTACGAAGGTGATTATGTCGGAATCGGAAAAACGTTGATCGAATACCGCGGGAAAGACGAAGCGATTACAATAAACGGTTACTCGTCTGTCGGCGCGGGCGCGTTTGCGGGGAATCGAACGATAAAAAAAATCGTTTTAGGCAAAGCGGTCGACTATATCGGCGCAATGGCATTTTACGAATGCGGAAATTTGAAAACAGTAAAGCTGTTGCGCGCAGATACAGTTGCAGGCTTGGGCGATTTTGCCTTTTCGGAATATAAGGTTCCTGCGTTATACGTTCCGCAGCCGTTGTTAAACGATTATCGAGCGCACGGCGTGTGGGGGATATATCAGCCTAACGCCTTACATACGAGCGTTTTATTCGAAAGCAACGGCGGAACACAGCAAGAAGCTGTTCACTTGAACTATTACCAAACAATCGGAGAACTTCCTGAACCGACGAAAACCGGTTATCTTTTTGCGGGATGGTTTTACGATTGGAAGTGCGAGGGAACTCGGATCGAAAACAGCGATTTATGGGAACGGTCGGACGATACGGCTACTTTATATGCGAAATGGGAGGCGGAACTGTACTCGGTCGAATACCAATGTACAGGCGGTGAATTTACCGATGAGGTCTATCGCAATTACACATGCGAAACGGAATATCCGTTCGCAATTCCCGTTCGCGTAGGTTATACATTCGACGGTTGGTTTTACGATAAAGCGCTTTTGAAAAACGCAGGCGTGAAAATCCCGCGCGGAAGCGTTGGAAATAAAATCGTATACGCAAAGTGGTCGGTAAACGAATATGCGGTATTGTTCGATTTAAACGACGACAGTCAATCTCCTGCTCATCTCGAAAGCGGAAACAGCGTTGTGTTATTCGGCTCGGAAGATTTTGCTTTTTCTGTTCCGGAACGGGCGGGGTATACCTTTAACGGTTGGAAAACGGCGGAAGGAAAATTTGTAACGGATGAAAACGGAGAAGCGGTTTGCCAATGGGATATTGCGGAAGACGTAACGCTTTGCGCCGCATGGACGAGGGAAAAATATTTTATCAAAATCGATGCGGACGGTCAAATTACATGGCTGGGCGCAAACGGGTTCACCGACAGTAAAGAAGAATCGGGCATCGAATACGGAACCGAACTCGGCGATTACGAACGGTTAAAAGAGGTGTTTAACGCAAGCAAACAGAATTTGCGGGAAGGGCACAAATTCGATCACTTTTCGTTAAACAAAGACGGGGAAGAATTTAATTTTTGGAACGGAATCGTAAGCGATTTGGGCGAAGACGGTGCGGTAATCGAAATATATGCTTGCTTCGTGCCGGAAATCAACTTTACCATTATTTTAAGCGGAATGATGACGGACGATGGCGTGTTGCGCGGAAAATTTAACGATGTTTTAAATTTACCTGTTGCTACGAAAAACGGGTATACTTTTGCGGGTTGGTGTGTTGCCGATCGCGTTGAGAACGAAATTTTTAAAGATTCTTCCGTTTTTGCTTTGGGAAGCGATTTTCAGTTTACTAAAATGCCCGATCTGTCTTTCAATCGGGAAGAAGACGGCACTGCAATTTATTTGAGTGCAAAATTTACACCGAATACATATATGGTTTCATTCGAAACAATGTACGGTTGTCAAGTTGCTGCAACTACCGTAACGTTCGGTTCGGTTGCTACGTTCGACGTGCCTTCGGCAAGAGGACGTCAATTCGTCGGTTGGTATTATGTCGATGAATCGGGCAACAAACGGCAGATTGCCGATCATAACGGCAGGTTGACAAACCTTTGGAATATCGATAAAAACGTTCGGTTGTATCCCGAATATAATTTGATAACGTATCGTGTTCATTATGAAGGACTTTCGAGCGCAGATTCACTTTTTAACATAGAATCAGATGCGTTCGATTTGCCGAAGCCTACAAAGTCAGGTTATCGCTTTATCGGTTGGTATTCCGATCCCGATTATAAACAAAGAGTGTATAATGTGCCCCATGGTTCTGTGGGTGATAAAACAGTTTATGCTTATTTTAAAAAATTGTATACGGTTACCTTTCAGAACGAAGGAAATAAAGTTCTATCGGTATCCATGGTATTAAACGAAACGATTCAAACGCCGGGCGCAGCAAAAGATAATTACGACGGCGTTTGGAACGATGGTACAAACAATTATGCGTTTGAAAGTTCGTTTACGCTTAAAACGGAAAAAAATGTAACGTTATACGCAGTTTGGACGGGAAAAAGTTACGCTATCACATATTGCAATACCGTAAGTTTTAGGGATGATTCGGCTTATGTGTCGGCTCCGTATTTCTATACCTATGGCGTTGGGTTATCATTTTCCGGATACAAAGCAAGTTTTTCTTCCGCATACAATAATCAAACGCATTACGAATTTGTCGGATTTTATCAAAACAGCGAATTAACGACTCCTTATACCCGAATTTCTACGCAAGACAGCGGCAATAAAACCGTATATCTTCGTTGGCGGCTTATAATCGATCATCGCTACCGTAGCGGTTTAAAAGAAATTACAGATGAGTATGATGTGAATGACGAAAATGAAATTTCTAAAATGCCGTATGATTCGGTCGGGATCGGATTAGAAAACGATGCGCGGTATAACAATATGGTCAGTATGGGAATCAAATATATACATATTACGCTTGAAATGGAAATGTGGGAAAAGAATGACGGATATCAATGTATTTTTGTTTGTAAAGATAATACAGGGCAATATATTGACATAGCGGAAGAAAAAAGAGTGTTTGATATTGACGGCAGTTTTACGGAAGACAATCCTTATAAATTTAAGGTAGAATATCTGATCGAACTTGATCAATTAAAAAAGGTCGGTTCGCTTTACATTCGTTACGGGGCAGATGGACATTCATATGACACGTGGTGCAATAATAATGTTCACATCAATGTACAAGCCGTTTTTGATGAAAGCGATGTTAAATCGGTTAACGGTAAACACTCGATAATGTATTAAGTAAAAAGTTAATTTTTTGCGGGCAGTGAATCGGGTGACGGAATTAAAACCTTTATCCGTATATCTTTTTACTTGTTATCAAGTCAGTATTTTAAAAATCCGATTAGGCGGTATTGTGGCTGAAAACAGTCAAAATACCGCTTTTTTCGTGGATTTTAATTGCTTTTACTTCTACAAAACCTTAAAATTAGTGGGTAATTTTGGGGTGCGATCACGAATATTGAAACGTTTTCGCATAAAAACGCAAGCACACATTATCTGCCGTATTTTATATGTTAAAAGTGTTGCAAAATCTTTTTTGATAAGGTATAATAGGCAAACGTTATTGCTTTTCGGCATAACATAAATTCTTTTGAAATAAAAAAATCGGAGGTTTTATGAAATCGATGGTAAAACGCACGGGCGCGATGTTAGCGATTGCCGCCTATGCAACAACGGTGCTTGCGGGGTTCGGGATCGCCGGAATAACGGCGCACGCCGATTCCGATGCGAAAGAGGGGCTTACATATTACTATAACAACCTGTTCGCAAATCCGCGGGCGGAAAGATTTTACAAAACGTTTGAAACGCTTGAAAAAGAGGGCGCTTTCAAGAAAAACGAAGTTGATTATAACTTGGTCGAAAATAATGTGGTCGTCGGCACGGACGTAGAAAACTATGTGGAAAACGGCAGCGCGACGCTTCCCATTGCATACGGCGCGGCGCGCGATTCCTATTTAATGGATCATCCCGATTTGTTTTACGCAGATATTTTCGGCGTTTCGGTAAGCGCGGGCGTGCAAAACGGGAACTACGTCGCCTATCTCGATACCAGCCGAACGGATTCCCTTTATATCGGCTATCTCGATTCGGAAGCAAAAATCGATCAAGCGATCGTCGAGTACGAAAACGTACTTTCAACCATCGTGAAAGGCGCAAAAGCCGCGGGCGGCGTAAAAGAGCAGATCGAATACGTAAACCGCTATATGATCGATCATACCGAGTACAGTTTTTGCCCTGTAATAGAAGACGGCGAGGCGGGCTTTCTTCCCGAAGCGGATTATATCGATACGTCGTACGGCGCGCTCGTTAACGGAAAGGCGATTTGCGGCGGTTATGCAAAGGGCTTTAAAGCGGTTATGGATCGGCTTGAAATTCCCTGCGTTTGCGTGCAGGGATACAGCCGTTCAAGCGCTACGTCGGCGTTAAACGCGCATATGTGGAATGCCGTTAAACTCGACGGCATGTGGTACGGCGTAGACGTTACTTGGAACGATACAGCGAATCATCCCAACGGGTGGCTGCTCGTAGGGGAAAACACGTTGGAACGCGACCACGTAGAAGACAACGTTGTTTCTTCTTCGGGGTACGAATTAAAATATCCCGCCTTAAAGCCTTACGATTACGGAAAGGATACCGACGCCAACGGTATGGAAATCAAAGGTGAGTATCGGTCCGACGAAGGATACGGTAAACAACTGGTTCTTACCGTAATATACGACGGAATGGGGGCTTCGCAGCTTGCCAATCGGGGCACCTATCTTGCTTTCCGCCTCGGCGATGCGGGGAAAGACGGTAATATCGCTTGGGGCAAGTGGGGGGAAGTTACTGCTTACTCCAAATTGGCAAGCGGTTTTGTAAATTGCGAGTACGAAGATAAAACGCTATTTTACATTGCGCCCAATATCGAATACATTCAATTTGCCTTAATCGATCATGCGCCGGACGAACCGCATTACATAAACGGATATCCCAGTTTCGATCCCGTTACCGGCGAATTGTTTTGCTGTGAGTATTCGCAGGAAAAACTGACGCCCGACCAAATCGGCGGGATCAGTTCGCCCTATCAGAACGAAGGGTTCGGTTCGTACATACCCGCTCCTGCCGCAACAGGCGTAACGCCTTCCAATACCGGTTCGCAAGACGTTAAAAAGACGTATACCATGAAGTTTGTATACAGCGACAAGTTGGTTTTAATGGAAGGCAAGCATAAAGAGGACGTAAAGCTGAACATCACAACTTCCCGCGGAAACGATACCGTAAACGAAAATGTGGAAGTTTCCGACTTTGTTTGGGACGGCGACAGAACGATCACGTTTACCTTTAAACCCAGCCAAATGTACATTCACAACCTTGCGGTGTATTCGTTTACGCCCACTAATTTGATCGGTGAGCGCAGCAGTAAAATTCCCGAGGCGGTAACCTTTACCTTTAAGGGAAAGAGCGTAGTTTGCAGTAAAATCTTCAACGACGGCAGACTGTACATGAACGTGTTCGGCGAGCCGAAAATGTTGGATGCGACCGATCTTTCGGTAAACAATTTCCAAGACGCAGACGGAAATTACTACGCAAAGGATCAAAGAAGTCAGTTGCTGTTGGTAGCAGATAAGCCGGGAAACGCGAAATCGGAAGAAATGAAAGACGTATTGCAGAGCGGTACGGGCTTGGACGAAAGCGACATTGTTACAACGGCGACTTACGAAATCAGTTTGCAAATTTGCGGCGTCGTTCAAAAAGTTCCCAATGGAAGCTACATGCAAGTGGCGTTCGGATTCCCCGAAGGATTCAGCCCGGACGACGCGGGAACGACGTTTAAAATTTACCATTACGAGCACGACGACAAGGGCAATATCACAGGGGTAACCGAAGTGCCCGTGATTATCACCGAATTCGGTATTATCGCGCAGGTAAAAAGTTTTAGCCCGTTCGCGCTCGTGCAAGTGAAGAAATCGGCTGTTGCGGAAAGCGCGGCGAAAAACATTTACGCAAGCGTGATAGGCAAGGGCGGCAGCCTTTGTACGGAAAACGGTAAGAGCGGCATAGCGGAAGTTACGGGCGATTCTATCACCTATACGATCAACGCCGACGAGGGATACGAAGTGGGCGCGATCATGCTGAACGGGAAGGCGCTCGGCGCAGATCGCTACCAAAACGGTACAATTACGTTAAGCAAATCGGAATTGGCGGAAGGGAACACGTTGGAAGCGACGTTTGTTACTGCGAAGTCGGCGGAAAGTTATCGCGCGAAAGGGGTAGAAATTAAACACCCCGACCGCATTGTGGTAACCAAAGAGGAAATTTTAAACAGCTTTGCGGGATCTCCCGCATCGAGCAATACGACGGCGATCGTGATCGGATGCGTTTCCGCAGTCGTGGTTGCGGCGGCGGGCGCGGCGGTCTGCATTGTTGTGTTAAAAAAGCGCGGCGCAAAAACGGCGGAAGCGACCGTCGGCGCGGACGGCGGGCAGGCTGCAAAAAAGAGCGGCATTAAGAAAAAATCGAGCGGTTCTGCGCAAAAGGGCGGCGCGGTTAAAAAGACGGCAAGCGGAACAAGCAGCCGTACCACAGAACAAACGCCTTCGTATAAGGCAAAAAAGCCTGCGGAAACGCAAAAATCCCGTCAGAACGCAGAGAAAAGCGCCGAGGTAAAAAAGAGCGCGGAAGGCAAACCCGCAAGCGCGAAAAAACCTGCGGAATCCGCAAGTAAAAGCGCGGGGGCGAAAAAGCCGACGGACGGCGCAAAAAAGAAATAACCGATAAAAAAACGCTTTCGGGCATTCAGCCCGAAAGCGTTTTTCATACCGTTCGATCAAGCGAAAATATTTCTTCGTAGGTAACGTTTAAAATCTGTTTAATCAACATAATTTCGTCGGGGTAAACATGCCGCTGCCCCACTTCGATTTTTGCAACCGCGCTTCTTGTAATGTCGCATCCGTTCAACTGCAATTTGGTTGCCAAATAATCTTGCGTAACGCCCGCGCGTTCCCGCAGCCGTCTGATATTTTGCCCGATTGCCTTTTCGATCGTTCCGTTCATAATTTTTTCCTTTTCTTTTGCACTTGTTTCGGTGCAAATCAGTTGACATTATTATACGAAACGTGTATGCTGTTTATGCACTCATATAGGTGCAATAATACTTTTATCGGAGGAAGAAACAATGGCAAACCGTATTAGAAGATGTAAAGACAGGCGCGAGTTCGAGCGGGTGGTAGACGATTTTGTGACTACGGGTTACACCGTAACCTCGCGCGGGGAAGACAACGCGCTGTTGATCAAAAAGGGGAAGCACACCAAACACGGGCTTGTATTTCTGTTAACGTTTTGGTTTACGCTCGGCTTGGGCAATTTAATTTATGCGCTTATCCCTGCGGGCGTAGAAGACGAAGTTATGGTAAAAATCGACGCGGAAATTTTATAACTTTGTATAAATCCGTAAAATTTACAAAAAAATTCATTACAAACGCTTGACTTATGTATAAATGTATATTATAATACATAAAAACCGAAGAGGTAAAGTAGTAGCGGGAAATAAGCGGATTTTAAGAGAGTTTCCGAACGGTGCAAAGGAAGCATTCCGCTTCGCGCGAATGGATTACCGAGGGCGCATGCGAACGGTTTGCGGCTGAGTAGCGTGCGACGGAGCTTTCCCGTTACAGAAAGAGGGCGCGGCGTGCCCGGCAAGAGGCAATGTTTTTATTGTGAATTTGGGTGGCAACACGGAGTTTATTCGTCCCAAGCGAATAAGTTCCGTGTTTTTTGTCATAAATTTAACGGAGGTTACAAGCATGAACAGTACCATTCCCTACAAAATTTATCTTTCCGAAGAGGAAATGCCGAAATATTGGTATAACGTAAAGGCGCGCATGAAAACGCAGCACCCGCCTTTTTTGAATCCCGCAACCATGCAGCCCTGCACCAAAGCGGATTTACAGCCTGTTTTTTGCGACGAGTGCATCGATCAGGAATTAAACGAAAAGGACGAATGGATAGAAATTCCCGCGGATATCCGTAATTTTTATAAAACATTTCGCCCCTCGCCCTTGGTGCGCGCGTATTTTTTGGAGCGCATGCTCGATACGCCTGCGGAAATTTATTATAAATTCGAGGGCAACAACACTTCCGGTTCGCATAAACTAAATTCTGCGGCGGCGCAGGCGTACTATGCGAAAAAGCAGGGGTTGAAATCGGTTACAACGGAAACGGGCGCGGGGCAGTGGGGAACCGCGCTTGCAATGGCGTGCGCGTTTTTCGGCTTGAATTTAGACGTGTTTATGGTAAAAGTTTCGTCCGAGCAAAAGCCTTACCGCAAAGAGGTGATCCGCACGTACGGCGCAAACGTGATCCCTTCCCCTTCGAACACCACGGCGGCGGGCAGAAAGATTTTAAAAGAGTTTCCCCAAACGGGCGGCTCGCTGGGCTGCGCAATCGCAGAGGCGGTGGAAAAAGCGCTTGCTTCCGATTCCTGCCGTTACGTGCTGGGGTCGGTGCTCGATCACGTAATTTTGCATCAATCGGTCATCGGGTTGGAAGCGAAAACCGCGCTCGAAAAATACGGCGTTACGCCCGATATCGTGATCGGTTGCATGGGGGGAGGTTCTAACTTCGGCGGGCTGATCGGTCCGTACATGGGGGATCGGATAGACGGCAAAAACGATATCCGGTTTATCGGCGTAGAGCCTGCAAGCTGCCCTTCGGTTACGCGCGGCAAGTTCGCTTACGATTTTTGCGATTCGGCAAAGACGACCCCGCTTGCAAAAATGTACACCCTCGGCTGCGGGTTTATGCCTTCGCCCAACCATGCGGGCGGTTTGCGCTACCACGGCATGAGCCCCATTGTTTCGCAGCTCTGTCACGACGGGTATATCCGCGCGGTGGCGATCGAACAGAACAAGGTGTTCGAGGCGGCGCTTGCGTTTGCCAAGTGCGAGGGGATACTGCCCGCGCCCGAATCCGCGCATGCGATTCGCGTTGCGATGGACGAGGCGTTAAAATGCAAAGCGGAAGGAACAAAGAAAAAGATTTTGTTCGGTCTTACGGGCACGGGATATTTCGATCTTGCCGCTTATAAGCAGTATAACGACGGTGCGATGACCGACTATATTCCGACGGAAGCAGATTTACAAAAGGGGTTTGCGACCATTCCGAAATGTTCCGCAAACGCACAGTTCGAATAATGGCGGTATGGCAGTATTAGATTTACAAAGGGGATTTAAAGCGATTGTAAATGTTTTATAAACGCGCATATCGAATGACGGCGGCGCGGCAAGATCAGATTCGCAAAGTGGATTTGCAACCATATCAAATGTTCTGCAAACCATATTAAAAAAAGACGGCGTGCGCCGTCTTTTTTACGAAAAATAAATGTGCCAGAAGATCATCTGCCGGATTTTTCAGTTGCATATAACGGCATTTTAAATTAAGAAAAGCAAACAAGACAGCTTACGCTGTCTTGTTTGCTTTCTTGTTGGTCGAGGCGACGGGATTCGAACACGCGACCTCTTGGTCCCGAACCAAGCGCGCTACCAAACTGCGCTACGCCTCGATTGCGTGTTATATTATATCAAACCGCGCGCAGTTTTGCAAGCGTTTTTGCTTTCTTTTCGGGTTAAGATTTTCCCAAACAGTACGCGCCGCAAACGATGCGTACGCCGTATTATAATATGGAATAACCGCTCTGTCCGTAAAAAGAAATTTTTGATAAATATATTTCAAATAGGTGACAAAAGCATAAAAAAATTGTTATAATAATTGCAAAGTATAATAGTGCACGCAGAGAGAGGGAACCGTATGGGTGTAATGGATTACGTGGAAATCGCAATGAAAATACTCGGAGGATTGGGGGCGTTCCTTTTGGGAATGAACGGGCTTTCCGAGAATATGACAAAATTAGCGCACGGAAAGCTATACAGTATGTTAAACAAAACGTCCAAGAGCAGGGTTGCGGGCGTAGGAATCGGCGCGGCAGTCACTATGATTGCGCAGAGTTCTTCTTTAACGACGATTATGGTGGTAGGGCTTGTAAACGCGGGCATTATGACGCTGTTTCAGAGCACTGCGATTATTATGGGGGCGAACGTCGGCACAACGATTACCGCATGGGTCGTATCGCTGAACAGCTTCGATATCACTACATTCGCTTTATCGCTTACGGCGATCGGCGTATTTATGGGAATGTTTTCCCATAAAGAAAAGGTGAAATCGATAGGACATGCGCTTTCGGGTTTGGGGCTTATCTTTGTAGGACTTACCTTTATGTCCGAAGCGATGGATTTTAGCGATCCCGAATTGTACGGAATCGTTTCGGGCGCGTTTTCCAAAATCAGCAATCCTTTCTTACTGCTTTTGATCGGCGTAGCGGTAACGGCGCTGGTGCAGTCTTCTTCCGCGGTAACGGCAATCGTCATTACCATGGCGAGCGCGGGGCTTGTGATCGGCGGGGGAGCGGGCAATGCCGTGTATTATATCGTTATCGGTTCCAATATCGGAACGTGCGTTACGGCGCTGCTTTCTTCGCTTGGCGCCTCGCCGAATGCAAAGCGCGCGGCAGTCATTCACTTTTTATTCAACCTGTTCGGCGCCGTTATTTTTACCGTATTCCTGCTAAGTTGGCGCGGTTTCGGCGAAACCGTTCTTGTGCGTATGTTCCCGGGGCATCCCGAAACGCAGATCGCAATGTTCCACACCTTTTTTAACCTTATATGTACGCTGTTGTTCCTGCCCTTTATCAACGTGTTCGTAAAGCTGAGCAATTTGCTCGTACCCGACAAAAAGCAATCTTCCGAAGCGGAAGAACCGGCGCGGGAATACGTTGTCGATTTAGACGAACGTCTGCTTCGTTCGCCTTCCGTCGCGCTCGGTCATATTTACGGCGAAACGGGCAAAATGTACGCATATGCGATGGATACGCTCGATATCGCTTTCCACGCGTTTTTAAAAAAGGATACTTCGGTCAAAGAACGGATTTTGCAGCGCAATGCCGAACTTTCGCAGGTGAATCGAAATATGATCGCCTACCTTGTAAAGCTTTCCGCCTGTTCGTTGGTGATGGAAGAAGAAAAGACCATTTCTTCCCTCCATTACGTGTTAAACGATATCGTCCGCGTGGGCGAACTTGCGGATAACGTTACCAAATATACTGCGCACTATCAAAACGATCAACTCGTTTTTTCGGAAGAGGTGATTGCTTCCCTCGAAGAAATGTATCAAAAGATCCAGGCGCTGTATGCAATCTCTTCCGTTGCGTTTTTGGAAAAAGACTTTGCAAAGCTGGAAGAGGCGGATAAGCTGGAAGACGAAATCGATAAAGACCGCAGAAGGCTGGTTTCCGATCATATCGAACGGCTGAACGAGGGCAAGTGCCAGCCGCAAAATTCCAGCGTGTTTATCAATCTTGTAGGCAATCTCGAACGCGCCGCCGACCATATCACATATTTGGCGCATTCCATCGAACAAAACGTATAAAGCGGCTTTGCCGCTTTTTTTGTTTGAAAAATCAATCGTTTGAATATTCTGGAAATATTTGCATAATTGTGATATAATGGGCAAAACATGATAACATGGAGTACTTTACATGAAAATAGAAATTACACGCGACGGGAAAAAGCCCGTTAGCGAAGGAAATATAGGACTTTTTTTTGAGGATATCAACTACGCGTTAGACGGCGGGTTGTACGCGGAATTGTTGGAAAACCGCAATTTCGAGGCGAAAGACGTTCACGGCGACAAAGAACACGGTTACACGATCGAACAAGACGGCGGTTACGCGTGGGAAGCGTATCCGAGCGGGGCGCAGGTAAAAACGAAGATCCGCACCGACCGCCCGTTATTCGAAGAAAATCCCCATTACATGATGCTGACGGCAGATGAAGGGGGCGCGGGCATCTGCAACAAGGCATACGACGGTGTTTATCTGAAAAAAGGCGTATGCTACGATATTTGCTTTTACGCGCGCTCGTACGAATATAAGGGCAAACTTTCGGCGGGGTTCTACCTCGGCGGAGACATTTTGTTCGAAAAGAAAGTAAAGCTGAAAGCGGACGGGCAGTGGCGGAAATACCGCTTGCGGTTCAAGTGCAAGCGTGCGGCAGATCGCGCTTTGTTCGCCGTAATGCTTAACAGTGCGGGCACGGTGCATTTGGATTGTTTTTCCGTAATGCCTTCGGACGCGGTGTTCGGCATTTTCCGCCGCGACTTGGCGGAGATGATGAAGGCGTTAAAGCCGGGCTTTTTGCGCTTTCCCGGCGGGTGCGTGATAGAGGGAAACACGCTTGAAAACCGTTATTTATGGAAGCGTTCGCTCGGCGAAAAAGACCGTCGGCGGCATAATTGGAACAGATGGGCGGTGCACCTGCCCGAAGGGTGCGGCGACAGAGCGTATTCCCGTTACGGGCAGACGCTCGGCGTAGGCTTTTACGAGTATTTCCGTTTGTGCGAATATATCGGGGCGAAGCCGCTTCCCGTAGTGAACGTGGGGATTGCCTGCCAATACGCTTCGGAAGAATGCGTGCCGATAGAAGATCCCGCATTCGAAACGTATTTGCAAGACGCGCTCGATTTGGTCGAGTTCGCGCGCGGCGACGAATGTACCGAATGGGGCAAGGTGCGCGCCCGCATGGGGCACCCCGCGCCGTTCGGGCTGGAATATATCGGCGTAGGCAACGAGCAGTGGCAGACGAAGACCAACCGCTTTTACGAACGGTTCGAAGCGTTTGAAAAAAGGCTACACGAACGTTATCCCGATTTAAAGATCATCGGCACGGCGGGACCTGCCGTTAAAACGCCCGCGTACGACAGCGCGTGGAAGTGGATTCGCAAAAGGCTGAAAGAAAACGAAAATTTCGTGTATTGCACGGACGAGCATTTTTACGTTCCGCCCCAATGGCTGTACGATAACGTAAATTTATACGACGGCTATCCGCGCGAAGGAAAGGTGTTCGCAGGGGAATACGCGGCGCACATTCCCGAAGCGGGTTGCGGAAAGTTCAACGCGCCGCAAGCGAATATTTGGGAGGGCGCCCTTGCCGAAGCCGCGTTTATGACGGGGATGGAACGCAATTCGGACGTGGTGGTTATGTCTTCGTATGCGCCGCTGTTCGCGCGCCTCGGCTATACCCAGTGGAGCCCCGATTTGATTTGGTTCGACGGAAAATCCGCTTACGCGACGGCGAGTTATTACGTGCAGCAGTTGTATTCGTTATATACGGGCGACGAATCGCTTAGGGTAAAAGCGACGGGCGAAAAGCTGTACGCTTCGGCGACCGAGCGAGATGGCGCAGTGTACGTAAAAGCGGTAAACGCTTCGGGCGGGGAAGTTCCGCTTGAAATCGAGGGGGATTTCGACTTCGGCGCGCTTACGCGCATTATTACGCTGAGCGCCGCGCCGGACGATTATAACACCCTCGAAAATCCTTTCGCCGTATGCCCCCAAGACGTTGCGCCCGAAGCGGAACGCTCGCTTACCCTTGCGCCGTACAGCTTTAACGTGCTCGTGTTTCAAAAGAGCAAAGCGCGTGAAGAAGGGTAACGGGGTGAAAACTTAACATTATTTCATGTTATTTTTGTTCATTTCGTAATTTTCGTTGAAAAAACGGGCTGCGTAATTGACTTGATCTCGCGATTATGTTATAGTTTTAATACAGTCGTTTTAAAACAAATTTCTATTAACAGGGATATCCCTGTTTTACAGTATATCGCAAGCGATATACTGTAAAAATTTTTAACGGGATTCTTTTTTGAAAGGCGGCAGTCGCAAATGAAGGCTTTGGAACAAAAGATTTTAACAGAAGGCAAAGTGCTTCCCGGCAACGTATTAAAGGTGGGCAGCTTTTTGAACCAGCAGATGGATTCCGATTTTATTATGGAGATCGGGCTGGAAATCGCGCGCCTTTATGCGGCGGAAAAAATTACCAAAGTGCTTACGGTAGAATCTTCCGGCATCGCGCTTGCGGTTGCGGCGGGGATCGCGCTGCACGTGCCCTCGGTATTTGCGAAAAAGCACAAGAGCGCGAATCTTTCCAAAGAGGTGTATACGGCTTCCGTTTATTCGTTCACGCACGGCGAAACGTACGAAATCGCCGTTGCGAAAGAATATTTAAGTAAAGAAGATACCGTATTGATCGTAGACGACTTTCTTGCGAACGGCAACGCGCTTCGCGGGTTAATGCAAATTATAAAAGAAGCGGGGGCGGGGCTTGCGGGCTGCGCCGTCGCAATCGAAAAGGGATTTCAGGGCGCGGGCGACGAGCTTCGCGCGCAGGGGATCAGAATCGAATCGCTCGCGATTATCGACGGCATGTCGGACGGGGGCGTAACGTTCCGCGCATAAGGGGATTTTGCGCGGTTTTTTCTTTTGGAATGTAATCTGATTACAGAAATATTTTTTAAATCGTCGGAACTTCCGACAAAGGAGAACTTATGAAAAAGATTTTGGCTTTGGGTCTTGCGGCTACCCTTTCGGCGGCGGGCGTTGCGGCGTTCGCGGGCTGCGGCGCGGAAGACGAATTCGTCGTCGGCGCGATTTACATTAACAGCCAGACGGATACGGCGGGCTACACCTATGCGCACCACAACGGCATTACGAAGGCGATGGAGCAGTTGAAACTGGATGCGAAAACGCAGTTAAAGATCGTAGACAACGTTGCGGAAGACACCGAAACGGTGAAAAAAGCGGTAGATACCCTTGTAGGGCAGGGCGCGGATATCGTATTCGGAATTTCTTTCGGCTATATCGACGCTTTGGAAGAAAAGGCGACCGAATATAAAGATATTGCGTTTTCGCATGCGACGGGCTACAAGAGCAATGATAAAAACTTTAACAACTACTTCGGCAGAATTTATCAGGCAAGATATCTTGCGGGCGTCGTTTCCGGCTTAAAGGCAAAGGCGCTGGATGCAAACGCTTCCTCTTATAACCTCGGCTATGTTTCGGCGTATACCACGGAATATGCGGAAACGTGCTCGGGCATCAACGCGTACGCGTTGGGCGTGCAGTCCATTCTCGGCGACAGCGTTACCGTTAAGGTGAAAAAGTTGGGCGAATGGGGCAACGAAACGAACGAAAAGGCATATGCGGAAGATCTGTTGACCAACCACGGCTGCAATATCATTGCGCAGCACTGCGACAGCGCGCAGCCCCAAATCGCGGCTGCGGCGGCGAATAAGTTCGGCTGCGGATACAATTCGGATATGACCAAAGACGCGCCGAAAGGTCACCTTACCGCGCCCATCTGGAATTGGGACGTATACTACAACAAAGCGATTTCCGCGGCGAAGAAAAACTTCGACGAATACAAGGCGCAGGGCGGAAACAAAGCGGACTATATGGGCAAGTATGTAGAAACGGTAGGCGGCAACTACTACGGCGGTTTGAAAGAAGGCTTTGTAGATATTTCCGCTTTAAACGCGGCTACGGTAACGGAAGACGCGCAGAAGTATGTAGACGCGGTTAAGGCGTTGATCGTTGCGGGCACGTGGGACGTATTCTCCGGCAAGGCGCTTACCTATACCGTTGGCGAAAACGGCGCGATCACGGTAACCCCCGTCGATTCCGTATTGACGAAAAACGACAACACCCCCGCAGGCGCGGTAACCGACGCCGTAATTACGGGCAGCATGGACTACCTTGTAAAAGGCGTGACCGAAGTATAAAAAAGCATTTTGGTATGTCGAACGAAACTTACGCAATCCAACTGAACAATATCACAAAAACGTTCGGAAGCGTGGTCGCGAATAAAAACGTGAACCTCTCTTTAAAGCAGGGCGAAATTCTCGCCCTGCTCGGAGAGAACGGTTCGGGCAAGACGACGCTTATGAATATGCTTTCGGGGATATATCAACCGGATGCAGGCTCGATTACGGTAAACGGCGAGCCTGTTTTCATTCATTCGCCCGAAGATTCCAAACGGCTGGGGATCGGTATGATCCACCAGCACTTTAAGTTGGTAGACGTGTATTCCGCGGCGGACAATATTTGGATGGGCATGCCCGCGGTAAAATACGGCTTAAAAGAAAAACTTTCGGCGGAAAAAGGGAACGCGGGCGAAACGTTTTCCGTAAAGAGCAAGCGGTTTTTCAAAAAAGCGGGAATCGTGTTCCGCGCGGCTTTCTTCCGTATTTCGAACGCCTTTTTAAAGAAAAAGCGTTACGCGGAGATCGGTGAAATTTGCAAGCGGTTTGGGTTCGAGATCGATCCCGCCAAAAAGGTATACAACATGGCGGTTTCCGAAAAGCAGACGGTGGAAATCGTTAAAGTGCTGTTGTTCGGCGCGAAAATTATTATTTTAGACGAGCCGACAGCCGTTTTAACGGTGCAGGAAATCGAAAAGCTGTTTGCCGTTTTGCGCAGAATGAAAGAAGAAGGGCATTCTGTAATCATCATCACCCATAAGCTGAACGAGGTAAAAGCCATTTCCGACCGCGTGGCGATCATGCGGAAGGGAGAATACATCACCACGGTAAACACGGCGGAAACGACGGAGCAGGAACTTACCGATTTAATGGTGGGCAGAAAGGTCGATTTGAATATCGAGCGCCCCGTAACCGATTTCGACAGACCGCTTTTGGAGATCCGCGATCTTACGGTAAAAAACGACGAGGGCGCGAACGCGATCGACGGCGTAAACTTTTATATCCGCGGGGGAGAAATCCTCGGCGTTGCGGGAATCGCCGGATGCGGGCAGAAAGAACTTTGCGAAGCAATCGCAGGCTTGCGAAAGATCGAAAGCGGGGTCATCGCGCACAAGGGCGAAAATATCGTGGGGCTTTCGCCCGATAAGATCATCGAAAAGGGCATTTCCATGAGTTTTATCCCCGAAGACAGATTGGGAATGGGGCTTGCGCCCTCTATGTCGGTCACCGACAACATGATGCTGAAAAACTACCGCGAACGCAAGTACCGCGTACCCTTTTTAAAGTTGAAAGAGGGGAACGAGGGGAAAAAGTCTTTCCGCTTAAAGCGCGGATTTGTCGGGTTTGCGAACAAGGCGATCGCGGCGTTCAACGCTTCCTGCCCCATTGTAGACCGAAAAAAGGCGCGGGCGAGCGCGGAACAGATCATACGCGATCTCGAAATCGTAACCCCTTCTTCCGAAACGCCCGTACGCAGACTTTCGGGCGGGAACGTGCAAAAGGTATTGCTCGGGCGGGAAATGCTCACCCAACCCAATGTGGTGGTAACGGCTTATCCCGTGCGCGGATTAGACATTAACTCTTCGTATGCGATCTACCGCATCTTAAACGAACAAAAGCAAAACGGCGTGGGTATTTTATTCGTGGGCGAGGATCTCGATGTCCTGCTTGCGCTGTGCGATAAAATCATGGTGCTTTGCCACGGCAAACTGATGGGCGTTGTGCACGCGCACAAAACGAGCAAAGAACAGCTCGGTTTGATGATGACGGGTTCGCTCGATCTTTCGGGCGAAGCGAAAATGGGCTTCGCCAAAGACAGCGTATTAGAGGAGGCGCAACATGGCTAAAAGCGATATCACAGCGGCGAAAAAAGCGCCTTTCGTGCGCTTTGTAAAGCGCGAAGGCATGAAAAAACGCACGGTTGCGCTTTATTACATATGCGCGGTCGCGGCGGCATTGTTGATCGGCGCCGTTATCCTTGCATGCATCGGCGTGAATGTGTTCGATTATTTCGGCAAAATGCTTACCGTGGGCATTGCGGGAAGCGCGCTTCCCCTGCGCCAGATCGAAAACTATTTAAACAGTTTCGTACCCTTGGTGATCACCACGATCGGGCTTTCGCTTGCGTTTAAAATGAAGTTTTGGAATATCGGCGGGGAAGGTCAGTTTATCGTCGGGGCGATCGTATCTTCTGCGATCGCGTTCGGGTGTCCCGATTTGCCCGCTTGGTTTTTACTGCTGTTGATGTTTTTCGGCGGCGGGATCTGCGCCGGGCTGTACGGGCTGATTACGGCGATTTTCAAGGTGAAATTCGGCACAAGCGAAACGCTTTTAACGCTGATGTTAAACTACGTTGCGCTGTACTTTTTGGCGTTTCTCGGCAACACGCAGGGGGAATGGAATATTTTCCTCAATCCCGAATCGGTGCGCCCGATTTTCGGAAAATTCGGCGAAAACGCAGTGATGCCCGTAATTCCTTTGGGCGGGTTCTCGCTGAACATTACCGTGATCGTAGCAATTTTGATTGTGGTGCTTGTATGGCTTTATTACGGCAAAACCAAGCACGGGTACGAATTGCTCGTCGTGGGCGACAGCCCCAATACCGCGCGGTATGCGGGCATGAACGTGGGAAAAATCATCTTGCGCACCGTGTTCTTTTCCGCCTTTTTGGTGGGGCTTGCGGGCGCGTTTCGCGTATCTTCTATGGGAACGCTTTCCGAATCGGTCACGAACGACGTGGGCTGGACGGGCGTCGTCGTCGCATGGCTTGCGAAGTTGAATCCGTTCGGAATCTTGCTCGTTTCCGCGTTAATCAACGTACTGCAAATCGGCTCGCAGGCGGCGGCGACTTCGTATATGCAGATCGACGCAAATTTTGCCGATTTGTTGCAGGGCATCATTTTGTTTATCGTGCTTGCGTGCGACTTTTTTATCCGCTTCCGCGTGATTATCCGCGGCAGGGAAGAAAAGCCCAAGAACGAAGGAAAAGCGGAAAAGGAGGAAGGGTAAAATGGATATTTTCAATTCCTTTTTGTTTGCGATCATCTCGTACGGAATCCCTTTGCTGTACGGCACGGTGGGGGAGATCATAACCGAAAAATCGGGAAGTTTGAACCTCGGGGTAGAGGGTACGATGGCGATCGGCGGCGTGTTCGGTTACGTGATCGGCGCGGCGTGCAACAGCTTGTTTATGGGAATTTTAATGGCGGCGGTGTTCGCGGGGCTTACGGGGCTGCTGTTCGCCTTTCTTACGGTAACGTTAAAGGCGAATCAAAACGTAACGGGGCTTGCGATCACCACGTTCGGCGTAGCGTTTTACTTCTTTATGGGTAACGCGTTAAAGAGCGGCGGGAATTGGCCTGTAATGACGGAAGCGCAAAATCTGATGCGCGGGTTTGCTTCTATGATTCCCGGCGTAAAAGACGTGCCTGTGATCGGCGCGATTTTCGGGCAGAACGTGCTTGTGTATTTGGGGATCCTTATCGCGGTTGCGGCGTACGTGTATCTGTTCCGCACAAAAGCGGGCTTGCGCACGCGCGCCATCGGCGAAAATCCCGCGGCTGCAGACGCAGTGGGAATTAACGTAAATCGCTGTAAGTACTTAAATATCGTGCTCGGTTCGGCGATCATGGGAATCGGCGGGCTGTACATGGGGCTTAATATGAGCGGTTCGTTCGAAGGGAGCAGCTGTTGGATCAACGGGTATGGGTGGATCTCTATCGCCCTCGTTATCTTTGCAAAGTGGAATCCGCTGTACGCGATTTTGGGTACGTTCGTGTTCGGCTTCTTCGATCGGTTGCAGGTGTTCGGTACGACGTTCGCAAGCGCCAA
>CAJTPB010000027.1:0-207 GCA_910578065.1 uncultured Christensenella sp. | reverse complement strand
CCCCGCCGTATTCGGTTGGCTGGGCGCGATTCCTGTGCAGATTTACAAAATGCTTCCGTTCTTGATTACGGCAATCGTGCTTGTTATCGCTTCTATCCGAAAGAATAAAGAAAATCAGGCGCCCGCGGCAATCGGGCTGAATTATATTCGCGAAGAGCGTTAGCGCCGAATAGATTTATTTTAGTAACCCCCGCGCGCTTGTCTAAG
>CAJTPB010000026.1 GCA_910578065.1 uncultured Christensenella sp. | reverse complement strand
TATCTCTACCGAGGGATTTTAAGTCCCTTGCGTCTGCCTATTCCACCACACGAGCATGGTTTTTTGTTAAGTTATCAGTTTTTATGTTAATTTTCTGTTAATTATTTTCCGCCAAAAATTTTAAGTCCTTTGCGTCTGCCTATTCCACCATTCGGGCGTGTTTTTTGCATAAATATTCAGTTTTGACCGTCTTCCCCGTTGCACAGGGGATTTTAAGTCCCTTGCGTCTGCCTATTCCACCACTCGGGCATGGTTTTCAGTTTAAATACTTATCTGCAATTATTGCGTAGACGATTCTGCCGTAAAATGAGCGCCGATCAACTTTTTGCATACGGATAATTTTTACCGTTATCCTACTATCCCCGTAATTTTACCTTAACGGCTGTAAAGCTGATATGGTGATATTTTACCAAAGTGCAAAAAAAATGTCAAGTACTATCTGCACGGTTTTCTTAAAATATAAAAATTCCCGTTAAGAAAGCCACAAATACAAAATGAGAAATACGATAGAGAACGACGCCAAAATAATGAAAAACCGCGGAAGCATAACGGCAAAAAACGCACGCGTTAAAGCGCGGCGCTCTTTTTTGGTAAGATCGCTTTTTCCGCAATTTTTTAATTGTCGCTTGCTTTCGCGATTGGAAAACGACGCCTTGCGGTACGCGGGAAGTTCATCCCCCGTCATAGGCGCGATCGTTCTTCCGTCGTCCCAATCGTCCGATTTTTTTTGTTTAGCCATACGGTGATCTCTTGCGGAACCGCGAACGGTTCCGTAAAAGATTATACCACAGACCGTTCAAAAACGCAACCGCTTACGTTACGTATTCGAATCTACCTTCCGCAGCGATATAAATTTCGATTACTTCATTCCCGATCGAAAAAGTAAGCGTACCGCCTACGACGGGCAGTACCGAAGGCGTAACGATATCATATTCGGCATTTGCATAGTAAACGCAAACCGTTCCGCTTGCAAGGCGATACAGCGTAAACGTATCCGTACCGGAAGTATAAACTTCGGCGCTTTCGGCATTTTTTACGAACAGTCCGTTATAGGCTGAGGAAATCCCGTTGCGCAAAATCAAATTTCCCGCTTCGTCGAGAGCGAGCGAAACGGTTTTAAAATTAGATTGCGCGGTCGCCAAATAAGTAAGTTGATATCCGTTATCCGCCTGCGTAATTTTCCCGAAGCGCACCGCTCCACAATAAGAAAGCACGTAACCGCCTGCCGAAATTACAAGGTCGGAATGATTTTTCATGTAACTGCCCGCAAGCGCGGAGGGAATATCGGCCGCTTCTTTTACAAGCGTTATAAACGTTACGCCGCCCGCCGAATAATCGCGCTTGGTAAGCGTGATCCGGTTGTGAGAAACTTGCATGGAATAAGACGCAACGCCGCTTATCGTATATAAGATACCGCCCGTTTGTTGATCGAACGAATAGTTGCCGTTTAATACTTCTTCCCCGATCGTCACCGTCCCCGCTTCCGAATCGATCGCGACGAGCAATTCGTTCCCCTCTTCTTCGCACGCCCAGACGCCGTTATAATCGCTTTCCCCCACGAACAGCGGCGTAACGGTCAGATCCTGCGTTACTGCAACCTGCGCCAAATTTTCGCCTGCCTGCGTATACCAACCCAAAAATGCACAGTCGGGGCGGGATAAAACGGGAAAAAGCTCCTCGTTCGCGATTTCGCCTGCACGCACCGTCAACCGTTCGAACACGCTTTCGTTTACGCAAAACGATACCGTATACAACCGCGTATATACGGCGCGCGCCTCGATCTCTCGGGTGACGAAAATATCTTTTACGGGAACGTCTTCGTAAAACCATCCGTCAAAATCGTATTGCGGGCGCACGGGCGCAGAGGGAATTTTTTCTTGCGCGATTTTCTCGCCGCTGCGCACGAAAACGGTTGAAAGCACTTCTTCCCCGATGAAAAACCGCACGGGATACAACCGCGTAACGCGCGCGATAAACACGGCGTCTTGCTTTACGATAAAATCGCTTGCCGCAACCGTTCCGCAAAACCAGCCGTCAAATTCGTACTCTTCCGAAAGGGAAAGCGCAGGCAGTTGATCCGCTTGCACAGTATGCCCGTCGCGCACGAAAACTTCATTTCCGACAAGCACTCCGTTATAAGAAAAGGCGACCTTCCATACCCGAACGAACGCCGCACACACGACCGTGTCCGCTACGATCTGCGTTTGGGCGGTAAACGCTTGCTGCCCGCTATACCACCCGTCGAAAAGAAACCCTTCCATTGCAGCAAGCGGAAATCGCTCCACTTGAACGGTGTCACCCGCGCGAACGAGCACCGTTTTTAAGAGTTCGCTTTCGATAAAAAACGAAACCGTATACGCTTTATCGTATTTTGCCGAAAGAATACAATCGCTTTGCGGAAGAAACCCCGCTTCGACTTTTCTTTCTTCGTAAAACCAACCCGCAAACAGATATCCTTGTTTTTCGGACAACGCGGGAAAATCGCTTTCCCGCAAACGCTCCCCTTCTTTGAAAGAAACGGTAGCAACCGTTTCTTCTCCGTCGCGAAAAACAACCGTATAAACGGCATTTTCCGCAGCCGGCGCGCCCGATGCCGCGCAGCCGTATAACGCCGTGCAAAGCGTAAACAGCAACGCAAAAACGAGCATCGCCAAAATGCCCTTCCTTCTCAAAATTTTCTCCTTAGTAAAAATATTTAGAAAACAGCCCCGAAAGGCTGTTTTCGTTTTTTATTTAATCTTGCGGATACAGATGGCAGGCAACGCAGTGCCCGTTGCCGTAATCCTTAAAGACGGGTTCCACCTCTTTGCAGACGTCCATGCAGCGCGTGCAGCGCGTATGGAATTTACAGCCTGCGGGCGGATTCGCCGGCGAAGGGATATCCCCCTCTAAAATAATACGGTTCATCTTCACGTCCGGATCGGGTATGGGAACGGCGGAAAATAACGCTTGCGTATACGGGTGCATGGGGTTGTCGAACAGATCTTTTTTGCTGCCGAATTCTACCATGTTTCCAAGATACATTACCCCAACTTCGTCCGAAATATGTTCGACGACGGAAAGATCGTGCGAGATAAACACATAGGCAAGATTGTCTTTTTCCTGCAAATCTTTAAACAGGTTGATCACTTGCGCTTGAATGGATACGTCGAGCGCGGAAACGGGTTCATCGCAAATAACCAGTTTCGGCTTTAACGCAAGCGCCTTTGCGATACAAATTCTTTGCCGCTGTCCGCCCGAAAACTCGTGCGGATAACGCTCGTAATAGTGCGTTTGCAAACCGCACTTTTTCATAACGTCCATTACGTACGCTTTGTGGTCGGAAGGCGGAACGATTTTATGCACTTTAACCGCTTCGCCGATGATTTCCCCTACGGGAAGGCGGGGGGAAAGGGAGGAATAGGGATCTTGGAAAATCATTTGAAAGTTGGGGCGCACCTTTCTGAGCGCTTCCCCCTGCAAATGCGCGATATCCTTTCCCTCGAACAAAATTTCCCCGTCCGTTACGTCGTATAATCGCAAAACCGTTCTGCCCATGGTGGTTTTTCCGCAGCCCGATTCGCCTACGATGCCCACCGTTTTACCCCGTTTTAAGTTAAAGGAAATGCCGTCTACCGCCTTTAAAAACGTTTGATTCTTTTTTAAAAAGCTCTTGTTCATGGGGAAATATTTTTTCAGGTTTTTTACCTGTAACAAATATTCCTCTTGCGCAGGCGTTTGAATGGGTTCGTTCATTCTTTCGTTTCCTCCTTGCAGAGATAGCATGCAACGCGGTGCGTAGGCGAAACCTGCACCATGGGAGGATACTCTCCGTTGCATTTTTCGCACCGCTTGTCGCAGCGGTCTTTAAAATAACAGCTCGAAGGCATATTGATGGGGTTGGGTACGTTTCCCGGAATGCTGTACAGTCTGTCGACCGAACGCCGCACGACGGGCTTGCTCTTTTGCAATCCCACCGTATACGGGTGGAGCGGATTTTTGAAAATTTCCTGCACCGTTCCCTGTTCTACGATCCTGCCCGCGTACATGACGACGACGTAATCGACCATCTCCGCAATCACGCCCAAATCGTGCGTGATCAGCATGATGCTTCCGCTGATCTTCTGCTTTACGTCGCGCAACAAATCGAGGATCTGCGCTTGAATGGTAACGTCTAACGCGGTCGTAGGCTCGTCTGCGATGATGAGTTTGGGATTGCAGCACAGCGCCATAGCGATCATAACGCGCTGGCGCATACCGCCCGAAAGCTGGTGCGGGAAACAAGCGTACACGTGTTCGGGCATGGCGATGCCGACGAGTTCGAGCATTTCGATACTGCGCTTTTTCGCCGATTCTTTATCCGCGCCGTTGATGTGCAAAAGCGAAACTTCGTCTAACTGGTAGCCGATGGTGAACACGGGGTTCAAACTCGTCATCGGCTCTTGGAAGATCATGGCGATTTCTCTGCCGCGGATAGACGACATATCGGATACGGGCATCTTTGCGATATCGACCACTTCTTCGTGTTCTTCGTAAACCTTCATCTTGCGCGGTTTGCCGAATTTATTTAACGCGGGCACCATGATCGGCTCGCCCGATTCGTCGAACAAAGGCTCGCCCGCTTTCACCTTTTGGCGCATTTGCGGAACGCGCTTTACAACCGTTTTCGGCTCGCCCGATTCGTCGAGCACGGGTTGGGTAATCGGTTCGCCCTTTTCGTTTAATACGGGATTGCCCGCTTCGTCGAAAACCTCTTTCATCATCGGTTCCGACACTTTTACGAGTTTGGGCTTTCCGTTTTTCTTTAATATGGGTTCCATAACGGGGTTTCCGTCTTCGTCGAAAATCGGTTCGTCTTCCCCCCGTTTTTGGCGCAGCACGGGCTGATACAGCTTTTCGAGTTTGGGATTCCCGTTTTTATCGAGAATCTGTTCGAGTACGGGATTCCCCTGTTCGTCTAAAACAGGCGCGCCCGATTCGTCTAACTTCGGCTTCGTTTTGGGCGCGGTCTTGTGCGTGCGCACGACGGTGCGGAAGCGAATGCTTCCGTCTACGATCTGCCCGCTCGGTCCCTGCACAAGCTGCATTAAAGAAAGGCTGGTAACCGATTTTCCGCACCCCGATTCCCCTACGACGCCCACGGTAGAACCTTGCGGAATATTGAACGAAACGCCGTTTACCGCTTTTACCACTCCGTTATCCGTATAAAAGTAGGTGTGCAGATCTTCGAATTCCACAATGTTCGCGGGGTCTTTCATTTCGGTTACGTAATCTTCCCGCTTGAAAGACGCGCGCTTTTTTTGCAATTCGCGAATGGTTTTTCTGTTTTGATTGGCAATTTCCCGCGATTCTTTTGCGGAAATGTAATGCTTGTTCTTTTGCTCTTTCATGCGTTACCTCCTCGCTTTGGGGTCGAACGCGTCGCGCAGACCGTCTCCCACAAAGTTAAACGCAAGCACCGCGAGCACGATACAGATACCGGGGGAGATCCAAAGGTTGGGATACAGCGTAAGCGCGGTATTGTTCGCCGCCGCGTTGATCATGTTTCCCCACGTAGCATACACGATGGGAAGCCCGATGCCGAGGTAGCCGAGCGTCGCTTCCGTTAAGATGATCCCGCCTAGCCCGAGCGTCATCGAAACGATGAGTTGCGGCATAACGTTGGGGATCAAATGTTTGAATATCTTTCGCCAAACAGGCAGCCCGCTCGCTTCGGCGCTGATCATAAATTCCTGTTCCCTGAGCGATAGGATCTGCCCGCGGACAAGCCGCGCCGTACCCGCCCAACCGAACAGCGTTAGCATCGCCATCATGATATACAGTTTTGCGATACCGTCTATTTTATTTGCTTCCAAGGCGACGCCCACGATCATGAGCATGGGCATCGTCGGCACGCAGTTAAAGATATCTACGATACGCATGATCAGCTGATCGACCCATTTGCCGAAGTACCCCGCCAAACCGCCCAACAGCACGCCGAGCACCGTTTCTAAGATGACGACGACGAAGCCTACGGTAAGCGAAATTCTTCCGCCGTACATCAAGCGGCTGAATACGTCGTAACCCTGCGCGTCCGTTCCCAACCAGTGCCGCCAAGAGGGCTTTAAATAGTTGGTAGGTTCGGAGAAAGTGACCACGTATACCGTGCTTTCTTCGCCGTTTTCGTCCGTAACCGTAATTTCCGTGGTATATTCTTCGCGCACCGCGCTGGAATAGTCCGCTTCCTGTTCCGGCCAAACAAAGGGCAAAAAGCTGAACACGGGGCCTAAAAACGAAAACACGAACAACGTAATTAAAATGACCAATCCCGTAACCGAAAGTTTCGAGCGGAAAAACCGCTTTAATACCAAGCGCGCAGGGCTGAGCGTACGCGTTGTTGCCGCTTCGATTTCCGACTCTTCGTCAATTTCGAACGTTTCCGACTGCGCGGGATTTTCCGTCCCCTGCATATCTGCCTGTACGACCGATTGCGCCGCCGCTCGGTTTGCCGCCTGCGCTTGCGCGCCCTCCGCCTGTGCGGAAATTTTATCTGCCTGCGCGTCTGCTTGTACAGCCGCTTGGTTTGCGGCATGTACTTGCGCGCCTTTCGCCTGCACGGAAACTTTATCTGCCTGCGCGTCTGCCTGTACAGCCGCTTCTTTTGCCATATGCGCTTCTTCCGTTTGGTTTAACTCGTTTTTCGATTGTTCTTTAGAGAAAGTCTTTTTAACGAACGCCGCACATTTTTTAGCCGCCGCGCTCGTTTTTTCCGCGCACATTCCCGCAAACGCGCGCACGCGCGCGCCGAACGTACGCTTTTCTTCTTGCGGCGCTTGCTCAGGCTCCTGTTCGGGCGTAACGGGTTTTTCTTCTTCGGGTAAATCTTTCTTTTCCATAACGCCCTCCTACTTTCCTATTTTCACGCGCGGATCAACGACCGCGTACATTAAATCGCTTAGCAGCGTTCCCAGCACCGTCATAATGGCTAAGAACATGTTATAACCCATAATAAACGGAATATCCGCCACGACCAACGCATCGTACGCGAGTTTTCCGATTCCGGGAATAGAGAACACCGTTTCTGTGATCATTGCGCCGCCGAAGAGGGAGGGCAGGATGCCCGCCATCATCGTAACCAAAGGGATCATGGTATTGCGGAACGCGTGTTTGTAAACGACGGTGCGTTCGCTTAATCCCTTGGCGCGCGCAGTACGAATGTAATCCGCATTTAAAACTTCAAGCGTGTTCGTACGCGTATAGCGCATCAGCGAGCCGATGGAAAGAATTACGAGCACCGCCATGGGAAGCACCATATGCCACAAAATATCGCCGAAGCGCACAAACCAGCTTGCGTCTACGGGCAGCGATCCCGAAACAAGCCCGCCTACTTCGAACCAGCCGAGCTGCACCGCAAATAAGCGGATAAACAACGCCGCCAAAAAGAAGGTGGGCAAACTGATACCGATCATCGCGAGCACGGTTACCGTATAATCGACAACGCCGTATTGGTGCGTCGCCGCTTTGATTCCCAAGGGAATCGCAATGGCGAATTGCAAAATCGTTGCGACAAAGGCGATTGCGAACGAGATGCCCATGTTCTGCATAATTACGTCTTCGACCGGCTTTTTGTATTTGAACGACATACCCAAATCGCCCTTGATCATGTTACCGAGCCAAGAGAAATAGCCGCCGAGCACCGCACCCGTCTTGCTCCAAAAGCCCGCCTTTTCGTACATGACCGAAGCCGTAAACGAAGCGCCGTTTAACGTAAGCGCAAGCGAACCGTCTTCCGAAACGGTGTACGCGCCGCGCTCCACTTCGGTAAGCACTTCGTCGAGGGTGATCAGTTTATCGTCTTCCTCTTCTTCCGCTTCCTCTTTTTGCGCGCCTTCTTCCGGTTCCTCTTCGACGACTGCGCCGCGCGATTCTACTTTGTAGATGACCCAGCTGCCGTCTTTATTCAAATACAAACGGTGATCTTTCCAATCGTAAGACCCAACGTACCATTCCGCGCGGTCTTTGATCCCCATTTCCACGTCTTCGTAGTCGGAGATCTTTGTATCGCGCGTAAACTCTTTGCCCGCAAATTCGCTGTCTTCGCCCGTTAGTTGCACGGTTAAAAACGCTTCGGGCGTGTAAAGCCCGTAAAGCTCTTTAATACGGTCAACGTCTTCCTGCTGCATCGTTCCCTGTTGTAAAGCGGAGGAATACTGATTGTCTACAAAGTCGGTGGGCATCATGCGCGCCAAGGCGTAAATGATGATCGAAACGCCGAACAAAATCAATACTGCCATTAAAAGCCGTTTTACAACGTACTTTAACATATCCATCGTAACCTGCCTTTTAACGCCGAAAAGACGAGTTCCCCCGTCTTTTCGGCATTTTGCCGTAAATTAAATATAGTCGAGTTCCCAAATGCGTGCAAGCAACCCTTCGTACGCGGTAGGCTTTTCCGTCATCGATTCTCTGTCGAGGATCTTTGCGTTATATGCGGACATATCCTTTCTTTGATAGGTAGGGAATTCCACCGCAAGTTCCATGATCAAATCAAGCGCCTGCGCGTAAATCGTTTCGCGGTCTTTCTGCACGTCCGTTGCGCGGCCGTCGTCGATCAGCTGACTCAACTGCTGGATCAAATTCCATTCGGTTGCATACAGCGTTTTATTCGCTTTGATCTGACGGTAGCCCCAGTTGTTTACGCTGGTCGCAAGCGAATCTTTGTGGTAAACCTGATACATATCCGGATCGATGGTGGAAGACCACGCAGCCGCCCAAACGGTAAGTTTACCCGTTGTTAAGTCGGAAAGCGCCGTTTGCGAAGTAACGACTTTGATTTTGAACCCGTGCTTATTCAACAGCTTCATCGCTTCGTTGAACATTGCATACGCAGGGTGGTCGGAAGTAGAACCCGCAATGGTAAACGTATAATCGAGCGTAACCGTTCCGAATCCCGCAAGATCTTTTGTATAAATGCCCTGCTCATTTTTTACGTAGTCTGCGTCTTCCAACATATCTTCGATTTCCAAACCGGTCGGATCGAACGAATAATCGAGTCCCTTTGCCTCGTTCTTATATACGCCGACGCCCTTCGGATATGCCCAAGAGGTGTTGGACATGGGGCGGTAGATCAGTTCTGCCAAATCGCCTTTGTAGTAGTTGTTTACGATAATGGAAGTATCCATTGCGCGCATGATCGCGCGGCGTACGGTGATATCGGGCACATAGCGGGGGTTGATACCCACATAGCCGTAACCGTTCGTTTTGATTTCGTCATGCGCGATGCCCTTGTTGTTGAGGGCGGAAATGTTTTCCTGCGTGCCGTTCGGCTCGCCGAAGTCGATTTCGCCCGTGCCGAGGGAGTTGATAATCTGATCCGTTTCTACGACCTTATATCTGACGTACTTGATTTTTGCGTTATGAATGCTGTCGTCGCCCACCGTTTCGAAATAGGGATTGCGCTCGAAGTAAACCATATTCTTATCGAAGAAGGAACCCGCGTTTACGTTAGACTGATCGCCCCGCTCGTTCGACGCCATGTATACGCCCGCGCCTACGGGAAGCCCCACTTTTTCGGGCGCGTTGATTACCTTTTCCATAAAGTCGAGATCGCCGAATGCCAACCCGAATTCGCCCGCGTCTTCGTTAAAGGAATTGATGTAATCTTTCCCCTTATAGTCGTGCGTGGAATAATAGTTCATGGGCGATACGGTAAAGCCGAAGTTCCAAATCGCCTTGGGGTCGATTCCGCGAATGGTGATTTTTAATACTTCGTGGCTTTCGCCCAAGTTCTTTCCGCTGAAATCTTTGGTCGTAGTGCCCTTTCCGTCGATCCCTTCGATCTTCTTTACAGGTCTGCCCGAAGCGCCGAGACTTGCGAAGTACTCGCTCTTCGCTTCCGCCGCAAAGCGGTCGCGAATGGTATCCGCCGTAGCCCAGCCTCTTAGAATTTTTTCAAACTGCGTGGCCTGCGTGTTTTGAATCGTGCCGCGGAAATACGAACCGTATACCCAATCGATCGCCCAAGCCTTTATTCCGTTTTCGTCCATGGAATATTCTTCGTGCTCGTCGATCCAATCTTGCAGATCCAACTGATATTCGTCGGATACCGTTTGATCTAACTTGAAGTTTCCGTTATCGTCTTTTATATACGTGCCGTCGGGATTTTTCGCAAGCAGTTCCGTCGCTTCGCCGTCGTTCAAAAGGAAGATCTGCCAGGTTTCGGTAAAGCCCCAATCTTTATAAGAATCTTTGCTTTCCGCCGAAGTGTTCCAGTCCGTTTCCAATTCCTTTTTGAATTCCGCCGCAACCGTACCGAAATCCTTGGTATACTTTGCGGTTTCCTCTTCGGTAAATTCCGTTTTCCCCACGTGGTCTGTTCCGTTGTAAATACCGTTTACATACACAAAATCGATCAATTCGTCGATACGTATATTCGCATCGGTATAAAATCCTTCTTCGAACGATTCCATCGAGCCTTCCGAAGCGTTGGGATTTTGCGTACGGTATGCTTCCAACCCTACGATTTTGGTGGAATAAATGGTTGCCGAACCCGTATACGCGGGATCGAGATAGGTATACAGATTGAACAATACGTCTTTTATGGTAAGCGGCGAGCCGTCCGAAAATTTAATGCCGTTTTTTAAGATAAATTCGTACGTCGTCGTATCGCTCGAAGCGTTGTAAGTGCTCTTATAGTCTTTAACGACGACCGGCTCTTTATCCCCCCAAACGAGTTCGCCCGCGCTGTTCGAGCCGAGCATTCCGATTTGCGTAAGGCTCGTAAGCGTAGTATCGTACGCAGACGTGCCGAAAAACGGATTGAATACCCCGTCGGGCGTAGAAATGCTCATAACGAGGGGGCGCGTTTCGGGATTGTTTACGTGCTCGTCGTCACCGCCGCAACCGACCGCCGCAACCGATACGGCAACCGCAAGCAGCGACGTTGCCGCAATCTGCAAGTACTTTGCTTTTTTATTCATAATAAATTCTCCTTCCCATATAATTCAACTGCGGAACTTCCGCAAGCCTTTAAACTTCGTTTCCGGTGATTCCCGTAAAATCGCATTCGCTTTGTACGGCGCCTTCGTCTATCGCGCAGAAGCCGTACAGCACGACCGCCGAACCTGCCATTAAAGAACCCTTTTGCACCGTTCCCGTTACCGTAAGCCCCGTAAGGCGCGCGCCCGATTGGATTTTCCAAGCGAACAGCGCCGTTTTGTAATCGGGATTGGCAAAGTTGCTCGTAAAGGTAACGCTTGCGTTTTCTACCGTAAAATCGTATAAGTTTGCGCTCGCTTTCAGCGTGCCGAACAAACCGAAGTTTCCCGTTCTGTTTTTCGTTCCCGTAAGCGTACAGGAAATTCCCGTTAATTTATGATGATTGCCGTTGATCTCGCCGCCGAATTCTTTCCCCGCGATAAAGGGCGTTTGCGTAAAGTCTAAATCGGCGTCTACGTAAATTTTGTTGTTGCCCGTCAACGCGTTGTTAAATTCCGAAGCGGTTTTTACGATAGACCAATTCCCTTCCAAAAAGCGCGCGTATACCGTTTTGTGAACGCCCGCCTCGTACGTGTACGCCTTGTCGCTTTCCCATACGAACGGTTTTGTATACAACTCGTCTTCGAAATAGCCGTAGAAAGTGGCGTTTTCTTTTTTGGGCTGCAACGCGGCGCTGGGTCTTCTGCGTACTTCCCCGGGAAGCCCGTCCCATACGATGCGCTCGTCGCCGCCGACGATGGTAAGCGTCGGCTTTTGCAACAAATTCGCATACAGCGTAACGTCTGCCGTTACCGTATCGGAAGCGAAGTTCCACTTTTCGCCGAGGGCGACCCGCTTGTCTTCGTTTACGATGGGATTGCCTTCGCCGTCCGTTTGCGCAAGATACCAGCCTTCGTTGTAATACCCCGTGATCACCTGTTCTTTGAACGAATCGCTGTACCCCGGCTGAATGGCGACCTTGCCGCCCGACTTTACGCCGAGATACTGCTGCGTATATTCGTTATCCGAAAGCGCGCCCACGTTGTAATCGAACGTGACCAAATAGTCGTACTGTTTTCCGCCACCGTCTTCCGAACAAGCCGCAAGCCCGAACGCAAAACAAAGAGCGGCTGAAATTGTTACAATCAATTTTGCGAAGAAATGCTTTTTCACCGTTTAACCTCAACGCCCGCGGCAAGGCGGAAATTCCCTTTCCGCCTTGTTTTCGCAGTCGTTCTTATTTGTTTATTATACAAAGATTTACCCTGTTTTGTCAACGATTTTTCTTTCCCGCAGGAAATTTACGCCTTTATTCTTTGTTTTCTTCTTGCGATTTGGTTTTATCTTCTTGCTCTGCTTCTGCCGATTGCGCGGAAGTTTCCGTTTCCTGCGCCTGCGGCTCCGCCGTTTCATCGCTCGCCTGCTCTGCACCGGCATTCGCCTTTTTCTTGCGGTAGAGCAAGAACAGTACGACGCCCGCCGCGATCGCGCCCGCGCCCAACACGCTGCCGATCACGATGCCGACGATCGCGCCGACGGAAAGCCCGTCTTCCTCCGTCGGTTCGGGCGGATAAGATACCGCAACGTCGATCGAACAGGAAAGCCCGTTGTAAGAAATCACTACGGTGACTGCCGCGCTTTCGCCCACGTGCAATACGTCTACGTTCAGCGTGTAATCGGTTACGATAATTTCGGATAAGTCGTCGTAAATCGCCTTGATCACCATGCCCGTGGGATCGAACCGCTCGCCGTCGTAATAGCTGATTTTGTTGGGGCGGCTCGCCATGGCAAGTTCCGTCATTACGGCGGGAATGCCGAGCGCCGCTTTTACGTCGCGCACCGCTTGTTCCGCGCCGAGCAGATCATTGTAATTGGTTACGAACGCGCGCTGCCGTTCTTCCTTGATCAAATTGTACGAGATACGCGCGGGCTGTACGCGGTTTACGCTCATAGCCGTAATATCTTCCGCCGTGGCGACCGCGCGGATCTCTTCCGCCGAAGGAAGCGCCGCGATTAAATCGATCGTCTTGCGGGTAACGCGCGTGGGCGCGTATTCGGAAAGATTTTCTTTCGCGAAGAATGCCTTCCAAATGGGCGAATCGTACCCTACGCCGTTTTCGGGGCGGGTAATGGTAAGCCCGAAGCTCTTTTGCACCCCTTCCAACCGCGTAACGTCGCTGAATATGGTTGCAACGTATCCTCTGAAATTGGAATAATAAATGCCCTGAGCGTACGCCTCTTGCGAAAGCGCGTCGTCCATCGAATACGCCCCTTCGAGCACGGGCGCTTCTACGCCCTCGAACGTATAATCTTTTACGAACTTATCGCCCGTAAGGTTGTTGAAGAACGCTTGGCTGCCGATCGATTCCACCGTGTAGGGAATAACGACCGAACGCAGGTTGCGCGTGTTTGCAAACGAGAAGTCGCCGATACGCACGGTGTTCGCCGCGATCGTATACG
This sequence comes from uncultured Christensenella sp., assembly GCA_910578065.1. GTDB lineage: Bacteria > Bacillota > Clostridia > Christensenellales > Borkfalkiaceae > Gallimonas. Next base: position 11,503 of record CAJTPB010000026.1, on the reverse strand, counting down.
ATTCCCCTTGCTTTGCCGCGGGGTACTGTTCGAGTACGAGTCCGTTTTTCGCTTGCGAATAAAGCACTCCGTCGATCGAAAGGAATTTGCCTTCCCCTTCCACTTTGATTTCGGTAAGGGTAGGAATATCCGAAAGCATGCCCGAAGCATAGCGCAGCGCATGTTTGCCGGGCGCGGGTTCGACCCTGCCGCTTTCGCTTACTTTGGTGCGCTCTTCTTCGTACGTGAGCTGAGTTTGATTGGGCACGGTTACGCTCGTCAGATTTGTTCCCGTAAAGGCAAGCGTGCCGATCACTTCCGCCGACGGAATGGAAAGATCGCTCAGTCCGCCGCCCGCAAACGCGTACGCGCCGATCGTCTTCGCCTTAGGCAAATTCGCATCCGTCAATTTTGTCGTTAATCCGAACGCCTCGTCGCCGATCGTTTCAACACTTGTAAGATTCAGCGTTTCCAATTCTTCGCACCCGATAAACGCATAGCCCGATACCGTTTTCACGTTTACCAGATCCATATCGTCCGATTTCAGCGACGAACACAATACAAACGCATATTCGCCGATCTTCGTAACGCTTGCAGGGATCACGACCTTTGTAAGCGACGTGCGGTCGCTGTATTCCCGCGTTTCGTATTCTTCGTAATCGGCAGAAATAGAAGAACTTACATAAATAAATTCAAACGCGTTATCGCCGATTTCTGTAGTGCCTTCGCCGAAGATCACTTCTTGCAAGGAGGGCTTCATTAAATTGACGTTTTTGCTTGTTACGCTGAACACGCCTACGCCCATTTTCGTAACGCCGCCGAGCGTGATCTTCTTCATGTTTAAATTCTGCGCAAACGCATAATCGCCCAACTCGGTCACGCCCGAAAAATCGACTTCTCCGCGCAAGTCCGCTCCGTCGAACGCATGCGCGCCGATCTTTGTAACGTTTGCCGCGTTTACCGCGTTCTGCACGAAAGTACAGCCTGCGAACGCGTAATCGCCGATTTCCGTCGCCGCCGATAGATCGAGCGTTTGCGCCCTTCGATCGAGCGCGTTGCAGAAGGCGTATGCGCCGATTTTTTGAATGCCGCTCCACCCGGTTACCGAATCGAGCGAACAGCCGCTGAACGCCCCTTCGGGAACGGAATTCAAGCCGCTGAGATTGACGTTTTTGATCGAGCTGCCTGCGAACGCATACGCGCCGATCTCGGTTACGGTAGCGGGAATCGTAAACGCAGCGTCGCGGTTGCCCGCAAACGCGCCCGCGCCGATCTTCGTTGCGGAAGAAAGAAGCGTTACGCCCGTCTTGGCAACGGGAACGGCGATCACCGTCGTGCCGTCCGTACTGTATAAAACGCCGTCGTTCGAACTGTAATGTGCGTTTCCGCTTGTAGCTGCGTCGAACGCGGTGAACGCAGTGCAGTTTCGGAATACGTCTTCCGAACCGAGATCGATCACCGTATTTGCGGAAAGAACCACCTTTTCCAGCGCAATGCAGTTAAGGAATGCTTGCGCGCCGATTTTGTACGTTCCGTTCGGCAGGGTGATCGAAGTTAATTTGTTGTTTCTTCTGTCGCCGTAAGCCTGCGATCTGTCGCCGCCGAACGCGCCCGCGCCGAAGTAATACAAATCGTTTTCGAACGTAATGCTATTGAGGTTCGCGCAGTTGTAGAACGCGTAGTCGCTTAAACGGCGGCTCTTGAACGCAAACGATTGCAGCGACGTGCACCCCGCGAACATATAGTTACCGATATAGGTATCGGGCGAAGTTTGCACGCGCGCAAGCGAAGTACATTCTTCGAACACGCTGTTTCCTACGATGCGCAGCCCCGTAATATCGATTTCTTCCAACGCCGCGCACAGATAGAACGCGCCTTCGTTCGCCGTTGTAATGCGCTTGGAATGCTGAATGGTTTTCAGCTTTTCGCAGCCCGCAAACGCGTACTTCCCGACCGTAATGGTACCGTCCGTTTCTTCGCCCGTGATTTCGTCTACCGGTTTTTCGAAGATGATCGTTTCGAGATTTTTACACGCTTCGTACGTGCGGTTATTATCGATGATCAAACTGAACGCATAGTTGCCGATGATGTTGCACTTTGCGGGGAAGGTCACCTTTTTCAAGTTTACGCACCCCGAGAACGCGCCTTCGGGAATTTCCGTTAGCGTGTTGGGCAGGATGATCTCTTCCACCACGGTATTGCCGCGGAACGCGTCTTCGCTGAGATACATGATATTTTTCTCGTCGGGGATATCCGCGATCGGACCGCCGTAATAGTGGTACAGCGTATAGTTGTTTACGTCGTATTCGTCCCCCACGACGATTTTTACCGACTTGGTCAAGCGGTCGTATCCGACAGCCTGCACCTGCAAATATGCAGAGCCTTTGCGCTTGGTCGTAACCTTTCCTTCTTGATCGACGGTGAAAACGTTCTCGTTCGACGAGCTCCATTTCAACTGCTCGACCGTCGAATACCACGGCTCTTCTTCCACGGCGAATTGCACCGTTTGGTTGGGGTTCAACTCTACGTCGCCGTTGTTGGGATTCACCAAATAATCTTTTCCGTTTAAGAGGGGTTCGAACACCAGCCGTTCGGTAAGCGGTTCCGCCACCGAGCCCGTAACGGTTAGGTTGATGCGCGCTTTGATCTTTCTATCCGTTCCGTTGTCGCGCAGATTGATGGTAGTGCTGCCGCTGCCCGAACCGAATATTTCGTTGCCCTTTGCTTTTGCCACGCTTTCGCGCAATACGTTCCATTCAAGCGACGCCGCAACGGTATCGTCCGGGATGGCAGACATCGAAAGTTTGTAAACCTCGTTATGCGCGATCTGCAATTTGTAAGTGTTATAATTGCCTTCCGATTCAAGCGTAAGTTTATCGTCCGTTACAAACGTTACTTTATCGGGATAATCGCTTGCCGCAAGCGGACTTACGCGGTATACCGTTTGGTTCATCGCATAATCTTCTACCGCAAGGTACAGCCCTTCGTTCTCGCTGCTACTGTCGCCCTTTTTCACGTATTCTTCGTAATAATCGGTGATTTCGAAGGATACCGTAGACTGCGCGCCGCGTTCGCCGTAAACGGGAACGGGATACTGCGTGATCAGCGTTAACGTATTGTCTTTAATATAGCAGGGCAATACGTCCATTGCGAACTGATTGTCGTACACGTCTACGTCCATATAAATACGGTACTTGGTTTCCTTATCTTCGGTATACGGTTCGAACCGGATCCGGTAATCGCGAATGACGGGCGCTTGCGTATCTACCGTAAAGCTGCACGAGAAAGTGTTGTTTGCAACCGATTCGCCCCCCTTGTAGTCGATCGCGCCGGACATGGTAAGGTTGTACCGCGTATTGTTGCTCATGCCCCATTCGATGGGATTCATTTCAAGCAAGATGGGCGCGCCTCTGTTCGAGCCTCCCGCCGCGTACGATTTGCGCACGTTCTTTTCCAGTTTGCTGTATATGAGTTCGCCCGTTACCGCGTCGGTCACGTCTACCTGCATCGTCTTAGCCCCGCGCAGCAACCCCGCGTAAATCATATAAAACTCGTAGATCGTTCTGCGCCCCTGCTCGTCGTAACAGGAAACCGCCGCCTTTTCTTCCGAAGCGTAGATATCCGTATCGAACTCGTCTAAATCGTACAGATAAGAGCCGAGCGGAATGATATACTGATCATCGTTATAGATGCCGAGCGGACGCGTATCCGCCGCGCTCGCCTTTAATTTGTCCTCTTCTTCGACCGCGTTCTTTTCGCTTTCCGCAATTTCGTACATGCTGTAATCGAACAGCGGCGCCGCCGTCCAATCGCCGTAAAAGGCAAGGTAAGGAATGCCGAGCGAAACCTTCGTCGTTCCCGCTTTTTCCAGCCGCACGAATCCTTCGACGAACATGCCGTTTTCGAAATTGTCGTTAAGGTACTTTTTCGCTTCGTCGTTTAACGTGATCGTTACGATCACTTCTACCTTCTGCCCTGCGGAAACGGAGAACGTGCCGCCCGCCTGTATCGTTTTGCCGTCTGCCTGCACTTCGATCGTGCTGTAATCGTTCAGCATATACGCCTTTTCGGCAACCGTCTTTTCGTCCGAAGAAACCGTTTCGGTAAACACGTAAGCAGCGGGTTTGTATTCCGCCGTTACGGCAGAAAAGTTATTTACGGTAAATTTCAGTTGGTATACGCCCTTCTTTTCCTTATCGTCGCCCAGTTCGATTTTCGTCTTGTCGAGCACGCCGCCTTTGCCGTCCGATACGGTAAGATAGCTTTCCGTTTCGATCGCGTCTTTAATGCCCGCAAGCCCCGCGCCCTGCTTTCTCGGCGAATAAGGGTTGCCCTCTTCGTTCAGCGCCATCGTCGCCGTGCTCATCAAAATCTGATTGGCATGCGTGCGGATCGCCTTCGCTTTTTCCGCGCCCGAAAGATGATCGAACATTCCGCTGCTTTCTACGTGCTGGCGCAGGAGCGCGACCGCACCCGACATATTGGGCGCCGCCATACTCGTACCGCTGTATTCGTCGTAACCGCCGGGAACGGCGCTTGTGATCTCGCCGCCGTGCGCGGTGATTTCCGGCTTTAATTGCAAGTCGGGGGTAGGTCCCCACGAAGAGAAGTCGGACATAAACGGACCCGCGGAATAGCTGTAATTAAAGGTAAGCGTGCCTACGCCGCGCGTTGCGCCGTCTACCAGCTTTTTGCCCGCGTCCATGCCGATGGAGCAGGTGGGAATGGGATCTTTTACGTCGCCGAGCGACATTCTGATGTTACCCGAAAGGTTGTTGTATATGATCACGCCCAGCGCGCCGTTATCCATTGCGTTTTGCACTTTTTCCGCAAAGTTGATATCGCCGCGCTTAACAAGCGCAATGGTATTGCCGTTTTGCAGTGCGCGCCGTACCGTCGTGGTATAGTTTGCAGGGCGCCCCACACCGCCGACGACGACGTAATCGAGGGTAAGTTCTTGGGTTTTATCCGTTTTCGTCTTTTCGTAAATGCCCTTAATAAAGTCGAGCGATTCGCCGTTTACGTCGGATGCTTCCGTATAGAACGCCACGTCGCCTCCCGCATTGCGGTTTGCGACCATATAGCGCGAATTCTGCCCGTTGATGGACGCCACCGAAAGCGCCGCCGCGTACGTGGAAGGCGAACCGACCGTGCCGCTGTCGGGATTGGAGGTAAGGTTGGTTCCGTTCCCGCCGCCGTAGCCGGAGCTGTAATCGTTGCTCGCCGCAACGACAAGGCTGATGCCCGAATTTTCGATTTTTTCGTATACGCTTTCTACAAGGAAGTCGCCCTCTTGCAAGCCTTCTTCCGAGGTAAAGCCCGCGCTCGTACCAAGCGACATGTTAATCACGTCTACGCCCAGCGTTACGCAGTCTTCGAGCGCGGCGAGGATATCCACCGCGTCTGCCCCGCCGATCATCTGGCTGTCTAAATCGTCGGTAAATACCTTGCAAATTACCAGCTGCGCTTCGGGTGCAACGCCGATAAACGTTTCGGAAGGGTCTTCCGGATTTACCTGTTTGGAATCGTCTTTTCCCGCAACGATACCCGCAACGTGCGTTCCGTGCGAAGAATAAGAGGGGAACACGTCGGGATCGTCGTCCGCATAGTCGTATGCGAAAGGCACCTTCTCGCCGTAGAATACTTGATTATACGACATTCCGGGCGTACGCGCGCTTGCATGAAGGGGATTTTCCCCGCCGCTGAAATAATCTTTGATTTGGTCTTCGGTAATGCCGAGTTTGCTTAAATCGGAAGGCTTGGTTTGAAACGCTTGGTGCGAAAAATCCAACCCCGTATCGAGCACGGCGACGACCATTCCTTCCCCCTTATAAGCAAGGTCGGAAGAATTGTAAATACCCGTTGCGTACACGTTCGCGTTGTTGCTCACCGCGCCCGTGCCGCTTGCCGCCGCTGCCGTAGGGAAACTGTACGTTACGGAAGCGGAAACACTTTCCACCCCGCTCATTTTGCCGATCGCGGCAATGTCTTTTCCCTTAACTTTGATCGCAACCGCGTTTTCTACCGCCGTGTACGAATATTTGTATTGGAAGGAAATTCCCTTTGCGTTCAGTGCAGTCAAAAACGAATCGTGCGAGCGTTCGAGCGAGCGCAAACGGTTTTTCGCCGCGGTCGTATTCGCATAATCGGAATACTCGCCCGCAACGCCGTTCTTTTGATATGTGTCTAATACGCTGTCGCCCTCTAAATTTACGATAACCCAACGTTCGTCGTCCGATTTCATCGTATTTTCCTGCACGCCGTCGTTATAATATTGCGCGCGCAGTTTATCCGTATCGACTTTGCCCGTTACGTCGGTCAAGCCCGAAGAAACCGCCGCCTGTACGGAAGACCCCGTCGCTTGCTCTACGTTCGCAGCAATAAACGCGGCGACCATCGTCGACGCCATTGCAAGCGAAAGTCCTCTTACCGTAATGTTTTTTATTTTACTCTTCATGTGATCCTCCGAGTTTTCTTTCGTCGTTTTGTTTTGCCGAAAAGGCAGCAAACGCAATAATTTTACCACTTATCGAATTTTTTTGCAACATTTTTGCATTCTATATTTTCCGTTTTATTCATACAAAATATTTATATTTGGAATAAATTCATTTTAAGGTTGAGTTTATGCATAAACCCCCTTAAATTTTATGCATATTTACAAAACGGTGTATATTTACAATTATGCGCGATTTCTTTCGCGCATAATAAGGGCGGCGCGCACTATTTAAAATATGTTTTTTTCGCAAATACCGTAAAAATAATTGAAAAAACAAGGTAAAAAATTAAATGATATAAGAAAAAGACAGTTTAAAACCGTCTTTTTTTAACAAAATGCGCCTCGTGCGTTGGCGGCGCCGCTCGGATTTGTAAGTAGCGAACCTTGCGAGAGGCGGAATAGCGATCGCTGCGCCCTGCGTCAACCGCGCCACAGCATTTCGGCGACAGCGGGCGGCGTTTAAGGTGAATTGTCAATCCACTTATCTGTTGCACTTAATCGTATAATTCACCTTAAATACAAACAACCACCCATAAGGGTGGTTGTTTTTGGAGGCGCCACCCGGATTTGAACCGGGGAATCAGGGTTTTGCAGACCCTTGCCTTACCACTTGGCTATAGCGCCATAAAAAAACAGTGCGGAATTGTTTGGAGCGGGAAACGAGACTCGAACCCGCGACATTCACCTTGGCAAGGTGACGCTCTACCACTGAGCTATTCCCGCATAACATTCCGCACTGTATGGTGGAAGCTATAGGGATCGAACCTATGACCCTCTGCTTGTAAGGCAGATGCTCTCCCAGCTGAGCTAAGCTTCCGAATTGCTTGAATAATATACCATATTACAGATAAGAATGCAAGCGTTTTTTCTTTGATTTTTGTATTTTTTAAGAAAATTTTTCGGAAAAAATTTTTGCCCCGTTCTTTTTATCGTATGCGGCAGCCGCCCTTCGGGTGCGCACTTTCTTGACGAAAGAATATATTTTCGCTATAATTTAAAATATTTTTGTAACAAAAAGGCGTTCAGGCAGTCTTATAATCGGGAGCCGCATTCAAGCCCCAATGCCAAACGAAAGGGGGTATTATCTATACGATCGACATTTCACACCCCATGCCCGGTGCAGGAACAAGCCTTGCCCCTACCGTAAAAGAACTTGCCGATATCATTCTGTTTTTTAACCACTACAAGTAATCATTGAAGGTTTTTCTTTGCAACGCTTCCGCTTCCTTTTTCCCCGCGCATAGCGCGGGGTTTTCGTTTACACAAAAAATCCCGAAAGCGCAGCCGCTTTCGGGATATCTTTTTAATAAACGCTTACTTGTTTTTTGTCTTTACCCAAACGCTCGTATTTTACAACGCCGTCTTTTAACGCGAACAGCGTATCGTCGCTACCGATGCCGACGTTGGTGCCGGGGTGGATCTTCGTGCCTCTTTGACGGACGAGAATATTTCCCGCGAGAACCGCTTGCCCGTCTTGACGCTTTACGCCAAGGCGCTTTGCTTCGCTGTCTCTTCCGTTGTGGGAAGAACCGGTACCTTTTTTATGAGCGAATAAACTGATAAAAATCATGTTATTTTCTCCTTATAAATGTTTTCGGGCTGCCCCGCGCGCAGTCAAAGAGTGATCTTTTCGATCTTGACCGCAGTGAACGGCTGTCTGTGACCTTGCTTCTTGCGCTCGTTCTTCTTCGCTTTATACTTAAAGACGATGATCTTTTTGAACTTGTCTTGCGCCTGCACTTTTGCGGTCACTTTCGCCGAAGCAACTTCTTTTCCCGTTTTTACGCCGTTTTCCCCTGCTACCATAAGCACGTTGAAGGAAACTTCTGCGCCGACTTCGGCGTTCAGCTTTTCTACCTTTACGACGTCGCCTTCGGAAACTTTATACTGTTTGTTGCCGTTTTCGATGATTGCGTACATTAGTCTTAACCTCCTCTTCCCAGTCTCGCAAGCTGCTTAGGCGATCCCTTTGCGGAATGCTTTTATTGTGCCCGTTCTTGGCGGCTCATTGGCTAATTTACCATATCCCAAAAAAAATGTCAAGCGGTTTTGTTTTGTTTTTACATACTTTTCGCGCTTTTTCCCAAACTGCATGTATAGAAGGAGAGAAAACCCATGGAATTGAAAAAAAGCGAAGAAGTCCTTGCGGAAATTTACCGCAACAGCCAGCTTGCATTGCAATCGATCAGCAATATTCTGCCCGAAACGGAAGATACCGACCTTAGGGAAGAACTTTTAAAAGAACACGAGGAATACGAAAAGATCGGCGGAAAAGCCGCGATCCTCGCAAAAGACAGGGATATCGAGTTGAAAAACCCCAACCCCATGAAAAAGGCGATGATGTGGAGCAGCATTAAAATGAACACGCTTACAGATAATTCCCGTTCGCACATTGCGGAAATGATGGTGCAGGGAACGGTAATGGGCGTTACCGCGTTAAAGAGCTCGCTCGGAGAAATGAGCAAAGAAAACGCGGACGAAGAGATCAAAGCGCTTGCGGAAGAATTGCTTGCAATGGAAGAAGAATTCGAAAAAAAGTGGAAAGAATTTATCTGAACCGTTTCCCCTTCGGCTGTAAAAGCCGAGGGGATTTTTTCTTAACTTCGACAAAAATAGGCGCATTCCGTAAGCGTACGCTTTTGCGCTTGCTTTATAATGGTAGGAAAAACGCACGAGGTTGTTTTTATGAAACGAAGAATCCACTTGCGCAGATTAGACGTATCGCCCAAAGCCGCGGCGATATATCTTGCCCTACTTTTTACCATGTTTTTGCTGAACTGCGCCCTGCCGCAAAAAGAACCGCTTTCGTTTGCGCTGGCGTTCGCCGCCCTTTCTTGCGGACTCGATCCCTTTGTTTGCGGAGGAAGTTATTTGATTGCTTCCGCCCTTTCCCTTTCGGCGGAAGTTTCCCTTTCCGCCGCCGTGCAGGCGGCGTTCCTCACGCTTGTGTTCTGCATCTACAAACGGCTGCGCCGCCCCGCCGGATACGAGCGCGCGCTGTACGCCCTCGTCGCGCAGCTGCCGTTTATCTTCCTGTTTCCGCACACCAGCTATTCGCTGTTCCCCTTTGCCGTCGTATGGCAGAAAACGGTGATCGCCGCATTTGTCTTTTTGATCTCTTTAATGTTCGACGGCGGGCTGCACGCCCTTTTGTTCCGCGCGTTCCGCTGCCGCCTTTCCGCGCACGCGCTAGCGGAAATTTGTTTGATTTGGGTATTCGCGGGCATGGGCGTTTGCAACGCGGCGGGAATTTCCGTATTTTACGCCGTTTCCCTTTTCCCCTTGCTTGCCGCCGTATTTTTGCTGAAAAACGCCGCCGCCGTACCCTTTGCCGTCGCCCTTTCCCTGCCCCTGTGCGTCACCCAGCAAAGCGCGCTGCCCTGCGCCGCATACGCCGCTTTTTCCTGCGTTTCGCTGCTCTTTGTTCCGTACGGAAAATGCGCTTCCGCCCTTTCTCTGTTCGGCTGTTTTCTCGTTTCGCAGTACTTCGAAGGGCTGTTCGCAACAGACGGCTGGAACGTCGCTTTACGCTTGATCGCCTGCGCCGCGCCCGCGGTTTTGCTTGTGTGCCTGCCCGAAAAATACTACCGCAAAGCAAACCGCACGCTGCTCTTTTACCGCGAACGCACCCTGCCCCGTATAGCGGTAAACCGTCAGCGAAGGGCGGTCGGCGAACAGTTATACGAAGTTTCTTCCCTGTTCCGCGAAATCGAAACGGCGTTTACCGTGACCGACGCGCAGGACAATTCGGATAAACGCATCCGCGAAACGCTGATCGCCACGCTGTGCAAAGACTGCCCCAACCGCAGAAAGTGCGAGCGTTCGGGCGCGTACGACGCATTGGACAAACTCATCGCCGTAGGCTGCGCCAAAGGGCGGGTCAATTTGATCGATCTGCCCGCAGACCTTTCCTCTCAATGCGCGAATTCCGCGGGGCTGATGTTCGCGCTGAACAAACAGCTTGCGGAATACCGCCGCTATGCGGTGGAAATGGAAAGCGCGCGGGCGGGCAGAAAACTGCTTGCCGAACAGGCGCGCGGCGTTTCGGATATTCTGCGCGACATTGCGCTGGAACAGAGCGAAGAGTATGTTTTTTCGGAAGACGAAAGTCTGCTTTCCAAGGCATTCGCTTCGGCGGGGATCTTGTGTTCGGAACTCTTTTTGTACGGCGAAGGAAACAACGTTACGGTAAGCGTAACCGCCTCCGACAAAGTGAGCGGCAAACGGCTGTGCGACGCGGCGAAATCGGCGTTGAAAACCCCCTTTGCGCTTGCGGAAAAAATTCCCTTGACTTCCGACCGCTCTTGCTTTATTCTGCGCAAAAAACCGCAGTTCGACGCGGCGTTCGGCGTCGCCTCTGTTCCGAAAGAAGGCACGGCGGCGAGCGGGGATACCCATTCGATTTTGCGCATCGACGAGCGGCGGTTCATCGTCGCCCTTTCGGACGGAATGGGCAGCGGCGAAGCGGCGCGCGCCGTTTCCGACCATACCCTTACTTTATTGGAAAGTTTTTATAAGGCAAAAATGCCTTCCGAAATCGTGCTTTCCACCGTAAACAGACTGATCGCCTATTCTTCGGACGAAACGTTTTCTTGCTTGGATCTTGCGGCGGTCAATTTGGATACGGGAATCGCCGACTTCGTAAAAATCGGTTCACCCGCGGGCTATCTGCTTTCGGGCGAGGAACTGCGCGTGCTGGAAGGAGAATCTCTCCCCTTGGGCATGCTGGAAGCGGTTCACCCCGCCACCATGCGCGCCGAACTGAAAGAGGACGATTTTCTTTTATTTATGAGCGACGGCGTAAGTTCGGCGTTCGGATCCACCACCGAACTGTTCGACTATTTAAGCGGACAACGCCCGTTAAACCCGCAATCGTTTGCGGAAGAACTGCTTTCCGCCGCGCTTGCCCGCTACGGCGGAAAGGCGGAAGACGACATGACGGTGCTTGCCGTACGCCTGTTAAAAGCGGCGTAAAATAATAATCCACCCGCATAGCGGGTGGTATTTCATTTTCGGGCATAGCCCTAA
>CAJTPB010000025.1 GCA_910578065.1 uncultured Christensenella sp. | reverse complement strand
AGTTTACTTGTACAACCGCCGACAAAAGAGTTTTGCCCTTTGCGTAAAGTGTCAATCCCTTTATCGCTCATAATGACTTTCACTTCTTGATTATCGAACAAAAGCTGATTTATAAATCCGGCGTGGTCGTCGTGTGCGTGTGTCATAAAGCAATATTTAATTTGATTAATTTTAATATTATTTGCTTTCAGTTTCTTTTTGAAATTCCTATAACTATTTTCATAGCCTGTATCTATAATGACATATCCGTTATCAATTCGGTACGCCCAACAGTTTACAATTCTATTTCCGAAGTTCAAAACATCGGATTTTATTGTTTCATTATATTCGCTATCGATCATAGTATCCTTAAGCTAAATTACTGTTTGATTTACAGTCATTATATCACAAAAAATGAAAGAGCGCAACCGATTGAATTTTGCGGGAAATATAAAACATATCTATATCTCACTATGCTACGCGTAGCCTAATTCGTCCACGAAAAAAGCACAGCTTAACGCTATGCCTGAATCTCTTTATTTGCATTTTAATAAATTCCCTATGGGAACTACGGTAAATTGCGCCGCTTTGCTATTTCATATATTCGGTTAAAATTTGATTTTGCACGTATAAAAATTCTTCTTTGATCCGCGTGATATCCCCGTCTTCTTGCAGATATTGCGCGGTTTTTTGATACGCTTTTTCGAAATCCTTTTTCCAATCGCTTCCGAACGCCTGTTTGTACCCCTCAGCCGAAACGCCGTACACGGTACGAAGGGTAAGCATAACGTATTCGAATTTTGCGTCCTCCGCCGAAACGTCTTCGCTTTCGATAACGGGAAGAAACCCCGACAGAATACATTTTATATACTCGTCTAAATCAAACGTATTCGTAAACCGCTTTCCGCACATAAACGAACTTGCCGAAACGCCCAAACCGATATATTCGCCCCGCTTCCAATAGTTTAAATTGTGTTTGCTCTCGCACCCCTTTTTACAAAAGTTGCTTACTTCGTAACGGGTATACCCCTTTTCCTTTAATAAAGAATACCCGTAGTCGTACAATTCCGCAACCTCGTCGCCGTCGGGCAGTTCGCCGTTTAAATAGTCGGTATAAATGGGCGTGCCGTCTTCGGGCGTTAAGGCGTACATCGAAATATGCTTTGCACCGCTTGCCGCCGCGATTTCCACCGTCTTTTGTACGTCCTCTTTCGTTTGCCCTTTTAAACCGAGCATGATATCGGCGGAAAAATTTTCTCCTTTTAATAACGAGGCGCAATAAAGATAATCGCGCACGTTGTGGATCCTGCCCAACGCTTCGAGCTGTTCGTCGATCGCCGTTTGCAATCCGATCGAAAAGCGGTTTACCCCCGCCCGTTTATACGTTGCGATCTTCTGTTCGCTTACCGTGCCGGGATTCATTTCGATGGTGATTTCGGGTTTTTCCGCCAAACGAAAGCACTTTTTCACCTGCTTTAACACCCCGTAAATATATTTGGGGGCTACGACGGAAGGCGTTCCGCCGCCGATATACACCGTGTCGAACGTTTTCTCTTTTAACTGTTCGCCGCGCATTTCGATTTCTTTGATCACGCACGCCAAATACGCTTCCGCAAAATTTAAGCGGTTGGGAAAAGAGGTAAAATCGCAATAGGTGCATTTATGTTTGCAAAAAGGAATATGAATGTAAATTCCCGCCATTTTTTTCTCCTTGTCGTTTCTACATAAATAGGCGTTTTCAGCCCGCCCCGATCCAAGCGCGATCCCGAACAAAACTTGCACTAATCAATCTTTCCAAATATATTTCGAAAGATCGACGCAGCCGTTTATAACTTCAACGCCCTCGCCGCGCAAAAGTTCCGCCTGTACCTGCTCGCCGCCGAACGCGAACGCGGGCGCAAGCCGCCCTTCGCGGTTTACCACCCTGTGACAGGGTATTACCACGGGCTGCGGATTGCGGTGCAACGCGTTGCCTACCTGCCGCGACGCGCGCGGACACCCGATCGCCGCCGCGATCATGCCGTAGGTAACCACCTTTCCTTTGGGAACGCTTTTTAAATATTCGTACACGCTTTCGTAAAAATTCATTGCTGTTTCCGCACGAGCTATTTATCTTTATTTGTCTTTAAAATTTCCATAAACACCTCGCTGGGCACCTCTACCGAACCCACTTGGCGCATGCGCTTTTTCCCCTCTTTCTGCTTTTCCAATAGTTTGCGTTTGCGCGTGATATCGCCGCCGTAACACTTGGCGAGCACGTCTTTGCGCACCGCCTTAACCGTTTCGCGCGCAATAATCTTTCCGCCTACCGCCGCCTGTATGGGAATTTCGAACAGCTGACGGGGAATTGCGTCTTTTAAATTTTCGGCAAGCGTTCTGCCCCGCGAATACGCGCGATCTTCGTGCACGATAGTAGAAAGCGCGTCGCACGCTTCCCCGTTCAGCAAAATATCCAACTTTACGAGTTTGCTGCGTTCGTACCCCGCCACCTCGTAATCGAAACTTGCATATCCCTTGGTGCGCGACTTCAATTCGTCGAAAAAGTCGTACACGATTTCGTTTAAGGGCAAGCGGTATTCCAGCTTTACGCGGTGCGCGTCGAGGTATACCATATCTTTATAAATGCCCCGCTTATCTTGGCACAGATCCATAATCGCGCCCAAATAGTCGGGCGGGGTGTAAATTTCCGCCTTAACGATGGGTTCTTCCATATACTCGATATCGGAAGCGGGCGGCAGATGAGAAGGATTGTCCACATAAAATTCCGTGCCGTCCGTTTTGTGCACCAAATAAGAAACGGAGGGCGCGGTGGTAATAATTTCGAGGTTGAATTCCCGTTCGATGCGCTCTTGCATGATTTCCATGTGCAGCAGTCCCAAAAAACCGCAACGGAAGCCGAACCCGAGCGCCACCGAATTATCCGGTTCGAAAATGAGCGCCGCGTCGTTCAGCTGTAACTTTAAGATTGCCTCTTTCAAGTCGAGAAATTTACTGCCGTCCAGCGGATAAATGCCGCAAAAGACGACGGGCTGTACCTTTTTGTAACCGGGAAGAGGCTGCTTGGCGGGATTCAGCGCGCCCGTTACGGTATCGCCCACGGCAACGTCTTGAATGGATTTGATGCTTGCCGCGACATAGCCAACTTCGCCCGCCGCAAGCGCGCCTTTGGGTTGCAGACCGGGCGCAAACGCGCCCACTTCCACTACCTCGTACGTCTTTTCGGAAAGGAAGGTTTTAATTTTATCCCCCGCCTTTACTGCGCCGTCTTTAATGCGAACGAATAAAATGACACCTTTGTAATTATCGTAATAGCTATCGAAAATCAGCGCGCGCAAAGGGCTTTCGGTATCCCCTTTGGGGGGCGGAACGAATTTGACCACCGCCTCTAAAATATCGCGGATATTCGTGCCCTCTTTGGCGGAAACGCAGGGCGCGCAGGAAGCGTCTAACCCGATCACGTCTTCGATTTCCTTTTTCGTTTCTTCGATCTGCGCGGAAGGCAAATCGATCTTATTGATTACGGGGATGATCTCCAAATCGTTTTCCAAGGCAAGATATACGTTTGCGAGCGTTTGCGCTTCGATCCCCTGCGTCGCGTCCACAACGAGGATCGCCCCCTCGCAAGCGGCAAGCGAACGGCTTACCTCGTAGGTAAAGTCTACGTGCCCCGGCGTATCGATCAAATTAAATTCGTATTCGTTGCCGTCGTCTGCGGAATAGTACATGCGCACGGGGGTCAATTTAATGGTGATCCCCCGCTCCCGCTCGATATCCATGCTGTCGAGCAGCTGCTCTTCCATATCCCGTTTGCTCACCTGCCCCGTAAGCTCTATTATGCGGTCTGCAATGGTGCTCTTGCCGTGATCGATGTGCGCAATAATGCAAAAATTGCGTAAAAGTTCATTCGCTTTCGCCATAAAACGTTCTCCGTATCAAATAAAACCGCTTGCAACGAAAAAACAACCCCCTTGCAAGTTCGGTTTCCGTTTGTATTATACAAAATTTTTACGGAATTTGCAAACGTTCCTTGCATTGTACTTGCCGTTTGTGGTAAAATATCCGTATGAAATACGATTTTTCCTTTTTAACGGCACAGCCCGTCGCCCATAGAGGGCTGCACGGCGGCGAAATTCCCGAAAACTCCCTTTCCGCCTTCGAAGAAGCGGCGGCAAAAGGGTATTCCGTCGAAACGGACGTACAGATGACCAAAGACGGCGAACTTGTGCTGTTTCACGACGACGATCTGCTGCGCATGTGCGGCGTAGATAAAAAAGTTGCCGCTTGCACATATGCGCAGCTTTGTTCGCTGCGCTTAAAAAACTCGCAGGAAAAAATTCCCCTGCTTTCCGATTTACTGCAAAGGATAGGCGGGCGCGTTCCCCTGTTGATCGAACTGAAACATCAGCCGAACGCAAAAACAAACGTCTTTCTTAAAAAAGTTGCCGAAGAGTTAAAAGATTACCGCGGAACGTACGCGCTGCAATCGTTTCATCCCGCATACGTAAAGGGGTGCAAAAAATTGTTTCCGCAAATTCCCTGCGGGATCCTCGCCACGGCGCACCCCAAAAAGGCAGATCTCGGCGGAGGCGCGTTTTGGAAGCTGAAAGCGCACCTTGTAAAACACATGAGTTTGAATTTTTGGTCTAAGCCCGATTTTATCAGCTTTCTTTTTTGCGACTACCCCACCAAAGAAACGGAAAAATTTAAAGGCGCAAAACTCGCATGGACTGTGCGAACCCCCCAAGAGGAAGCGTACGCGCGCAAATATGCCGACAACATCATTTTTGAAGGATTTCTTCCCGAAAAAACCGTTGTATGATTGACACAATACATTATAAAGTGTATAATTGCATAAAACAAGCGATTTAAAGGTATATTTATGCTTACGATTGAAAAAGTAAAACGCGCGCAGGCGGTACTTGCGGACGCGATCTATAAAACGGACGTTATTTTCGCAAACAAACTTTCTGCCGATTGCGAAGTGTATTTAAAAACGGAAAATCTGCAAAAAACGGGATCGTTTAAAATCCGCGGCGCGTACAATAAAATCGCCTCCCTTTCCCCCGAAGAAAAGGCGAAAGGCGTTATTGCGTGTTCGGCGGGCAACCACGCGCAGGGCGTTGCGCTGGCGGCGGCGAAAAACGGCATTTTTTCGCTGATATGCCTGCCCGACGGCGCGCCCATTTCCAAAGTGGAAGCGACGCGCGCCTACGGCGCGGAAATCTGCCTTGTGCACGGCGTATACGACGACGCGTACGAGCGCGCCATCGAACTGCAAAAAGAAAGGGGCTATACCTTTATTCACCCCTTCGACGATGAAGAAGTAATCGCGGGGCAAGGCACCATCGGGCTGGAAATTTTATCGCAGATGATCGACGTAGACGCAATCGTCGTGCCCGTAGGCGGAGGCGGACTTGTTGCGGGCGTGGCGTTTGCGGTAAAATCGGTAAATCCGCGCGTGCAGGTATACGGCGTACAAGCGGAAGGCGCGCCGAGTATGGCGAACTCTCTGCGCGAAAAAAAGGTGTGCGCCCTCCCCTCCGTTTCTACCATTGCAGACGGCATTGCGGTTAAACAACCGAGCACGCATACCTTCGATTACTGCGAAAAATACGTAGACGGAATCGTAACCGTTTCCGACGATGAGATTGCAACGGCGATCCTCACTTTGATCGAAAAGCAAAAGATGATCGCAGAGGGCGCGGGCGCAACGCCCGTTGCGGCGATCCTTGCCGGAAAACTTCCGCAATTAAAAGGGAAAAAAGTATGTTGCGTTGTTTCGGGCGGCAATATCGACGTTACCATTTTAAGCCGCGTAATACAACGGGGACTTTTAACTTCGGGCAGACAGTGCACGCTGAATATCGAACTTTTAGATAAACCGGGGCAGCTTGTTGCGGTTTCCGGCATTATCGCCGCTTGCGGCGCAAACGTAACGGGCGTTCATCACGAACACGCCAACGCGGGCAGTGCGGTGATCGGGTGCTTCCTGCGCATCGATATCGAAACGCGCGACTTCGCGCACATTGCGCAAATCAAACAAGAACTTAGCCAGCACGGGTTTAAACTGTGCTGAGCAAAAAGGATATCTATATGGAAACTCTTGAAAAAATTCAAACGAACAACGCCCCTGCGGCAATCGGACCTTATTCCCAAGCGATCAAGCTGAACAACCTTGTTTTTACTTCGGGGCAGATCCCCCTCGATCCTAAAACGGGCGCAATCGTCGAAGGCGGGATCGTCGAACAAACGCACAGAATTTGCAAAAATTTAGAAGCGGTGTTATTGCAAGCGGGATCTTCCCTTGAACAAGTGATAAAAACCACCTGCTTCCTTGCCGACATGAACGATTTTACTGCGTTTAACGAAGTTTACGGTCAGTATTTTATCTGCCGCCCTGCGCGCTCTTGCGTGGCGGTAAAAACGCTTCCGAAAAACGTGCTTGCGGAAATCGAAGCCGTTGCCCTCTGTTAAAATCAACCTTACGCAAAATAATATGAAAGTTACATAACAGCCGCTCCGCACTATGCGGAGCGGCTGTCATAATGTACCCCACACGGTTTATATGTTATCGGAGATTTTATTTTAAAGGCGCAAACCGTAGCGCGTTCGTTAATCGTTATATGACAGCCGCTCGCTATATGCGGGCAGCATTAAAAATGTACCCCAAACAATTTAACTTGTTATCGGCAATTCCACTTTATAACTGACAGCCGAAACGCGTTCTTCAATCGTTACATAACAGCCGCCCCGTATGCGGAGCAGCTCTTACAATAAATACAAAACAATTTAAAAATTCCGCCGCGCTTTTAAAAGCGCGGCGGGTTTTATTTAGCCGTTTAAATTGGGCAGGGTAATCATAAATCCGTTTTCCCCTGCAACCACTTGGGGCAGTTTTCCATCCCAAGCGGCAAGATATTCGATATACTTCATGTACTCTGCAATATCCGCGCCGGTATGCGTATCGTCATAAATAATCGTATAAACGATTTCGCTTTCACCGTCTTCCTGTTCTAACGTCTGTTCTGTTACTTCGTAGCCGAGCATACGCGCGATTTCTACGCTTTTCAGCATGATCGAGCGCGCAGCCGCAGTCGCCGCCGCAACCTCTGCATCCGCCTTTGCCTGCGCGTTGGCAAGCAGCGCCTTTGCTTCCTGTTCCGCAACGTACAGCGCCGTTTCCGCCTGTTCTTTCTTCTTTTCGTTTTCGTACTGCGCCTGCAACTTTTCTTGCTGCGCCATCATTTTCGCTTCTACAGCCGCTTCGAACGCGTCGGAGAACGTGATATCGGTAAGCACCGCGCTGTTAAACGTAATGTAATACTTATCGCCGATCGCCGAAGAAATTTCCCCTTCTACCGTGGGCGAAATGCTGTTGCGCTCTTCGATCAATTTTTCCGCCTGATACTGCGAAAGAGTCGCCTTTGTGCGTTCGATCGCAACGCTTTGAATCCTGTTCGTCAACGCTTCCAACCCGCCGTAATTCAGCGCGATTTCTTCTACGTTGTCTTGACGGATCTGGAACTGCACCACCATAGAAATTTCCATCGACTGTGCGTCCGAAGTGTATGCGTCCATAACTATTTCCACTTGCTGCACTTTTGCATCGTAATTTTCGTAGCTGCGCGTTAAATAAAAGTCGAAATAAGTACCGGGGCCCTCTACGTCGACGATAACGCCCATCTGTTTTACGACGGCGAGCGTACCTGCGTCTACCGTGTGGAAAGAACCGGGAATTAAAATAAGTAAAATCAACCCTACGCCCACCATACATGCGGGAATCGCAACCGGAATCGCCCGCGCACGCTTCCCGCTCTTTTTGCGGAATACGCCGATAACGATCATTGCAATGCCTGCGCAAATCAGCGCAACAAACAAGAAAGCCGTAATAAATGAATAAACCATACTCTCTACCTCTTTATATATAATAATATTCTAAACGCTTTTCTTTGCGGAACATAAAGAAAAGACCCATCCCCGCGCCGACGCGCGAAGCATGAGTCTCATTATTACGACTTTCCCGAGCGGAATACCGCTGTGATGACGGGTACGCAACGCTTGCCGGCTTTCCCCGCCAAAGCGAAAATTACTCCCTCTGTTCCGTTTGAAATTTGTTTCTGTTAGTATCTTATCATAAATGGCGGCAAATGTCAACAAAAATTCGATAATTTTTTATCGAATTTTTACGGGAGCTATTTTGCGATAGGCAAATTTCGACAATTTTTAAAATCCTATTGATAAATAAATATCTTTATGATATAATTAAATATGTTTATAGCGATATAAGCGAAGCAATTTAAGGAGATTGATTTATGGCACAATGTGAAGCATTCTGCGGCACGGCGGAACAGGAACAAAAACTGAAAGCCGTTATCGAAGAATCGCGCTCTACACCGGGATGTTTGATGCACATCTTGCAGGAAGCGCAAGAAATTTACGGCTTTTTACCCATCGAGGTGCAAAAAGTCATCGCCGAAGGACTGGGCATTTCCCTTTCCGAAGTTTACGGCGTTGTTACCTTTTATTCGCAGTTCTCTTTGAAACCGAAGGGAAAGTACCGCATAAGCGTATGTCTCGGCACGGCGTGCTATGTTAAGGGCGCGGATAAAATTTTGGAAGAGATCGAAAAGGAACTCGATATCAAATGCGGCGAATGCACGCCCGACGGCTTGTTTTCGCTGGATAGCTGCCGCTGCGTGGGCGCATGCGGACTTGCTCCCGTTATTATGGTAAACGACGAAGTGTTCGGCAAACTCGAACCCAAGCGGGTAAAATGGATCCTCGACGGATATAAGGAGGACGCGAAAAGATGACCATTCAAGAATTGGCGAAAATCAGAAACGCGAAAAAAGAACTGATCGAAGTGCGCCGCGCGGTGCGCGAACAGGGCGAAAAACTCGCCGCAAAAACGGGCTACCGCAAACAGGTGCTCGTATGCGGGGGAACGGGTTGCACCTCTTCCCATTCGATGAAGGTAATCGAACAGCTCGAAACCTCTGTCAAAGAACTGGGGCTTGACGACGTACTTATCGTAAAAACAGGCTGCTTCGGGCTTTGCGCGCTCGGTCCCATTATGATTGTATACCCAGAAGGCGCGTTTTATGCGCAAATGACGCCCGAACATGCCAAAACGGTTGCCGAAAAACACCTTACAAAGGGCGGCGAAATCGTAAAAGAATTGCTGTATCAAGGCACGCTTACGAAAAAAGGCGAAATTATCCCCTTTTCCGAAACGCCTTTCTATAAAAAACAAATGCGCATCGCGCTGCGGAACTGCGGCGTGATTGCCCCCGAAAACATCGAAGAAGCGATTGCTGCGGGCGACTATCAGGCGCTGGAAAAAGTACTTACCGCCATGACGCCCGACGATGTGATCAACGAAATGCTCGCTTCCGGCTTGCGCGGCAGAGGGGGTGCGGGCTTCCCTACGGGCAGAAAATGGGCGTTTGCAAAAGCCTCGCAAAGCGAGATCAAATACGTTTGTTGCAACGCCGACGAAGGTGACCCCGGCGCGTTTATGGACCGTTCGGTTTTAGAAGGCGATCCCCACTGCGTGTTGGAGGCGATGGCGATCGCGGGCTATGCGATCGGTTCGCACCAGGGCTTTATTTACGTGCGCGCGGAATACCCCGTTGCGGTGACCCGTTTGAAAATCGCGATCGCGCAGGCGCACGAATACGGACTTTTGGGCAAAAACATTTTGGGAACGGGCTTCGATTTCGAAGTGGAGATCCGCTTGGGCGCAGGCGCGTTCGTCTGCGGGGAAGAAACGGCGTTGATGCGCAGTATCGAAGGGCATCGCGGCGAACCCCGTCCCCGCCCCCCTTTTCCCGCGGTAAAAGGATTATTCGAAAAGCCCACCATTTTAAACAACGTAGAAACGTGGGCGAACGTCAATCCCATTATTTTAAAGGGCGCGGCGTGGTTTTCTTCCATCGGAACGGAAACCTCTTCGGGTACGAAGGTATTCGCGCTCGGCGGTAAAATCACCAACGTCGGGCTTGTGGAAGTGCCTATGGGCACCACCCTGCGCGAAATTGTGGAAGAAATCGGCGGCGGAATCCCGAACGGCAAAAAGTTTAAAGCGGCGCAAACGGGCGGACCTTCTGGCGGCTGTATTCCCGCTTCCTGCATCGATACCCCCATCGATTACGACAGCCTGATTGCGATCGGCTCTATGATGGGATCGGGCGGCATGATCATTTTAGACGAAGACGACTGCATGGTAGATATTTCCAAATTTTACCTCGAATTTACCGCGGACGAATCTTGCGGAAAATGCACCCCTTGCCGCATCGGCACCAAACGCCTGTTACAGCTTTTAACGAAAATAACCGAAGGCAAGGGCGAACCGGAAGACATCGCAAAAATCGAAGAACTCGCTTCGCACATGAAGCAGTCTTCCCTCTGCGCGCTGGGGCAAAGCGCGCCCAACCCCGTACTTTCGACCATGCGGTACTTCCGCGACGAATACGAGGAACACATCAACGATAAAAAGTGCCGCTCGCACGTATGCAAGGCGCTGTTAAACTTTACCATCGACCCCGTAAAGTGCAAGGGGTGCACCCTATGCGCACGCAACTGCCCTGTAAAGGCGATCAGCGGAACGGTAAAAGAACCGCACACGATCGATACGGACAAATGCGTAAAATGCGGGCTTTGCATTTCCAACTGCCGCTTCGGCGCAATCGAAAGAAAGTGAGGTGACCCATGCAAAAAACAGTCAACTTAAAAATAAACAATATCCCCGTAACCATTCCCGAAGGCACGACCATTTTGCAAGCGGCAAGGATCGCGCATATCGAGATCCCTACGCTGTGTTATTTAAAAGACGTCAGCTGCGTCGGCTCCTGCCGTATGTGCGTGGTAGAAGCGACGGGCGCGCGCGGACTGGTAGCGGCGTGCGTTTACCCCGTAGCGGAAGGTATGGAAGTGCGCACCAACACGGAAAAATGCCGCCAATCGCGCAAAATGACGCTGGAACTGATTTTAAGCAAGCACAAAAAGAAGTGCCTTTCCTGCGAACGCAACCACAACTGCGAACTGCAAAAACTTTCGCTGGGATACAGCGTAGACGAAGACCGCTTTAAAGGAGAAGATTTTGTTCTCCCCATCGACGTTTCCACCCCCTACGTGGTGCGCGATAACGACAAGTGCATCAACTGCATGCGCTGCGTGGCGGCGTGCCAAAAACAGACGGTGAATGCAATCGGCCCCATCGGCAGAGGATTCCACGTGCATATCGGAAGCGCGTTCGATCTGCCCCTTTCCGAATCCCCCTGCGTGGGCTGCGGACAGTGCATCGTCGCCTGCCCCGTAGGCGCCCTTTCCGAGCGCAGCAATATCGACGACGTATGGGACGCCCTTTCCGACCCGACGAAAAAAGTCATATTCTTTACCGCGCCTTCCGTGCGCGCGACGTTGGGCGAAGCGTTCGATTTGCCCGTGGGCACGAACGTAGAGGGAAAAATGGTCGCGGCGATCCGCAGACTCAATCCCCATGCGGTGTTCAATATGGACGTGACCGCCGACCTTACCATTATGGAAGAGGCGAGCGAACTTATCAACCGCATCAAAACGGGCAAACCTATGCCCATGTTTACCTCTTGCTGCCCCGCGTGGATCAAATTCGCAGAACAAACGTATCCCGAAATGATCCCCCACCTTTCCACCTGTAAATCGCCCCAACAGATGTTCGGCGCGCTGTTAAAAAGCTATTGGTGCGAAAAGAACGGCGTATCGCCTAAAAACCTGTTCGTCGTAAGCGTGATTCCCTGCACGGCGAAAAAGTACGAATGCGGCAGGGAAGAAATGAAAAACGACGTAGACGTAGCGCTTACCACGCGCGAACTCGCGCGCATGATCAAAACGGCGGGCATTAAATTTACCGAACTTCCCGACGAAGAATTCGACAATCCGTTTGCAACCGCAACGGGCGCGGGCGCCATTTTCGGCGCGACGGGCGGCGTTATGGAAGCGGCGCTGCGTACGGCGGCGCATATGATGGACGGCGGATTCGAAGTGCTCGACTTCCCCGCGGTGCGCGGAGATATTCCCGTAAAAGAAGCCTCCTATTCGGTTGCGGGGCACACGGTGCGCGTAGCGGTCGCTTCAGGGCTTTCCAATGCGAGAAAGGTAATCGAACAGATTAAATCGGGCGAAAAGAAATACGACTTTATCGAAATTATGTCTTGCCCCGGCGGATGCGTAAACGGAGGCGGTCAGCCCACCCTTTCGGACAGCGTGCGCAATTCGGTAGAATTGAAAGAAGCGCGCGCAAAAGCCCTTTACGAAAGCGATACGCAGAACAAACTGCGCCGCTCGGCGGATTCGCCCGTAATGGACGTAATATACGACGACTATTTCGGCTTCCCCAACAGCCATAAAGCGCACGATATTCTGCATACGACTTACAAAGCGGATAAACGCATTTGATTTTCGCAAAACAAAGGCGCGGCTAAAAGCCGCGCTTTTTGTTTTGCAGTTTGCTTAAATTGTGCGATCGATAAAATACAATCGTTTAAAGGCTTTCTTTTAGTCATTAAAATCATTCCCTTGTCGCCATCATTATCCAATCTAAACGAATGCTAAAAGGTTATTTCGTTAAATCGTAACTCAGTTCTATCATGCGCAGTACCTCCCTTTCGGGAACGCTTCCGTCTAAAATAACCGAATTCCAATGTTCTTTATTCAAGTGGTACGCGGGCAGAACGCTTGCGTAAGTTTCCCGCCACAATTCCCGCCAATCGGGCGGCGTTTTTAAATTGACCCACGTATTCCCCCGCCGTTCGAAAATCCAAGCGAATATCTTTCTGTTTTTTTTATGGCGAACGACCGTCCAATTATCATCGTGAAAAGGTTGATCGAAATAGCTTTCGGGCAGCAACAGTGCCGCGCGTAAAATTTCTTCTCTTGTTTGCATACGATCATCTTATCAAATTACGGCGAATCCGTCAACTTGCAGTTTGACTTTTTTCAAAAAAACGCATATAATACGGTGTATGCACAGCGTTCGGTTACAAAAAAGCATGGGGATCGTTTATATTTTAGGCGCGGCGTTCTGCTTCGCGCTGATGAATTTATTCGTGCGCCTTGCGGGCGATCTGCCCGTTATGCAAAAGGTGTTTTTCCGCAACCTGATCGCAACCGCCGTCGTGTTCTTTTTATTGCTGTTTCAAAAAGAAAAATTCCGTATACACAGCAAAAGCTGTATCCCTTGGCTGTTCTTACGCGCCGCAATCGGCTTTGCGGGCGTCATTTTAAACTTTTACGCCATCGACAGGCTTAATATTTCCGATGCTTCCATATTAAACAAACTCTCCCCTTTTTTTGCCATCGTCTTTTCCGCGCTTTTATTAAAAGAACGCCCTTCCGTAATCGAAATCGTGTTCGTTTTAATTACCTTCGGCGGCGCAATGTTTGTGGTAAAACCTTCTTTCGGGTGGGAAACGGTTCCCGCGCTGGCGGGCTTTTTCAGCGGAGCGTGCGCGGGATTCGCCTATACCTGCGTGCGCATTTTGGGCGAAAAAGGGGAACGCAGCGATATGACGGTATTTTTCTTTTCCGCTTTCTCCACCCTTGTGTCTCTGCCCTTTATGATCGCGTTCTTTCAGCCGATGACGGCTTGGCAGCTTACTTCGCTGCTGCTTGCAGGATTTTCGGCAACAGGCGGACAGTTTTTTATTACGGCGGCGTACCGCAAAGCGCCCGCCAAAGAGATTGCGGTTTTCGATTATTCGCAAGTACTGTTTGCGGCGCTCCTCGGATTTTTCTTTCTGGAACAGATTCCCGATTTATTCAGTTGGATCGGATATGCTGTCATCATCGGCACGGCGATCGCCAAATGGCTTTACCATTTAAAGAAAACCCACCCCGCGCACCGTGCAAAAATAAAAGAAGACGAGTTGCCGCCCCTTTTACAAGAAGATCAACCGCCCGCAAATGATCCGCCCCCTACAAAGGCAACCGAAGATTCCCCGCCGAACAAAGAAAACCAATAGATCCCCGCAAAATTCGGCGGGGATCTATTTATATGCTTATACGCGTTTTTTGCCGTTTTCAAACACAGTTATTTCAATATTGCCCAAACATAACCCTTATTTGTTTTCTTGTTTTATACGCATACAAGTTATTTTGCCGTTTTAAACGCAGTTATTTCAACGCTGCCTAGGCACAAACCGATTATTCGTTTTCTTGTGCGGGAAACATAACGCAAATATTTAAAATACCGTCTTCAAACCGCAAGTGTATATTGCCGCCCATGCGCTCGGTCAACAATTTTGCGATCGAAAGCCCTAATCCGGTAGAACCGCTTCCCGTTTCCACCGTAAAGAAACGATGAAACAATTTTTCCGCCGTAACAGAATCGAGCCGCCGCGCACGGTTAGAAAAGCAAACCGTTCCTTCTTCGTCGAGCGAAACGCAAAAAT
Organism: uncultured Christensenella sp.; assembly: GCA_910578065.1. Lineage (GTDB taxonomy): Bacteria > Bacillota > Clostridia > Christensenellales > Borkfalkiaceae > Gallimonas. The sequence goes on along the minus strand of CAJTPB010000025.1, from coordinate 12,627 downwards.
CCCCGTCGCTGTACTTTAAAGCGTTACCGATCAAATTTCCGAAAACCCTGCTTAATGCGGAACGGTCAAGCGAGCGCACCACTTCTTTTTGCGGAAAGGTTATTTGCGGCGCAATTCTCTTTTGTTCCATAGCGGCAGCAAACGAAATAACGCTTTCTTCTAAAACACGGTTCAGCGAAACGGGTTCTATGCGCAATTCCCGTACCGATACGTCTACCGAGTAACGGAAAAATTCTTCCGCAAGCTCTTTCAACACCGCAACGCGGTCGGAAACGATGGAAAGATACCGCTTTACGTCGGGCGATACTTCTTCCCCTTCCAACAATTCCAAATATCCGCTGATCGCCGTGAGCGGCGTTCGCAAATCGTGCGAGATATTCGAAATCGTATCTTTTAATTCCGCGTCGCCGCGTTCGTAGCGCAAACGTTCGGCGCGCAAACAGGCAAGTTGGCGGTTGAGTTCTGCGGCAAGCGATTTTAAATATCCGCTCCCTGCGGAAAGAGTGATTAGTCGGTTGGTATCGGCTGCAAGAATTTCGCTAAATTCTTTTAAAAGTTCCCGCTCGGAACGGCGTACAATCATCAATTTTACAAAAAGTGCAATGCCTGCAACCGCCAAAATTCCGCATGCAACCGAAAGCCAAACCGCCATATAATTTCCTCTTTACCGAATATCCTTTTTGCGGAAGTACAAAATTCCGCCCGCAGTCGCCGCAACAGCAATCAAAAGCGAATACAGCGGCATTTGCCATAGATGGGTCGCGGTTCCGATCATATACAAAATGGACTGACCGCTTGGCAAAAAGTCTAACAAAAATAGCACAAACGTACGCGCGCCCCCGCCGATATACGAAGCGTTGCGCACCGTTTCCGTTACGATTTCTTCCGTTACGGGATCGTAAGATACAACTTTATCGATAAATTCCGGTTCCCCCAAGCGGTTGAGCAAATAGGTACACAGAAAAAATACGAACATCACGCCCACGATACTAGCGACGGAAGCAATCGTTTTATTGTGCACCGACATAGAAACCGCAGTAAAAATGGAACAGAACGCAAGTAGCAACGCAAGCGAACCTACCAAATACAGCGCAATCGACTTTCCGTCTAAGACGAAACCGCCTAACAGAGGAATCCCCAACGCGAACACGGGAAGCAAATACGCGGCGCAAATTGCCGCAGTCGCCGCAATGGAAACGATCAGCGAAGAAATATAAATATCCGTGCGCCTACTGCCCGTAATAATTTTGTTGCGCAGCGTACCGTCCGAATATTCCGTTCCCAAAAACAGACTGACGATCACCGCCCCTACAAACCCGATCGCACCCGTATACAGCATCATCGCCGCATCGGCGGAAGCGCTCGACCCGTATTTTACAAGCGAATGATAAAACGTGAAAACAACGGTAAGTCCTACGGCAAACGCACCAAGCACGCAAACCCAAAAGAACTTGTTAAATTTTAAACGCGCAAAATGCGCCCTTAACAGCTTAATCACGGCGCGCACCTCCCAAAAGCCCGATAAAGTAACTTTCAAGCGATTCGTCCTTTTCCTTTAACGTAAAAATTTCGCCCCCTTCTTTGGCGTAAGCCGCCGCAAGGCGGGTAACCGGAACTTTTCCGAAAATATCCGCTTCCCGTTCGGAAAGCACCGAGTATTCCAACCCCATTTTATCGAGTACGCGGGCAAGCGCAGCCGTATCGGAAACTTCTGCCTGCGTGCACTTTCTGCAAGCGGATTCCAACTCTTCCGCGCAAATTTCCTTTACCATATACCCGCCGTCCATAAATCCGTAATGGGTGGCAAGGCGGGAAAGTTCGTCTAATATATGGCTGGAAACGAGCACGGTAATCCCCCTTTCGCGGTTCAGCCGCAAAATAAGTTCGCGCACCTCGACGATCCCTTGCGGATCGAGCCCGTTTACTGGTTCGTCCAACACCAAAAAATCGGGACTTCCCGCAAGCGCGACGGCGATCCCCAGCCGCTGACGCATACCCAGGGAAAAATTCTTCACCTTTTTATTGCCCGTGTTTTCCAGCCCTACCGTTTTCAACAGTTCGTTCACCCCGTCGAAAGCGGGCATACCCAAAACGCGGAACTGCATTTTTAAATTTTCCGCAGCGGATAAGTTTCCGTACAGCGCGGGCGATTCCGCCACTGCGCCCATACGCCTGCGCATGCGCGCGATCTCTTTTCCGCCGTTCTGTTTTCCGTACAAAAAGTATTCCCCTTCGTTCGGTTCCTGTAAACCGCAAACCATGCGGATAAGCGTGGTTTTTCCCGCGCCGTTTTTCCCCACAAGCCCGTAAATAGAGCCTTTGGGAATGTGCGCCGAAAGCCCGTTTAACGCCGTAAATTTGCCGTAACGCTTTTTTAACGCGTTTGCCGTTAATACATATTCCATTCAAAAACCTCCTTTTTTCTTATCTTACGGAAAAACCGTTAAGAAAAAAGATAAGAAAAGAGGGAAGAAAAAGATAAGATTTATTCGGTTAAGCGAAAACCGATTCCCCAAACCGCTTCGATATTGCACATTGCGCCCCCTTCGCGCAGTTTGCGCCTTAGGTTGCTGACGTGCACTTTTAACGAACTTTCCATACAGTCGGGTGCGACGTTTTCGATGCGGTCTAATAAAACGGACTTGGCGATAATGCGATTGGGGTTCGACATAAGCAAATTTAAAATCGCAAGTTCCGTTTTGGTAAGCCGCACGGGCGTTTCGCCCACCGTTACCGTATGAAGCACGGGATTAAGCGCAAGATCCCGCCAAACCAATTCGCTTTCCCCGCCCACTTTTTGGGCGCGCAGCTGTACGGCGATCCGCGCAAGCAGTTCGCGCAGTTCGAACGGTTTTGTAACGTAATCGCACGCCCCGCCCGAAAGCATTTCCACCTTGTCGCCCACGTCCGTTTTTGCGCTTAAAATAATTACGGGATATTCTTTGATCTTGGGTAAAACCTCTTCCCCCGAAAGCCCGGGAAGCATTAAATCGAGCAGCACCAAATCGGGTTTGCGTTCGGATAACAACAAAAGCGCTTCCGTACCCGAATAAGCGCGCAGCACGCCGTAACCTTCCTTTTGCAACGCTTCCTGCAACAGATTTCCGATATACACGTCATCGTCAATCACTGCAATCGTCTTCATATCTCTTTCTCCTTTATTTCCGAATCGGAACGAACGTATGCGTCGCTTTGCCGTTATACAAAACAAGATAGCAATAACTGCCCTCCGCATACGCACCCGCCGCACCCGGATTGATGCAAAGAACGCCCTCAATCTCTTCCGCCGCCGCGCGGTGGGTATGCCCGTACAGGGCGATATCGCAATCGAGCTGCTTTGCCCGCGCAACAAGGCGGGAAATTCCGCTTTTTACGCCGTAACGGTGACCGTGACAGCAAAATATACGTCTGCCTTCCGCTTGAATCACCAATTCCTCTTCCCCGTATGCAAAATCGCAGTTGCCGCGGCAAAGATACGTTTTTTGGGGAAACTCGGAAAAAACGCCTTTCATATCGGTAGAACCGTCGCCGAGATGTACGATATAATCGTTTTCCGCAATCAGCGGCAGGATTCCGTCTAATACGCCCCGCCGACCGTGCGAATCGGAAAGAACAAGAAACGTTTTCACAGTTTTTTCTCCAACTCTCTCAGCGCCCGCCCGCGGTGAGAAACGGCATTTTTCTCCTCTTCCGAAGCGAGCCCGAAACTCTTTTCCAGTTCGTCGCTGTAAAACAAGCAGTCGTAGCCGAAGCCGTTTACGCCCGTTTCCTCTTCGAGAATGCGCCCATACACGCGCCCTTCCGCGGTGATCGTTTCGCCGTTGGGAAAGCACAGCGCGATCGCGCAGGCGAAATAAGCGGAGCGTTCTTTTACGCCCGCAAGATTTTTAAGCAATAAGTCGCGGTTTTGCTTATCGCCCCCGCCCGAATAACGCGCGCTGTATACCCCGGGCGCGCCGCCGAGCGCGTTTACGCACAGCCCGCTGTCGTCCGCTAAAGCGGGAAGCCCCGTCGCCTCGCAGACCGCGCGCGCCTTTAAAAGCGCGTTTCCCGCAAACGTTTTGCCCGTTTCTTCCACGTCGCCCGAAAAGCCCGCTTCCGTTTGCGATATCAAGTTGAAATCCTTTAAAATCGCGCGAAATTCTTCTAACTTATGCCGATTGCCCGTTGCCGCAACTACTTGATTGTTTTTCATGCCTTTTCCTCTTTTACTTCCGTATTTATAAACGCAAATTTTTCCGAATCGAACAGTCCTTTATCCGTTACCTTTAACGCGGGAATCACGGGAAGCGCCAAAAACGCGAGCGTCATAAACGGTTCGTAACATTCTTTTACCCCCATTTCCCGCGCAAGCGCGTTCATGCGCGAAGTGCATGCAATCACCTCTCGGGCGGAAGCGGAACTCATCAGCCCCGCAATATCCAAGGGGAAAACCTCTTCCCGCGTTCCGTTTACAAGCGCCATGCCGCCGCCCGCTTCTTTTAACAACTGCGCAACGCGCGCCATATCGCGGTTGTTATCCCCCAAAATAACAAGGTTATGACTATCGTGCGCAACGGTTATACCGATTGCGCCGCCGCGAAGTCCGTACCCCTTTACCAAGCCCAATCCGATATTTCCGCTTGCAAAATGCCGTTCTACGACCGCGATTTTATTGCAATCGGTTCCCGTTAAACAAACGTCGCCGTCCTCTTCCGCAACCGAAACGATCGCTTCTTTTGTTACGATACTACGGGGAAGCACGCAAAGGGCGCGCGCTTTTCCGCTTTTTACGGAAAGCATAAAATCCTTTTCCCCGATTTCCTTTATGCGCACGGTGCTTTTTACGCAATCGGGCAGATACCTTTCTTTTATGGGAAAAAGAATCTTTCCGTCTTCTACGGCGAGTTCTCCCTCTTTGATAACGCGCTTTACGCAAAACTCTTTTAAATCAGTAACGAATACGATATCCGCGTCGTACCCCGCCGCAAGCGCACCCTTGCCCTTTAACTTGTAGCATTCCGCCGCGTTTAAAGTCGCCATGCAAATTGCTTGATTTGCAGGAACGCCGCACGCCACCGCTTTTTTAACGGCGTCGTCCATTAAGCCGTATTTGCTGAGATCCGCTGCCGTTCTGTCGTCCGAGCAGAGTAAAAAGCGGCGATAGTTATATGCGTTTACCGCACGGCAGTTTTCTTGTATGTTGCGCGCGGAAGAACCGTTTCGCAGTTGGCAATACAGCCCCGCGGCGATTTTTTGCGTGCATTCCTCTGCGGTAAGCGATTCGTGATCGGTCGCAATGCCCGCGCAGGCGTACGCGTTCAGCCCCTCGCCCGAAAGCGCGGGGGCGTGCCCGTCTACGATTTTCCCTTCGCATTTTGCCGCGCTTAGTTTTTGCAGACATTCATCCTCTGCGCCAAGCACGGCGGGCACGTTCATCATTTCGCCCAATCCGTAAAAGAGAGGGCGGGCAAGTTCTTGTTCCGTTTCCTTTCCGCCGATCTTCGCCCCGCTTGTTTCAAACGGCGTTGCGGGCACGCAGGAAGGAAGCTGCATATACACGTCGAGCACGGGCGATTCCCCAAGGCGCACGCGGGAAAACGCTTCGCTTATATATTCCGCGCCCTGCACCCCGCACACGTTTACGATCTCGTGCGGATCGGCAACGATCGCCGTTGTGCCGTGCAACAGGGCAAGACTTGCGAACGCTTCGGGCGAAAGCATACAGCTTTCCACATGAATATGCGAATCGATCAACCCCGGAAGCGCGTACAGTCCCGAACAGTCGATTTCGCGCGCGCCCCGATATCCTTTGCCTACGGCGGCAATTTTGCCGCTTATTACGGCGATATCTTTCTCTTCCGTGATACCAGTAAACGCGTTAAATACCATTGCCCCGCGCAGCAGCAGGTCGCATTCTATGCGCTTCATTGCGCTATCGATCAGCTTTTTCATGTGTTTCAGTATAGCACAAAAGCGGTTTGTATGCAACAGCGCAAACCGCTTTTTTTTCTACGCAAACATTGTTGTTTTATTTTAAGACGGCATCTGTATTTTATAATGAACCTTTGCCTATTCTTTGTAATACAACGTAAAACGGTTCGCACGCAACAGCGCGAACCGCTTTTTTTACAAACGCCGTTATTTTATTTTAAGCCGCATACGCATAGAGTTTAACACCGCAAGCAGCATTACGCCCACGTCGCCCATTACTGCGATCCACAACGGAATCAACCCCGCGACGGAAAGCCCCATTAACACAACCTTAACCGCAATGGAAAATACGATGTTCTGCATTACGATTTTGCGCGTTTTCTTAGCCCCTTTTACTGCCTTGGGTAATGCGGAAAGAGAATCGGATACCAGCACCAGATCGCTCGCTTCGATCGCCGCGTCGCTGCCCAGCGCCCCCATCGAAACGGCAATATCGCTTGCCGCCATTACGGGCGTATCGTTAATGCCGTCGCCCACGTATACAAGCACGCCATCTTGTTTTAACTCTTCCGCGCGCTGCGGTTTTTGTTCGGGCAAAAGTTCCGCGTGTACGATATCTACCGCAAGCCCGTTTAAAGCCTGTTCCGCACGGGCGCGGGAATCCCCCGTTAAAACGGCTGTTTTTGCAATGCCCGCTTTCTTTAACTGCAAAAGCGCTTGCTGTGCTTCTTCGCGCAATTTATCTTCGATTTCCACGCTTCCCACAAGTTTGCCCTCTTCCGCAACGTAGATAACGGAAGCCGCCGTTTGCAGTTCATCCGCGGCTATTCCACGCTCTTTCATTAACCGCAAACTGCCGACGATGATACGCTTCTTTTCAACCAATGCGGAAATACCCATACCTGCGATTTCTTCGCATTCTTCTGCCGTATACGGCGTTTGCACTTCCGCAAACGCCTGCGCGAGCGGGTGCGACGAGCATTTTTCCAACGCCGCAGCCAGCCAAAGCGCGCGTTCTTCCCCGTTTACCTTAGAAATAGAGAACCGCCCTTCGGTCAGCGTTCCCGTTTTGTCGAACGCAGCGACCTTCGCCTTTGCAAGCAGATCTAAATAAACCGCTCCTTTGCTTAAAACCCCGCAGCGCGCCAGAGAACCGACGCCCGAAAAATAGGTAAGCGGCACGGAAATAATTAACGCGCACGGGCAGGAAACCACAAGGAAGTTGAGCGCCGTTCCGATCCAGCGGGAAAATTGATATCCGTCGAACAGGGGCGGCACCACCGCCAAACACACTGCAAGCAGCACCACAACGGGCGTATACCAGCGTGCAAACCGCGTAATGAATTTTTCGGGCGCGGCTTTTTTGGAAGAAGAATTTTCCACAAGCTCTAAAATTTTCGCCACCGCGCTCTCGGAAGAGGGGCGCAATACCCGCGCTTTTACGGCGTTCCCCTCGTTCACGCAGCCCGAAAGCATTTCGTCGCCGACGGAAACTTCTTTAAAATACGCCTCGCCCGTAAGCGACTTGGTATCGAGCGAGGTCGCGCCCTCCGTTAATACGCAATCTGCGGGCACTTTATCCCCCTTGCGAATAAGAATGATATCGTTTGCCGCTAAGTCTTCGGGCGAAACCTCTTTTCGGATATCTCCATCGAGCAAAATAGCGCTGTCGCTTTTTAATTCTACCAATTTTCCGATCGCGTTGCGCGACGAACCGACCGCGATCGATTGCAGCAATTCGCCGATTTGATACAAGATCAAAACTGCCGCGCCTTCCATATTCTCCCCTATGGCGAACGCGCCGACTGCGGCAATCAGCATTAGCGTGTTTTCGTCTAACAGAACGGACGGATGAAAGCCGTTGCGGAACATTTTAGGAAAATTGCGCGCCGCCGCCCAAATGACCGACCACCCCGCCGCCGCAAATGCGCCGAGGTACAGCCCGAACGGGATCCATTCGTTTACGCCTGTAAAGCCGAGAATAAGTGCGGGCAAAAAGAAAAGCACGGAAAAGGCAATGGATAAGATTTCTTTTAAGCGGCTTTGCTTCTTTTTCGGCGCGTTGCCGTCTACAATTTCCACTTCTTCAAAGTGCGAAATCGCGTATACCGCCTTTTCAAACGCCGAGGTCTGCGTATACCAAAGTAAAACGCGTTGGTTTAAAAAGTCAGCTTCCGCCCGTTCGATTCCCTCGATACGCTGCAACTCTTCTTGCAATTCCGCCGCGCACGCCGCGCAGTCGAGATTGCGGATCTTGATCGTTTTCTTCATCGACGCGCCCGAAATGATTTCCACTTCCTCGAAGTGCGAAATTGCGTATACCGCCTTTTCGAACGCTTCTCCATCGCACATAAGATCGACCCGTTGACCGATAAAGTCCACCTCCGCCTTTTTTACCCCTGCGATGCGCTGCAACTCTTCTTGCAATTCCGCCGCGCACGCCGCACAGTCGAGATTGCGAATTTTAACCGTTTTATTCATCGGCGCGCCCGAAATTATTTCTACTTCTTCGAAATGCGAAATCGCATATACCGCTTTTTCAAACGCCTCTCCGCCGCACGAAAGAAATACCCGCTGACCGATAAAATCCACTTCCGCCTTTTCCACCCCGGCAATACGCAGCAACTCTTCTTGCAATTCCGCCGCACATGCCGCGCAGTCGAGATTGCGGATCTTGATTATATGTTCCATAAACTCCCTCCGTTAAAAGCGGCAATTCCCGTGTTCGAACGCCAATTCCAAAACGCTTGCAACGTGTTCGTCCGCAAGCGAATATACGATATTTTGCCCGTCTCGGCGCGCCTTTACAATGCGATTGTCGCGCAGAATGCGCAGCTGATGGGAAACGCCGCTTTGCGTACCCCCCGCCGCTTGCAAAATATGATAGACGCACAGTTCCCCTTGGCGAAGCGCAAGCAATATTTTTAAACGGCTCGGTTCGGATATCGCTTTAAACGCCGCGCACACCCGTTCGATACTCTCTTCGCTCGGCATAAGAACTTTCGCCTGTTCCGCCGCTATGCGGTGCTCGCCCTCGTGATTGCAACTTTCCATATGAAAAATTCCTTTTTATTTTAATATATGAATAACTGTTCATATATTAACACAAAAAGAAAACGCCGTCAAGCGTTTTTCTTAAAAAAGTTATAAGTTTTTCGGGGAAAGGAAGGTAATTCCGTTTAAATACGAAAATTTCCCTTGCATCGAAAAGGAAAGTTCTTTTGCCAAAAGCCGCTGGCGGGTCGCGCCGTATTTGCGGTTGAGCGCGCGGTTGCCGTACTTTTCATCCCCCAAAACGGGATTGCCGATATAGGCGAGGTGCGCGCGGATCTGGTGCGTTTTGCCCGTATGCAAAATTACTTTGATCAACGAAGTTTCGCCCCGATTTTCGAGCGTTTCATATTCAGTGATAATTTCCTCCCCGCGCGGCGAAGCGGAAATACGAACAAGCGCCTTATCCGCATCCTTTTGCAGATACGCGCGCAGCACGTCGCGCGGGCGCGGCATATTGCCCGCTACGATCGCATGATATACTTTTTCCGTCCGACGTTCCGAAAACGCGCATTTTAACGCTTGCTCCGCCTCTTTCGTTTTTGCAAACGCGATAAGCCCGCTTGTGTTGCGGTCTAAACGGTGTATGAAATACGTTTCTCCCCGTTCGCATAAAGAAGAAAAAACCGCCTCGGAATGAACGCCGCTTTCTTTATCCGCTACAAGAATCGATTCGTCTTCGTACAAAACGGTGTACGCAGTTTTTTCTTCCTGTGCCTTGGTAAGATAATAGCATACCTCGTCCCCTGCGCGGAGCAAAATATTTTCGCCCGTCTTTTTGCCGTTTACCTTAATTTCTTTGTTCTTTAAAAGGGCGCGAAAGCAGAACGATGCCTGCGCGCAAACGTTATCGGTGAAATCTTTTAAAGAACTTTCTTCGCGTACGACGTACTTTTTCAACTTTATGATTCCTTACAAGTAATAGAGCGGCAAACAAGGCGACCGCGCACAAAAGGTAAATCGCGCCCCCTTGCAGTGCAAAGTAAACGAGATAGGAAAAGAGCAACGCGCTTCCCGTTTGCACCGCCGCATAGAGCAGCGCGCGCTTCCAGCCCAATTCCCGCGCCGTTGCGGCGATCGCGGAAACGCATGGCGAACAGGTAAGCACGAAGCAGGCAAACGCAAACGCGCTTGCGGCGGAAAAGGGAAATTCCCCGTAAAACACCGCCAAAAGCCCCGCAATATTTTCTTTTGCGACCAAGCCCGAAAGCGCCGCGTAAGCAATTTTCCAATCGCAGCAGCCGATGGGCGCGAACAGATATTTCAACCCCGCGCACAAACGGGCGAGCATGCTCCCTTCGACTTCCGTAAATCGAAAGGCAAAATCGAAAGAAGAAAGCAGCCAAGAAAGCAGAAAAAACGCCAAAATGACCGTCGCCGTTTTTATTATAAACTGTTTGATCTGAAAACACAAGGATTTTAATACGAATATCGGATCGGGAATTTGCAAGGGTGCAAGTTCCATAATAAAGGGAGGTTGCTCTTCCCCTTTTAAAAAAAGCGCCACCGCAAACGATATTCCCACCCCCAGCGCATACAACAGCAGTACCGCCGCAAACGGATTTGCAAAAAAGGAAGCGGCAAGCGTTAAAAATACGGGCAGCTTTGCGCTGCACGAAATATACGGCAAACAAAGAATGGTTCTGCGTTGGATTCTTTTATCGTCTAATCCGCGCGTCGTTAAAATCGCCGCCGCCGTGCAACCGAATCCCATTAAAAGCGAAAAGACCGCACGCCCGTTTAACCCCGCTTTGGAAAACGCGCCGTCGGTAAGCATGGCAAGGCGGGAAAGAAAGCCGCTTTCTTCCATTAAAATAAGCGCAAGAAACAGCATGCCGATTTGCGGAAGAAAGCACAGCACGCTGCCCAATCCGTTTAAAATTCCGTTTTGCAAAAAGCTTCTTAATACAGGGGAAGATATCCCTTCCGCTTTACCCGCAAGCAGATCGCAGAATAAAAATTCGATTTTTCCCTTTAAAAAATCGCCCGCCATGGCGGGCGCAAACGTAAAATAGAAAATGCCGACCAAGATACCGAGGAAAAGCGGAATACAAAAAAAGGGATTGCACAGCCATTCGTCTAAGCGGGAAAGTTTTGCCTGCGCCTGCGTATACGCCCCCGCTGTATGTAACGCTTCTTCCCGCAACCGGGGCGCGGGCGCGCGCAAAAACAACCCGATCCGCGCGCGCAGGTCTTTTACCTGTTTGCGGTTTCTGCCGTCTATTACCGCCGCGGGTACACCCAACCGTTCGGAAAGCAAGTCGATATTCAGCGCGCCCCCCGCCCGTTCGAATTGTTTGCGCTTCGTTAAAATTAAAAAAAGTTTACGCCCTTCTGCCCGCATTGCGGAAAGCAGGGGCAAACTGCGCTCTAACGCGGAACATTCCGCAACGAACAGCACGGGATCGCTTGCATGCGCAGCCAAATAATCGCGCGTAAACTTTTCTTCCATGCTTAAACTTTCGAGCGAGTAAATACCGGGAAGATCGCACACCGTAACCGCCCCGCCGCTTAACTTCGCCCTGCCCTCTTTCGCCCCCACGGTAACGCCGTGCCAGTTGCCCACCTTTGCATGCCCGCCCGTTAACGCGTTGAAGAGGGTGCTTTTTCCCGCGTTCGGATTGCCTACAAGCAGCAGTTTCATGCGCGGAATACCCTAATCGCGTTCGCGATCTCCCGCCGAAGCGCAACCGTCGCGCTGCCCGCGCCGAGCAAAAAGGTTTTTCCGAAAGGCGAAACCTTTAACACCGTAACGTCACGGTTGGTGGAAATATTCAGCATGCGCAGACGTTCTTTTAACAGCTCGTCCGTTTCTACGCGCAAAACCGTTGCGCGCTCTCCCTTTTTTAAATCACAAATCGTCATAGTATAAAAAATGCGGACAAGGCCTTTTTTATGCCTTATCCGCAAATTTCATTACTCTGTGCGGCGGACTTCTCTATCCCCCTGCAACTTCAACGCGCCGTTCGTGATCATCGGAGAGATGATAAGCCAAATCGCGGCAAGCGCGATCAGCGTATACACGATAACGGAGCCGACTCCGCGCGGATCGGCAAAGATCGCTGAAACAAGGTTGAAATTGAAGATACCGTACATGCCCCAATTCAACGCGCCGAGTAAAACAAGAATATACGCAATTAAATTTGCAATGATCATTGTATAACCCTCCGACCCGTAGTTTATGCAACGCGCATATTCTTATACGCCGAAAATACAACGTCCCTTTTAGCGCTTTCCCGTTTTGATAAAACCGATCAAATCCTCCGCATTGTCAAACCCGTCGTAATCGCCCGTGATTCCGTTGCGATGATATACGATGCCGCTTTTTTCGTTCTGTTCCAAACATTTCAACAATTCGCCTATTCCGAAACGCCTTGCAAAAAGCGTGAATACGAAATTTTTGGTTTTAGACAAAAGTCCCTTTCGGCATTCTTTTTCGCATTCGAAACCATGCGCGACTTGCTTTTTCTTCGCGCAGTTTCTGTTTTCGCACTGATCTTTATCCGTGCATTCCGCCGCGCAGCCCTTGCAAACTTCGTTTTTTGCGCAAAAGCAACAGGAAAGCCCGCACCGCGCAATGCTCAATGCTTTTTTATGCTTCCCTTCCGAATAATAATCCACCCGCATAGCGGGTGGTATTTCATTTTCGGGCATAGCCCTAAT
>CAJTPB010000024.1:24517-29250 GCA_910578065.1 uncultured Christensenella sp. | reverse complement strand
TCTCTTTAATTAGCTCAATAATCACTTTAATGCCTCTAAATTACTGTTTATCGTAGTTTCATTATAGCGCAACCGCAATAAAAAAGCAAGGGCAAAAAATCGCTCTTGCTTTATACTCTAAGTAATATACCGTCATGCGGGCGATTTGTTAAACGTTAAAGCGGAATAAGACTACGTCGCCGTCTTTCATCACGTACTCTTTTCCCTCCGAACGCACCTTTCCTTTTTCGCGCGCGCCCGTTAAGCCTCCGCATTCGAGCAGAATTTCCCAATCGACCACTTCCGCGCGGATAAATCCCTTTTCGAAATCGGTGTGGATCTTTCCCGCCGCTTGCGGAGCTTTGGTACCGTTTACGATTGTCCAGGCGCGCGTTTCCTTTTCGCCTGCCGTCAAATAAGAAATCAACCCCAACAGCGAATAAGACGCGCGGATCAGTTTAGAAAGTCCGCTTTCTTTTAAGCCGAATTCTTCCAAAAACAGCGCTCTGTCCTCTTCTTCCATTTGCGAAAGTTCTTCTTCCGTTTTGGCGCAAACGACGATCACGCCCGCACCGTGCTTTGCGGCATAGTCTTTAACCCGCTGCACAAGTGGGAGGGATTCTTCCCCTTCGCCCATGTCTTTTTCCGCAATGTTCGCGCAGTATACAACCGGTTTGGAGGAAAGCAAAAACAGATTGTCGAGCAGCGGCTTTTCCTCGTCTGCAAGCGGATAGGAATTTGCGGGCTGCTCTTTTTCGAGGTGGGCAAGCAGTTTTTCGCAAAAGGCGTATTCTGCCGCCGCGTTTTTATCCGCGCCTCCGCGCGCCGCGCTTTTAATGCGGTCTAACCGCTTTTGCACCGCTTCGATATCGGATAAGATCAGTTCCAAATTGATCGTTTCGATATCGCGCACGGGATCGACCGAATTCTCTACGTGGGTCACGTTTTCGTCTTCGAAACAGCGCACCACGTGTACGATCGCATCTACCTCGCGGATATGCGAAAGAAATTTATTGCCCAAGCCTTCGCCGCGGCTTGCGCCCTTGACAAGCCCCGCAATATCTACAAATTCGATCACCGCAGGGGTCACTTTTTTGCTTTGGTACAGTGCGGCGAGTTGATTCAGCCGTTCGTCGGGAACGGCAACAACGCCGACGTTCGGCTCGATCGTACAAAAAGGATAGTTCGCGGCTTCTGCGCCCGCGTGCGTGATCGCGTTAAACAAAGTGGATTTTCCCACGTTGGGAAGACCTACAACGCCCAGTTTCATGTTTCATCTCCAAGCATTTATTTCACGTTACATTATATAATAATTCCGCGAAATGGGCAAGCCTTTCGTTTGCCATTTCAGGAAAATTGTGCTAAAATCATAAAGAGAAAAGCAATTTGTAAGGAAGCGGTTTTATGGATTATAAACGTTATATTGCAGAGCGCGTTTGCGTAGAAGGGCTCAGTGCGGAAGAGATTGCCGAAGCGATCGCCGTGCCCCCCGATTCTTCGATGGGCGACTTTGCGCTGCCCTGTTTTCGGTTTGCCAAAGTCATGCGCAAAAGCCCCGTTGCGATTGCGGAAGAGTTGAGCAAATCGTATAAAACGGACGAGGTGATCGGCGAAGTTTCCGCCGTGAACGGATATTTAAACTTTAAAGTAAACAAAAAGGGGCTTGCGGAAGAGGTGCTTTCCCGTATTCTGCAAGAGGGTGCGCGTTACGGCGCAAGCGAAACGGGCGCGGGCAAAACGGTCTGCCTCGATTATTCTTCTGTAAATATCGCAAAACCTTTTCATATCGGGCACCTTTCCACCACCGTTTTAGGGGGCGCGCTGTACCGTATTTTTCAGTTTTTGGGATACAAGGCAGTGGGGATCAATCACCTCGGCGATTACGGAACGCAGTTCGGAAAGTTGATTTCCGCCTATACCCGTTGGGGAAAGCGCGAACTCGTCGAACAGGGGGGAATCCGCGCGTTGAACGAGCTGTACGTTCGCTTTCACCGCGAAGCGGAAGAGAATCCCGCGCTCGACGACGAAGCGCGCGCTTATTTTAAAAAAATCGAAGAGGGGGATAAAGAATGCCTTGCCCTCTTCGAGTGGTTTAAAGAACTTACGTTAAAAGACGTAAAAATTATTTACGATCTGCTGGATATCAAATTCGATTCGTACGCGGGCGAAAGTTTTTATCAAGACAAAATGAAGCCCGTCGTCGACGAGCTGCGCGAAAAAGGGCTTTTAAAAGAAAGTCAAGGGGCGCAGATCGTCGATTTGGAAGAATACGGCATGCCGCCCTGCATTATTTTAAAATCGGACGGCTCTTCTTTATACGCCACGCGCGATATGGCGGCGGCGATCTACCGCAAACAGACGTACGATTTCGACAAATGCCTGTACGTGGTCGCCTATCAGCAAAATCTGCACTTTAAGCAGTTTTTCAAAGTGCTGGAACTGATGGGAAAGGATTGGGCGAAAGACCTTGTGCACGTCGCCTACGGCATGGTTTCTTTGGAAGAGGGCGCAATGTCTACGCGAAAGGGCAACGTCGTCTTTTTGCAAGATGTGATCGATCAGTGTATCGAAAAGGCGTATCGCATTATCGACGAAAAGAATCCCGAATTGGAAAACAAGCGGGAAGTCGCGAAAAAAGTAGGAGTAGGCGCAGTCGTGTTCGGCGCGCTGTACAACAGTAAAATCAAAGACATTACCTTTTCTTATGATAAAGTGCTTAACTTCGACGGGGAAACAAGCGTTTACGTGCAGTACACTTGCGCGCGCGCCGCTTCCGTTCTTTCCCGCGCGGAAAAGCGTAGCTCGTTTGCCGTGTGCCTGCCGTGCGAACAGGAATTCGAGTTGTTAAAGGCATTGGGGGATTTCCCCGAAACGGTGCGCTCGGCGGCGGAAAAATACGAACCGAGCTACATTGCGCGTTATTGCGTGGACGTGGCGCAAAAATTCAACAAGTTCTATTTCGACTGCAAAATTTTACAGGCGGAAGAAGGCGTGTGGGAATACCGCCTTGCGCTGACGGAAGCAACGTTGCAAACGCTGAAAAACGCGCTTTCCCTGCTCGGGATCGGCGTTCCCGAAAAAATGTAGTATGATAAAAGCTGTATTATTCGATTTAGACGGTACGTTATTAAATACCTTGGAAGATATTACCCGCTGCGTAAACGAAACGCTGCGGGCGTTTTCCTATCCCGAACTGACGCAAACGCAGGTGCGCGCTTATGTGGGCGACGGTGCGAAAAAGCTGATCGAACGGGCGCTCCCCCAAGGAGCGGACAATTTAGCAGAGTGCTACGACTATTTTTGCGATCGGTTTACAGGCGCGAACGAAGATACAAAACTTTACGCAGGTGAAGCGGAAGTGCTGCAAAGGCTGTTGTCGCGCGGCGTAAAACTTGCCGTCGTTACCAACAAGCCGCAGGCGGCGGCAGAAGCGGTTTTAAAAAAGTATTTGCCGCAAATTGAATTTTCGTTTATCGGCGGCGATTCGGGGGCATTCCCCCGCAAGCCCGACCCTTCGCTTGCATACTATGCGGCGCTTACGATGCGCGTTGGTCTTTCCGAATGCGCGTTCGTGGGGGACGGCGAAGCGGACGTGCTTACCGCGCGTAATTGCGGCATTCCCTGCGTTGCCTGCCTATGGGGGTACCGTTCGCGCGAGCAACTGCAAAGGGCGGGTGCAACGCTGTTTGCTTCCGACTATAAAGAACTTGAAAAAATTCTTGAAGATTTATAAAAAAATATTAAAAAACTATTGATATTCAATCCTAATTATGTTATAATTATAATAACCTAAAAGAAAAGGAGATAATTGAAATTATGAAAAGATGTGCAGTATGCGGCGAAATCGTCGCGGATGACGTAGAAGTATGCCCCGTATGTAAGGCGAAGAAATTTGTTCCGCTCGACAACAAAGCGGCGTTCGCATGCGAACACCATGTGGGCGATGGCAAAGTGGAAGATAAAGAAGTAATGGAAGGGCTTCGCGCAAACTTTGCGGGCGAATGCACCGAAGTGGGTATGTACCTTGCAATGGCGCGGGTAGCGGAACGCGAAGGATATCCCGAAGTAGCGGAAGCGTACAAGCGTTATGCTTACGAAGAAGCGGAACACGCGGCAAAATTTGCCGAATTATTGGGCGAAGTAGTAACCGATTCCACGAAGAAGAATCTTGAACTTCGTCTTGCGGCAGAAACGGGCGCATGCGAAGGCAAACTTATGCTTGCAAAGCGCGCGAAAGAACTCGGCTACGATGCGATCCACGATACCGTGCACGAAATGGCGAAGGACGAAGCGCGTCACGGCGCAGGCTTTGCAGGGCTTTTAAAGCGGTTATTCTAATAGAATATGTTTTAAAAAGCGGGCAGAAATGCCCGCTTTTTATTAGCCCATTATGTTACGTTGGTTAAAGCGTTTTTTATTAAGTATTTTTCTAAAAAAGTTTGAAGTTGATAAGAGTTTTTACGCCGTCCGTTTTAATATTCTAAATAGTAATTTATTTTGGCGTATCTGTCGATTACTTATTGGGTTTTAGACGAATTCGGCAAAAAATATTTCGATATAAAAGAGCGGGTCGAATTTATTAAGGTGATTGAAATAAGATAGAAAGCCGATATAAGGGCGGCGCATATGTGTATTTAGTCATCTGTTTTGCTGAACGGTTAAGCGGTAAGGGTAGTATGTATAATTACACATATAAAGCCCGTTTTAAATCAAACAGACACAAAATAAAGCCCGCCGCAATTTTTTTGCGGCGG
>CAJTPB010000024.1:0-24501 GCA_910578065.1 uncultured Christensenella sp. | reverse complement strand
TGGAGAGTAAAAAACGGTTGCAACTGGGATCGCTCCCGCTTTTCGGCTGAATGATGAGGGTGCATATTTCTTGCGCCTGTATCATTATTTTAATGCGTTTTTTTGCGAAAATCAACCTACTTTTCTGTTTTTTCGTTCTATCAGTCGCGTTTTGCGCGGTAGAGTAAAAATTTCACGCTCTACTCACAGTAGAACTGTTGACTTTTTTGCGTTTTTGGGTATAATGGAAGCATGGAAGAACAGGATTTATTAGCTGTTACGATCGGAAAAAACCTCACTCGGTTGAGGAAAATGGCGAATTTGACGCAGCTTGAATTGGCGGAAAAGCTTAATTATTCGGATAAATCCGTTTCCAAGTGGGAGCAGGGCAACGGCATTCCGGACGTGCGCATTTTAATTCAGCTTGCCGATTTATACGGCGTTTCGCTGGATGATTTGGTGCGCGAACAGCAGCAAGTTAAAGTAATGCCTAAAAACGCGAAGCGCCGCCAACGGCTGATTACCGTTTTGCTTTCTTCGGGGTTGTGCTGGTTGGTCGCGGTGATCGTGTTTGTCGGCATCGGCATTTTTGCGCCCGATTTTACGTATGGCTGGGTCACTTTTTTGTATGCGGTGCCCGCTACGGCGATCGTCGTGCTCGTATTCAGTTGTATTTGGCATTATAAATGGGTGCGTATTATTTCCATTTCGGTATTGGTGTGGAGTTTGCTTGCCTGCATTTATATCACATTTTTAAAATGGAATATTTGGCTGATATTCTTAATCGGCGTTCCGTTGCAGATCCTTGCGCTCTTCTTTTTCGTATGGAGAAAAAAGGCGCATTTCAGAGATTGAACGCGTATTTGCCGTTCGCGTCCCGTACGGGGCGCGGTTTTTTAAAAACGAACGGAGAAAGATATGGAAGAAAATCAATGGCGCAGAAAACAGCGTGTCTGCTATTTATTCAGTTGGGTTTTCATTGCGCTGTGCATCGCCTGCGTGATCGGGCTGATCGTGTGCATTGTGCTGTTCGGGTTAAAAAAGGATGCGAATAATTATTTGCTGCTTGCAATTACGTTGGGCGCTTCGGCGGGAACGGCGGCGTTCGCGCTTGCGGGCGTGGGGCTTTCGAAACTTTCGCTTATCTATGCGGCGCGCTTGCGCGACGTAAAAGAACGTTCCGTTTCGGAAGAAAGTTTTTTCGCAGGGGAAAACACGCTTGCAACCTTTCAAAAAGAGGGGCTGCTGCTTCATTCTACGGAAAAAGAAAAGACGAAAGTGTTTGTGCCGTTTAACGAATTGCGGGTGTTTTCCGTTTGCACGCGCGCGCGTGCGCGGGAAAAGGGGGAATGGAGCATTGTGCTGGAAATTCCTATGCGCTTTCTTGCCAAAGATAAAAAGGCGCAAAAAGAGCTGCCGCCCGCCCTTATAGAGCTAGAACATAAACCCCGCTTGCTTGCGGTATTAAACAAGTTTCACGTTTCCGTTTTGGGGGAAGCGCGGGGGGAAGGCGAAAAACAGCCCTTTACCCTTGTAAAAAAGTTTTCCCGTCCCGTTGCGAAAAAGCGCAAGCGCGCATTGATCTTAGCCGCTTTGGGTGCGATTTTGTTCGGCGGAGGCATTGCGCTGAGTTTTACACTGTCCGTTCCCTTCGGGGCGATTTTAATCACGTTCGGATTTTTTATTGCGGCAAGAGGGTGCGCTTCGTTTCTGTTCGAAAAAACGAAAGTCGCCGTCTTTCGCGAGGGGATTTATTGGAATAAAAAAGAGGGCGCGCCCGCGCGCGGTACCTTTTTAAAGTGGAGCGAAGTGCGCCGCATTTACGTGCGCGAAGAAAAGGAGGAACGCGTTCTTGCGTTAGATTGCGATTACGGCGCATACGATTGCCCGCTGCTTGCGGGCGTTATGGAATGCGTAACACAAACCGTTCCCGAATTGATGGAAAAAGAGAAATAAAAGTGAAAACGGTAATGTATGGTACGATTACGGCACATACAACTTTCCGCCGCTTGCGGGGGGGATGGAATGCGTAACACAAACCGTTCCCGAATTGATGGAAAAAGAGAAATAAAAGTGAAAACGGCAATGTATGGTACGATTACGGCACATACAACTTTCTGCCGCTTGCGGGGGGGGAATGGGTAAAACCTGTTCTTGCGATGATCAAGGAAGAAAGATGAGAGAATTAGTAGAAAACGGACTGTACCGCCACTTTAAAGGCAATCTGTATTATGTGGAAAGCACGGCGACTCATTCGGAAACGGGGGAACAATACGTTGTGTACCGTGCGCTATACGGCGACAGAAAGCGCTACGTGCGCCCTTTGGAATTATTTTTATCCCCCGTGGATAAGCAAAAATATCCCGAAGCGGAGCAAGAAAACCGCTTTGAACTAATCTCTTGACCGTAACACGCGCCGAACGGTTGACGTGTGCTAATTCGTAGCGGAACAGGAAAACCGTTTCGAACCGATCTCTTGACTGTAACACGCACCGAACGGTTGACATGTACGGTATAAGTGATATAATACAAAGCGGAAATATTCGGAGGGAATATGCTGTGTACGCAATGCGGGAAGAATCCCGCCGCAAAATATACGGTAACGACGGAAGAAGGGGAGCTGAACTTAATGCTGTGCCCCGAATGTTACCGCGAACTTACCAAAAGCGCGGAACGCGACGCTTCGCAAGAAGGCGATTCGGGCGCGTGCCCTGCATGCGGAACGACGCTGGAAGAGTTTCGGCGCACGGGGCTTTTGGGCTGCGCGCACTGTTATACGGTATTCCGCGAAGAACTTGCGCCCGCTATTATGCAGGTGCAGGGTAAATTGCGGCACGAGGGCAAAACGCCCAATGCGGACGCTTCGCAAAATTATCCGCTTGCGCGCGAGCTGGAAACGCTGCGGGAAGAGATGGAACGGCTTCTGCGCGAAAAGAATTTTGCCGCGGCAAAAAAGCTGAACGCACGCTTGATGGAAATCAATCATAAATTATACCGCGGAGAAGAAAAATGAGCGCGCGGATCTCTTACGATAGCGTAGTGGTAACTACGCGCATCCGCCTTGCGCGGAACTTTGCCGATTATCCCTTTCCCAACCGTTTAAAAAACGTAGTGCAGGCGCGGGAGATCGTGCGGCTAATCGCCGCGGAATTAAAGCATACCGATACTTTCGATCAGTACGATATGAACAATATTCCGCCCGAACGCGCTGCGTTTTTAAAAGAGCGCAATTTGATCAGCCGCGATCTGATCGAAAACCGCCGCATTTCCGCCGCGTTTATTTCGCGCGACGAGAGTATCTCCGTTATGGTAAACGAAGAAGATCACGTGCGCGAACAGTACTTTTTGCGCGAATACAACCTCGAAAAAGTGTACGAGCGCATTTCGGGAATCGACGATATCATTTCCGAATCCATACCGTTCGCTTACGATAAAGAACTCGGCTATCTTACCGCCTGCCCGACCAATTTGGGAACGGGCCTACGCGCTTCGGTAATGTTGTTTTTGCCCGCGCTTTCGCGCAAAGATTTAATGCGCGAAATTATGCCCTCCCTTTACGAGTTGGGTTTAACGGTGCGCGGTTCGTACGGGGAAGGAAGCGGCGCGGAAGGCGAGTTGTTCCAGATCAGCAACGAGTTGACGCTGGGGCTTTCGGAAGAAGAAATTTTGCGCTCGGTCAAAGACGCGGTGGAAAAAATCGTCGAATTCGAATTGCGCGAACGGGAACAAATGCTGCTCGACGACGAGCGGGGCTTGCGCGATAAGGTGCTGCGCTCGTACGGGATATTGACCAACTGCGCGACGATGGAAGAAGGGGAATTCATGCAGCGCATGGCGGACGTAAAGCTGGGCGTCGCAACCAAAATTTTGCACGGCAATATGTCCGATCTCGATAATTTGGTGGTGGCGATGCGCCCCGCGAATATCAACCGTTTAAACGGCGCGCCGCTCGGCGAGGGGGATCGGAACGCATACCGCGCCGAATACGCGGGCAAGGCGCTCCGCAGTATGAAATTGTTTACTTGGAGGTAATCGGTTTTGGATTTTACAAAGTTTTCCGACCATTTGAAAAACGCGATACAAATTGCGGAAGAGGCGGCGGAACGGTTCGGATCAAGTTATATCGGCAGCGAACACATATTATACGGCATTCTGTGCGAAGGGGAAAGCGCGGGCGGAAGGTTATGCCTCGATATGGGGGTGGACGTTTCCGATTACCGCAACATTTTTAAACGCAATATCGATTACAATTTGAAAATAACAGGGCTTTACACGCCGCGTACGAAAAACATGTTCGAAATGGCGAAAAAATTGTGCGCTTTGCAGGGGGGTACGCTTACGGGCACGGAGCACATGCTTCTTGCCATTTTGGATACCGAAGGTTCGCTTGCGGTAAAAATTCTCGAAATGTTGGGAACGGACGTGCATGAGCTCATCCGCAAGACGCAAGAGGTAATCGGCGATCTTGCGGCGGAACGTCCTTTTTCGAAAGGGTACAATGCGGAAGTTCGTTACCGTAAAGAAAACGCGGAATCGCAAGAGGCAAAGCCGCGCGCCCGAAAAGAAGAAGAAAGCGGCTGCATTCAAGACGAAATGCTGTTGCAATACGGAATCGATTTAACCAGACGCGCGCGGGAAGGCAAACTCGACCCCGTGATCGGGCGCAGAAAGGAAATCGACAAGGTGATCCAAATCCTTTCGCGCAGAACAAAAAACAATCCCGTGTTGATCGGCGAGCCGGGCGTGGGAAAAAGCGCGGTAGTCGAAGGGCTTGCGCAGGCGATCGTATCGGGCGAGGTGCCCGAACTGCTGCGCGATAAATTCGTATATTCGCTCAATTTGAACAGTCTTTTGGCGGGCGCGCGTTACCGCGGCGACTTCGAAGAACGCATGAAAGACTTAATGGATTCGATCGTAAACAACAAGCACATTATTCTGTTCATCGACGAAATTCACATGATCGTGGGCGCGGGCAGTTCCGCCGAAGGCAATATGGACGCTTCGAACATTTTAAAGCCCATGCTCGCGCGGGGGGAAATGCAGACGATCGGCGCAACCACCCTCGAAGAATACCGCAAGTATATCGAAAAGGATTCTGCATTGGAACGGCGGTTTACCCCCGTTACCGTCGATCAGCCCTCGGTAGAAGATACGATCGTGATTTTGCGCGGGCTGAAAGATAAGTACGAAGCGCACCACAACGTGGTGATTACGGACGAGGCGATCGAAGCGGCGGCAAAGCTTTCCGATCGGTATATTACCGACCGTTTTCTGCCCGATAAGGCGATCGATTTGATCGACGAAGCGGCTTCGCGCGAGCGGCTCGATTCCTACAACGGGCCGAGCGGTTTGCATGAAATGGAAGAGAAGTTAGAACGGTTAAACGCGGAAAAAACCAAGGCGGCGCGGTGGGAACAGTATGCGCGTGCAGACGAACTTTCCAAACAGGCGGAACAGCTGCAAGAAGAAATTACCCGCATCAAAAAAGAGTGGAACGATAAGCGCAATTCCATGCACCTTTCCATCGGCACGGAAGAGATTGCGGAAATCGTAAGCGGTTGGACGGGGGTTCCCGTTGCAAAACTGACCGAGGGCGAAAGCGAAAAGTTGATGCACCTCGAAGAAGAGTTACATAAGCGCATCGTAGGGCAGGAAGAAGCGGTCGCCGCCGTATCCCGTGCAATCCGTCGCGCGCGCGCGGGCTTGAAAGACCCGAACAAACCCGTCGGCTCGTTTATCTTTGTAGGGCCTACGGGCGTGGGAAAAACGGACTTGTGCAAGGCGCTTGCCGAGTGCATGTTCGGCGACGAACGGTTAATGATTCGGTTGGATATGTCCGAATATATGGAAAAGCATTCCGTTTCCAAACTGATCGGCGCGCCTCCCGGATACGTGGGGTATGACGAGGGGCAGGGCGGTCAGCTGACCGAACGCATTCGCCGCAAGCCCTATTCCGTCGTGCTGTTCGACGAAATCGAAAAAGCGCACCCCGACGTGTTCAACGTGCTGTTGCAGATTTTAGACGACGGACGCTTGACGGACAGCAAAGGCAGGGTGGTATCGTTTAAAAATACCGTGCTGATTATGACTTCTAACGTGGGCGCGCACGAAGTGAAAGAAACCGCCCCCCTCGGCTTCCGCTCTTCCGACGAAGAAAGCGAGTACGAAGACATGCGCGAACGCATTACGGACGCGCTGAAAGCGCAGTTCCGCCCCGAATTTTTAAATCGGTTAGACGAAGTGATTGTATTTCATAAACTGCGCAGGGAAGAAGCGGCGCAGATTTGCGAAAAAATTCTTTCCTCGCTCGAAAAGCAGTTGGGCGAGCGGGAAATGCACATTCGCGTAAGCGAGCGCGCCAAAAATAAATTGGTGGAAGAAGGGTACAGCGAAGAATTCGGCGCGCGTCCGTTAAAGCGGGTGATTCAAAAATTGGTAAGCGACCGCCTTTCGGAAGAAATTTTAACGGGGCGCATCGCAACGGGCAGCACCGTTATCATCGACGAAGAGGAAGGAAAACTTACTTTCACCCAAGAATAAACAAAAACGGCTTGAACGTTCAAGCCGTTTTATTTTTGCGGATTTTTCTTTGTTGCAAATTCGGCGCGCGGTTTAAGCGCCGCTTCTCTACCCACCAATTCATCGAGGGTGATTCCGTAAAAGTCGGCAAGCTGTACGCAAAAATCGATATTGGGCAGTATAACGCCCGTTTCCCATCGGTTAATGTTTTGGTGCGAGGTGCTTATCGCTTGCGCTAATTCCGATTGGTTTAATCCCGCATATTTTTAATGCACTCGAAGCACTTTATAGAAATTCGCCATCAGTTGATTTTCATGCAAATTTTTATAAAACGCTTGAATGCATAAAGTATGATTGATATATTCTTTTCTAACGAATCCCTTACAAATTCAGCGCGGGCAATATCGAACGGAAAGCGGACGTTCCCGCAAACGGCGGAAATGATTGGCATTACGCTTCGGACGGCGTAACGCCCGAAATTTGGAAAAATAAATACAAACGGCGATTGCAATATGCAATCGCCGTTTGTATAATTGTAGAAACAACATTTGAATCTGTTTGTACCCGCGAAAACCTGCAATCGTCGTGAAGAAACAACAGTTTTATCAACGTGCGTCCACTGATGGAAAATCGTAACAATCGGATATCTTACTGTTGAAACAACAGTTTTATCAATTCGTGCCCGCGGGGGATAAAATAGCCCGTCTGTTCCGCTTGCGCTTCGTCGTAACAAGGCACGCCGCCCGCCAGCGCGTTATCGCTGCGGTAAAGCAAAAAGGGCACGGGGTCGGAAACGTGCGTTTTTAACGCGATGGGGGTGGGGTGGTCGGGCAACAGCAGTAAGGCGTAATCTTCGCCCGCCTCGTTCAGCCTTTCGCACACCGTGCGCACAACGCCGTCTATCTGCTCGATGGAATATATTTTCTTTTCCGTATCGCCGTGGTGTCCGCATTCGTCGGGCGCTTCCATATGAATATACACAAAATCCAATCCGCCGAGCAAGGCGTTTACCGCGCCGTTCGCCTTGCCTTGAAAGTCGGTATCCCAATTTCCCGTAATATTGTTTACGGGAATGGTTTGCATATCCGCAAGAATGCCCAATCCTTTTACAAGATCCACTGCCGAAATCACACCGCCGCGTTTGCCGTATAACTCGTAAAAGGGCTTCATGTTCGGTTTGGTGCCCTCTCCCCAAAACCAAACGGAATTAGCTGGGTTTTTGCCTGCCTTTTTCCGCGCTACGTTTACGGGGTGATTGTATAAAAGTTCGTAACTGCGCTTCATCATGTTCGTTAAAACGCCGTCCGAAGGCAAAAAGTTTGTAATCTTCTTATCGGAAATATCGTGCGGAGGGATAAACGTTTCCCCCGTTCTGCCGCGGTCTATTACCAGACAATGCCGATACGAAATGCCCGCATACAGCGTAAAGGGCGGTTTGTCGAACTCTTTTTTCAAAAAGCAAATGAGTTCGCGCGCTTCCTCGGTGGAAATTTCGCCCGAAGAGTAATCGAGCATGGTTTTTTCTTCGTACCGCTCTTGCTCGGAAAGGGTAACAAGATTGCAGCGCAGCGTTACGTCGGTATCCTTTAAGGGAATGCCGATGGAAGCGGCTTCTAACGGAGAACGCCCTGTATAGTACCGCGCGGGATCGTAGCCCATAACCGAAAGGTTAGCAACGTCGCTCCCCGCGGGGTAGCCTGCGGGCACCGTTTGCGCCCTGCCTAATATGCTTTTGTGTGCAAGCGAGTCGATATACGGCTTATATGCAAGTTGCAGGCATGTTTTGTTGCCCCGTTCGGACAGGGGATAGCCCGCCATGCCGTCTCCTAAAATGACGATATACTTCATGTATCACCTTATGCGTTTAAATTCCAATCGATGGGAGATATGCCATGCGCCGTTAAATATTCGTTTGTCTTCGAATAATGTCTGCACCCGAAAAATCCGTTATAAGCGGAAAGGGGGGAAGGGTGCGCGCATTGCAAAATACAGTGTTTGCTTTGGTCGATAAGCGGCACTTTTTTGCGCGCGTTTCCGCCCCACAAAATAAATACGAGATTATTTTTTTGTTCGCTTAAAATGGAAATCACCGAATCGGTAAACCAACTCCAACCGCAGTTTGCGTGCGAGTTTGCCTGATGCGCGCGCACGGTAAGCGCGGTATTCATCAGCAGTACGCCCTCGTTCGCCCATTTGGTAAGATTGCCCGACTTGGGCGGATTAAAGCCCAAATCGTCTTTTAACTCTTTTAACATATTTTCGAGCGACGGAGGTTTGGGCGTTCCGTCTTGCACCGAAAAGCAAAGCCCGTGCGCCTGCCCCACGTTATGATAGGGGTCTTGCCCTAACAGCACCGCCTTCACCTTGTCGAACGGGGTAAATAAAAAACAGTTGAAAATATCGTACATATCGGGGTAAACGGTATGCGTCGAATATTCCTGTTTTAAAAATTGCCGAATTTGCCGGTAGCGTTCGTCCGCAAACAAGCAGCTAAGCGGTTCTTTCCATGTGCCGAGGTCTATCATAAGTTCTCCAAAACCGTAAGGTATTTTTTCAGTTCGTCTTTGGCTTCCGCCAAATCGTGTTCGAGGTAGTTTCCGCATTCTTCCCGCTTGCTACCCGGTACTTCGTCAAGCGCGAGCGCGGCGGTAATACAGCTTTTTAAAAGGGAAAGCGCTTCTTGAAAGGTCAAGCGAACGGTCAAAAGATAAAACCCCGTGCGGCAGCCCATGGGGCCGAAGTATACGATATCGTTTTTCCTTTCGCTGTTGCGCAAAACGGTTGCAAGCAAGTGTTCGACGGTATGCAGCGCCTTGGGGGATATATAGTCGCCTGCGTTCGGTTTTTTAAAACGCAGGTCGAATGTGGTTATCCCGTTGTTATCCGTCTGCGCGTGCAAGCCGAGCGAAAGGGTATCGTGATTTTTTTGAAAAGAGGGGATTTTATTCATCGATCGCCTCGATAATTTCTTTCATGTGCGCCTGAATGTTGAGAATGGCGAGTTTAAGATTTTTGCGGAACTGATCGGTCGTACTGCCCGAGCCGTATACGTCGGAAATAGACTTGACGGAGATAAAGGGTATGCCCGCATATTTGCACACTTCCGCAATCGCGCCGCCCTCCATTTCGCGGATATCGCAGCCGAGTTCTATCAAGAGGTTATGATCTTTCACACTGTCGTTAAAGCGGTCTCCCGTGCCGAGCGCGCGGCGGGGGAAGTCGAATTTTTCGGGAACGGTGAGGGGCATAAAGTTTTCCGTCTCGCCGTCGAGCGTGCCTACCTTCGAACCGTTGAGCTGTGTGCAGTCGAAGTCGTATTGCACCGCTTTTTCGATGGCGTAAAGCTCGGTGACTTCCGTCCTGTCGTTCAAACCGCCCGCAACGCCGAAGTTCAAAATGACGTTCGCGCCCTTCTGAATCGCGGCACACGCGCCCGTCGCAGCGTTCACCTTTCCTACGCCGCATACGACGAGTAAAACGTCCTTTCCGAACGCTTTGCCCGTATAAACGGGTTTGCCGAAGAGAGAAGAAATTCCTTCGATTTCCATCTGCGAGAGGAGCGCCTCCGCCTCGCTGTCCATTGCAATCACTGCGCCGATCATATATTATAACCTCCGTTTTCTTGATATCGTCCGTCAAACCGACCGTTTTTTCCCTTTTCGAAGAGGAAAGAAACCAAACTTTTAAAATAAGGAATAAACGCGCCCGAATCGATCATCGTTAATATATCCTGTTCCGAAGCCCATTTTACATTTTGTACTTCTTCTTTTTGCAAGCGCAGTTCGTTTAAATTGACCGCCTGCGTGATAAGGTATATATCGTCGAACCCTTCTTTAAAGTATACGGAAAAGTGCGGGCGCATTTCGGAAAAATCGATCGCAAGCCCTAATTCTTCGTAAAGTTCCCGCGCAATCGCCTGCGCGCCCGTTTCGCCCGCAAGCGCGTTTCCGCCCGCGGTAAAATCCCAACAGTTGGGATATTCTTCTTTGTCCTTTTGCCGCTGCTGGATCAGCATATCGCCGTTCGGGTGAAAGATGCAAACGTGCACCGCAAGGCGGTATTCTCCCTTTTTTAAAGGTGTTCCGCGCGCCGCCGTTTTGCCGAGGGGAATTCGGTTTACGTCGTATAAGTCTAATTGCTCCATGTTACGCTTCCTCTTTGTCGCTTTTAGCGCGTAAGATATATGCGTCGCCGTTTGTAATGTGTACGAAAACGCTTGTTCCCGCTTCGTAATTGTGCGTATCGAACGTTTTATACTGGATGCCGTCCGCTTTCAGTTGAACGCGGTATAGCGTAACGGGATCGCCTTGGGATTGTTCCGAATAGGAATAAGAGGAAGAATAGGGGTCGCAGCTTAACACCGTCGCCGTTTTTACATCGCCTGCTGCTTTCCGTTTGCGCATTTTGCGGATATGTACGCCGCAGGTAGAAAGTATGGCGGCAATTAAGCCGATGAATAGAGTTCCTCCGAAAACGCCGAAGCAGACGTATGCGGCGATAAATCGGCGGAAGAAAAGCAAAATCAATCCTACAAACACGCTGCCGATCCCGAAGATTAAAAACATAATCGTAAGCAGTTTATTTGAGGCGGAAGCATGGCGAAAACCGCGAATGGAAACTGCGAATGCGTCCGCAAGCGCGTCGTATCGGTGATCGGACGGCGCGGGCGAATATTCTTCGCCTTTTTGTTCTTGTGCGTCCATTTCGTCCGCTTTTTTCCTCGCCCGCATAAAAATAAGGATCACGGATAGAACGGCAAGCAAAAAGAATCCGCCGAATAATGCCCAAACGCCGATATACGTTAAAACGCTGTTTTTTATAAATGTGCCCAGCAATATCAGAAAAAGGCAAATGGGAAACAGGCTTATTAAAATGTAATAAAGTAGTTTTTTCTTCATATTTTACTTTATTTTATTGTATCATATTCGGTTGCGTTTTGCAAGAAATGCGCATACCGAATTTTTGTTCTTACCGTTGCGGACTGTTATTTCGCCGCTAAATCGCGCGCTGCCGAAACGGATTATCTTTAAAACAATTTCGGCGATGTTGTATAAACATTTTGCGAATGGTAATAACCATTGTAAAAGGAGGATGTTATGAATCCGTTTGAATTAAAGCCGCAAAAGGCGGATAAGTGTTTTACTTCTTGGAATAAAGTATTTTTAAAGCCGTACGACAAAAACGAGGTGGACCCCTACACCCGTTTGCGCGTTATTTTAATGTCGGGAACAGAGTTCGAATCGGTGCGCTTTTCGCACGCGTTCAGCCGCGCCTGCGCGAATAACGACGTGCGCCGCCGTCTTGCCGTAATGCGCAGGGGGGAACAGATCCAGCAAAAGCGCGTTGCAGGGTTAAAGCCCGCGAACGAAAGTATTCTCGAACATACCATCGGTTACGAACAGCTTGCCGTCGATCTTACCGCGAACCTCGCTTTAAACGAGGGCAATTCGTACGTAAAAAAGCAGCTCGATTTTGCGCTTTTGGAAGATTTCGATCATTTGTACCGTTATGCGGATTTAATGGAATTGGAAAAGGGGGGCGATCCGCACCGCCTTGTGGGCGACTATACCGAAATCATGCCCGGCAGACCTACCGTGGCGGAATACCGTCATCCGTACGACGACGTGGATTTTTATATTAACGGCTGTTTGAACGATGTTAAGACGAAATTGAATATCAACATTATTACGGCGGCGGAACAGCAGACGATGAATTTTTATATGAACGTCGGAAATTTATATATTTCCCCGCTGGGCAGAAAGCTGTATAACGAAATTGCGATGATCGAAGAACAGCACGTTACGGGTTACGGCTGTTTAAAAGACCCGTGCATGAGTTGTTGGGAAAATCTTTTAATGAACGAGTATACCGAATGTTATTTGTATTATTCCTGCTATCAAGACGAAAAGGACGAACGTATTAAAAAGATTTGGGAACTGCACTTCGAAGAGGAAGTCGCGCACTTGCACGAGGCGGCGGATCTGCTGCGCACGTACGAGGGCAAGGTATGGCAGCAGTGCTTCCCCGAGGGCGGCGCGTTTCCCGATTTGCTGAAATTCCGTTCGCAAAAGGAATACGTTCGAAACGTGATCAAAAACAGCGTGCGCATGACGGGCGTGGAAGAAGGATTCGAAGAAATCGATAAACTGCCCGATACCTTCCGTTATTTCTCGTACAATGCAAAAATCAACGACAATATCGAAACGGTGGGAACGCATCAAGTGATCGAAAAAATCATAAAAGAACGGGGGGAAGATTACCGCATTCAAGATAAAGATCATCCCATCCGAGAACTTGCAAATAAAAAAGCAGACAATACGACGGTCGGCAGAGTAAAAGGAAAATAACGTATATTCCCCGCTTGCATGCAAGCGGGGAATCGTGGTATGATCGTTGCGGATAAAGGCTTTTAACAGTTTGGATGCGTTCCGGCAATGATACTCACACGCGATATTCCTATACTATAACTGTCACAGAGGGGTATTCGAGTGTTCCGGTAAATACACCGAATTGTCTGCGGCTCGCGCTTTGCCCGTTCCGAAAAGGAAAGTTGTGAATCCGTATTGTGATACACGTGCGAACGGAAACATACGGGCATGAAGGGGTTTTTATCCTGTTCCCGCACATGCGGGCAAAATAAGTTCAACCGCCGTTGCGGCGCAATCTGCACGGGGAACGGTTGAACTTTTTTTCGTTATATGGTAAAATTAAACGGGGCAAAGATTTTATGTATTCGGTTGCGTTCCGGCTGGGACGGCAACACAAACATTTCAAGTCTTACCGTCGAGAAGGCTCAGTCGGCTTCTAACGGCATTGTTACCGAACCTTATTGTCTGCGGCCCGCGCTTTGCCCGTTTCGAAAAGAAAAGTTGCGCATTCGCATTGTGATATACATGCGGACGGAAACATACGGGCGCGAAGGGGTCTTTGCTCCGTTTCCGCCAATGCGGGCGAAACAAGTTCAACCGCCGTTGCGGCGTAATCTGCACGGGGAACGGTTGAACATTTTTTCGTTATATGGTAAAATTAAACGGGGCAAAGATTTTATGTATTTTGTTGCGTTCCGGTCGCGGTAATACCTATTGCGCTGTGTCTTTAACAGCTTCTAATGTCGATGTCATTAAACATGTTGGTACACAATATTGTCTGCGGCCCGCTTCGCTCGTTCCGAAAGGGAAAGTTGCGAATCCGCATTGTGATGCACATGCGAACGGAAACATACGGGCGTGAAGGGGTCTTTGCTCCGTTCCCGCAAATGCGGGCAAAAACGTTCAACTGCCGTTGCGGCGCAATCTGCACGGGAAACGGTTGAACTTTTTTTCGCGTTTTGATACAATAAAAAGGGGCAAAGACTTTAATTTTACTGGTTGCGTTCCGGCTCTTATACAGATTCGCTGGTTGCCATTTATTTAATGTCCGCAGGACACAATTCTTATACAACCGTAACAACGGCGAATTGTCTGCGGCCCGCGCTTCGTCCGTTCCGAAAAGGAAAGCTGCGCATTCGCATTGTGATACACGTGCGAACGGAAACATACGGGCGTGAAGGGGTCTTTGCTCCGTTCCCGCACATGCGGGCAAAAAACGTTCAACTGCCGTTGCGGCGCAATCTGCACGGGAAACGGTTGGACTTTTTTTCGTTATATGGTAAAATGAAATAGGGCAAAGGCTTTTATGTATTTGGTTGCGTTCCGACAATTATGCGACGACGTACGAATCATTATACCTTACTGCAATAGGCGATTATCGGTATGTTGCAGCAACAACGGCGAATTGTCTGCGGCCCGCTTCGCCCGTTCCGAAAGGGAAAGTTGCGAATCCGCATTGTGATGCACATGCGAACGGAAATATACGGGCGTGAAGGAGCCTTTGTCCTGTTTCCGCAAACGCGGGCAAAAAACGTTCAACTGCCTTTGCGGCGCAATCTGCACGGGAAACGGTTGGACTTTTTTTCGTTATATGGTAAAATGAAATAGGGCAAAGGCTTTTATGTATTTGGTTGCGTTCCGACAATTATGCGACGACGTACGAATCATTATACCTTACTGCAATAGGCGATTATCGGTATGTTGCAGCAACAACGGCGAATTGTCTGCGGCCCGCTTCGCCCGTTCCGAAAGGGAAAGTTGCGAATCCGCATTGTGATGCACATGCGAACGGAAATATACGGGCGTGAAGGAGCCTTTGTCCTGTTTCCGCAAACGCGGGCAAAAAACGTTCAACTGCCTTTGCGGCGCAATCTGCACGGGAAACGGTTGGACTTTTTTTCGTTATATGGTAAAATGAAACAGGGCAAAGACTTTTATGTTCCTGGTTGCGTTCCGGTATGGGTAGCAGCTTGACGCACTCTTATGCTTTAATAGCCGCCGGCAATTATACCAATGATGCAGCGATTACGCCGAATTGTCTGCGGCCCGCTTCGCCCGTTCCGAAAGGGAAAGTTGCGCATTCGCATTGTGATGCACGTGCGAACGGAAACATGCGGGCGTGAAGGAGCCTTTGTCCTGTTTCCGCAAACGCGGGCGAAATAAGTTCAACTGCCGCGGCGGCGCAATCTGCACGGGAAACGGTTGGACTTTTTTTAATTATATGGTAAAATGAAGCAGGGCAAAGGTTTTATATATCGGTTGCGTACCGGCGACGCTTTTAGCACAAGGTACACCGGCGCTTTAATCGCAACAGGTGATTCGGTTTCGTCGGTAGTAACGCCAAATTGTCTGCGGCCCGCTTCGCCCGTTCCGAAAAGGAAAGTTGCGCATTCGCATTGTGATGCACATGCGAACGGAAACATACGGGCGTGAAGGGTCTTTGTTCCCTTCCTCCGAAAGGGGAAAACAAATCCGACCGCGCAAGCGGCGATTTTCTTCCGCTTAAAAATCGGTCGGATCCTTTTGACATTAAACTTTTACAAAGCGCGCGGAATGCGGCGTGCGGGTGCAGATGCAAACGGTACAACCTTCCAATTCACTGAAACACAGCGTTTCGGAAAGGGGATTTCCGTTTAAGAATAAGGTATCTCGCTTAAAGGTAAGTTTATTAAAAAGCGCGGCAAGCGTTTGTCCGCGGTATTTAATATAAGATTCTTTCGCCGTCCAAACCTTAAAAAAATCTTCTTGCCGCTCGGCGGGGGTCAAACGGCGTAAGATTGCTGCGCGCGGGCGGTCGTCGCGCAGCTGCACGTCTAATCCGATTTCTTCTTGCGCAATCGCAAGCGCGGTCAAATTTCCGCTGTGCGATAGGTTAAAAGAAAGGGGATTTCCCGCCAAGTACGGCTTTCCGTTTTCGTTTTTAAAAAAATCGGGCGCGCGCAAATTGTAAAATTCATATAAAATTTTTTTCGTCCAAAGTTCGCTTTGAACGGGGGCGGTCGTGTAATAAACAGTCATAATGAAAGTATATCATATTTAGGAGGAAATGTAAATGTCAAGGGCAGAAACAGCAAAAAATTTATTCTTCGAAGGGTACAACTGCGCGCAGGCGGTCATGCTCGCGTTTGCGGACGCGCTCGATATCCCGCAGCAAACGTTAAAGGCGGCGGGGCTTCCCATGGGGGGAGGAATGGGGCGTCTGCGCCAAACGTGCGGGGGCGTTTCGGGCGCGGCGATCACGGCGGGCTTGCTTTTTCCTGATTATTCGAAGAACGAAATGTACGCGCTCGTGCAAGAACTTGCAAAGCGGTTTCAGGCAAAAAACGGCAGCATTAACTGCGGGGAACTGCTTAGCGGTGCGGGGGTAAAGGCGGATACGCTTCCGCAAGCGGAAGCGCGCACGCAGCAATACTACAAAAAAAGACCGTGCCCCGATTTGATTTACGACGCAGCGGAAATTTTAGAAGAGATTTGCAAAGAGCGGGGCAGATTATAATAGGGGACGGCAAATGAAAAGGCGATAAAAACATGCCTAAGAACGTATTGCAACATTGTAAAAGCGGCGAGGTCATGTCGCTGACATGTAAAAAAGCGGGAACAGAAGTTCCCGCTTCGTTTATTTTGTTAAGTCGATCCCTATTTTCGTGCAGGG
Source organism: uncultured Christensenella sp. (assembly GCA_910578065.1). Classification (GTDB taxonomy): domain Bacteria; phylum Bacillota; class Clostridia; order Christensenellales; family Borkfalkiaceae; genus Gallimonas. The sequence continues at coordinate 7,983 of CAJTPB010000024.1, read as the reverse complement.
AACTTCGCCTTTTAATACGTCGTTTATCGAATAGCATGCGTTTGCGATATAAACGGTCGTGCCCTGTGCGGCGGCGTCTTTGATATATTCGAGTTTTGCTTTCGCGCCGTTTGCGCCCGCTCTGCTTGCACCCGCGCAAAAGCGTTTGTGCGCTTCGATATTTTCGATTAGTTCCAAATCGTTTTTTCCCGAGATCAAAGGAACAAGCGTTGCGGGATCTTCGGGGTTGGTATAAATGCCGTTTACGCTTGTAAAAATAAGCAGTACGCGCGCGCGTACAAGGCATGCAACGCGCGAGGCGGTTTCGTCGTTGTCTACGCATTCGTAAACCCTCTTTTTATCGTGCATTAAAGAGGTGATTTCCAAGCGCCTGTTTTCCTCGTTGGAAATCGCGTCGTTATAGTTGATGATCGGAATAGCGTTTTGCTGTTCGCAGCGGAGCAGCAGCGCGCGCAAGTGTTCGCTCTTTTGCTCGTCGTTGAAATGGCGGTGCTCCACAAGAATTTGCCGCACCGAATAGCGGGGATCGATGAATTGCCGGTACGTCTGCATTAAAATCGCCTGTCCTTGCGAACTGTAATCGGTTTTGGCAAATTCTCCGTTTAGTTCTTTTCCGTTGCGGGCAAGGTAATCGAGCCGCCCGATTTCCGTCGCTCCACTCGAAATCCAAACGTATCCGGGGCGCAGTTCGCGCGAAAGACGGGCTACGCGGGTATAGTCGATCAAATTATCCGCCTTGTCGATGAGCGCCATCGAACCGATTTTGCCCACAAGTTCCGTATCGAATTTCATAATAACAGTATCTTAACATGAAATGCAGAAAATTGCAAATACTTTTTTTATGGTAAAAAAGTTATTGTCGGTTGCGGCGCTTTGCATGTGTTTGACGGTATCGGCAGGATGCGACGTTTCCGCCATGAGTTCTTTAACGGAAATTTCCCGCCCGTATACGGGGGAATACCGCTGCGAAAAGCTGCTTTTGGGCGGAAAAGACGAGTTAGACCGTTTCGAATGGGTAAAACTCAACCTTGCTTACGGCGGAAAATTTACGCTGCGCTACCGCGGAGCGGAAGGGAATGAAGGAAGTTATGCGGGCGAATACGAAGTTTCACCCACGGGCGAAACGATCACTTTTTCCGCTAAAAAAGGGCTGCGTAAACTTTCGCAAACGTTTCCCGTACAAAAGGGGGCGATTGTCGTCGATTGGACGTTCGGCGGAAAATTGCTGCATGCGGAATTTTGCATGCCTTAAAAAATTTCCCAAAATACAAAACAAATGTTTGCAAAATGCCTATTAGCATGATATAATGTAGGCATGGAAGCAGTTATGCGGCAGGCGGAAGTAACGCTTACGCCCGATCAGGCAGAAGCGGCGGCGCTGATCGAAGAATGGTTTTTTAATTTAAGCAATCAAATTTTTGTGCTTTGCGGTTATGCGGGAACGGGCAAAACGTTTTTGATCGATCATACGGTAAAAAAACTGGGACTTGTTGCGGGGGAAAGCGCGGCGTTTGTTGCGCCTACGGGGAAAGCCGCTTCCGTTTTAATGCGCGGCGGAACGCCCGCCGGCACCGTGCACAGTTTGATATACACGCGCGAAGAGGATATCCAAGTCGACGAAAACGGCGAAGTAATCTCGGAGCGCTTTTTGCGTTTTGCGAAGCGGGAGAAAATAGACGGAAAGATCCGCCTGATCGTGGTAGACGAAACTTCTATGGTTTCGGACGACGTGTTAAAAGACTTGCTCTCGTTCGGTGTAAAGTGCTTGTTCTGCGGCGATCCCGCGCAGCTTCCGCCCGTCGGCGGCAGCAATTCGTTGCTTTCTATGCCGTGCGCGGTATTGCGGCAAGTCGTTCGGCAGGAAAAGGAAAATCCCATTGTACGGCTGGCGCAGGCTGCCCGCGCGGGGGAGCGCATCGATTACGGCAGTTACGGAAACGGAGTGGCTGTTATTCCCAAGTCGGAACTGACGGCGGAGGATAGAAAAACGCTTTTTCCCAAGGCGGATATCGTTATTGCGGGAACAAACCGCACCCGCAATTTGTTGAACCGCGAAATCCGTTCTTATCTCGGAATACCGACTTCCGCGCACTATCCCATCGACGGGGAAAAACTTATCTGCACGCTGAACGATTGGAGCAAACCGCTCGACGAAAAGGGGAATTTTCACCTTGTAAACGGAATTATCGGAAACTGTTATCACGTGCGGGAAGGGGATGACGGGTTGCTGCAACTTGATTTTCGCGCCGATTTTCTTACCGATTGCGTGTACGATCTGCCCGTAGACGGGGGCATTTTTTCGGAAGGCAGATACCTGCACGGATACGGGTCAAAAGCGTATCAGTTGTCTGACGGTTCGCTGGTTTCCGAACACAATACTCAGCGGCTGCGGCAATTCCGTGTAAAGCGGGAAGACACCGTTTGTCGGTTTGAATTTGCGTATGCCGTTACCTGCCACAAGGCGCAGGGGTCGGAATACGACTTTGTTATCGTGATCGACGAGTCGGGCTTTTTCGAAAACGGAAAAGAATGGCTTTATACGGCGATCACCCGTGCAAAGAAAAAATTGTTGATTGTGAGGTAATTATGCGGTTTCCTTATCAAAAATTGTTGATCGTCGGCAACGGCGGGGCGGGAAAAAGCACGTTTGCCCGTTATTTAAGCGAGCGGTTTTCTTTGCCCGCAGTGCACCTCGATAAACTTTGGTGGCTGTCCGGTTGGGTAAACCGTTCGCAGGAAGAATTCGACGAACTGTTAGAATTTGAACTTGCAAAGCAAAAGTGGATCATAGAAGGAAACTTTCGTCGTACTTTTTTAAAAAGATTGCAAGCGTGCGACGGAGCGATCATGCTCGATATTCCGCCCGAACAATGTTTGCAAAGCGTGTATCGCCGTGCGGAAACGTATCGGGGGCGTACTCGGCCCGATATGACGGAAGGGTGCGAAGAGGAAGTGCACGAGGATTTTATAAAATGGATTACAGACGAATATCCCAATTGCGTGCGAGGGGAAATGATGGCGATCATGCAAGAAAGCGGAAAGCCTTTTTTGGTTTTTTCTTCGCAGGAAGAGGCTTATGCTTGGGCAGACGGTTTTGAAAAAGAATAATTGTTTGGCAAATCATGCGGAAAATTTTATAGTTAATGGGATAAAATTGCTTGACAGTTTTAGAATTATCGATATAATAAAAGATACTTTCATTGAGGTGTAGCGCAGTTTGGTAGCGCGCTTGGTTAGGGGTGAGGATTGCGTTCTGCAAACAGTTAAAAACTGTTTGCGCAAGCCGAACTAAGCGAGCGGGATGCGAGCGTGACCGAAGACAGTGATACCCTAACGCTGTCGAGAAAAAGAGGTCGTGGAACGACCCGAAGATGTACAACAAAAATATTGAGGTGTAGCGCAGTTTGGTAGCGCGCTTGGTTAGGGACCAAGAGGTCGTGGGTTCAAGTCCCGTCACCTCAACCAAATGCGAAAGAGTTAGAACACCGCAAAACGGAATATATTTTCGTTAACGGTGTCGCGGGCTTCGTCGCATACCAGTAAGAAAAAAGCACAAGGTTAAACGCCTTGTGCTTTTTTCTATTCCCCACCCAGAGAACCCACCCTTATGGACATAAATCAAAATAAATACTTTTCGTCATAAATTTACATATTTCAATATTTTTTACGCCAAAAGTGTGACATTGTGACGGGGTGGCGTGGTAATACTATACGCCACAGTACGGGCGGCTTGCCGCCCGTACCTATTGCTGTTTATTTTCCGTGCGACGCAGTGCCAATAAGGTAATAGTAACTTATCGGCACTGCGTCGCGGTTTTTCGTCAAAAGTGTTACAGTGTGACATAGTGGCGTATAAAGTAATACTTATGTCAGTTGTATAAAGTACATTTTTTGTCTATGTTATACGCTTGAAAAAATTGCTTAATTTTGGTACAATAAATGTGCGAAGGAGAAATAACTATGGCGACTGTAACTTTGGAAATGGAAGGCAAAGACCTTGAACGAGTACTCGGACAACTTGGAGTAGGCGCAACCTATATTGACGGCGTAGAAGCACCGCAAGAATTTAGATTTAATTTTTCGGGCGGTTGGTACACAAAAACTGCCGTAAAACAAGCTATGGATATTTTGAATAGTCGTTATGGTTATAATTACGAAATTAACACGAGCGGCGGTTTTACTGTAACTCGTCAAAAGAAAAACCGTCAATTTGTGTCGTGCGGCGATACTGTTAACAGTATAAAAGAAGCCGTTGCAAATGACCCAAACGGAAAGCAAAAATGCTATTTGTGCTTTGGTAAAGGCGCAGACGGTTATATCACAACTAACTTTGATGAAGCCGTACATATCCTTATTGCTGGCACAACGGGAAGCGGTAAATCAAGCTTGCTTAATTCTTTAATAATGCAAATTCTTTGCTTTTCAACCGCAAATGTAATTCTTATTGACCCAAAGAACGGGGCAGAATTTGGCTTGTATGAGCAAGATATACGCGACAGGGTTGAACACGTTGCAAAGGACACGCAAGATGCCGTGAAATGGCTTAAAGTTGCTGTTAACATTATGGAACAACGTTATTCCGAAATGAGCCGTAAAGGGCTTAAAAAATACGACGGAAAGAGTATAATCGTTGTAATTGACGAGCTTGCCGACCTTATGATGACAAGCAAAAAAGAAGTTGAAGAACATATTATACGCATAGCTCAAAAAGGACGTGCCGCAGGTATACACCTTATCGTTGCCACGCAAGACCCTCGTGCAAAAGTTGTTACGGGCTTGATAAAGTATAACCTACCAACAAAAGTTTGTCTTAAAACGGCTAATGCTCAACATAGTATGAACATTATTGATGTTGGGCGTGGCGCAGAATTGCTTGACAAGGGTGACGGACTTGTTAAGCTTCCCTCTTCTCCCGATTTAATCAGAGCGCAAACCCCTTTCATTACTGACGAAGAAATAATCAACTGCTTAACGCATTAAAGTATAAGGAGGTAATTATGGATAGCGAATTATTGAGTGGCGAGCAAATAGAAGCAATGACAACTTTTGAAATTATCACCACTGTTTTAAGTGTATTGGCTTTTATTATTTCACTGTCTGCCTTTATCATTTCAATTATAAAAAGCGTCAATGAAAAAAAAGCTTATAAAAAACAATTTCTTATTGATAATCTAAACAAATTAAGTATAAATCTTAATAAAGAGTTAACTTTACTTGAACAACTTGACCCAGAAATTCTGATAGCTAAAATTTTTAAGCGAATAGAAAATAATGAAAAATTTGATTTTTACAATGAAATTTTAAATGTTTATAATTCAACAAGTATATTAACAAGTAATGCTTTAATAATGTTAAGCTCATATAAGTTAACACCTTGCAATCAAAATTTAATGGAAGCGTTAAATGAAATTTCAAATGATATTAGTTATTGTATGCAAATAACAATCAAGAACAAAGATAACAGATTAAATTTGATAAAGGAATATGTTGCATATAAAAAGAAATCATTTGTAAAATCATATACTAAGTGTAAGTATGATATTTTGATAGAATTTTCAAATACAATAAAGCATCTAATTAACGATAAAATTTCTAACGCTGAATTGAATTCTTACTTTATTGAATTTAATGCAAAAAAATAATCGAATTGACTATACTACGCCATTACAAAAAGTCGAACAATATGTTCGGCTTTATTTTTTTCTACAATGTGCGCCGCAATTCCTATTATTGTGATAAAATCTCTTATTCTATTTTTAGTAAAATCATTGTGGGCTTTATTCATTTTCAATAAATATTAAATAGTTTTTGTGTCGCTTGGGCTTACCGTCTGGGGACGGAATACGCCGTCTTGCCAAATTGTAAAGGGCGACGATTTATCTCCCGTAAGGCATAAAACCGCCGTCGCCTACGGCGCAAACCCTTGACAATTTGTCTGCGACGGCATTTTTTGCCGGTTAAGACGGTAAGCACCAAAGCGAACAACAAATTTTTAAGCCGCAGTCCGCACACACGCAGACCGCGCAAAGGAGTTTCACACAATGAAAAACGCAGTTATCTATGCAAGGTTCAGCTCGCACGGACAAAACGAAATGTCAATAAACGGACAAATTCGCGTTTGCCGCGAGTTTGCAGAAAGTCAAGGCTATAATGTTATAAACGCCTATTCAGACAAGGCACGGACGGGAACGAACGACAGCCGCCCCTCTTTTCAACGTATGATTAGAGATGCCGACAGCGGCGCGTTTCAATACATATTGGTTTATATGTTTGATAGGTTCGCCCGCAACCGCCGCGACAGCGTTATGTATAAGGAAATGCTAAAACAAAAATACGATATTCGCGTTATATCGGCAACCCAGCCCATCAGCGACGACGAAGGCGGCGAGTTCTATGAAATGTTTTTGAAGTGGAACGACGAGAAATACAGCAAGCGACTGTCAAAGCGCATACTTAACGGCATTGATACTTGCGTTGAAAACGGCACTTATACGGGCTGTAAACTCATTTTCGGCTATAAGTTTATAGACACCGACCGCAAGGGCAAAAAAGGCACGATACATAAAGTTGCCATTGACGAGAAACAAGCGGAAATTGTCCGTTTTGTTTTCAATGAATACAAAAAAGGCGTTACCAAAACAGAAATCGCCGCCGCACTTAACGCGAAAGGCGAACGGATAAACGGAAACCCTTATAATAGCAGAACTTTTGACAGGTGGCTAACAAACCCCAAATATACGGGCAAATTCTATTTAGGTAAAAGACTTTGTACAAATCAATACCCCGCCATTATTGACGAGTTGCTTTTTGACGAAGTTCAGAAACGCCTTGCCCGCAACAAAATTTTAGCGGGCGCAAATTCGGCGGTTGAGCCGTATTTGCTTACTGGCAAATTGTATTGCGGGCATTGCGGCACTGCTATGGTAGCGGGCGGCGGCACGGGCAAAAGCGGCAAGAAACACTATTACTATGTTTGCAAGCGGAAGAACAAAGGCGAATGTGAAAAATCACGCGAGGGCAAGGACAATTTAGAAAAGCGCGTTACACAACAAGTCTATGACTTTTTGAGCGACAAGAAAAACGCCGAGAAAGCCGCACGGGAAACAATAGCCTATTATGAACGGCGCACGGGCGACGACGGAATAAAAAGCATTGAAACGCGCATACGGCAAGCACAAACACAAGTAGACGATTTAACAAACGCTTTTATAGAGGCAAAAAGCCCACTACTCCGCGCAAACATTGAAAGAAAAATGACAGACTATGAAAAATTGCTCGCAGACTTGCAAGCAACTAAATCACGAATTTTATTAGAGCGCGGACACAGTTTTACTGTAAAAGACATTTTGGAATTTATCGCTGAACTACTGAAAGGCAACCCCGCCGACAAGGAGTATCAAAAGAATATCATAGATAATCTTGTTTTTATGGTTTACATCTACGACGACGAAACAGTAAAGACTGTCGGCTATCTTGACTTTGGCGTTGACAAAAACATTGAAAAAATACGGCTGGACGAAACAAACGAACTAATCGAGCGTATCAAAAAGTGTTCAAACACAGTCGCGCATAGTCAACCAAATACCCGTATTTTGTAGGAATTTTAACGGATTTCCTGTAAAATACGGGTTTTTTCTTTGAATAAATCGTTTGTTTTTTAAATCATATAGCTACAAGCGCGTTTAGTTCGTTTTTTAGAAAAATGAAATAACTTAAAAAGTCTGTGCAATACAGACTTTTTTTGACTTTTTATAACAAATTATCAAATAAAGGCTTTGAATTTAATTTTCGATGTGCTATAATAAATTTAATCAATTTAAACATTTTAAAAAACTTTTTTACTTATATCACATTTCGAATATATAATATTATAGGCCATGTATAAAGGAAAATAGCAAATCCGAAAAAAATATAATTTTTTATTAAATATAAATTAGGGAAGAAGAGTAATGAAAAAGGGAATGAAGAAGTTAGCGGCGGTAT
>CAJTPB010000023.1 GCA_910578065.1 uncultured Christensenella sp. | reverse complement strand
TGCCGTTTACCGATAAATTAAGAAAGCGGTTCCTGCTTGATTCGTTCGTAACTTTTTTGGGCTTACGGCGGAAGACGATTTTATTAATACATAGCGGACTGTATCTGCCGTTTACCGATAAATTAAGAAAGGGGTTCTTGTTTGATCCGTTCGTAACCTTGTTTGGGGTTTACGGCGGAAGACGATTTAACTAATGCTTAGCGGGTTGTATCTGCCGTTTACCGATAAATTAAGAAAGGGGTTCTTGTTTGATCCGTTCGTAACCTTTTTTGGGTTTACGGCGGAAGAAGTCGATTTTGCCGCCCAACTTTACAAACACGACAAACGCGGCGATTCCCGCAACGCCTATGCAGATGACTGCGATCGCCCAGCCGTCGAGCGAAGCGCCTTTCACTTTCGTCCACAGTTCGTTTACGCGCGCCTCGTTCTCGCCGTAATAGTCCATAACGGCGCAGCGGCGGATCGCTTCTTCGGGCGGGTACTGCGCGTACAACTGGCGGTTCAGCTGTTCTTCTTCCACGTAAAGCCCGGCTTCTTCGCCGAAAAAGTAACTTAAATCGTACCATTCGGCGGTTTTGCTGTCTTCTTCCGCGCCGTATGTTTCTTCCGCATAACTCAGCATTTCTTCGCCCGCGATCACCGAGGTGTAACCGATAAAATACGAATTGCGCACCGCGTTTGCGGGCATAGAGAGGAAGTTGATAAACGCTTCCGCCGCCTGTTTGTTCGCGCCCTTCGGCATTGCCCAGCCGTCGAAAAAGAGGTTTGCGCATTCTTCGGGGATATAATAGTTTAAATAGGTATCTTCCTCTTCGGCAAGGTCGAGCGCGTAAACCGCGTCGCCGCTCCATGCAAAGTTGAGGAAAATATTTCCCTTTACCATGTCCGATTTGCCCGTATCCGTTTCGAATCCGTAAATGTTTTCTTTCATCTGCAACAGAATGTTTTGTACTTCGGCAACCGTCTTTTCGTCGGTATCGTTCATAAGCAGGGTAATTTGTCTGTTATACTCTTCGGTGGAAAGGGCGTCCGCATCGTATTCGCTTTTTAAACGCAGCAGTTCCTCTTTGTAATAGATCGCCAAGCCCACGAAATAACTGTCGCGCACGTTATCTTTTGTGGTTACTTTTTTGCGGAACGCGGGATCGAGCATAATTCCCCAACCCTGCGCAAGCGCTTCGTCCGAAACCGCTTCGGGGTTATAAATCAGCCCCGTCGTGCCCCACATGTAGCCCGCGGCGTATTCGCTCCAACTGTGTTCGCCTCCGTCCGCCGTCATTTTTCCGTTGTCGAAGATAGAGCGGATATACGGCGAAACGTTGTTTATATAATAATTCAATTCGTTTTCGGCATCGAAAAATCCGTCGCTAAGCGGTTCGAGCATGTTTTCCGCGGCAAGTTTCATGATCATGTAATCGGAAGGGCAGACAAGATCGTACGTATCCCCCAACTTTAATTGGTTGTACATATCTTCGTTGGTGCCGAAAGTGGAATATTCCACGCGGATGGGCGTGCCGTACGTTTGCTCGTACCAGCTTTCGAAATCGTCTATAAGGGCGGGGGCGTTTTCCTCTTCGAGTACGTCGTATACGTAAGAGCCTTCGCCGCCTTCGTCGATATATTCCTCCCAACTGTATACGCGCAGGCGGATCTCTTCTTTATTTCCGCACCCGCTAAGCGCGACCGCGGGCAAGAGCAAACTTGCCGCCGTCAGCGTGCAGGTTATTTTTTTTGCGTTCATCGTTTGCCCTCCTTATTTCTTTTTCCCGTAAGATTGGCGCACAGCACTACGGCGACGATCACAAGGAACAGCAGCGTCGTAAGCGCCCAAAAAGAGGAAAGCGTTACGGCGGTATGCGCGTTTCCCTTCGTCGTCGCGTTGTACACGTAGGTAGAAATGGTGTTAAAGGTGGAAGGGCGGGTGTAGCTTGTTACGATGTAATCGTCAAGCGAAAGGGTGATCGCAAGCATGAATCCCGAAACGATACCCGGAATAATCTGCGGTAAAACCACTTTAAACAGCGCCTTTGCGGGGCTTGCGCCCAAATCGAGCGCGGCTTCGTATAAGCTGCCGTCCATCTGTTTCAGTTTGGGGGTGACCGAAAGCACCACAAAAGGGGTGCAGATCACCATGTGCCCGATCAGCAGGGTGAAAAAGGATTTTTCCATTCCGATCGCAACAAAGGTAATGGCAAGCGCAAGCGCCGTTACGATTTCCGCATTGATAATGGGGATTTGCGAAGCGCCGTTGATTGCCGTTTTCAGCCGTTTTTTGGTATAAAACATACCCAGCGCGCCCGCCGTTCCCAGCACGGTGGAAAGGATCGCGGCGGTAACCGCAAGCAGAAGCGTGTTTCCGATCATTTCCAAAATTGCAGAATCGGTAAACAGCGTAACATAGTGCTGAAAGGAAAATTCCCCCCAAGTGCCGATCATATTCGCCGAGTTAAAGCTGTATACCGCAAGCAGTAAAATGGGAGCGTACAGCAAAAGGAGGATCAACCCGATATAAAAGGCTTTCAGCGATTTTTTGATCATAAATTCGCCCCCCTTACGTTATCTTCCGATTGGAACCCGCCCGAAAGCAGGGTAGAAACAAACACCACAACAAGCAGGATCAAGGCGATCATCGAGCCCATGTGCCAGTCGCTGCCGAAATACGTTTCGATAAATTTTCCGATAATGGTCACCTTGGAATTGCCCAGCATGTCCGAAACAACGTAGTTTGTCATAGAAGGTAAAAACACCATGGTGATCCCGCTCATGATCCCCGGCATGGAAAGGGGAATGGTGATGCGCGTAAAGGTGGTAAACGCGCTTCCGCCGAGGTCTGCGCTCGCTTCGTACAGCGAATTGTCGATTTTCAGCAGCGTAGTATACAGCGGTAAGATCATAAAGGGCAAAAAGTCGTACACCATTCCGAAAATGGTGTTAAAATAGTTGGCTTCGCCCAAAAGTCCGATCCAATTCAACAGTTCCCGAATAGCGTTTACCCGCAAAACGAAGTTGATCCACATGGGTGTGATAAACAGCAGTAAGATAACGTGTTTTTTCTTCATTTTACTGCGCGCGAGAATGTACGCCACGGGGTAGGCGAGCAGTAAGCATACGACCGTTGTGATCAGCGCAATGACGATCGAATAGACGATAGTGCTGATCTTCGTCGGGTCGGAAAAGAACTGCGCGAAGTTGATAAACGAAAAGTGATTGTTACGGTCGGTGAACGCATAAAATACGATCACCAGCATGGGCGCGATCACAAAAAAGAGCAGAAAAACGGCGTAGGGGATGCACAGCGTTTTTCTGGAAAAACGCAGCTTTGTCATCTTTTTGCCGCCTCCGTATTCTTTAACGTAAGTTTGATCTTCTCTTTCGGAATGATTACCGAAACAAAGTCGTTTTCGTTCCACAAATCGGCTGTCGCGAAAACGAAGTCTTCTTCGCTTTCGTCCGTGCGCACGATCAAGCGATAGTGATCGCCTTTATAGATAATGGAAATAATGTGCCCCGTCGTGCCGCCCGCTTGCGCGTCGTCGCTGATGGAAATATCGTTTAAGCCCACTTCAACGGAAACTTCCGTACCCGTCAAATCGATTTTTTCGCCCGCGGCGGTGATAAGGTAGCCTTCTTCGTCGATACGGCTGTCGGGATACAGCTGGGTAACGTCGCATTCGAACTCGCCGTCGGCAAATTCCACCGTGTTGCGCTTGGTGATCGTGCCGTCGAACACGTTGGTGGTGTACAGCCGTTTCATCAAGTGAATTTCTTCGGGCGCGATTTTCATGCCGATGAGATCGCCCACGGCGCGGCTGTCCGTGCTTTGGATCACCACTTCGAATTTGCCCACCTGCACGGTGATCTCGTAGTGAATGCCTTTGAATACGACGGAAATGACCTTTCCCTTTAAAGCGCCTTCTTCGGGCGCGCACATGTCGATGTCTTCGGGGCGCACAACAACGTCTACCATTTCATTTTTACCGAAATCGTCTACGCAGTCGAACGTCTTTCCGCAGAATTTTACCTTTCTGTCGCCCACAACGGTGCCGTTAAAGATATTGCTCTCGCCGATAAAGTCTGCGACGAAGGTATTCGCAGGCTCGTTGTAAATATCGGTAGGGGTGCCGATCTGCTGCACAACGCCGTCCGCCATTACCACAATGGTATCGGACATGGTAAGCGCTTCTTCCTGATCGTGCGTAACGTAAATAAAGGTGATGCCCAAGCGGCGGTGCATTTCTTTCAGTTCGATTTGCATTTCCTTGCGCATTTTTAAATCGAGCGCGCCGAGCGGTTCGTCTAAAAGAAGAATTTCCGGCTCGTTTACGATCGCGCGGGCGATCGCCACGCGCTGCTGCTGTCCGCCCGAAAGGGTAGAAACGGAGCGCTTTTCAAACCCTTCGAGGTCTACCATTTCAAGCGCCTTTTTCACCTTTGCGGCGATTTCCGCCTTGGTGAGTTTTTCTGTTTTGGTATACGTTTCGCCTTCGGCGTTGCGGTAGGTGTTTTTCACCTTTTTCATGCGCAAGCCGAACGCGATATTTTCGAAAATATTCAAATGGGGGAACAGTGCGTACCGCTGAAACACCGTATTTACGGGGCGCTTGTTGGGGGGGAGCAGGGAAATATCTTTTCCGTTTAAAAGAATCTGCCCGCTCGTAGGCAAGTCGAACCCTGCGATCATGCGCAAAGTGGTCGTTTTTCCGCAACCGGACGGACCGAGAAAGGTAATAAATTCGCCTTTTTTTACGTAAAAACTTACGTGGTCGATAACGAGGTTGTCGTCATAGTACTTGGTAACGTCGTTCAGTTCGATAATGTGATCGGACATTGCGTAATTCTCCTTATGGTTTTAAAAGTTGGGAGGGGTAGAAATCCATAAGAATTTCGCTCTGCTCTTGCCTTTGTTTACAATAGAATGTTCTTTGTTGGCGGTAAAGTAAAAACTTTCGCCCTTTTTACAGGTATGCGATTTGCCCGCTCGCACAACGTCGACCGTGCCTTCTAACACAAAGCCGAATTCTTCGCCTTCGTGGGGGAAGTCCGCGCCCGTCGAAGCGTGCGGTTCCAATTCGACTAAAACGGGTTCCATGGCGTTTTTCTGCGCGTTGGGAATCACCCAATTCCAAATCATGCCGTCGGAACGCTTTTCGATAAATTCCGATTCGGAAAAAACGATTTTTTCTTCCGCTTCTTCGTGGAAGAAGGCGGAAAGGTTGCTGCCAAGCGCGTTCAGCAAATCGCACAGCGTCGCGATGGAAGGGCTTGTTAAATCGTTTTCGAGCTGCGAAATATATCCCTTCGTCAGTTCGCAGCGGTCGGCAAGTTCTTCCTGCGTCAGATTTTTTTGCTGCCGCATGTCTTTTAACTTTGCGCCTAACTCCATGGTTTGTCCTCCGCGGTTCTCGGTTCTGTAAAAATAAACTTAAAGTTTAGTAAAAATAAACCAAAATCCGAGAAAAAGTATATTATATTTTTTGTGCGTTGTCAACTGTATGAAAGGGATTTTTCGGGAAAATTCGACGAAAAGGGAAAATTTTTTAATGCGAAAACCGCTTATTAAGGGCGGGGGGAACCGATTGAAGAAAGGTATATAATAATGTAAGCAAAAAAGGGCGGTTATTTTAAATTAAGGCAGCGGCTTTTTGCCGCAAAGTTTACCGTTGTCAATCGAAAAATGGCATAAAAAGCGTTCGCAAAAAAGAGGCGATTATTTTAAATTAAGGTAGCGGCTTTTTGCCGCAAGTTTCGCCGTTGTCAATCGGAAAAGGGTATGAAAAAAACGCCCGCAAAAAAGGGGCTGTTGTTTTAAATAAAGGTATGCGCTTCATGCCGCGATTTTCGCCGTTGTCGATCGGAAAAGGGTATGAAAAAAACGCCCGCAAAAGTACGGACGTTTGTTCCGAATAAAAGTTTACGCGTTTAATGCCGCAAGTTTCTTTGCAAGTTTCGCCTTTTTGTTGTCGGCGTTGTTCTTGTGAAGAATCCCTTTGGTCACCGCGGAATCGATTGCCGAAACGGTTTCGGGATAGAGGGCGGTTGCGCTCTCTTTTTCGCCCGCGTTCACGGCAGCGAGGAACTTCTTAATGGAAGTTTTTAACGCAGATTTGATCGCTTTGTTTTGTTGGGTCTTTTTTTCGGTAACCAAAACGCGTTTTTTCGCAGATTTAATATTAGGCACGGTACATCACTCCTTTTTTTGATTCTGTTTTATAATCGTTTCAAAGACTTAAATATTTTAGCATAAAATATATGGAATGTAAACTGTTTTTTGCGGCTATGTAATAAAATTTTGCGTTTTTTTGCGAAAAGGAAATGAAATAGGGGGGATTTATGGAAGAGTTTACGGGAACAGTCGGGGTGTTCGACAGCGGGATCGGCGGATTGACCGTTTTAAAGGAATGCGCGGCGCTTTTGCCGCGGTCGCGGTTTTATTATTTGGGCGATAACGACAACGCGCCTTACGGAAGCAAACCAAAAGAGGAAATTAGGCGCCTTGTGCGTGCGGCGCTGAACCGATTTTCCGCCTTGCGGATAGACGCCGCCGTACTTGCCTGCAACACGGCGACCGCCGTATGCGCAGACGAATTGCGCAAAGAATTTTCCTTCCCCGTGGTAGGAATGGAACCTGCCGTGCGCCCCGCCGCCCAAAACTGCAAGCGCGCGCTCGTCTTATGCACGCCGCAAACGGCGGCAAGCGAACGGCTGCATGCGTTGGCGGGGCGATTTCCGCAGTGCGAATTTGCCGTGCACGGCTGCCCCGATCTTGCGCGCGCCGTCGAACGGTGCGGGGGATCGTATGAAAAAATCAACCTAAACGAGCACTTGCCCGCAGGGAACTTCGACGGCGTTGTGCTCGGCTGCACCCATTACATATTTTTGAAAGAGCGCATTTGCGCGCATTACGGCGTTCCCGTTTACGACGGAAACGCAGGCACGGCAAGGCGTTTAAGCGCTGTATTGGCGGAAAAATCGGGCGGTGCAACCACTTTAAGCGGTGTTTACGGGTTCGCCGACCACTGCGAGGAAAATGCAAACTTATGTTCGGAAATATGCCGAAAAACGGGGGGAAATGGGGTAAAAACGGGGGTTTTCTTCCTCGGAAGCGCAAAAAACTATAATAAAATCAGATATAAACAAATGTTCGCCAATAAAAATGAGGGAAATTGCCACAAAAATCCCTAAAAATCATAATTTTTTTTGCGTTTTTACGAAAAAAGTGGTTAAAGGTGGTTGACAGTGGCTGAAAAGCGTGATATAATCGAAACATATCTTGGAAAGGAGGGGCGCACGTGGAATTTTTCGTTGGAACGTTCAATCACCAGATCGACGGAAAAAACAGAATCCGCATTCCCGCAAAATTCCGCGCGGGGCTGGGCAAAGAATATTACTTTGTCGCGAGCATGGAAGGGTGCATTCGGGTATATCCTGAAGAAGTGCTTTCCGAACGCGTCGCTTCGCTGAACGGCATTCGCTCGGGCGATCCCGTAAAACTGCGCGCAAAGCGTAAAATTCTTTCCTCGATCGAAAAGGTTTCGGACGACGATCAAGGCAGAACGCTTTTATCCGCCAATTTAAAAAAGTTTGCGGGGATCGAAAAGGACGTAATTACCGTAGGCATGAGCGATTACATCGAAATTTGGTCGAAAGAGCGGTTTGAAGGGGACGAAATTTGGTCGAAGAGCGAACAGCAAAGCGACGGCGATACGATGACGATAGACGACGCGTTCGTCGCCTTGGATTTCTAAGATGGAAGGCTATCACCGCCCCGTACTGTTAAACGAGGTGATCGAGGGGCTGGATATCAAAGAAAACGGCGTTTATTTCGACGGCACGGCAGGCGGGGGAGGACACTCGTTTGCGATCCTTTCGAAAAAGGACACGGTGCGGCTGATCGCGACGGATAAAGACGAAGAGGCGATAAACGCCGCGGGCGAACGGTTAAAGCCGTTTGCGGGCAGATTCAGGCTGTACCGCGCCGATTATAAAGAGTATGAAAGGGTATTGCGCAGCGAGGGGATAACCGAATTAGACGGCGTGCTGCTCGACTTCGGAATATCTTCCCATCAAATAGACGATCGCGCGCGCGGGTTCTCTTATTTGAAAGAGGACGCCCCGCTCGACATGAGAATGGACAGAAGTTCTTCCTTTTCTGCGGAAACGGTTGTAAACGAATATTCGGAAGAACGGCTAAGAAAGATCATACGCGAATACGGCGAAGAAAAGTTTGCCGCCGTCATCGCAAAAAATATCGTGCGGGCGCGGGCGGAAAAGCCGCTTACGACGTGCGGAGAGCTGGCAAAGATTATTGAAGAAAGCATTCCCGTAAAGTTCCGTATGCGCGGACCTTGCGCAAGACAAACGTTTCAGGCGATCCGCATCGAAGTGAACGGAGAGTTGGAAGGCTTGAAAGAATGCGTGATCGGGCTTGCCCGCAGGCTGAAAAGGGGCGGAAGGATCGCGATCATCACCTTTCATTCGCTGGAAGACAGGATCGTGAAGCAAGCGTTTCGCGAACTGGAAGAAGAATGCGTCTGTCCGAAAGAGTTTCCCGTGTGTATTTGCGGGAAGAAAAAAGAGCTGGAAGCGGTAAACAAAAAACCGATTACGGCAAGCGAAGAAGAATTACGGCAAAATTCGCGCAGTAAATGCGCAAAACTACGAATCGCCCGAAAATTGTAATGAAACGGACGGTTCGGGAATAGATTGATAAGGAGCAACAGAAATGGCGAACGCAGTTTTGGGACAAGAAATTGCCCGCATTCAAGCGGCACGCGCGCGTGAAAACGAGCGTTTTACGCGTAATTCCGTGCGCAAAACGGAAGAGCGCGCGCCTGCAACCGAAAGCGTGCAGGCGAACCGCCGTATCTTATTCGACGGAATCACTTATAAAAACGGTCAAGTGTTCACCGCGGAGCAAAAGCAGGCGGAAGCGCCCGCGCCCGTAAAGGAAGTGCAGGTAAAAGAAGTGCGCATCCCCAGCGCGGCAGAGCGCGTATCCCAATACACGGCTGTAAAAAGCGAAGCGCCCGCAGGTCGCCGCGTTCTGTTCGAGGGTATTACTTATAAAAACGGCGAACTTTACGGCGTAGCGCAAAAGCAAGAGAGCGCTCCCGCAGCGGAAGCGGTTGCGATCGCAGCGCCCGTTGCGGCTCCCGTTATGGCGCCCGAAGGGGAAGCGGACGACGCGATCCCCACCCGCCGTACGATGGATACCCTTCGCCGCGCGGAAGAAGAACGCGTTTCGGCTGCGCGAAAAGAGAGCGTTTCTTACGCGCTTTCTTCCAAAACCAAGCTGATCATTGCGGCGGTCGCGCTTGCGATCGTGCTTGTGATCGCGATCATTTGCGTAAATACTTCCATCATCAATTCGCTGAACGCGGATATCGCGCAGTTGCAGGAGACTTCGCAGGCGCTTGCGTCGCAGGCTGCGGAAATCGAACAAAACATCGCCGAAGTCACCGCGTGGGAACACGTAATGGAATTTGCAAAACAGTTGGGAATGATCATTCCCGGCTAAACGCAACAGGGGGAAACAAGCTCCCTTTGCGGGGAGGAATATCAGATAAAAGCGACGGATTATTCGTTATCTGTCTTACGAAAGAGGTTATTTGCCGTACTTGCGGCGATAACCTTTCTTTTTTGTCTTTTTATGGGAAGATTCTTCTACATTCAAGTAATTTGGAAGGACGAGCTGAACTATCTTGCCCTCGATCAGTGGACGCGCGAGATCCCCGTCGTTGCGGAACGGGGAAAGATATTCGACCGCAACGGGGAACTGCTTGCGGGAAATTCCACCGCATACAGCGTATACGCCCGCGCCAATGCGGTTAAAGACGCGGAATACACCGCGCAGTTTTTAACCGCCGCTTTGGGGCTTACCTACGAAGACGTGTACGCAAAGCTGACGGATAAGAAAAAGTCGGAAATTACCATTGTAAAGAGCGCGGAAAAGTCGCTTGTGGAAAAAATCGCGGGGGCGAACGTCGCGGGGATTTACTATGCGCGCGACAACGTGCGGCTGTATCCGTACGGGGATCTTGCCTGCCAAGTGCTCGGCTTTACTTCTTACGATAAATCGGGCACGACGGGGATCGAGCAGTATTATAACAAGTACCTTGCGGGCGAAAACGGCGAGGTGCTGTTCGAAACGGATCTCGTCGGCGTGGATATCGAAGGATCGGTTGCAAAGTACATGCCCGCGAAAGACGGGTTAAGCGCAAGGCTCACCCTCGATTACCGCATTCAAGCGCTCGCCGAAGAGGTGATGAAGCGCGCAATGGAAACTTCCAAGGCAAAGGGGGTGCAATGCGTGATTCTCGATCCTTCCGATTTCGAAATTCTCGCCATGGTCAACTTGCCTTCGTACGATTTAAACGACGTGCCGCGCAACGATTTGGAAACGTTGAACGCGCTTTCCCGCAACAGTTTGGTGTGCGATATCTACGAACCGGGGTCTACCTTTAAGATTATAACCGCCGCCGCAAACATCGAAGAAGGGTTGCGCGGCAATCCTTCCGCGTTGGCGCAAAATCATATTTATCCAAGCGCGCGCACCCGCACGGTAGACGGCACGACGATCAAATGTTGGAGCGATCACGCAAACGGAAAGCATTCCAATCAAACGCTTGCGGAAGCACTGAACAACAGCTGCAACCCCTGTTTTGTGGATATCGCGCTATCTTTGGGCAAAGAAACGTTTTACGATTATTTGCAGGCGTTCCGCTTCGGCAATACGACGGGGATCGATTTTGCGGGGGAAACCATCGGCATGCTGCTTCCCGAAAGCACGGTGCGCGACTGCGATTTGGCGCGTATCGGATTCGGGCAGACCATCGCCGTTTCTCCTTTACAGCTTGCCTGCGCCGCCGCCGCGGCGGTAAACGGGGGGTATTATTACGCGCCCCGCTTGGTGACGGAAATCTTTGCGGAAGACGGTTCCGTGCGCGAACGCACGCAAAAATCGCTTGTCGGGCGCACGGTAAGCGAAGACGCTTCGCGCATACTTTCCGAAATGCTGGAAGGAGTCGTGCGGGACGGAAGCGGAAAAAAGGCGTATATCGAAGGGTATCGCGTTGCGGGTAAAACGGGTACCGCGCAAAAATACGAAAACGGGCATATCGCGCAGGGGAAGTACGTTTCTTCCTTTTTGGGGTATTTCCCCGCGCACGATCCGCGTTATCTCGCGCTTGTGATTATAGACGAGCCGCAGGGGCAGTATTACGGCAGTACGGTCGCCGCGCCCTGCGCGGAAGAAATTTTCCGCGGCATTATAGACGTAAATCAAATAAAGCCGTATACGGCGATTGGAGAATAGGTTATGAAACTTTCCTTTTTATTGCGGGAAATTTCATACGAAAGAAGAACGGCGGGCGATTGCGAAATTACGGGGCTGTGTACGGACAGCCGCTCCGCGTGCGACGGGGATCTGTTTTTCTGCTACGCAGGCACGCGCGTAGATTCGCACCGCTTTGCCAAAGACGCGGAAAGCAGAGGCGCCGCCGCCGTCGTATGCGAACGGGAATGCGGTGTTTCCTGCCCGCAGATCATCGTAAAAAACGGCAGGGAAGCGATGACGCACATTTCCGCGGCGTTTTACAATCACCCCGAACGCGATTTAAAAATCGTGGGCGTTACGGGTACGAACGGTAAAACGACCGTTTCGCATATGCTGCGCTCTATTTTGGAAGAAGGGGGAATCAAGTCGGGCTTAATCGGCACGCTCGGGGCGAAATACGGCAATAAATTCGTCGCGCCCGCGCTCACCACGCCCGACCCCGTCTTTTTGTTTTCGCTGCTCGCGGACATGAAAAAAGAAGGGGTAACAACGGTCGTTACCGAAGTTTCCGCGCACGCGCTCGCCTTGGGCAAGGTAAGCCCGATCGCGTTCGAAATTGCGGTATTCACCAATCTCACGCAAGATCATCTCGACTTTTTCGGGGATATGAAACGATACGGAAATGCGAAAAAACTGCTTTTTCAAAGGGAGAAATGCCGCTTCGCGGTGCTGAACGCGGACGATCCCTTTTCGCGCGAGCTGTACGATAAAAAC
Organism: uncultured Christensenella sp.; assembly: GCA_910578065.1. Lineage (GTDB taxonomy): Bacteria > Bacillota > Clostridia > Christensenellales > Borkfalkiaceae > Gallimonas. Next base: position 17,524 of record CAJTPB010000023.1, on the reverse strand, counting down.
GTTCCGAGCGTCAGCTACGGGCTGGAAAATCCCGCAGAGGTGTTCGCGGTGATCGAAAGCGAAACGGCGCGGGGAAGCCGCGTCGTTTTAAATCTCAGCGACGAACTGTGCGAAACGGCAATCGGCATGACGGGGCGGCACAACGTGTATAACGCGATGGCTGCCGCCGCCTGCGCCAAACGGCTGGGCTTGGGCGTGGAAGAGATCGCGCGCGGACTTGCCCGCTGCAAGGGGGTAGACGGCAGGCTGGAATGGGTTGCTTCCTTCCGCGGGGCGGATATCTTCGTCGATTTTGCGCACACGCCCGACGGGTTGGAAAAATCCCTTTCCGCCTTGCGGGAACACTGTACGGGAAAGCTCGTCTGCCTGTTCGGGTGCGGGGGCAACCGCGACGCGGGCAAACGCCCGCTTATGGGAGAAACTGCGGCAAAATACTGCGATTTTGCGGTGATCACTTCGGATAATCCCCGCTACGAGGACCCTTGCGACATTCTCGCGCAGGTAGAGGCGGGGTATAAGCGGTATTCCAAGCGGTACGTTTCCGTAGAAGAGCGGGAAAAGGGCACCGAATACGCCGTAAATTTGCTTACCGCGGGGGATATTCTTTTGATTGCGGGCAAGGGCGGCGAAACTTATCAAGAGATTATGGGAATAAAATACAGCTATAACGACAAAGCTGTTATAAATTCCATTCTCGGGAAGTTAAAACAATGACGCGCGAATATTTACTTTTGATTTTATTTTCGTTTTTCCTTTCGCTCATATTGTGCGCGGCGGAAATTCCGCTGCTTAAAAAATTGGGCGCAGGGCAAAATATTTTGCACTACGTAAAAGAACACAAACAAAAGGGGGGAACGCCCACTATGGGCGGGCTTGGGTTTATCCTCGCCGCCTGCACCGTTGCGATTGCGGCGGAAGGGGGCGCGGACAAGCCCTTCCTCGTCGCCCTTTCTATCGGGCTGGGATATCTTCTCGTGGGCTTTTTAGACGATCTGCTTAAAAAGCGGCGAGGGGATAATTTGGGGTTGCGCCCTTACCAAAAAATCGCCTTTCAGCTTGCGGTTGCGGTTATCGCCTCCGTTTATTGCTGTTTAAACGGGCTTACCGTGTTAAAAATTCCCTTTACGCGCCTTTCGTTCGACGTCGGTTGGTGGATGATGCCCATCGGCATTTTCGTGCTGCTCGCAACCGTAAACAGCGTAAATTTAACGGACGGTTTAGACGGGCTTGCGGGTTCCGTCAGCGCGTTTTACTTTTTCGCGCTCGGTCTGCTGATCTTCGCGCAAGGGGAAAGCGGCGCGTTCTCCGCGCTTTCCTTCTGCCTTACGGGCGCGCTTGCCGCCTATCTGATTTTTAACGTAAACCGTGCGAGCGTGTTTATGGGGGATACCGGCTCCCTCTCGTTGGGGGGCTTCGCCGCCTGCGCGGCGCTGTTTACGGGCAACGCGCTTGTAATTCCGATTGTGGGAATAATGTTTGTCCTTTCAAGCATATCTGTTATTGTACAAGTAATATACTATAAAAAAACGGGCAAACGCGTGTTTTTAATGGCGCCCATTCACCACCATTTTCAAGAGAAAGGGTATTCGGAAGGAAAAATTTCCTACGCGTACGCGATCGTAACGGCAATGGCGGGCGCCTGCGTGCTGCTTCCGTTTGTATGATTCCCGCGGGAAGCAATTCCGTCGGGAAAAAGGAGAAGATATGCTTTTTTCAAGACAGAGTTTTCTCGTTGCGGGGTTATCCCGTTCGGGGGTGTCCGCGTCGGAATATCTGCTCGGGCGCGGAGCAAAGGTTTTCGTTTACGACGACGTAGAGGAAGGCGCGGTTGCGGAAAACGCCGCCGCCCTCGAACGCAAGGGGGCGAAAATCGTACATAAAGAGGATTTATCCGATTGCACCGCCCGCTGCGACGTTCTGGTGCTAAGCCCCGGTATACCCGTCGATCATCCGCTGCCCGTTTCCTTCCGCCGCGCGGGCAAGCGCATTATCGGCGAAACGGAGCTCGGCGCGCTCGCCGTGCGCTGTCCCGTAGTTGCGGTAACGGGTACGAACGGCAAAACGACGACCGTCACCATGATCGAGGGTATTTTGCAAGAAGCGGGCAAACGCGCGCTCGCTTGCGGCAATATCGGCAAGCCCCTTTCTTCCTGCGCGGAAGCGTTGGGCGAAGACGGGATCGCCGTTGCGGAAATTTCTTCCTTTCAGTTGGAAACGCTGTATTCTCTCCGCCCGCACGTCGCGGTGGTGCTGAATATTACGGAAGATCATTTGAACCGCCATTACAACATGGAAAACTATGTGTATTTAAAAGAACGTCTGTTGCGAAACAGCGGCGAAAGCGAGTACGCAGTGCTCAACTACGACGATCCCGTGGTACGCGCGTTTGCGGAAAAGACGAAGGCGAACGTCGTTTGGTTTTCGTTGAAAGAGCGGGTAGACGGCGGATATCTTTCGGAAGGCGCGCTGTGCTATAACGGGGAAAAGATTTTAGCCGAATCGGAATTGCCCCTGCAAGGCGCGCACAATACGGCGAACGCGCTTGCGGCGATCTGCGCGTGCAAGTTGATGGGGGCGGATACGCGCGCAATCGTAAGGGCGCTTACGCAGTTCCGCGGGGTGGCGCACCGCTTGCAAAAGGCGGGCGAAGTAAACGGCATTACGTTTATCGACGACAGCAAGGCGACGAACGTCGATTCCGCAATCAAGGCGATCGGAAGCGTAAAGGGGGAAACGGTACTGCTTTTGGGCGGGAAAGATAAGGGGTACGCATACGAACCGCTGTTCGAAGCGATCAGAAATTCTTCCGTCGTACATACCGTGCTTTACGGGGAAAACGCGTTCCGCATTTTAAACGCCGCGCTGAAAAAGGGGTATGCTTCGGTAACGCTGTGCCGCCCTTTCGATCTTGCGGTAAAAGTCGCTTATCTTACGGCGAAGCGGGGGCAAAACGTGCTGTTAAGCCCCGCGTCCGCGAGTTTCGATAGCTTCCGCAATTACGAAGAGCGGGGGGAACGGTTTTCGGAATTAGTCGCTTCGTTCGGGGCGGGCGAGCCTTCGAATACAGAGCAAACGCAAGAAGCGGAGGATTTCGGTGAAAACGCTGCGGAAGAATAACGAGGGGAAAAGCACGGGGAAGGGAGATATTCTCTTCCTCGTTTCGGTTATCCTGTTGGCGGCGTACGGGCTCGTGTGCGTGTATTCCGCAAGCCGTTACAATGCGGAAGTGCAGTACGGCGACGAATTCTTTTTCTTCCGCAAACAGGTGATCGGCTTTGTGCTGGGGCTTGCCGCCATGGCGGCGATCGCCTTTATCGATTACCGCAAGCTGAAAAAGTGGGGGATTCCCGCGCTTGCGCTTTCCCTTGTTCTGCTTGCGCTCGTATTCGTTCCCGGGGTGGGGAAAAGCAATTACGGCGCTACCCGTTGGATCGGGTTCGGCTCGTTTACCGTTCAGCCTTCGGAGATTGCAAAGTACGCGTTCGTGCTGTTTACGGCGGCGTACGCGGCGAAAAACCCCGCGCGCATGCGCACCTTTCGCGGTATTCTGCCCGTACTCGGCGCGGGCTGCGGAATTTGCGTGCTTATTATGTTAGAACCGAACATGTCCGTAACCATGTGCGTGGGCGCACTGATGATCGGAATGATCTTCCTTTCGGGCACAAGTTGGAAAAACCTTGCCGCGATCTGCGTTCCCGTGCTCTTTTTGGTGCCCGCGCTCATTATCGCCGAGCCTTACCGCTTAAACCGTTTAAGCGCATTTTTAAACCCGTGGGCTTCACCCAAAGAGGAAGGGTATCAGTTGATCCAATCGCTGTACGCCTTGGGGAACGGAAATTTTTTCGGCACGGGATTATTCCGTTCCCGCCAGAAATACCGCTTTTTGCCCTTTTCCGAAAGCGACTTTATTCTTTCCGTCATCGGGGAAGAAACAGGCTTTTTCGGCGTTCTGCTGTTGTTCAGCGCGATCGGGTTTATCGTTTGGCGGGGATTTCGCATTGCGGGCAAGTGCGATAATTTGTACGGCTATCTGCTCGTTTCGGGCATTACGCTGGTGTTTGCCATACAGTCCGCTTTAAACGCGCTCGTCGTCAGCGGAAGTATTCCGCCCACGGGGTTGCCTTTGCCTTTGATCAGCGCGGGCAATACCTCGCTTATCGTAACCATGGCGGGCATGGGGCTTGTATATAACGTTTCGAGGCATAATAAAGAATAAATTTATACGCTTACGGATACTGAAACTATCATATTCATATCTTCACGGGGCTGCCTCTGCCTTTGATCAGCGCGGGCAATACCTCGCTTATAGTTACCATGGCGGGCAGGGGGCTTGTAAGGCGCTTATGCGGCAAGCGCATTTCGTCCGGACAGGCGCTCCGGTCTCATAAGGCACAACGGCGGGGAAACTTTCATAAGATATACTGTTATACTACCGAGTATAAGGAGTAGACTTATGGATAAATATATGATAGACGGAGGAAGGCGTTTGTTCGGCAGCGTGCGCATGCAGTCGGCGAAAAACGCCGTTCTTCCGCTTTTTGCCGCGTCCATTTTAACCGAACAGCCCGTGACCATACGCGACACGCCCGCCATCAGCGACGCGCTGTGCATGGCGCAGATCTTGCGGGAATTGGGCGCGGACGTGCGCTTTCACGGCAGCGACGTCACCATAGACAGCGCAAACGCCTATTCGCATAAAATCTCTTCCGCGCTGACGAAAGAACTTCGTTCGTCGGTGTTTATGCTGGGTTCCCTTCTTACCCGTTTTCACAGGGCGCGGATCGCTTACCCCGGCGGGTGCGACATCGGGCTAAGACCCATCGATCTGCATTTAAACGCGTTAAAGCGGTTGGGGGTGGATATCAGCGAGCGTGACGGCTACATATTGTGCAGGTGCGATAAACTGCGCGGGGCGGAAATATTGCTCGATTTTCCCAGCGTGGGCGCAACGGAAAATATTCTGCTCGCCGCGATCAAGGCGGAAGGAAAAACGGTTTTGCAGGGCGCGGCAAAAGAGCCGGAAATCGTCGATCTGCAAAACTTTTTAAACGCCATGGGCGGAAAAGTTTCGGGCGCGGGAACGGACGTGATCGAAATCGAAGGGGTAAGCGCGCTGAAAGGGGTCGCTTACAAACCCGCGAAAGACCGCATCGAAGCGGGCACGTTTTTGATCGCGGCGGCGATTTGTGGCGGCGAAATCGAAGTGTGCGGGGTAAAACCGGAAAATATCGGCTCGCTTTTACATAAATTGCGCGAAAACGGTTGCAAGATACATACGAAAAATGATAAAATACGGTTAGAAAGCAACGGGCGGCTGAAATGCAACCGCCGTATCGAAACGTTGCCTTTTCCCGGTTTTCCCACCGACTTGCAGGCGCAGGTCACCGCGCTCAACTGTACGTGCGAAGGGGGCGCGCTTGTGGTGGAAAATCTGTTCGAAACCCGTTTCAAATACGTGCCCGAATTGCAGAAGATGGGCGCCGATATCGAGGTAAAAGGGCGCAACGCGTTTGTGCGCGGCGTTCCGCGTTTGCACGGCGCGTCCGTCGTGGCGGGCGATCTGCGCGGGGGCGCGGCGCTCGTATTGGCGGCGCTCGGCGCGGAAGGGGTTTCGGAAGTGCTCGATTTATCCCATATCGACAGGGGATATTCCGATTTACAGGAAAAATTGAAAAGTCTGGGGGCGGAAATCAAGCGCGTGCGCGTATCTTAGCCCCTTGTTGGAGATACCCACCGATGAATAAAAGAATCATAGCCGTAAGCATTTGTTCGTTATTGTTGCTCCTCGCTGCGATCGCAGCGGGGCTGAACGCGATTTTTTCCGTTACTTCCGTTAAAGTGAATTTTTCTGTTTTTTCGGAAGAAGCGCGCAAAGAAGCAAAGTCGTTACAAGAAGAATTAGATTCGTTCGTCGGCGCAAGCACGACCTTTTTGAATTTAGACGACGTCAAGCAGACGGTCGCAAAATATCCTTCTTTCCGTTTGGAAAGCGCGGAAAAAGATTTTCCGCAAACGGTCGTTCTTTCCGTAACCGAACGCAGGGAAACGTTTGCCTTAAAGCGCGAAGACGGCAAGTACGATATATACGATTCGGAAGGGGCGTATCTCGGCGTAAAAGAGCAAAACGTAAACAGGGCGGACGGCGCGGAAAATATTCTTTTAGAAGGTTTTTCCCTTACGGCGGAAACGGGCAAAATCGCGCAGGGCGATCGGTTTGCCGAACTCTTGCTTGCGGTTTCCGCGTTCGAAGCACAAACGGGTTCCGCCCGCATGAATATAAAGTCGGTCGCGTTCGTGCGCCCGTTGGAAACGGACGTGCGCACCGAATCGTTTGAATTGCAAACGCGGGAAGGTGTTACGGTGATTTTGCATAATCCTTCCGTTAAGGCGGGGGAAAAGGCGGAAAAAGCGGCGCAAAAGTATATCGGGTTGGAAGACGAAGACAGAATGTTCGGCAAGATCCGCGTGCTCGACGTAAGCGCGACGGGCGAGATTTTAGAACCTACTTACGAACCGCGCGTGCCTGCCGAAAATAATTGAAAGGGAATATAAAAAACGCCTTTAAAGCAAGGGCGTTTTTTTCTTGCGCGCAAGGTGCGTTTTGCGAAAAAACAGTGCAATCGCTTGACTGTTCGGCGGGCATTGTGATATAATAAAAAAAGAATTTCGAATAAGGAACAAAAGACATGGGACGCAAAAGCGTAGCGGTATTAGACGTTCGCTCTTCCGAAGTTACGGTGCTTGTCGGCGAGAGGGGCGTTAATCATACGTTTGTCTTAAAGGCGAACAGAACGGAAACGTATTTCGGGTACGAAAACGGCGCGTTTTACGATACGGCGCAGCTGGGCGATGCGATCATGCGCGCGCTTGCCGCGGTGGAACGCATCTGCGGCGAACGGATCAAAACGCTGTTCGTGGGCGTACCCGGCGAGTTTACCCAAGTGATCCCCAAAGAACACGAGGTCAGCTTTCCCAAACGGCGCAGAATCGGCGATCGGGAAATCGGTCTTCTTTACGAAAGCGGGCGGGAAGAATTAAAAGGCTACCGCTTTATGCGCGCTTCGAGCATGATCTTTATTACGGCGGATAATCGCCGCGTGGTAGATCCTACGGGGCTTGTATCCGCAAGTCTTTCGGGTGTGCTTTCGTATTTTTATTGCAGCGACTATTTCGCGCAGACGATGGGCGAAATTTTTAAGGGAACGGGCATTTCGCTGCGATATCTCCCTTCGGGGTACGCGCAGGCAACCTATTTGATCCCTTCCGAAACGCGCGACGAAACGGCTTTGTTCCTCGATGCGGGGTATCTTTCTTCTACCGTCTGCATTATGTTAGGCGGGGGCGTATGCGCGCAAAAAACGTTTTGGGCGGGAAAAGGACAAATCGCCGTGCGCTTGATGAAGCGGTTTGCGCTTCCTTATGACGGCGCGGTAGCTCTATTGGACAAGGCGAATTTGTTCCGCCGCGGCGGCGCGCCCGATTCGGAATTTTTATATCAAGGCATTGCTTACGAAATCCCGTTCGACGCGTTTGTCGAAGAAGTGCGCGCGGGGTTAGACGATATTTGCGAGCAGGTAAGCGTATTTTTGGAAGAATGCGCGGGAAAAGAGTTGGACAATAAACCGCTTTACGTTACGGGCGAGGGGATATGCGATATCCGCGGCGCGTTGGAACACGTAAGCAAGCGGTTAAATCGCGTGTGCGAGCAGGTCGCGCCCGATTTGCCTTATTACAATAAACCGTCGGTCAGTTCGCGCATTGCGCTTGCGGACACGGCTTACGAAGACAACCGCAAACGCGGTTTGCTCTATCGGATATTAAACGGATTCGGAGGTTAATCAATTATGTTCGGAGAGAATGTGCCCGAAGCGCAGGAGTTTTCGGGGAAAGCGAGAATCAAAGTGATCGGCGTAGGCGGCGCGGGAAACAACGCCGTCAACAGAATGATCGAAGCGGGAATCAAGAGCGCAGACTACATCGCGGTGAATACCGATGCGCAAGTTTTGGCGCAGAGTTTGGCGAATCAAAAAATTCAGATCGGCGTACAGCTTACCAAAGGTCTGGGCGCGGGTGCCGACCCCGAAGTGGGCAGAGCCGCCGCGGAAGAAAGCAAAGAAGATTTGATGCGCGCCATCGAAAAGACGGATTTGTTGTTTATTACCGCCGGCATGGGGGGCGGCACGGGCACGGGCGCGGCTCCCGTAATTGCGAAAATCGCAAAAGATTTAAAAATTTTAACGGTTGCTGTCGTTACCGAACCGTTCGAGTTCGAGGGCAAGCGCAGAATGGACAACACTATGAAAGGGTTGGACAACCTGCGTAAGTTTGTCGATACGCTTATCGTAATTCCCAACGAAAAAATAGGGGAAGTCGTTCCCCGCAATACGCCCATGAAAGAGGCGCTCCGCGTTGCGGACGAGGTGTTAAAGCAGGGGATTCGCGGTATTGCCGATTTGATCGTAACGCCCGCTTTGATCAACCTCGACTTTGCAGACGTGCGCACCATTTTAAAGGACAGAGGGCTTGCGCATATGGGCGTCGGCGTTGCCAAGGGCGAAAACCGCATTGTAGAAGCGGTTCGTCTTGCGGTGAACTGCCCCCTTCTCGACACGTCGATCGAAGGCGCGACGGGGGTTATTTTGAACGTGGTCGGCGGAAACGACTTGGCGTTCGACGAAGTAAAAACGGCGGCGACGCTGATTCACGGCGTTGTCGATTATTCCGCAAATATCATTTTCGGCGCTTGTATTGACGAGAATATCAGCGACGAGGTAGAAGTAACGGTAATTGCAACGGGTTTTCCTTCGGGCGATAAACTCCGTGCGGAAGAGTTGGCGCGTTCGGCTGCCCCCGCGCCCGTTCGTTCTGCGGTTCCGCTTAATCCGTATGCGATCCCCGCAAGACCTGCGGAAGTTCCGATGCAGGCGCAACCGCAGCCTGTTGCGGCTCCCGTACAGCCCGAACCGCCCGTTTACGAAGAACCCGAAGAAGACGAGCCGATCAACGTAACGGATAAAAATTTACCGCCTTTCGTACAAAGGCTGCTTGGCAAAAAGAAATAATTAGGCGCACCCGTTCGGGTGCGCTTTCATTTTGTATTTTTTTATAAAAAGTTGGCTTAATACGGAATGCGATATTATAACGTTGTTGGAACAAGACGAGAAATAGCGCGCCTGTTGATTTAAGGAAAGCTGACGGTTTTTTATAATGTCGCTGGGCAAAAGATGGGGAGCAGCGCACCTAGCTATTTCATAAAAAGTTGGCGTAATACGGAATTTGATTTTATAAGGTTGTTTGTAATAAGATGAGAAGCAGCGCGGCCGTTAAATTAAGCTATTTCATAAAAAGTTGGCAATAAACTAACGGTCTTTATAATATTGCTTGGCAAAAACGGGAAACATTGCACAAAGAAAGGTTTTTAAGCCGCTTGGCAAAAAAACGAGGAAGGGGGATGAATGAAACAAAAATCCCGCTGTCTTCGCAAACGAAGGATAGCGGGATTATATTATTACAACGCTATTTGTTCGATCTTTAAATCGCAATAATACTCTGCAGAAATACCCTTAAATTTTAGTACGCAATAATCGGGATCGGTCACGCCTTTCTTATAAATCAGTCTGTCGGTAAAACGCCAAATTTCTTCTTTGGTCGCTTGGTCGGTACAAACTTGCATTTCGCCGATCATCGTAACGCCTTGATATTTTATTTTTCCACGCTTATAAAAGTATATACAAGCCTTATTGTTTGCTAAATACTGTTTGACTTTATTCGACGAGGTATTAGTGCTAAAATAAATTTCATTCCCGTCTATTTTGCGCGGGGCAAGCATTGCTCTGACGACGGGATAGCCGTGCTCGTTAACAGAGGCAATAAAAGCCGTTTTCTGTTTGGATATAAATTGAAACATTTTTGTTTTATCCATTGTACTGTTCTTCCTTAAAGTTTCGGTTTTTTAACATACTTATAGCAAAATCCCAATGATCCGCTTAACCTGTTTTTTGCCCTGTGAAAGATTAAAGGGGCAGCGTTTTCGCCCGCTTTTCATAACGTTGCTTTATTATGAACTTGCGTGCAATAATTAAGTTTTGCGATAAACGTTAAAATTAAAAAAATCGCGGAAATTTGCCGTAAGACAAATTTCCGCGATTGCATTTTAGTACATGCCGCCCATATCGCCGCCCATAGGCGCGGGGGGAGCGGGAGGAGTAGGAATATCGGTTACGACCGATTCTGTTGTAAGCAGAGTGGAGGCAACGGAAGCTGCATTTTGCAATACCGAACGGGTGACCTTCGTCGGGTCGATAATTCCTTTTTCTACCATATCGACGTATTCGTTGTTCAGCGCGTCGAATCCGTAGTTTGCTTTATTCTTGGTAAGAATCTTGTCTACGATCACAGAACCGTCTAACCCTGCGTTCTTTGCGATTTGGCGAACGGGTTCTTCTACCGCTTTTAAAATAATGTTTGCGCCCGTCTTTTCGTCGCCTTCGAGGGTGGAAACAAGTTTCTGCAAGGCGGGAACCGCCGAAAGGAGCGCGCTTCCGCCGCCGGGCACGTAACCTTCTTCTACCGCCGCGCGGGTAGCCGCAAGCGCGTCGTCGATTCTCAGTTTTTTTTCTTTCATTTCCACTTCGGTCGCCGCGCCGACATTGATTACCGCAACGCCGCCCGCAAGTTTTGCAAGGCGTTCCTGCAATTTTTCCTTGTCGTAGTCGGAAGTGGTAACTTCGATCTGCGCTTTGATAGAGGCAACTCTCGCTTTAATGTCTTTCGCGTTGCCCGCGCCGTCGATAATGGTGGTGTTGTCTTTATCGACTTTCACCTGATTTGCTCTGCCGAGCAGGTCGAGCGTAACGTCTTTAAATTCGTAACCGAGGTCGGAAGAGATCACCGTACCGCCCGTTAAAATCGCGATATCTTCGAGCATTGCCTTTCTTCTGTCGCCGAAGCCGGGGGCTTTTACCGCAACGCAGTTGAAAACGCCTTTCAGCTTGTTTACGATAAGGGCTGCAAGCGCGTCGCCTTCTACGTCTTCCGCGATGATCAAAAGGCGTGCGCCCTGCTGTGCAAGGGGCTCTACAACGGGAAGAATTTCTTGCAAGTTGGAAATTTTCTTATCCGTGATCAAGATATAGGGGGAGTCGAGCACCGCTTCCATTTTATCGGTATTGGTTACCATGTAAGCGGAAGCGTAACCTCTGTCGAACTGCATACCTTCAACGGTGGTAAGCTCCGTCGTCATGGATTTTCCTTCTTCCACGGTAATCACGCCGTCTTTTCCTACGATTTCCATCGCGTTTGCGATCAGTTCGCCCACCGTTTCATCGCCTGCGGAAATGGAAGCAACCTGCGAAATTGCCTTTTTGCCGTCTACCTTTTTAGAAATGGATTTGATCTGATCGACCGCGGTATTTACCGCAAGATCGATTCCCTTTTTCAAGATGATGGGGTTGGCGCCCGCCGCAAGATTTTTTAAACCTTCGCGGATGATCGCCTGCGCAAGAACGACAGCCGTCGTCGTGCCGTCGCCCGCAACGTCGTTCGTCTTGGTAGAAACTTCTTTTACAAGCTGCGCGCCCATATTTTCGAAGGGATCGGGCAGTTCGACTTCTTTTGCAATGGTCACGCCGTCGTTCGTAATAAGGGGAGCACCGAATTTTTTATCCAGCACTACGTTTCTGCCCTTGGGGCCGAGGGTAATTTTAACCGTGTCTGCAAGCACGTTTACGCCTGCTTCCAACGCTTTTCTCGCTTCGTCGCCGTATTTGATCTGTTTCGCCATAATAATATTTACGCTCCTTAAATTTATTCTACGATCGCAAGGATATCGCTTTGCTTGATAATGGTAAATTCTTTACCGTCTACCTTAAAATCGGTGCCCGCATATTTCGAGCAAAGAACTTTGTCGCCCTTTTTTACCTGCATGGTGATTTCTTTTCCGTCTACTACTCCGCCGGGACCTACCGCAACAACAACGCACGTCTGCGGCTTTTCCTGCGCGGAAGAGGGGAGGAAAAATCCGCTCTTCGTTTTTTCTTCGACGGTGACCGCTTCTACGACTACCTTATCGAACAAAGGTTTGATATTCATACAACATACCTCCAAAAATTTTTAGCACTGTTTACGTCGGTTTGCTAAATTCTTCTTTATTATAAACACATTCTGTAAAAAGTCAAACAATATCGCAAAAATTTCCTTGGAATTTTTTGGGGAGCGATTGGGGCGGGAAAGATTGACAGCCCTTTCCCAGTTATGATATAATCGTATGAAGGGGTAACGACTATGGAAAAATGGGATAAACGGTTTATGGAACTCACCGAACAGGTGGGAAGCTGGGCAAGCTGCCTGCGCCGCAAGGTGGGGGCGATCATCGTGCGCGAAAAGCGGGTAATGGCGACGGGCTATAACGGCGCGCCCGCGGGGATCGCTTCGTGTATCGAACGGGGGGAATGCCTTAGGCAAAAGCTGAACATTCCCAGCGGCACCCAGCACGAACTGTGTTTTGCCGCGCATGCGGAACAAAACGCGATCATACAGGCGGCGCGTTACGGCGTGAATATCAACGGCGCAACGCTTTATTGCACCCATCAGCCGTGCGTGATCTGCGCGAAAATGATTATCAACGCGGGCATTTCCCGCGTGGTATATAAAGAGGGCTATCCCGACGAGTTTTCGATGAAACTGTTCGGGGAAGCCGGTACGGAAATCGTAAAATACGAGGAGGAATAAACATGGCACAAAATCCGATCGTTACGTTTGAAATGGCGGACGGAAAAACTTTTCGGGCGGAACTTTTTCCCGCAGTCGCGCCCAACACCGTAAACAACTTTCTTTCTTTGGTAAAGAAAGGGTTTTACGACGGCGTGATTTTTCACCGCGTGATCGCGGGGTTCATGATCCAAGGCGGCGATCCGCAGGGCGTGGGCACGGGCGGACCCGGTTATCATATCAAAGGGGAATTTTCGGGCAACGGCATAAACAATCCGTTAAAGCACGAGCGCGGCGTTCTTTCGATGGCGCGCGCGATGGATCCCGATTCGGCGGGTTCGCAGTTTTTCGTAATGCACGACGATGCGCCCTATTTAGACGGGCAGTATGCGGCGTTCGGCAAAGTGATCGAGGGCATGGATACGGTAGACGCGATCGCGCAAACGAAAACGGATTTCCGCGATAAGCCCGTCGTTGAGCAGAAGATGAAGCGTGTTACGGCGGAAACGTTCGGCGCGGACTATCCCGAACCGGTAAAGGAGTAAACGATGAGCGATCACACCGTATACGAAAATCCGTTGAATACCCGCTATGCAAGCCGCGAAATGCAGGAAAATTTCGGCGACGAAAAGCGGTTCCGCTTATGGCGCAAACTTTGGATCGCGCTTGCCGAAGCAGAAAAGGAATTGGGGCTTCCCGTTACCGAAGAGCAGATCGCCGAAATGAAGGCGCACGAAGGGGATATCGACTTTGAAAAAGCGGCGCAGTACGAACGGCAGGTGCGGCACGACGTAATGGCGCACGTGAAGGCGTTCGGCGACGTTGCGCCTTCCGCTATGCCCATTATCCATTTGGGGGCGACAAGCTGTTACGTCGATTGCAATTCCGAATTGATGATCATGCGCGACGGGCTGGATATTCTTTTGCGTAAGCTGGTAAACGTAATGGAAAAGCTGAAAAACTTTGCCTTAAAGCATAAAGATATCCCCGCGCTCGGATTCACGCATTTACAGCCCGCACAGCTTACCACGGTGGGCAAGCGCGCTACGTTATGGCTGCAAGATTTGATGATGGATTACGAAAGTTTGCAAAACTTGCTTTCCCATTTCAAACTGCGCGGCGTAAAGGGCACAACGGGCACGCAGGCGAGCTTTTTGGAATTGTTCGACGGCGACGGGGAAAAGGTTGCCGAATTGCAGCGGCGCGTGGTTAAAAAACTCGGTTACGATCGGTTTTACGGGGTAACGGGGCAAACGTATCCCCGCAAGTTCGATTACAACGTGCTATGCGTGCTTTCGCAGATCGCGCAGAGCGCGTACAAATTTTCCAACGATATCCGCATTTTGCAGAACATGAAAGAGATTGAAGAACCGTTCGAAAAGAATCAAATCGGCTCTTCGGCAATGGCGTATAAGCGCAATCCCATGCGCTCCGAACGGATGGGCTCGCTCGCGCGGTACGTGCTTTCTCTGCCCATGAACAGCGCGGTAACCGCGTCTACGCAGTGGTTCGAACGCACGCTCGACGATTCCGCAAACCGCCGCATCGTAAACGCGCAGGCGTTTTTGGCGGTAGACGCGATTTTGAATTTGTACATGAACGTGGCGGAAAACCTTGTCGTGTACGAAAAGGTGATCGCAAAGCATATCGCGCAGGAACTTCCGTTTATGGCGACGGAAAATATTATGATGGAATGCGTAAAAGCGGGCGGCAACAGGCAGGAACTGCACGAACGCATTCGTGTGCTTTCGATGGAAGCGGGCAAAAACGTGAAGCAGGAAGGGAAAGAAAACAACTTGATCGAACTGATCGAGCAAGACGATATGTTCGCGGCGGTGCATGCAAAGCTGGGCGAAATTCTCGATGCGAAAAAGTTTGTTGGGCGCGCGCCCGCGCAGACGGAGGAATTTATCCGCGAAGAGATAACGCCGATTTTGGAAAAGCATAAAGAACTATTGGGCGAAACGGGCAGCGTAAACGTGTAAACGGGCAAGAATTGTCCGAAATTCGGCAAGAGTTGGCTTGTTTTCCCGTTCCGATTGCGCTATACTGATTCGGGGAAGGAAGAAAGGGGTAAAATTTCTTTAAAAGGAGAGTGTCACATGAAGGTACTTGTTACGGGCGGTGCGGGCTATATCGGTTCGCATACCGTGGTGGAACTGCTGAACGACGGGTTCGAGGTCGTCGTGGTAGACAATTTGTTAAACGCCAGCAAAGAAAGTCTTGCCCGCGTAGAAAGAATAACGGGTAAAAAAGTTACTTTTTACGAAGCGGACGTGCGCGACGGCAAAAAAATGCGGGAAATCTTCTCGGCGCATAAAATCGATTGGGTTATTCACTTTGCGGGGTTAAAAGCGGTGGGCGAAAGCGTGCAAAAGCCGCTCGAATACTACGATAACAACATCGGCTCTACGTTAGTCTTGTTGCAGACGATGCGCGAATACAATGTAAAGAATTTTGTGTTTTCTTCTTCCGCAACGGTGTACGGCAATCCCGAACGGCTTCCGCTCGACGAAGAGTGCAGCCTTTCCACAACAAACCCGTACGGCGCGACCAAGCTGATGCAGGAAAATATTTTAAAAGATTTGTACGTTTCCGACCATGAGTGGAATATCGCGCTGCTGCGCTATTTCAACCCCGTAGGCGCGCACGAAAGCGGTTTGATCGGCGAAGATCCCAAGGGAATCCCCAACAACCTTATGCCGTACGTGGCGCAGGTGGCAAGCGGAAAACTGCAAAAGATCGGCGTATTCGGCAGCGATTATCCCACGCCGGACGGCACGGGCGTGCGCGATTACATTCACGTAGTCGACCTTGCGCGCGGGCACGTTGCGGCGATCCGCGGGTTAAAAGAAGCGGGCGTGCATATTTACAACCTCGGCACGGGCAACGGGTACAGCGTTTTGGATATGATCGCCGCCTTTTCCAAGGCATGCGGAAAAGAATTGCCTTACGAAATCAAACCCAGAAGGGCGGGCGATATTCCTACCTGCTTTGCAACGAGCGCGAAAGCGGAAAAAGAGCTGGGCTGGAAAGCGCAGTACGACTTGGAAAAAATGTGCGCCGACCAGTGGAATTGGCAGAAAAACAACCCGAACGGCTACGAAAAATAAATTTGTAAAGTATTATGCGTAACATAATAAGCGAAAAACGCGGCGAAATGCCGCGTTTTTTCTTTATGGCGGATATCTTCCCGCAATCCGAATGGGCGTGATAAAATATAGGTATTCCCGCGCTTGCCTTTCCGGATGAGGTCGGCGCGGCGTTTTGGGAGGAGTTGCATGACAAATTTAATACAAATCGACGTGGCGGATAAAATCGCTTCGACGTCGTTCCGCGAGGTAATAACGGAAAACACCGATTACCGCTTAAAGTTTACGTTCGACGAAGAGTGGGAAGGCTATCAAACGCGCGTTGCCATTGCGATTGGGCAAAAGGGCTGTTCGGAAATACTTTTTACGGGCGACGAGTGTGCGCTTCCTCCGCTCGGCGATTGGGAATGCGAAGCGGTTTTGGTCGGCGTATACGCGATGAACGGGGAAGATAAAATTGCGTCTACCTTTGTGCGCCTTTCCTGCCGCGCGGGCGCGGGTTTTCCTTCTTATAATCGCGAAAAGGGAATTCACGATCAAATCCTTTCTTTTATCAACGAAAAGGATTGGACGATTTTCGAAAATCAAACGGCGGAGGGGGTGTATTCGCAGGTAACGGTAAACGCACACGGCATGATAACGGCGGGCGAAGCGGTGCTCGAAGTGGGCGAAGCGGGGCAAAGCGCGCCTTTAAAGCCGCTTGCCGAAGGCGGACTGTTTGTAAAAAGGGAGGAAGAGGGCGTAATCCTTTATTATCGTACAAAAACAGGGTTAGAGCCGCTCGTCGTAACGGGAATAAAGCTGCCCGCAGCCCTTACCGTTGCGGGCAAGGTGTTCGACGGCAGCGCGCCCGTCACCCTTTCGCGCGAGGATTTCGGTATTTCTTCCGCCTACGTTCCCTGCGGATCTTACACGTTTGAATCGCTCCCCGCGCCGTCTGCGCAAACGGTGGGCAGCGTATATAACGTGACGGAAGCGTTTGTAACGGACGCGCGCTTTCTCGAAGGGGAAGGGAAAGAATATCCCGCAGGCACCAACGTTGCGGCGGTGCAAAACGGCGAAAGGTACTGTTTCGACGCCTTGGGCGGATTTGTGGATTTGTCGCCCTATGCGTTGAAGAGCGGGCTTTCCAAAGTCGCAACGAGCGGAAATTACCGCGATCTGTTAAACAAGCCCATTATTCCCGTAACGTCCGTAAACGGCATGGACGGAGACGTAGTGCTCGATAACGCTTCCGTAGGGCTGAATAAGGTGAAGAATCAGCGGCAAATGCCTTTGAACGAGGCGATCATGTACGGGGCGGATTTCAACATGCTTACGCGGGACAGCGGGTTTTATCTGTTCGGCGGCGAGGGGGAATTTCCCTTGACCAACGCGCCCGTATCGCCCGATAATCCGAACGGCGGAAATTGCAGATGGTTTTTAATGTTCGTAAAATATACGACCAATTATGCCATGCAATACGCGTTTTCCGCCCGCGGGGATTGTTCGGTGCGTATACGCACTTATGTAAACGGAAGTTGGACTGCGTGGAAAAACGTATACAATTAAAACGCAAGCAAGCCGTCGGAAAAAAGGTTTTTTTGCGAAGAATGCGAAAAAACGGGGTGCAATTACCGTAATTCCCACAGGGAATTTAATAAAACGCAAATAAAAAGGTTTAGGCATGGCGTTAAGCTGTGCCTTTTCTGTACTTTTTTTCGTGGACGAACTAGGCTACTCGT
>CAJTPB010000022.1:9020-29663 GCA_910578065.1 uncultured Christensenella sp. | reverse complement strand
CGCGCGAATTTCGCGCGGCGGCGCTCTTAAAAAACGTTATTGAAAATATTCGACATACCGCACTTGCTTGTTCAACTCGTCGTCGGGGAATAAATGGCGATACGCTTCTAAAAAGTAATCGTCCGTCATGCTGGCGATAAAGTCCGCCGCGATATCTTCGTACGTAGCGATCAAATGATCCATTTGAAATTCGAAATGATGTTCGAAATAGCCTTTACCTACAATACGGTGCATTAACTGATTTTGATAGACAATCGAATTTTCATTCCCCGTTTGCAAGTCGTTTAAAAACGTTTCGTACAGACGCGCCATCATGGGTTTTACGATTCTTTCGTACTGTGCGGAAACTTCTTCGCGCTGATAGATTTTTTCGTTGTTTTCCCTTTGCATGGAAACGAGCGCTTCGTACACGTCTTTACTGACGGAAAGATACGGCTTTTCCATACTGTTTACGATTAAATCCTGCACCGTATAATTAAGAACGTCGGCATTCTTTTTTCCGAGAACCGAATCGTCGTATTCGATCCGCATGCCCAAGCGGGAGGCGTCTTGCCTGTCTTTGCCGAGGTACGCGATCATGTCGCTGATGCGCACTACGCAGCCTTCCAACGTGGCGGGGCGCAGTTTTTTGATTGCCGCCTCGTCCGTATAACACTGCTCTAACGTTTGCAAAAATGCGTCGAAATTGCCAAGCGCGGCGGGTTCGTATTTTTCGTTTACCTTTTCCCCGCAGTGGCACAAAATGCCGTCTAACGTCTGCAAGGTAAGATTGCACTCCGAAACCGTTTGCAACACCCTTACGCTGTGCACGTTATGATTGAAAAATCTACCCGTGTGCGCATGGTATACTTCGTTTAAGTACGCTTCCCCCTTATGTCCGAACGGCGTATGCCCGCAATCGTGCCCGATCGCAATCGCTTCGATCAAATCGAGATTCAGCCGCAACGCTCTGCCGATGGTGCGCGCCGTGCGCGAAACAAGCTGCACGTGCGAAGAACGGCGGGTGATATCGTCGTTCCGATAAAAGGAAAACACCTGCGTTTTGTCGCTTCCGCGGTTAAAAAACGAACTGTGAATGATTTTATCGATATCGACGGCAAACTGCGTGC
The DNA here is from genome assembly GCA_910578065.1 of uncultured Christensenella sp. Lineage (GTDB taxonomy): Bacteria > Bacillota > Clostridia > Christensenellales > Borkfalkiaceae > Gallimonas. The sequence goes on along the minus strand of CAJTPB010000022.1, from coordinate 28,554 downwards.
GCGCAAACTCTCCGTCGTAACGGTTGCTCGAATACTGCCTTACCGCTTGTTCGTTTTTGCACGCATAGGGCGAATACAAACTTTCGGTATCCGCCAAAATTTTTAAAAATTTTTCTTTTTGTTCTTCCCCGTACGTTTTCATAAACCGCTCCCCTTTGCAATCGATCGTTGCGTACCGTATTATATCATATTTCTGTGGAAAAATCAACACGCAGCATACAATCTTATGCCGTTTACATTTTAATCGATTTATGATATCATGCGGCAAACGGCAATTTATTTGGGAGGCATCCATGCTCGAAATTCTGCCCGACGGGGCGCAAATGACCGATTTGGTCGGAGAACGTTTATATGATATTTGGAAAAAGTTATGCGCTGCGATTGAAGAAAAATACGATACGGAACGCATATGGAACAACGGCGGCAAGGCATGGGCGTACGAATATAAATACCGCCGCGGGAGCAAAACATTGTGCGCGCTGTATGCACGAAAAAACTGCATCGGGTTTATGGTGATTTTGGGAAAAGACGAGCGCGCAGCGTTTGAACAAGACAAAGAAAGTTACGCACAAGAAGTTCGCGCCGCTTACGAAAACGCGCAAACTTTTTACGACGGAAAATGGATCATGCTTCAGCCGACGGACACCTTACTGCTTCATGATTTTATCCGTTTATTGGCAATTAAAAGAAAACCGAACAAAAAATAACGTTACAGCCCGCAGTCTTAAAAAGACTGCGGGCTGTTCGTCGGTTTTTAATTTTTATCGCCTAATTTATCTTTCCGCATGGTAAGCGAAATGCGCTTTTTCTTTTCGTCCGCTTCGATCACCCAAACGGTAACCACGTCGCCGACCGAAAGCACTTCGGAAGGGTGACGGATATATCTATCGCAAATGCGGCTGATATGCACCAAACCGTCTTGATGCACGCCGATATCCACAAACGCGCCGAAGTCGATTACGTTACGCACGGTGCCCTTTAATTCCATACCCGGTTTTAAGTCTTTTATTTCCAGCACGTCGGTGCGCAAAAGGGGAGCGGGCAATTCGTCGCGCGGGTCGCGCCCCGGCTTCATCAACTCGGCCGCTACGTCCATCAGCGTGGGCACGCCCACCCCGCACGCTTCCGCCGCGCGGTCTTTTCCGTACGATACCAACCGCTCTTTTAAATGGGCGAGTTTGCCCTCTTTCACTTCGTCCATCGAATATCCGCAGATAGAAAGCAGCTTTTCCGCCGCCTCGTAAGATTCGGGGTGTACGGCGGTGTTGTCGAGCACCGACTTGCTTTCGGGTACGCGCAAGAATCCCGCGCACTGTTCGAACGCCTTTGCGCCCAACTTGGGCACCTTTAAAATTTGTTTGCGCGCGGTGAACGTTCCGTTTTCCTCGCGGTATTTTACGATATTTGCGGCGGTGCCCGCATTCAATCCCGCAACGCGCGCAAGCAGGGGCGCGGACGCGGTGTTTACGTCTACCCCGACGGCGTTCACGCAATCTTCCACAACGCCGTCAAGCGTTTCGCCCAAACGCGCCTGCGGCATATCGTGCTGATACTGCCCCACGCCGATGGACTTGGGATCGATTTTAACAAGCTCCGCAAGCGGATCTTGCAATCTGCGCGCGATGGATACCGCCGAACGCAAGTTTACGTCGTATTCGGGAAATTCCTGCGCCGCGAGTTTGGAAGCGGAATATACCGAAGCGCCCGCCTCGTTCACGATCATATACGAAACTTCCCCTTTGAACGGCGCGATCAGTTCGACCGTCATCTGCTCCGTTTCACGGCTTGCCGTGCCGTTGCCGATCGCAATGTGCTTTACCTTATGCTTTTTGATAAGGTAAGTAAGTTTTTCGATGCATTCTTTCTTTTGCTTTTCGCCGTGGGTGGGATACACGACCGCCGTATCGAGCACCTTGCCCGTGCCGTCTACCACCGCGACTTTGCACCCCATGCGATAACCGGGGTCTAACCCCATCGTAACGAATCCCTTTACGGGCGGCTGCATCAACAGCGGTTTTAAATTTAACGCAAACTGACCGATCGCCCCTTCGCTCGCTTCTTCCGTAAGCAAATTGCGAATCTCCCGTTCGACGGAAGGCGCAATCAAGCGGTCGTACGCATCGTCCGCCGCCCCTCTTACAAACGCGGTGGAAGCGCACGAAGGCTTTTTAACCGCATGGCGGTATACGACGGCGAGCGCCGCGTCGCGATTCATTTCTACTGCGACTTTTAAAACCTCTTCCCGTTCCCCGCGGTTCATGGCGAGGATCTGGTGCCCCTGCACTTTGTTGACGGGGGAAAGGAACTGATAGTAATTGCGGTATACCGTATCTTCGGGATTTTTCTTCGCCGCGCAGGAAGAAATATCCGCCTGTTGCAAATACACTTCGCGCATGTTTTTGCGGATTTCCGCATCGTCCGAAATGCGTTCGGCGATGATATCGGAAGCGCCCGCAAGCGCTTGTTCCGCATTTTCGACGCCCTTTTCTCCGTCGATATATTTTGCCGCTTCCGCCGCGGGATCGGGGCAGTCGGGCGACTGCGCATACAAAATTTCGGCAAGCGGTTCTAAGCCCTTTTCTTTTGCGACGGTCGCGCGCGTGCGGCGCTTTTGTTTATACGGGCGGTATAGATCTTCCACCTCGGCAAGCGTCTGCGCACCGTCGATCTGCGCGGAAAGTTCTTCGGTCAATTTCCCCTGATTTTCGATAGAGGTTTTTACTTCCTGCCTGCGCGCTTCGAGATTGCGCAAATACTGCAATCTGTCGGCAAGCGTGCGGATGGTTTGATCGTCCATCGTGCCGTGCATTTCTTTGCGGTACCGCGCGATAAAGGGAACGGTGTTTCCTTCGTCGAGAAGAGTAACGACGTTTTGTACATACTCTTCTTTTTTCTCTAATTCCTTTGAAAGGATTTGTACGATTGTCTGCATATGTACTCCTTATAATTTTGCAACGGGATTATTTTATCATAAACGCGCATTCTTTTCAATCGTTTTATCCGACTTTTTCAAAGCCGCGCAAAAGAAAAATCCCCCGCAACAACAGGGAAGAAGTTACGCAAGGGGACGAGAGCATTGACTTATTCGCCTGCCCGCGCGGCGGTTCGCAAAATAAGCGCATAGCTTAGACAAAGCGTTTTTCCGAATCTCCTTAATACAAGGGGACGAGAGCATTGACTTATTCGCCTGCCCGCGCGGTGGTCCGTAAAATAAGCGCATAGCTTAGGCAACGCGTTTTTCCGAATATAAAAAATCCCCTTTCGATTACGGGGGATTTTAATTTTATAAAAGCAACAGTAAAATGCTGCAAGCCTGCAATACCGTACCCGCCAAATCGAACAGGTGCCAGACGGAATGAAAGTAGCGCACCTTTTTACCGAGCGCAAAAAAGACAATGCCCGCGGTATAGGCGATGCCGCCCACAAGCAGCAGCCAAAAACTTGCAGTGGAAATTGCCGCGACCAAAGGGCGGAAGCTGACGGCGATCGCCCAGCCCATGCCCACATATGCGCCCATAGAAAGAATTTTTATGATTTTGTTTTTCATGGCGATCGCGTTCATCGTAATTCCCGCGGCGGCGAGCGCCCACTCTGCGGAAAGTATACCGATGGCGAGCGGAGAAGCGTTCAGCGCAATCAAGCAAAAGGGCGTATACGTGCCCGCGATGAGCAAAAAGATGGTGCAGTGGTCGAAAATACGGAACACGCCTTTCGCCCTGCCGTCGGGCAAAAAGTGATAGAGCGCGCTCATCGTATACAGCAAAATAACGCTGAGCGCAAAAATCGAAACTGCCGCCATGTGCAAGCCGTCGGGATAGGCGAACACCAACCCTACGATAAGCGCGACAAGCCCGAACGCCCCGCCCACGATATGCGAAACGGCGTTAAAAATTTCTTCCCCTTTTGTATAAAACGAGCAAAAGCCCTTTTTCTTTTTTTGCCGCTTCGGCTTTAACGTTCCCGCCGTGCGTTCCATGTGAATGACTTCCATAACCTGCCTCCCTGCAAGCGTATTGCCTTTGTCTGCGATTAGTATACGCCAATTAGGGAAAAAGGTAAACCTACCGTAATCGCTTTAAACTATACTGTTAAAAAGGCTTATTCCACCGAAAATTTTGCCATTCTACCGCAAAAAACACATTCTCTACTTGGGGTAGAATAAAAAAATCCGCCGCCTTCGCGTTCGAAGACAGCGGACGATTTCCCTTTTTATGAAGTCGTTTTTCTATACGATCAACCAAGGGCGCAGGCGGATATAAGAACGAAACAACTTTCTATGATTCGAATTATCTATACGTCAACCTAAAAATTTACCTTTATAAAAATTTTCGTTGCCGCGTTTTTGCCGTTATACGGAACCCATTCAGCCGCAGGAAGACAACGTTTCCGCCGCTTTTTTCCCTTCCGTAAACGCATACTTGAAAGCAACTGCCGGTATGTGCAAGAATATCGATCGCTGATTTATCACCGCTGCGGCAATATTTCCCGTACGATTACAAGCCTTTTTATTTGGATAAAAGGATCGCAAGCACGATTCCTACCGCGACGATCACGCCGACGATCAAGCACACCCTTTTTACTTTGCGCAGCGTTTTTTCGTCGGGCGGACGATAGCCTGCGGGCGTTAATTCCCCTTTGCAATGGGGGCATTCCGTCATGTGGTCTAAAACTTCTTTTCCGCAATGCGGACAAATTACGATATGCCGCCGCATGCGCTCGTTCTGTTTTTGTTTGCGCGCTTCCCGCTTATTTTCTTCCGATTGTTTTGCCATGCGTTTATTGTAACATATAAGCCCTTTTTAAGCAAGTAAAAATCCCGAACGATATCGTTCGGGATCATGTTACAAATCGATTATTTCTTCAATACAACCGAGTTGCCGCTCATTTCCATCGAAATGGTGGAACCGTCGCAAGCAAGCGTTTGCGTGCTTCCTTCTACCGTCATATCGATTTTGTTGGAATCGTCTGCGTTTTCTTTCCAAGTACCTTCGGTCTTGATTTCCGTTCCCACCATCTTCGCGACCATTTCGCAAGTGCCGTCTTCGTTCAGCGTGATCGTAACGTAGTCGTCGGTGAGTTTGCCGAGCACAGGAATTTCATCGCCCACTTTGTATTCCGTTCCCGCGATCGTCATCGAAGCGATCTTATAAGTTCCCGCTTTCGAACTGCTTCCGCATGCCGCAAGGCAGCAAACGATTGCCATGACCGATACAAGGGTCAGAAGCCATACTTTCAACTTTTTCATAATCCATACTCCTCAAAAATTTTAAAATATTTCGTCTTTCGACGATTTCCACACGATTATATCACACCCCCCCCCACTGTCAAATGATTCTACACATTTTTTTGAAAATCATAAAAAAAGCCCGATCGAAAAATCGGGCTTTCCACAGTTTGTTTTTATAGGTCGATCGCAAACGGATACAGTTCGCTTTTGGTTACGCCCCTATCTTTGGCGGCGCGCTTTAACGCCTCTTTTTTATCGCACCCCAGCGCAAGATAGTGCGCGATATGCTCCCGCTCGGAAAGTACGTTTAACGGATTTTCTCTTTCTTCCGCCCCCGCGACGAGCAGCACGTATTCCCCCCGCTTTTCGCCGCTTAACCCGCTTTGAAGGGAAAAAGGAATGCTTTCTTCGTGGATCTTGGTAATTTCCCTTACCGCGCAGGCGGAGCGGTTGCCGAACGATTCGTACATCGCCGCGATATCTTTATCGACGTCTTGCGGGGCGCAGTGGAAAATAAGCGTTTCGCGCACGTTCCGATACCGCTGCAACAGGGCGCGCTTTTCCCCCGCCTTGTTGGGCAAAAAGCCGACGAAAGTAAACGTTTGAGCGGGCAAGGGCGAAAGCACCAGCGCGCACAAAAACGCACACGCGCCCGGAATTACCGTGTAAGGTTCGCCCGCCTCGTGCAGGAACTTGCACACGCAGTTGCCGGGATCGGAAATTACGGGCATGCCCGCATCCGATACGACGGCGACCGCCTTCCCTCCCCGCGAGAGGGAAAGAATTTTTTCCGCCGCCTCACGCTCGTTAAACTTATGGCAGACGTACAGCGGTTTTTTGATTTCGTAAGCGGAAAGCAATTTCAGCGTATGACGGGTGTCCTCGCAGAAAATAACGTCCGCTTCTTTTAACGTTTCCAACGCGCGCAAAGTGATATCTTTTAAATTACCGATTGGCGTTGCGACAAAACTGATCATGCTTCCCCTCCCCAAGCATTGCCGTTGATCGCGGCGGGCAAAACCTCGATTCCCTTTTTGCCCCCTTTTACCGCGGCGATCAATGCAAGATAAGGCTTTTCGCCCGATTTTCCCGAAACGAGCTGCAACTTTTTCGGCTCTAATCCGTGCGCGGTTAACGCGCAAAGCACTTCGGAAAGCCGATCGGCACGGTGGCAGAGCGCGAACCGACCGCCGAATTTTAAACACTTTTTTGCGGCGGCGCACAGCTCGCTGAGCGAAAGGGAAAGTTCTTTTCGGCACAAAGCCTTGCGCTTATCCGCATTTTCGAATCCTCCGCTTTCGTACGGAGGATTGCACAATATCAGCGAAAACGCTTCGTTATACCGCGCGGGGATATCCTGCAAGCGCACGTTTTCGACCGTGAACGCGCCGTCGAGCCCGTTCAACGTTACCGTGCGCGCGCTCATATCGGCAAGCGGTTGCTGCATTTCGAACAGCGTTACGTGCCGTATGCCCTTGTTTTCCGCAAAAAAGTGCAGCCCCACAATGCCGCTGCCCGAACAAAAATCGGCGACCGTTTCCCCCTTTTTTGCGCGGAGAAAACGGCTTAACAGCACCGAATCGGAAGTAAAGCGATAGTATTCCGTATCTTGTATAATTTTAAGCCCGCCCGCAAGCAGTTCTTCCGTAACTTCCATAACGTACCTTTGAAATATTTATAAAAACGGCGATAAGAAAAAAGCACGGAAGTTTTAAATCCCCGTGCTTCGTTCCAAAATGCGAAATTATTCCGCCGTGATTGCTCCCGTAGGGCATCCGTCTTCGCACGCGCCGCAGTCGATGCAAGCGTCGGGATCGACGACGTACGTCGTATCGCCGGGTGCGATCGCGCCGACGGGACAGGTATCCGCGCATGCGCCGCAAGAAACGCAAGCGTCCGTGATCTTGTGAGCCATAATTCAACCTCCGTTAAAATCTTGCAAATATTATATCACAACTTTTTGCATTAGTAAAGGGATATTCGAAAAAAATTTATTCTTCCAATTTTTTCGCCGCGCGTTCTTCGGGCGTTTCCGCCTCTTCCTTTTCTTTGCCGCTCCCCTTGCGGAAAGTGATTTGATCGACGGGGAAATCGCGGTAACACAGCGCGCCGTCTTTTTCGATTTTTACCTTTACCGTCATCTTTAACATGTTTACCGAAACCACCGTTGCCGTTCCTTCGGGCGTGCCGACGGAGCCGCCGATTTTGGGCACTTTTTTATACGCTTCGGCGTAATATTCGTTTTCGTAAGCCAAACAGCACATCAGTCTGCCGCACAGCCCGCTGATCTTGCCGGGATTTAACGAAAGCCCTTGATTTTTTGCCATTTTAATGCTTACCTTTTGAAATTCGGACATACTGCCCGCGCAGCAGCATTCTCTGCCGCAGGGCGCAATGCCGCCTAACATCTTCGTTTCATCGCGAATGCCGACTTGCCGCAGTTCGATGCGGATATGAAACACGGAAGCGAGGTCTTTAACCAAATCGCGGAAATCCACCCTGCCTTCCGCCGTAAAGTAAAACACCACCTTGCTGCCGTCGAAGGCAAATTCACAGTCGATCAGCTTCATTTCGAGGTTGCGCGCGCGAATCTTTTCTTTGCACGTTTCCATCGCCTGCGGGCGGCGCTCTTCGTTGCGCTTTACCGTGTTTTCGTCCTTTTCCGTGGCAATGCGCACGACGGGCTTTAACGGGGAGATAAGATCTTTTTCTTCCACTTCCCGTTCGGGTTCCACAACGGTTGCATATTCGATTCCGCGCGCCGTTTCTACGATAACCCCCTGCCCGCGGGAAAGCTGTAATTTGCCCGCTTCGAAATAATATGTTTTGCAGCCTTTTTTAAATTTTACTACGACAACCTTTGCCATTTTTCTTTCTCCTTGGCGATCCCGATGGCAAGCGCTTCTGCGCACTGCCCGAAATTCGCGTTAAATTTAATTTGCTTTTCCGCTTCCGTAACCAAATCGAGCGCCGAGGCGAGCGCGCCCGCGGGATATTCCCGCGCGATAGCGCAAACTTCTTCCCCCTTGCGCGAAGCGAATTTTCCCTGCCCGGACGCGGTAAACAGCGCGTCGCGCAGTACAAGGCGCACCGCCGAAAAAAAGGCGCGCTTTTCTTTCTCTTTTCCGTCGCCCAATTCCCTGCAAAACCCCTCTTTATTCGGAGTGAGCAGAAACCGTTCGGCAAGGCGGAAACTTTCGCCGTGCGCGTTTAACAGTTCTTCCGCAGCCGAATACACGCCGCCGCACGCCGCCGCGCATTCCGCATGCCCCCGTTCGGCGGGGTGGTTGCGCTTTAACGCCGCCGCGATCGCTTCTTCCGCAAACGGCGGCTCTTCCAGCCGCTTTACGCGGGAAAGCACGGTGGGAAGCACCGAAAAATCGGATACCGCGCCCAACAGAAAATATACCCCGCGGGGCGGTTCTTCCAACAATTTTAACAGTTTGTTCTGCACGAGCGCCGAAGCGTTATGAAAGGCGTCTAACACGAACAGCTTTTTATTCCCCTCTACGGGGCGCAGCAAACTTTCGTCGACGAGCCGCACGCCGTCCGCCGCCGTCAATTTTCCGCCCGCGGCGGGGAGAAACAGACAGTCCGCAAATGTTTCGGAAGAGATCAGCTCCCCCTCTCTGCCCTCCGTCTGCGCGCCGAAAAAGGCGCGCGCGCACTCGCGCAACAGCGGGCGAAGATACTTTTCGTCGGGGAACAGCACGAGCATCGCATGCGCCGCCGCACCGCTTTTTGCGTCCGCCCCGATCGTTTTATATGCTTTTGTGGAACGAAGCAATTCGCGCATTTACGCCTCCGAATAGACGAGAATCTTTCCTTCTTTCAAGCCGAACGCGCTTGCCGCCTTCGCCAATCTGTTCAGCTTGCTTTTCGAAATAGTTTCCCCCTTGCGAAGCAGAGGGATACAGGGCGGAAACAGCCCGCATTCTTTTGCGCACACTTTGCCCGCGCTTTCCTGCAAGGAAATCCACTCTGTTTTTCTACCCTTTTCGCCGTAGCACACCGGTTCGGTACGCACCTCGGCGCGGGGCAGTTTTTTTAAATGCTTTTCCAGCTTTTTCAAATCTCCCTTTTTCGTGCAGGGGGAAAGGTAAAACATCAAATAATTTCCGTCGTTAAATTCGGGATAGATGCCGCGTGCCTGCAAGTAGTTTTGCGCGCCCTCTGCATATTCCCCGAACGGAACGAGCAGCTTGCTCCAATCGGCGTTGGGATACGCGCCGATCCGCTCTTTTAACGCTTGCGCGTGTTTTTCGATTTTGTCGTTTTGCGCGATCGTATAGCAGTGCTCCACGCTCGCCATAATGGGGTACGAAGGGGAAGTGGTGCGGAACAACGCGAGCGCTTGCTGTAAAAATTCCGCCCAGCCGAGCGTACAGGCGAACGCCGCCGCCCCCTGCGTGAGCGCGGGCATGGACTTGTGCACGCCGTCGATCCAAATATCGGCGTATCGCCCCGCGTACCGCTCGCCGAAGCGCAGATGCGAACCGTGCGCACCGTCGATCAACAGCAGTTTGCCCAAGCGGTTGCACAAAGCGCGCGCCGCGGCAAGATCGGGGAAATTTCCGTAATAGTCGGGCGAAGTTAACAGCAGCGCGTCCGCCTTTAACAGCGCCTGTTCCATCTGTTTCGCCGTAGGCTGCAAGGGGATTCCCTTTTTCTCTTTTACGGGAATTTCGATTGCTTCCAGCGAGGCGAGTTTGCACCCGCTTTTTACGCTCGCGTGCGAGAATTCGGAATACGCAACCGTTTTTCCGCCCGCAAGGGCAAGGGCGTACAGCAGCGCGTGCACGCCGCATGTGCTGCCGTCGGTAATTAAAAAAGCGCGCGCCGCGCCCGCCTTTTGCGCGATATATTCCTCCGCGCGGGCGATGACGCCCGCGGGCGAAGCGAGGTTGTCCGAATAGGAAAGCTCGGTGATATCCTCCCCCCTGCGCTTGTGCCCCGGCGTATGAAAAGAGAGATGTTTTTTTTGTTTGCGGAGCATTTCCGCAATGAATCCTTGGTGTTTCATGCCTGTGCGTTTTGGTACGTTGTTGCAAGATAACGCAAAAACGAAACCGATTCGTATTTCATATCGCCGTCGCTCGTTCCGTTATCGAATAATACAAGGTTGAGCGTTTCGGAAGCGTTTACCTTTTGTCCCTCTCGCTCTGCCGGATAGTAGTACAGGCGGGAAAGCCCGCTCATTTCCGCCCCGCCCACGCGAACGGCGCAAGCGAACTCTTTGCCATCTTCGTCTTTTCCCTGCGTAAAGGAAAAAATGCCCTTTTCGAAACAGTTTAACACAAACTTTAAATCTTCGCGCAGCTGCTCGATGCGCGCCTTTTCGCTTTCGATCCCCGCGGCGATCGCCGACTGCTTTTTAAACCGCTTATCCCCCGTGTTGCGGGCGCGGAAGCACGCTTCCGCCTTGGCGGGATCGAGCGCGCCGTTCTGCCAGTCGCCCCCGTAAAAACCGTTTAAATACGCTTTGCAGTCTTCGAAATATTTTTGCGTATCGAGCACGATTCCCGGATACCGCTTTATAAAATCGTGCAGGGCGGAAGCCTTTGTTTCCGTTCCGTCTTCCGCGTATTCGGGCGCGTTCGAAAGGAACATGCAATCTCCTTCCACCACCGCGCGGCGGGCGGTAAACGCCGCCTCGCTGTATGCGTTGCCTTGAAACGATTCCGTCGTAACGTCTAAAATATCGTACGAGAACACGCCGCCTTTTTTCAATGCGTCTTTCAAATGGGGGGAATCGTCGCCCGAATACAGATCCGTCCAGGCATACACGGTATACGTTTGCGCTTCGGTGGGAACGGTGCGCACCGTGGTGAAAAACACCACCAGCGCCAGCACTGCCGCCGCCGCGCAGAATATCATTTTAAGCCAATCGTAAGACAGCAAATTGGCAAGCCGTTCTTTGGTAATCCTTGCGTCCAATCTTTTCCCTCCTTTTGTTCGCGAGACGCGCGTTAAGCATTTTGCGATGATAAATTGCACCAACAACCGCAACGGCAAACAAATTGTCTGCACGAACGTTAAGCATTTTGCGATGATAAATTGCGCAAACGGGCACGAACGATTACATTCGTCCGCGCCCGCGTTCCGTTATTTTTTGGGTTTCATGGTGGGGAACAGCAGCACGTCGCGAATGCTCGCATTGTCCGTTAAAAGCATTACAAGCCGATCTACGCCGAATCCCAAACCGCCCGTGGGGGGCAGCCCGTATTCGAGCGCGTTGATAAAGTCTTCGTCTACTTCCGCATTCGCGCCCTGCGCGCGCTTTGCCTGCACTTGCTTTACCATTCTCTGCTTTTGATCGATGGGATCGTTCAACTCGGAAAAGGCGTTGCCCATTTCCATACCGTTGATAAAGTACTCGAACCGCTCGGTCATGGCAGGGTCGCTCGGCTTGCGTTTTGCAAGCGGAGAAATCTCTACGGGATAATCGTAAATAAACGTGGGCTGGATCAATTCTTTTTCGACGTATTTATCGAAGAACTCGGCGAGGATATGCCCCTTTGTGCGCTTGCCCTTTTCCGTTTCCACGCCCATTTTCTGAGCGAGCGCAAGCGCTTCTTCGTCTGTGGAAATTTGCGCGAAGTCTACGCCCGAATATTTTTTTACCGCTTCTACCATGGTCATCTTTTCCCAATGGCTCATGTCGATGGTCTTTCCCTGATAGGGGATCTGCAACCCACCGCAAACTTTTTCGGTCACGTGCTTATACAAGCCTTCGATAAAGTCCATCATTTCACGGTAATCGGCGTAGGCGCAATACATTTCGATCGTAGTAAATTCGGGGTTGTGCGAAGCGTCCATTCCCTCGTTGCGGAAAATTCTGCCCACTTCGTATACCCGTTCGAAGCCGCCCACGATCAGCCGTTTTAAATACAGTTCCGTTTCGATACGCAGATACATATCTAAATCGAGCGCGTTATGATGGGTGCGGAAGGGACGCGCGTCCGCGCCGATTTCCAGCGTAAGCAAAACGGGCGTTTCCACTTCCATATATCCGTGCGCATCGAGATACGAACGCACTTCTTTTAAAATCTGCGCGCGGCGGAAAAACGTTTCGCGCGTTTCTTGATTCATGATCAAGTCGACGTGGCGCAAGCGGTACTTCAAATCCGTATTCACAAGCCCGTTGTGCTTTTCGGGCAGGGGCAGCAGCGACTTGCTTAACATTTCGAGGTGCGTTGCATGAACGGTGATCTCGCCCGTCTGCGTTTTGAATACCGTGCCGCGCACGCCTACGATGTCGCCGATATCGTAATCTTTTTTATACGCGGCGTAAACTTCTTCGCCCACGTCTTGGCGGGTGATATAAATTTGCAGCTGCCCGTTGCGGTCGGAAAGGTGCGAAAAAGAAGCCTTGCCCATTATGCGGCGCGACATCAGTCTGCCCGCGACGGAAACTTCCTTCCCTTCAAACGCTTCGAAGTTTTCTTTTACGCGCGCGGAATCCGCCGTTACCTCGTAACGGGTTTTTTCGTACGGGTTATTCCCTTCGCCGATCAGCTTCGCCAATTTTTCGCGGCGGATACGCGCCTGCTCGGCAAGCTGTTCTTCTTCCTGCGCTTGGGTTAAATTGCGGGTTTCTTCTGCCATAATTTCCCTCAGTCGATTTTTACGATTTTCAATTTGTAAGCGCCGTCGGGCGCGGAAATTGTTACCACGTCCCCTTTCTTTTTATTTAAAAGCGCTTTGCCTACGGGCGATTCGTTGGAAATGATGTTTTCCATTGCGTTCACTTCGGTAGTGCCCATAATGGTATACACTTCTTTTTCTTCCAACTCTTCGTCGTATACGGTCACCTTGGAACCGATATGAACGACGGAATTATCGTCGCTTTCTTCGATGATCACCGCATTTTTGACTTTATAGTCGAGTTCGGCAATTTCGCCCTCGTTTGCCGACTGCTCGTTGCGCGCCGCGTCGTATTCCGCATTTTCGGAAAGATCGCCGTGGCTTCTTGCTTCGGCAATGCGTTCTACGATCTCCGCGCGTTTGGTCGTTTGAAGATATTTGAGGCGCTCGACCGCTTCCTCATATCCTTTTTGCGTCATATAAAACTGATCTGCCATATCTAAACCCCTGTTCTATGATTTACAATAAGACGACCGTGATTCCCGAACGGAAATCACGGTAACGCCTGATCGTTTGCTATTATAGCCTATTTTCTTTGCTTTGTCAACTTACTTTTTCCCTTCTTCGCCAACTCTTTTCACAAAGCGGGAAATCCGTTCGACCGCTTCCGTCAATTGCGCCATACCCGTTGCGTAAGAACATCGGATATGATAATTTCCGCATTCGCCGAATGCGTCGCCCGGAACGACCGCCACGCGCTCCGTCATCAAAAGCCGATTGGCGAACAAATCGCCCGTTAAACGGGTGCCTTTCACCGAGGGAAACGCGTAAAACGCGCCGCGCGGTTCGAAGCAAGTAAGCCCTATTTCGTTAAACGATTTTACAAGAAACCGCCGCCGCTTATCGTATTCCGACCGCATTTCTTCTACTGCGGCAAACCCGTCTTCGAACCCTTCTTGCAAAGCCGCCACCGCCGCGTGCTGCCCCATGCGGGGGGCGCACAAAATGGTGTATTGATGGATTTTGAGCATCGCTTTATCGATCTCTTCGGGCGCGCACACGTAGCCTACGCGCCAGCCCGTCATGGCGAACGCCTTGGAAAACCCGTTCAACAGCACGGTGCGCTCTTTCATGTTGCCGACGGAAGCGATGGAACAGTGCCGCCCGCCGTAGGTGAGTTCCGCATAGATCTCGTCGGAAATAACAAGCAGATCGCTCTTTTCGATCACGGGAACGATTTCTTTTAACTGCGCTTCCGTCATGATCCCCCCCGTGGGATTGTTGGGATACGCAAGGATCAACGCCTTCGTGCGGGGCGTGATCGCCGCCTTTAACGATCGGGGGGTTACGATAAATCCGTTTTCCGCGTCGCACTTTACCGAAACGGGCACTCCCCCGCAAAGGGAAATGATAGGCGCGTACGAAACGTATGCGGGATCGGGCACCAAAATTTCGTCGCCCGCTTCGCACACGGCGCGCAGCACAAGGTCGATCCCCTCGCTCGCCCCTACCGTTACGATCACCCGTTCGGGCGGATACTGTACGGAAAACCGTTCTTCTAAATAGCGCGAGATCTTTTCGCGCAGTTCGGGCAGCCCGCGGTTGCCCGTGTATTGCGTGTATCCCCGTTGCAGCGAACGGATCGCCGCGCTTCGGATATCCCACGGGGTGACGAAATCGGGTTCGCCCACGCCCAGCGAGATCGCGTCGGGCATGGTCTGCACGATATCGAAATATTTGCGGATCCCGCTCGGCTTTAATCCGCGCGCCCGCTCGGAAACAAAACTTTTCATGGCTGTACGGAAAGCCTCCGTTCTTCGTCCGAATTGCGCGTTACCGTTCCTTCGATCTTATACTTCTTCAAAATAAAGTGCGTCGCGGTGGACAGCACGCAATCGAACGTGGAGATGCGCTCGGATACGAAACGGGAAATGCTTTTCAGCGACTTGCCTTCGATGATCACGGCGAAATCGTAAGCACCGCTCATCAAATACAAACTTTTTACTTCTTTGTGCTGGGCGATCTCTTCCGCTACGCGGTCGAACCCGTACCCCTTTTGCGGCGTAACTTTTACTTCGATAAACGCCTCTACCCGCTCGTCTTCTTCCAAATCGGGATTGGTGATCGCCGTATATTTTACGATAAGCCCGCGCTCTTCCAGCGAACGAATGGCGTTCGCAATTTTTTCTTCCGTTTCTTCCAACATAACGGCGATCTTTGCCGCAGGATAACGGCAATCCTCCGCCAATATTGCAAGCACTTCTTTTTCTAACCGATCCATAACGCAAGCCCTCCGTTTTTTTCGATTATAACCCAATCGCATTTCCTTGTCAATTATATTTGCTTTTTGCGCGGAAAATTCGTATAATAGGGGTATGTTTCGTATTTGGGCGAAAGTGCTTTGCGAAGAGCACATAGAAAAACAAACGGTGTACGAAAGCGGCGAAAAGTTTACCTATTCGAATTTTTTCCGCTATCTTTCCGATATCTGCGGCGAGCTGGATATTCCAACCCCCGTATTGCTGAAATCGCACGTGTTCAACTATGCGAAGTTTAATCACGTAAACTTTATGCCGCGCGATTTTATGGAGCAGATCTCATTTGATAAATTGATATTGGAAAACATTTTATAGCGATACATATTCGCGCGCGGAACACGCATACTTGTTGTATGAAACTTACCACAATCATCTGCTGCGCGGTGCTTATTCTGTTCGGATTGGGCGCGGCGGCGTTTGCCCTTACCGGCTTCGATTTACTGCGGTTTATCTGCTTCGGAAACGATATCGTTTACCGCTCTTTATTATCCCTGACGGGGGTAAGCGCGCTTTGGCTGATATTTTGGCTGATCGCCTTTCGCCCCACCGATCAACTGAATTAAAACGGCGGAAATTTTTTCCGCCGTTTTTGTTTGACCGCCTTTTTTGGTTGTGATAAGATATTACTTACGGAAGGTTTTCGGAGAACACTTCCGAATAAAAAAACCGAGGTTAAACTGAATATGAAACACTTTTTTACGGCAAAGCGCATTTGCCGCGCCGGCATTATCGCCGCGCTGTACGTTGCGCTGACATGCGCGTTCGGTGCGATCGGGTACCAGGGATTTCTTGAAATACGCCCCGCCGAAGCGCTTTGCATTCTTCCCCTGTTTTATGCGGAAGCGATCCCCGCGCTGTATGTCGGCTGTATGCTGAGCAACGTGATCTCCCTTTACGGCGTGTACGATATCTTTTTGGGTTCGCTTGCAACACTGATCGCCGCGTGCCTTACGTTTGCCGCGGGTAAACTGCTACGCAACCATGCAGCAAGAGTGGCGGTCGGAGGAATTTTCCCCGTACTCGTAAACGCCTTTCTCGTGCCCGTGATCATCGTGATCTTATACGGTCAATCAAACGGATACGCCACCGCGGCGATCGCCTATTGGACGTACTTCGCTTCTATGATCGTGACGCAAACACTTTGGGTATATGCTTTGGGGATTCCCCTTTATTATTTTGTTTACCGCATGCGGAAGAAGGGCGTTTCCGCCTTTTTAGACGGAAAGAAAACTCCCGTTCAATCGCCCCCCGAACAACAATAACGAATGCCCGACCGCTTTTAAAGAAAGCGGTCGGGCAATTTTTTACGCAAAATCCGCTTATATAATAACAGCGCGCCGCCTATCGCAACAATTCTTTTAATTGCGCCAACCGTTCGATTTCCGCCGTGATCTGTAATCCCGCGGGGCGGGGCTTGCGGAAACGGTTAAACCAAACGCAATCGATGCCCGCCGCCCTCGCCCCCGCAATATCGCTCGAAAGGGAATCGCCCACCATAATACACGCTTGCGGAAGCGCGCCCAGCGATTGCAGCACAATTTCAAAAAATGCCTTGTTCGGTTTGATGCAGCCCATTTCTTCCGAAATAAACGTGCGGTAAAGATAGGGCGTAAACGCCGTAAGCCTGCCCGTTTGCATGGCGGAAAGCCCGTTCGTCGCAATGCAAATGCGGTAATCTTTTGCAAGAAAGCGTACGATTTCTTCCGCGCCGTCCACCGTGTGGGAAGGATTGCACAGCACGCGCAAAAAGGTTTCTTCCGCTTCCTTTATACGCGCGCCCAACGGATACAGTTTGTTGATAAGCGCAAACAATGTGGATACGTGTTTACGGTAAATCGCATGGTATTCTTTTTGAATTTCGGGCAGATGCACGTCGTTTAAACCCAGCTCCGCCCAATTGGAATCGGATATGCGGCGGCACGCTTCGATCGCCTCTGCGCCGACGGAAACGCCCGCGCGGGAAAACGCCGCGCGGAATGCGCGGCGCTCGTCTTCGTTAAACTCGATCAGCGTCATGTCTGCGTCGAATATCACGTAATCATAGCGTTTTCGTTGCCCCATGTCCTTACCAATCCTGCTTTTTTAGCGACTTATCTTTTACGTCGTCGTAAAATTCGAAGTACCGTTTTTTCCATTCCGCGGGGGTAAGAGGCGCTTGTTCCCCGCTTGCGTATTGCAGATATTCCTTTAATTCTTCGGGCGTAAAATCGCCTTCGCCGATCTCTCCGTCGTAAGCGGAAAACAGCTTCATTAAATCGTATTGCGACATATGCACTTCCTCTTTTCTTTCAACTTATCCACACCCGTTTTGTAGAATTGTGGATAACTTTTTATATAAACCGATTGCGCGCGCCGTCGTAAACGCGGCCGATTTTCCGCATGCGCGACTGCGCCTCTTCCGCCGAAATTTCCAAATCTTCGCACAGCGCTTCGAACGAAGGATATTCGTCGCGCAGTTTCGTGTTGAGAAAAGACAACAAAATATAATCGTCTTGGGGTAAAATCATCTTCTTGTTTCCTCTTACGAATGATTATATCACAGAAAAGAAATTAACGCAAATTTCTTGACAAGCAATCGGGAAAAGATTATAATATTGCATATTAGTTCACTTTGTGAATTAAAATTGCGAAGTGTGAAGGTTTCGAAAATGGCGGAAGAAACGCGGCTTGACGAAGAACTGCTTTCGGCGTGGGTAAGGCTTACGGCGATTTTGAAAAACGGCAGAATCACGCAGGGCATGCAATATAACGAAGCAATCGTTATGCTGCACGCTTACAAGCGATTCAAACAAGACGGCGAAGGGCTGGTTTCTTTTAAAGAACTGCTCGCCGAAACGAAAATGTTGAAATCGCTTTTAAACCGCACGGTCGATTCGCTTGTAAAAAAGGGTTTTTTAGAAAAGTGCGCGGGCGATTCGGATAAGCGCACCGTTTTCGTCCGCCCCGTAAAAGAGAATCTTTCCGCATTTTTAAAAGTGCACGCACGTTCCCTTGCCTTGGCGCAGGAAATCGTTTCGGTGATCGGAGAAGAGGACGCGCAAGCGTTTATCCGCATTTCGCAAAAAATCGCGCAGGCAGGCACTTGCGTAACAAAACAAGGAGAGTAAAAAATGGAACAAACGGAACAAGCGGCACCCCAAAAAAAGAAGCTGAAACTTTGGCAACGCATCGTTATTATAACGGTTGCGGTGATCCTTGCCCTTGTGGCGGCGCTCGGCATTACCTTTGTTTCGGTATGGAATAACGAAATTTCTTCCGTATCGAGTTTTACCAAGCTACGCGACAGGAACGACGCGAACAAAGAAGGCGCCGTGTACAGCATGAAGATGAAAGGCGGCTACTACTTCGACAAATTCCTCGAACAGGGCGGCGCGAAAAACGATACCGACTTGATCGCATTCATTACCAATAACATTACGCGCGGATTGATGAAAGTAGATATCGGATTAAGCGATATCGGCTGTTCTTCGTTCACGGCGCAAACGCCCGCGGGCGATCGGCTGTTCGGGCGCAATTACGACTTCGATAAAACGAACGTGTGTATTCTGCTTTCCGACCCCGGCGAGGGCAGGCATAAATCTTTTTCCACCGTTGATTTAAATTACGTGGGCATGGATATCGAAAAAGACGTAACGGGATTGATGAACAAGATCACCTGCCTTGCGGCGGCATACGCCCCCTTAGACGGGATCAACGACGCGGGCGTAAGCTGCGGCATTTACATGTCTTACCAAGGAAATTTGGAAGAGGTAAACGCGGTTGCGACCGATCAAAAAGATCCTAACAAAAAAGACATTACTTCCACCACCATGCTGCGCCTTGTTCTCGACTACGCAGACAACGTGGAAGAAGCGGTAGCGTTGATCTCTTCGTATAATCTGCACGATTCGGCGAACACCTCTTTCCACTATATGATCGCGGACGCAAGCGGAAAAAGCGCGATTTTGGAATGGGTGCCCGAGTCGGGAACGGACGCAACGGATAACGACGGCAGCGTGCGCAAACTCAACGTAATTTATAACGACGACCCTATGTACGAAACGCTGCGCGGGAATACGAAAATCCCCTATCAATGGATCACCAATTTTATCGTAACCCCCGGCTATTACGACGGCGTTGCGGAAGAAGAAATGGCGGGACTCGATCGGTACGACCATATCAACAGCCGTTTAAAGGCGACGGGCGGCGTAGTCGAAAACGAAAACGCGGCAATGGAAATTTTAAAAGAAGTGGGCAGAAGAACGTGGAACGGAGGTGGCGGCTGTACCGTTCACAGCGCGGTGTACAATCTTACGCAAAAAACCGTGCTATGGGTTGCAAACGAGAACTTCGGCGATAAAACCGCAACTTATTCTTATTCGCTTGCAACAGGCGAATTAAAGCAAGTCGGCTAAAAGGAACA
>CAJTPB010000022.1:0-8995 GCA_910578065.1 uncultured Christensenella sp. | reverse complement strand
AACAAGTTCGGGCGCGCTGTTTTATGCAATTCCCTCGGACATGGGGTATTGTACCGCCTTAGAAACGCGGTTTTTGCGCTTATACTCGGCTACATAATCAAACAAAGATAATGTTTTGCGAACGCGGTTTTTGCGCTTATATTTAGTTACATAAACAAATAAGCAAGCGACATTACACCGCTGCAAGAACGCGGTTTTTACTCTCATGCTACTTGTATAAAAACAGAAGCCCGTGCTGTATGCACGGGCTTCCCCTTTTTTAAATGCGTACGGTTTTCGATTATTTTACCACGTAAACAAGCCCCGCGGCGTTGGGTCCGATATGCGTTCCCACTGCGCAGCAAATGCGGAAAATACGTTCCGTTTCCCGTTCCGTCGCCTTCATTACTTCGCGTACGGGAACGTCGGTATCCGTCTGTAAAAAGTATACGGGGTAGGCGGGATCGATGCTGTCTTTACGGTATGTTTCGGCAAGCGCCTTTAACGCTTTCTTTTGTCCGTGCGCTTTTCCCGCCATCGCAACGCAGCCGTTTACGCCGATTTCGATTAGCGGCTTAATGCCCAAAAGCCCGCCTACGATCGCAATGCTTTTTTTGATCCTGCCGCCCTTATACAAAAATTCCAGCGTATCGAGGCAGGCGTGCAAGCGAATGCGCGGACGCAGTTCGTTTAAAATAGCAATTACTTCTTCCGCCGATTTTTCGCGGTTGCGGTATGCCGTTTCCACCAACAAACGCAGCATCGCCGTGGTGCAGAGGGAATCGTAAATATACACTTTGCTAAATCCGCCGTCGCGCTTTGCAAGCTGCGCCGTGTTCACCGTTCCCGAAAGCGCGGAGGAAATTAAAATCGCGAGTGTTTCTTCCCCCTCCGTTTCCGCAAACGCCTGCGTAAATTGATCGGTAGAAGGCTGCGACGTGCGGGGAAACTCTCCGCCTACAAGACGGGTATAAAATTCGTCTTTTTGAATTTCTTCCCCTTCGAGATATGCATCCCCGCCGAATACGACGGTGAGCGGCACGATGCGGATTCCCAATTGTTCCGCTTCTTCTTTGCCGAACTCCGCAGAAGAGTCCGTAATGATTTTTAACACGATTTTGTTTCTCCTTGATCCATTTCTATCTGACGAATAAAGTTTTGAAATATTTCGTCTACCTTTAAAAGTTCTTCCTCGCTTAAACGCTCGGAAAGTTCTTTAAATATAAAGTTTCCGTACCCCATGTCCTCATGGTAATAGCGCAAAAACCGATCGGTTACCGCTAAGCGGAAGGTATTTTTCTTTTCCGTTTCCCGCTTTACCACATATCCTTTTTCGATCAGCGATTTAATGCGATACGTCGCGTTCGGCTGCGAAATGGAAAGTATGCGCGCAAATTCCGTTATGGTGGGATTGCCCAACAGATAGATCGTTTCTACCGTAAAGTAATCCGCCGCGGAAAGGGTGCTTTCGCGCTTGCCCAAAATAGAAAAAATATGGCGGTAAATTTGCAGACGAAACGCCTTATATATTTTATCGAAATTTTCCGCAATCATTCCTAACCCTTTTAAATACTTAAAACTTTTTAAGTATTATACACGGGATCGCAATTGCTGTCAACTCTTTTCGGGGTAAACACTTAAAATTTTTTAAGTAAATAAAAAGCGGGATTTTCCCCGCTCTTTTTCAAAATCGATTATTCCGCCGCCAATTCGCGCAGGGAAACGCGCCCCGCCCTTACGGCAAACAATACCGTTGCGCATTCGTACAAAATCAGAAAAGCTGCAAGCACCGCGGCGAACACCACCCAATCGAAGGAATAGGCGGGCGCGCTTACTTCTTTAAAGAAGATTTCGAGCACCAACTTCATCAACCCGAACTGGTACAGCGTACCCAACGCAAAGCCCGCATATGCCGCGATGCGGTAACCGCCGAACACCGCCCTTTTACACTGCGCAAGGGAATACCCGAACGCACGCATCAACGCCACCGTTTTTTTGTTTGCGTGTACGACCGAAGTAAACGCCAAAATCAGCGATACGACGGAAAGCACCGCGCCGATCCCGAAGACGATCGCGCCCATGGTAACGCTTGCATATTCGTTCATGGCGCCTGCCATTTCCAGCATGGCGGAAAAACAGAAGCAGGCGAACGCAACAAAGAACACAAGCGATTTTCGGCTGCCCAACGTACGCATGCTTACGTCTTGCAAAAAGGGGCGTTCTTTTTCCCGCTTGCGCGATTTTTTGCCAACGGCACGCTCTCTTCCCCGCATAAGCTCCATCGCGGGGCGGCGCAGCGCAAACCATGCGTACAGCACGGAAAGCGCAGAAAACACGATAGAAGGGATCAGCACAAGGTAACAGATCAGTTCCGCATGAAAACGCACTGCAAGAACGGGGATCCCCTCTCCGCCCATACCGCGATATACCACGGGCGCAACGGCGTATCCGCCTCCGAATCCGACCGACGTTCCCATTAAAACGCTGAGCCCGAATACCCAAAAACCGACGGAAATTCTGCCCGCGCCGTAACCCATCGCTTTAAGAATGCCCATCTGCTTTCGGTGAGAATCGAGATACAGCTTTACGTAAAACACCGTTAAAACGACCGCGACCAAGCCGAGCACGCCGCCGCTGATCGCACATACGAACTTCGCCATAATCAGCCGCGCTTCGTACAGCGCCGCCCCGCCCGAAGCGACGCTTTCGCGCGCTGCCGCCGCATCGAGATAATAACTTAAAAAGAAGGTACAAACGAATACGGCGCACGCGCATACGATCGCAAGCCCCAATAATTTAAAGCCGTCTTTATAACTTACCGTCATGCCGTCACCACCCGATTTCGAACGCGCCCTTAGGCGAATCGTTATAAACGATCTGCGTGATTTTTCCGCTGTTCATGTGGATCACCTTATCCGCCGTTTGCGCAATGTTCGCATTATGGGTGACCATGACCGAGGTTAAGCCCTTTTCTCGCCGCAATTTCAACAGATAATCGAGCACGCTTCTTCCCGTTTGCTCGTCGAGCGCGCCCGTCGGCTCGTCTAAAAAGAGTACGCGCGGATTTTTCGCAAGCGCGCGCGCAATACACACGCGCTGCTGTTCCCCGCCCGAAAGTTCCGCGGGATACCGCTTTTTCTTATCCGCCAAGCCCACCGCTTCGATCAGCTGCGCGTAATCCCGATTGCCCGAAAGATGTGCGCCGAGTTTCACGTTTCCTTCCGCCGTTAAGTGGGGCAGCAGTAAATATTGTTGAAAGATAAAGCCGACCGTGCGCTTGCGGAAATCGGTCAACTGCTTTTCCGTCATCACATGCAGTTCTTCTTCCCCGCAAACGATCGTGCCTTCGTCCGCACGCTCCAATCCCGAAAGCACGTTTAAGAGGGTGGATTTTCCCGATCCGCTCGCGCCCAAAATTACCGCAAATTCCCCCTTTTTGATTTCGAGGGAAACTCCGTTCAGCGCATACGTTTCGCCTTCCCCCTCGCCGTATTTTTTTACGAGATTTTCCGCCCGTATCATTTTAATTCCCCCCGGTTCGCTTGCGCCAAAAGCGCGACAAAAATATCCGTAAGCATGCCGTCCGTCTGCGCTTCCGTAAACGCGCACGTGCCCGAAGCGCACAGCGACGCGATCCCGTGCGTGTATACCCATAAATGACGGTACAGCGCATTCGCCGTTTTTTGATCGACCCCGTAACGGTTCGTAACGGAAGATAAAATTTCCGCATATTTTTCGTCCAATTCGGAAAGAACGGACTGAAACCCGACGGCGTGCCGTTCGGTAAAAAGCATGCGGAAAAACTGCGGCTGCTCCACGGCAAAGCGAATGTACGCCCTGCCCACCCCTTTAAAGGCAATCGGTTCTTTTAACCCCTCGTCGATATATCCGTTATACAGATCGCGCACCGCACGGCGCGTTTCTTGCACAACTTCTTCCATACTTTCGAACAGCGTAAAAATCGGACGGGCGGAACTGCCCAGTTTGGCGCCCAATTCGCGCGCCGTTACGGGCGATCCCTCCCGTATCAACGCCATTGCGGCATGCACGACTTGCTCTTTGGTAAACTTTGCTTTCGGCGGCATACTGTGCTCCTTTATTAAAAACGATTGTTTTGCAACAAGTGTTTTATATTATATCACGCTTGCACGATCCTGTCAAGCCCGCGCAGAAAAAAAACCGCCCTTAAGGATATCTGTTATAGAGATTTTTTGTGGACAAAGAAATAGCGCACTATCTTCGTTTGCGAAGTATAGTGCGCTATACTTTTTTTATGCGGAACGGTAAGAAATTTATTGTACAATGACATAAAGGCAGCCTTTTATTTTGAAAACTTCTCCTTTTTCATTTTATTAAGTTCGATTTTTAATCGTTTTCTGATATTTTCGGTTTCAAAGTCCCTTATAGTAAAATTGCAGTCTTTGCCATACGCTTTTCCCGATAATGTTACATAGTGGACACAGTCAATTTCACTAACATTAACGCATTCGAATTCGTCTTGCAGTTTATAACTTTCAAGCTTGAAATGCTTATTTCTCAAAATAATTTTTACTTTCTTTACATATAATTTTATTGCTTTTTTAATCATCTTGTTCACTTCCGCGCGGGTGTAAAAAATACCATCGTGATCGAAACTGCATTGATCGACTTCAAATTCAATCGATATGCCGTTTACCTCATACCCGACCAAATAAACTATGCCTTCCAAATCTATTAATTTTATAAGCGAACTGCCTTTCGGGGAATAGTTTAAGTTAATTGTTCTGACATATTCGATATTTTCTTTTATAGTTTGTTCAATCGAATTTTTTGCATTAGGGTCATTTTCCTTTTGGTAAAGAATTTTAAATCCTGTTTCGATTTTATCGTCTACAACGCCATAAGCTAAATTGTATCCGGCATAGAGTCCTCTTTTCAATTTTTTAAGCTGATAGCCTTCGACTTGAATGTCTTGCATCATTCCGCTTAAACTTTTTATTGTTTGCGCCATTTTACAACCTCTGAAAGTGTCGGTATAATAATTGCGGCGTCAAAACGCCGGATTACCGATTAAAGTAGTTTCAATATAGCATAACCGTAATAAAAAAGCAAGGACTGTTTTTATCGTTCTTACTTTAATCTCTATGAAAAACACCGTTAGGCGGTTTCTTCTTTCTTGAAATGGAAGTCGATTTTAATTTTTTCTTTTTTCAACATGCGCACATACAAAATCAAAGTCGGAATAAAATCGAGCATCATGCCTATTCCGAACATCAACGCGATTCCCCAAAGCGTTGGCACAAACACCCTCGTTATATATAATATAAACATGAAACCGTAATATGCGCCGTCGATACAAAGCGACTGAATAAGCATATAATTTGTTTTGCCTAATCCGTAAAACATACTGTCGCAAATACAGCTGTTGAACAGAAAGGTAATGTAAAATCCTGTTTGCACCAACACAATGTTATATACCGTTTCTTATTCGGTTACGTTCATAACGTATTGCAAAAAGGGTTTCCAAAGCGGGATCCCCAACAGCCAAACCGCCGCAAAAATACTTGTTAAAACAAGATATCCGAATGTTTTCGTGCGGATATTTTCTTTACTTTCCCCTATTTCTTTTTTCACCAAGTCTGCAAGCGCAAGCGCGGGAAGCAACAGCCAATTCCAAATAAAGCTGTTCGCAAGCCAATAATTGCCCTGTTCCGCAACAAGGTTTACCATTCGCACAACCATTAACATAAAAACGGCGTTGCGCAATAGCGATTCCAACCCCGAAAACTTTCCTACGCGAAACCATTCTTTCAACCAACCGAACCGCAGTTTTTCTTTTGCAAATACGGGGATTTTTTCGCGGTGCAACAACACGATCGCAATAACAAATATTGTTCCGTTTACTATGATATTCGTGCAAGCGATCCCGTTTACGCCCAGCTTTGCCGAAACAGATAAATTACTCACAAGAACGACGTCTAACAAAACGGAAAGCGCCGTTTGAACGGCAAGGATAAGATACATATAGCCGTCTTTTTTCAGCGTTACAAGAACCAAAAATAAAAACCGCCATAAAGTTGCAAACAGTGCCGCCAACGTTTCGAGCCGAACGTAAGTTACCGTATTATCGATCAGTGCGGGATCTTGTCCCATGAATGCGATCAGCGGACGGGCGCTAACGATCACGATAAGCGAAAGAACAGCGTAGATTCCGCCCGTAACGATAAGCCCTGTGCGCACTTTGTTTGCAAACTTATTTTTGTCTTCCATCGATTTCCCGAGCAGGAAGAATAACGGCAAGATTAACGCTTCTTGCACAACTTCATAAAATAAATTTACCCACTGCAACTGACTTGCGATATTAACGCCGCCGTCACTCGGCATATCGCCGAGAAAAAATATCCTCACAGTTTGGTACACGGTAGGCAGCAACATCGCCGCAAGAATCGCAAACCACAATCTGTAATTGATTGTCTTTAAAGCGCTAATTATCCGCATTTTATCGAATCGTTATTTCCTTTTTAAAAACTTTTCTTTCGCGTATTCGTATGCTTCCGCGATCAGCGGCTTTAACCGTTCAAACGTTTCTTCCGAGGGATTTAAACAGCAGATCCAACTCATCCAACCGTAAACGGGATGCGGTAAAATACGGTCTGTTACGGTATAATCATACCCCATGTCCACAGTTCCACCCTTGGGCGGACGCGCGGGAACAGCGCCGAACGTCTTTTCGAACGTGCTTTTCCGTACGCCGATATTTACCCGATAAATACCTTTTCGGTTTAACTGCGAAGCGCTGTCGTTTTCCCCGTCTTTTTCTTTTAACGTAAGAATGTACACGCCCCGCTTTAATCTGTTTTCGGGATTGTAGAAAACGCCCCGCTCCCCCCAACTGTTTACGATTGTGATCCCTTCTAACCGATTCAAACAATATGTAATTATCTTATCCGCCGTCATATAAATTTTTCTGTTCCTTTATAAAACTTCCCGCGCGCATTTTAGCGAAAGTTCCACCATATTGCGGCGAATGTCCGATCTGTCAAAAAAGTCGCGGTGATCGTATTGCGTTCCGCTTAAATCATCGCCGCAATAAAGAATTTGCCCCAATCGCACCCCTTGAAACTGCGCGACCGCCATCAAAGCGCTTGCTTCCATTTCTACCGTAATACACCCCTGCTCACGGCGCAATGCGACTTTTTCTTCCGTTTCACGGTATAACGCATCCGTCGTCCATGTTTTACCCAAACGGAAAGGAAGCTCTTCTCTTTGCAGAAACCCACCGATCGCTTCTATTACGCTTTTATCTGCTTGTATTTCGTACGAGGGCGGCGCGTAATGAAAACTCGCTCCTTCGTCGCGCACGGCGCAATCGGGGATCACAAGGGCGCCTACGGGGCTTTGCGTCAATGTTCCCGCCGCACCGCAAACGATAAACTTTTTTGCGCCCAAGGCGATCAAGTCTTCCAACTGCGCCGCCGCGCCCGCAGAGCCTAAAAATCCGCATACAAGCGCGATCTCTTCCCCTTGCACGTTTAAAAGATATACGGGCAAATTAACGGTACAGGAAGAAATATAAGTTTTAACTTCCGCGCGATATTGTTCCGCAATCTCGTTTACCGCGCTTTTAAAAAATGCAATTACGCATTTTTCAGGCAAACACTTTTCCAGCCCGAAATTTTTCGGGGAAAATTTTGCCCGTTTTTCCCTGTCAAATTCCAAAAGTGCAACCTGTTGCTGTATCATATTATCGTCCCCCGTATGTTTGGGTTATTATATCATATTACAGAAAAATTTGTCAAACTCTTGTCAAGAGAATCATATTATGGTAAACTGAACGTACTTTATAACGCGAGGCGCATATGAGAAAATTTCAGCGCGAAATTACCGATAGGAACGAACTTCTGTCCGTTTTGGACGCATGTCAGACGATTCGGCTGGGTCTGTATGACAACGGATATCCCTATGTTATCCCCCTTTCCTTCGGCTATGAACAGGTAAACGGCAAAATCATCATATATTTTCACTCTGCAAAAGAGGGTAAAAAGATCGATTTGCTTGCAAGAGACAAACGCGTCTGTGTCGAGGCGGATATCTTAAATGGCTACGTGAGAACAGATCACGGCGTGACCGCCGACTACGCGAGCATTATCGCCTTCGGGCATGCCGAAACTGTAAGCGGAGACGAGGCGATCCACGGCATCGAGCTACTGCTCAACCACTGCCGCATTACGGGATACTCTGCTCGCGATTGCGTTAAAACAGATCTCGTCGCCGTCTATAAAATTACCGTGAAAGAAATGACGGGCAAGCGGAGATTTCCGCCACAGACAAATCCAGAGGTGCGGTCATGAGCTTCGAATAGGAATTTTTACAGACCTGCATGCAAAATATGCAGGATGGTTTGCCTGCCGAGCAAGCGCTCAAAGCGTGCTCTTGGGTACACTTTCACGCCAACCGTACGGAGGAGGTGCTCGCGCCCTTGAAGGGCGATTTGGACGGCTTTCTTGCCTTTCTTTCGCGGGAATGGGGCTGGGTAATTACGCAATGCGGAGAAAAAATCTTCGTGGACGAGAACAAGGATTTTTGCGTGTGTCCGCTGCGTCAAGCGCAGAAAATGCCGCCGCTCCTCTGCAACTGCTCGGAAGGGTTTGCGGAGAGAATGTTTTCGTATGTCTTAAACCGCCCCATCAGGGCAACGGTGATTGCATCGATTCTCCGCGGCGATAAGAGCTGTAAGTACGAAATTGTTTTATGATCAAAGCACTTCTATATTCTTTCCGCGAGGAAAAACACGCTTTTCCGCTGCGGGACTCCATTTGCCAAAACCCTTTGGCTTGTTGTCTGTTGCTGTACTTTGACGATAACCTAAGCTTAGCAATAAAAGTTTCATTCTTCGAAGAATTTATTTTTGTCGCTTTAAAAACAAATTCTTCGAAACGCAAAAAAAAGACACTTACAAACTGTAAGTGTCTTTTTCGTTTGAAAGGTGGCAACTACCTACCCTGCCGAGCGGTGACCCGCTAAGTACTATCGGCGT
>CAJTPB010000021.1 GCA_910578065.1 uncultured Christensenella sp. | reverse complement strand
CCCCCCCCCCCTCCGTCAAGTATATTGAAGAAGAAAAGGAAAATTTTTTTAAAGTTTTTTAACAAGGGCGGTATCTTATTTGCGCGAACGCGCAAATAAGATACCGCCCTTGCGCAGCTTTCGCAGCCGTACCCGAAAACCAATTGCGATCGCAAACGGCTTTTACCTCCTGCGCGCCGTTACGGATAAACAACATATTATAAAAGCGGCGAAGCATATTGCTTCGCCGCCGGTTGTAATCGATTAAGATTGTAAACTCTTTTTGCGGTAGATCACCACGCGCTGCCCCTCTTTAATGGGGAATTCCATATCGGGATTGCTTGCTTCCACCTCTTCGGGCGCTTTGCCGAGGCTTTTGGAAAGTTCCCACAGCCCGTCGCCCGCGCGGGGGATATATACGCTGATCGCACTGTCGCTGCGCGCGATGGGCGCGCCTTCCTCCGCCGAAGAAACAAGCCGTACGCTTCCCTTTTGCGTTTCTTGCAAGCAGATTTTTAACGTAACTTCCGCATCCACTTCCCCTTCCTGCCGTTGACGGGCAGACGTGCCGCAAGCGAGCACGCTTACGCGGCAGCCTTCTTCCGCCTGAACGGGTACGGAGAAGGGCAAACTGATTTCGATTCCTCGGTGACTGCCGTCTGCGCCGAGCACCAAAAGGGTAGCCATGGCAACGCCTTCCAGCCGCTTGCCGTTTTCGCCGTTTACGACGTTCGCTTCCGCGCGCTGCAAGGTGACCGCTTGGAAGGTATCGGAAAAATCGACGGGAGCGGAAAGAGCGGCTTTGCCCGAAACGCGTTCGGTAGAGCGGGCAAGCGCGCCCGCGCCGCGGCTTACCGCCTCGCCGTAGGTAAGCGATACCGCGCAATCGGGCGAGAACGCGTCCGTTACGCCGTCTACCGCAACCTCTTCATATACGCACCCTTCCACCGAAAGGGAAATTTCCGCCGTGATCTTGCACTTGCCCTTTTCTTCGTCGGTATCGGCGTGCAGTACCGTTCTGCCTACCGAAACGGAAACTTCCGCCCCGTTGCCTACGCTTGCGCTGTCGCACGGGATCTCCGCACGGAAGGGTACCAAGCGCTCGAACGAAACAAGGGAATTTTCCCCTTTCAACGCCAAAATGCTTAAATTGATTTCCCCTTCGGCGCGCAAAATGCCCGTTTCGCACACGACTTCCGTTACCGCCGCCGTTTCTGCGTGCATTAAAATATCGCCTACAAATTCCGTTTCGAATTCGTCTTCCGCTTCCGTACCGCCCCCGCAAAGGTGCGCGCACAAAACGGTGACCGGTTCGCGCTTGCAGATCAGATCGCCGCCCGAAAGATATTCGAACGACTGTTCGCCGTACAGCGTAATATCCGCGCCGACGAGCGCCGTTAAATAAACGCCTGCGCCCTCTCTGCGCACGGCCACGTTTTCCACCGTCAGTTTTACGCGAGGGGTAAGCGCGGGATACACGCTTTCGTCCTGCGCGCGGGCGGTAAATTCCACCCCTTTTTCCGCACGGCAAACGCGCTTTTCCACGTCTTCGTATACGACGGAAAAATACGCTTTTCCGAAATAACGCACCTCGCCGTTATCCGCTTCCGCCCCCGTAAGCGCAACGCTCGCGTGCGCCGAAAGCACCGTTTCCACCTCTCCGCCGAAGCGGCATTCCACCGCCGTTTGCGAAGTTAATTCTCCCGTTATGCCGAAGCCGCGGAAGGTTTCCGTCTGCGTTTTTATCGCCATAAAAATTTCCTCTCCCGATTTTTGTTTCCTTATAATTTATGCGGGACAGGCTGTCGATATGACGGTTTTATAAAATTTTATGCCGCTTTTTTCCACGGCGAACGGATACGCTTCTACGCAAAACTTTCGTATACGAATAAGAAATTTTGCCCAAATCATTTTATCGCTGCCGATACAATGATTACAACATTTTATTCCGCGTTTTCTTTTTTTACGGGACGCACGGTTACGTTGCCGCACAAAACTTCCGCATACGAATATGAAGTCTTGCCCAAATAGTTTTTATCGTTGGGGCGCACGGTAAACAACGCGGGATACACCCCCGAAAGCTCGCCGCAAAAACGCTGCGTTTTGTTCCGCCCTAAATTTACGGTTACGTCTACTTGCGTGCGGAAATAGTCCGCAATGGTTTTTTTAATGAATCCGATATCGTTATTTCGCTTTATCATACGTTGATGTTTGACCGTTTTTCCCCTTTTTATACGCGGACAAAAGTTTCAATTTACTTGACTGGATACTTTCCTTATGATAAAATACATATAATTGTAAACGTTGCAAAAATCAGGAGGAATTTACATGAAAAAGAAAGGTATTATCGCGGTTGCGCTTACGGCTTCTATCCTTGCCGTACCCCTTGCCGCGTGCGGCGAAGGCGCGGAATATAAGCCCGCCGATTACGCGTTTTCCCTGCAATCGGAAGAGGTTGCGGATTTGACTACGCAAAACGCGCTTTACACCAAAGCGGCAAAAATAAACGGCAGAATCTCCCCCATACAGTCTAACGACAATCCGTACAGCCCCGAATATCTTCCCGTTGCAAAACTGCTGAACGCGGCGGGCAAATACGTTTTATTCGACTTGAACGAAGAAAAAACGCTGTTGAACGGAAAGGAATTCGATGCGATCGATTACGATTCCTCTTCCCACCTGCTTCGCCTTACTTTGACCGATACGAACGATTCCGACAAAACGAAAACGGGCTATTGCACCGTAAAAGGGGAAGAATTTCTTCCCTTGGGCGAATACGACGACATTACGCTGAATGCGGTAAGCGGGTATTTGAACGGTTCTTACAAACAGACGACCGTTTATTCTTTAACGCACACGACGGAAAACGGAACCAAAGAAACGACCAAATATTACACGTTCGACGCAAAGAACAATCAAACGACGACCATTTCGAGCAGTGAATTCCGCACGACGGCGTTCGATATGTCGGCGGGCGTTACGGCAAACGCCGTGGACCTGCAAGAATTTTACGATAACGACAAAGCAAACCCGCTGAGCACGTACGCCTATTCGGTAGAAATGAGCGGCGAAGTAGACAACCCCGTTGTAAGCGGAACATACGGCGCGGCGATTACCGTTTATAAAGACGGCGCGATTTCGGGAAGCGTATCTTTGAAAAACGCGTTCGTCCTCGGCACGGTGGGCAGCTGTTTGTATTACTACGAAGTAACCGCTATGCCCGAAAGCGCAGAATCGGGCTTTAACGTCGTTTATCAGCAAAACAAAAGCGGCGTTATCAGCACGGCGAAATACAATTTCACCCTGTACCGTTACGATATTTTAAAGGGTGACGAGGCGAAAGAAACTTCCGCCGATTACCTTTATACCGAACCGCTTACTCCCCTTTACAACCATACCGAAAGCGCGTATGACAAAGCCGCGGCGGAAGGGTACGAATTTGTAAAAGGCGTGGCGTTCGTTTCTGAAAACGTGACTCCCTCGCAGTTGATTTTAGACGACAAACTTGCCGTTTCGTTCGATCAAACGGAAAAACCGTATACGGTTGCAACCTTGATCCGACTGAAAGAAAACCGCTATTTCACGGCGGCGAAAAACGGCTCGATGGGATATATTTTGGACGAGAACTTAAACGCGATCGCAAGCGTTCCGCAAGTGACGGGGCTTTACGCGCAGGAACAGCTGATCGTTTGCAGAACGAACAATAAATACATGGCAGTCGACTTCGAAGGGAAAATCGTTTTCGAACCGAAGTATTCTTCGCTGAATTTCTACGGCGGATATGCAAGAACGAACGTGACGGAAAAAAGCGGCAGAGTGCTTTCGAACATGATCGTTTCCAAAGAGGCGCCCAACGGAAAAGCGCTGAAAGAGGTTTTTGCCGATTCCGAAACGACGGGCGTGCGCTATAACGCGACGAGTTACGGCTACGTTTTAAAGAGCGAAACGACGGGCACGACCACCGCTTATTCCCTTTACAACTATACGGGCGCGAAAATCGGCGACGTTTTGGGCAACGCTTCCGATACGCAAACGGTAGGGCAAAAAATGCTTTATTTTACCGTTACCGACGACGGATATATTACCTATATCGTATCGTAACCCAACGAAAGCTTCCCCGCCCGCGCATTGCGCGGGCGGTTTTTTTATTTGCACTATACGAGATTAAAAATTTTATTGCAGTTTTTAAGCATAAAAACTTAACCGCAATACGGGGCTTTTTAAGCCATGCCGTAAAAGAATTTAAGCGCACAATTCACCTGCGCGGAATATTTCACCGTACGGAAAATAACGCTACAAGCGTTAAAGAAAAAACTTTATCGCGCGTTTTACAAAAGATATTAAACCGAACGGAACGCCGATTGCAGCCAAAAACAAACTGCTTGGCGCAAGCAATTCCAAAGTCGATTTTAACTGTAAAAGCGCAGGAATATTTTTAACCGTCGCCGTATGCCTGTAAATAATGTAGAAAGTAAGACAAAATATCTGTATATACTTAAAACAAAATACCCTTCCTTATTGCTTACATTGCAAAACAAGAGATCCCCCTTTATAAAGGGAGATCACTTGTTTTCGTTATCGTTGGGAATTTTACCGAACAGCCAGCCGAAAAACCCGCTTTTCTTTTTTTCTTCGGGCGAAGAAGGCTCCTCGGTACGTTCCGCCTGTTCCGCAAGGGGCGCGGGTTCCGAAGGCGGCAAGCCGTCGAACATCGATAACTGCTCGGGCTGCCCTTCTTGCGCAAGAGGCGCGGGTTCTTCTGCGGTTTGTTCCGCTTCCGCCTGTCCGTTTGCCGAAGATTTTTTCTTGGAAAATTTCGACTGCACCGTCGCCGCGGCGATCATCACCGTAACCTTAACAAGCAGCACAAGCACGCTTAGCGCCGCAAGAATGATTTCGGTTGCGGAAGGCACGTTTACCGCCGTAATAATACTGTAAACGGTAATACCCACGGCGACGAGCGAATAGCCGATATTAATGCCGCGGTACGCCGCTTTGGCATAAGCGCCCCAATTCCGCCGAAAGCCGACAAAGTACCGCACCGAAATTGCAAGCGCGTAAATCAACGTTAAAACGAGCAGCAAACCGTTTATGACGAAAAGCCCCGTACCGCGGTAAATTTTGGTCAGAAGAAAGGCGGAAAATACGCCAACCGTAAACAGTTCGCGGCAATAATCGATACGGCGCAATATTTTGATCGCCTCTTCTTTATCGCGTAACGTTTGCTCCCTTCCGTACATATTCCTCCCGAAAATTCAACCGCCGTAGAATTTTTTGCGGCGGTCGTCTTTTGTACTCTTTTTTATTCTTCGGCGTTGCCTTCCGAAAGTTCTTCGGGCGAAAGATCCGCCGCCGTTTCTTCCGGCTCGGCAACCTCTGCCGATTCGTCTTTTTCGGTAATCGCGACCGTTGCGACGACTCCGCCGCGCACGTTCATAAGCCGTACCCCGCGCGTGTTTCTGCCGATCTGCGAAATGTTTTCCGCGTGCATTCTGATAATGATGCCCGCAGAAGAAATCAACATTAAATCTTCCGCGTCGGAAACGAGTTTCATGTTTACGAGCTTGCCCGTTTTTTCGTTGAACACGCCCGCTTTAATGCCCTTGCCCCCGCGCGACTGCAAGCGATAATCTTCGGGATCGGTGCGCTTGCCGTAACCGTGTTCGGAAACGGTAAGAATATCGTACCCCTCTTTTAACACGATCATATCCACAACGTCGTCTTTGGCGGCAAGGTTGATCGCCTTTACGCCCGTGGAATCTCTGCCCATTGCGCGCACGTCGTCTTCGTGGAAGCGGATACACTTGCCCGAACGGCTTGCGACCAAAATATCGTCTTCGCCCGTGGTGAACTGAACGGAAATCAACTCGTCCCCTTCGGGAATGCGAATGGCGATTTTACCGCTTTTTAAAATGCGCTTGAATTCGCGCGTTTTGGTCTTTTTGATCAAGCCGCGCTTGGTCGCCATGGCGATATAGCCCGTAACGTCTTCCGCAACGGGAAGGATCGCCGCGATTTTTTCGCCCGCGTTCAGCTGAACGATATTGACGATTGCTCTGCCCCGCGCCGTGCGGTTTGCTTCGGGGATCATATACCCCTTGATCGAATACACTTTGCCGAAGTTGCTGAACAGCAAAATATCGTCGTGCGTGGAGCATACGAACATCTGCTCGACAAAGTCGTCCTCTTTGGGGCGGTGACCGGTAATGCCTACCCCGCCGCGGTTCTGCGCGCGGTATTCTGCAACCGGAAGCCGCTTTACATAGCCCGAATGGGTCATGGAAATAACGACGTCTTCTTCGTCGATCAAGTCCGCTTCTTCGATCTCGCCGTAGTCGACGGAAATTTCCGTTCTGCGTTCGGAAGGATATTTACCCTTAATGGTAAGCATATCGCCCTTGATAATTTCGTA
Source organism: uncultured Christensenella sp. (assembly GCA_910578065.1). Taxonomy (GTDB): domain Bacteria; phylum Bacillota; class Clostridia; order Christensenellales; family Borkfalkiaceae; genus Gallimonas. The sequence goes on along the minus strand of CAJTPB010000021.1, from coordinate 26,599 downwards.
TACGCGGCTTTCGTTTGCAAGGATATCTTTCAAATCGGCAATCGTCGCGTGAAGCTGATCGAGTTCGTCGCGCAGTTTTTCCACTTCCAAAGAGGTAAGCCGCTGTAAGCGCATTTCGAGAATGGCGTTCGCCTGCTTTTCGGAAAGGACAAACGCGTTTACGAGTTTGCCCGTCGCTTCCACCTTGTCTTTGGATTCTTTGATAATGCGGATCACTTCGTCGATATTCGCAAGCGCGAGCACCAACCCTTCGATAATATGCGCGCGCTCTTCCGTTTTCATCAACTCGAAACGGGTGCGCCGTACGATAACCTCTTTTTGGTGTTCGAGGTAATAATGCAAAATTTCGCGCAAGTTCAGCACTTTGGGTTCGGTGCCGTTTTCTACCAGCGCAAGCAAGATGATCCCGTCCGAAATCTGCAAATTGGTGTGCTTGTACAGCGAGTTTAAAACCACCTGCGCATTGGCGTCTTTCTTGCATTCGATCACGATGCGCATGCCCTCTCTGCCCGATTCTTCGCGGATATCCGAAATGCCTTCCAACCGCTTATCGCGCACCATGTTCGCGATCGTTTCGATCAACTGCGCTTTGTTTACCTGATAGGGAATTTCCGTTACCACGATGCGCGAACGCAAGTTGCCGCCCGTGCCGTGTTCTTCGATCTCGCACTTGGAGCGAATGACGATAGACCCCTGACCGGTGCGGTACGCCTTGCGAATCCCGCTCCGTCCCATGATAATGCCCCCCGTAGGGAAGTCGGGCGCGGGAATAAAGTTCATCAATTCGTCTACCGAAATTTCGGGGTTATCGATCATGGCGATGGCGCCGTCGATCACTTCCGCCAAATTGTGCGGGGGAATGTTCGTCGCCATGCCTACGGCGATCCCGTCCGATCCGTTTACGAGCAGATTGGGGAAACGCGCGGTAAGCACCGCCGGCTCCATTTCGTTGCCGTCGAAGTTGGGGAAAAAGTCTACCGTTTCTTTATCTAAATCGCGCAGCATTTCCGCCGCCAATTTGGAAAGGCGGGCTTCGGTATAACGCATTGCCGCAGGGGGATCGCCGTCTACCGAGCCGAAGTTTCCGTGCCCGTCTACCAAGGGGAAGTTGATGGAAAAGTCCTGCGCCAAACGCACCAACGCATCGTATACGGAAGAATCGCCGTGCGGGTGATATTTACCCAAAACGTCGCCGACGATACGCGCGCACTTGCGGTATCCCTTATCGTTATACAACCCCATTTCGTGCATGGAGTACATAATTCTGCGGTGCACCGGCTTTAACCCGTCGCGCACGTCGGGAATGGCGCGCGATTTGTTTACCGCCATCGCATAAGCGATAAACGAACGCTTTAACTCGTCGTCTACTTCGACGTCGAGTATCTTCGTCATCGAAAGCGTTTTCTTAAATTCTTCGGTAAGCTCGGGGCTCGTTTCCTTTTTCGCCATTTCCTTTTAAGATCTCCTTCAAATTTCACATTCGCAAACCGTTTTTCGCGCCGTTTCAAATTACCGTGCGAAGCAAAGCTGCGCTTTGCGGCAGCGCACGCAATTTCGATTTATGTTCGTGTCCCATACGAATGCGCGCGGTTTATAAGCAATTTCAAAACAACTATATTTTCCGCTCGCAAACTTTCTTTTTTAGAAAAAGAAAGTTGTAAACGGAATTATATATCCAAATCTTTTACGAGCGTCGCGTTTTCTTCGATGAACTTTCTGCGCAGCGCGGGGCTTTCGCCCATGAGTACGGAAAACATTTTATCCGCTTCTACCGCGTCTTTCATGCTTACGCGTACAAGGGTGCGGGTAGCGGGATTCATCGTGGTATCCCATAGCTGTTCGGTGCTCATTTCGCCCAAGCCCTTGTAACGCTGATATTCCACCTTGTTGCTGTTCATGGCGTCGTACGCCGTTTTTTCTTCTTCCGAATATAAATACACGTCTTCTTTGCCCTTTACGCTCGCCTTGTACAGCGGGGGCATTGCCGAATATACGTGCCCGTGTTCGATCAAGGGGCGCATATATCGGAACAGGAAGGTTAACAGCAATATGCGGATATGCGATCCGTCTACGTCTGCATCCGTCATGGATATAATGCGATCGTACCGCAGTTTGCTTTCGTCGAAGTCGTCTAAAATGCCGCAACCGAACGCCGTGATCATCGCCTTGATCTCCGCATTTTCAAGCACGCGGTTTAACCGAACCTTTTCTACGTTTAAAATCTTTCCGCGCAAAGGCAAAATCGCTTGGAACCTTCTGTCCCGCCCCTGCTTTGCGGTGCCCCCTGCCGAATCCCCTTCTACAATGTAAATTTCGCACAGTTCGGGGCGCTTATCCGAACAGTCCGCAAGTTTTCCGGGAAGAGTGGTGCTTTCCAAAATCCCCTTTCTGCGCGTGAGTTCTCGCGCGGAACGCGCCGCGTCGCGCGCCTTTTGCGCGGTGATGCAGCGAAGCACCAACTCGCGCGCTTCGGAAGGATGTTCTTCGATATACGTGCCGAAGCGTTCTGCCACGCATTTGCTTACGAACCCGCGAATGAACGAGTTGTTCAGCTTGTCTTTGGTCTGCGATTCGAACTGCGCGTTTTCCAGCTTTACGGAAACGACGGCGGTAATGCCTTCGCGCACGTCTTCGCCCGTTAAACGGTCGCTTTCCTTTAATACGTTCAGCTTTTTGCCCGCGTCGTTGATCACTTTGGTAAGCGCGAGTTTCAACCCCTCGATATGCGTTCCGCCGTCGATGGTGTTTACGTTGTTCGCGTAAGAATAGATCACTTCGTTATAGCCGTCGTTATACTGTAACGCGATCTCGCAGGCGGTCGTTCCTTCCTGCTCTTCGAAGTACAGCGGTTCGGGAAACAGCGTTTCTTTCCCCTGATTGATTTCGCCCACCAACTCGCGAATGCCGCCCTCGTAACAGAAGTTATCCGAGCGCTCTTTTTCGCCCCGCTTATCGGTAAGCGTAATGGTAAGCCCTTTGTTTAAAAACGCAAGTTCTTTTAACCGCGCTTTCAGCGTTTCGTATTTAAATTCGATGGTTTCGAAAATTTCCGCGTCGGGGAAGAAAGTAACCTTTGTTCCCGTGCGATCGGTATCGCCGATGATCTGCAACGCCCTTTGCGGAACGCCGCGGTTGTACACCTGTTTATATACGTGTCCGTTTTGCGAAACTTCCGCTTCCAACCATTCGGAAAGCGCGTTTACCGCCTTCACGCCCACGCCGTGCAATCCGCTCGAAACTTTGTAGCCCGAATCGCCGCCGAACTTTCCGCCCGCGTTTACCTTGGTGAAAACGACTTCCACCGTAGAAACCCCCTCTTTGGGGTGGATCGCCGTAGGAATGCCGCGCCCGTTGTCTTGCACCGTACAAGATCCGTCTACGTTTACGGTAACGTCGATCCTGTCGCAATATCCGGCAAGCGCTTCGTCGATCGAGTTATCGACGACTTCGTGCACGAGATGATGCAGCCCTTTTTCGTCCGTCGAGCTGATATACATGCCCGGACGTTTACGGATATGCTCTAATCCGTCAAGCACTTGAATTTGTTCCGCGCCGTATACGCCCTCTACCTTTTCCGCCATAAATACTCCTTATAAAATAAACGCGATTCCAATATGAAAATTATACCATAACGGCAAAAAAATGTACAGCATATTCAAACGGTTTTTTAAAATTAAACCGCCCGAAAACGCAAAAAAGGCGCGTAATTTGCCTTACACGCCCTTGCTATGTATTTTTAGTGTGGGGATACAGAAACGCCCTTTCGCCCGATAGGGCAAGCCTTACGGCGTTGTATATCCAACCCCCGCCTTTACCGAAAAATTTCTTCGGCAAGAAGAAGAACCGATTCGGAACTTTCCGCCGAAAACAGCTTTCTTTTGTATTCCGCCGCCCCTTTTTTGCCTTTCAGCCAAAACGCCGCTATTTTGCGCATGAACACCGTTGCAAACCGTTCGCCGTATAATTGCTTTGTCTGCGCAAGCTGACGGGAAAACAGAGGGAGCAGCGGCGGGCGGTCCTTTTCGAGCAGATCGCAAAAAATCAACGGATCGTACAGCGCGGCGCGGGCGATCATCACCCCGTCCGCCCCCGTTAAACGGAGGGCGCGCAGCGCGTCCTCTTTGGAAAAAATGCCCCCGTTGGCGATAACGGGAATGCGCACGGCGTTCTTCGCGCGGGCGATTTCCGCATAATCCGCCTCGCCCGCATAAATCATATCGCGCGTTCTGCCGTGCACCGTTACCATGCACGCGCCCGCCCCTTCGCACAGTTTGGCAAACTCTGCGGCAAGCCGTTCCCCCTTCTTTACCCCCATGCGGAATTTTACCGAAACGCGCTTGCCGCTTTTTACGCACGCGGAAATTACCTTTTCCGCCAACGAGAAATTTTCGAGCAGCGCGCTGCCTTCGCCGTTGTTTACGATTTTCGGCATAGGACATCCCATGTTGATATCGATCAAATCGTAGGGCGCCAGCTCTTCCCCCTCGCACGCCTCGCGCATGATCGCGGGATCGCACCCGAAAATCTGCGCCGCCTTGGGCGATTCGTTTCCGCAGAAAAGCAATTTTTTCGTTTCTTCGTTTCCGTAGCGCAACCCCTTGCAGCTCACCATTTCGGTAAAAGTAAGCCCCGCGCCCAACCCACGGCACAGTTCGCGGAAGGGATAATTGGTATACCCCGCAAGCGGCGCTAAAAATATGTTGTTCGGGCAGTGCATGCCCGCGATTTCAACGGGATGAAACATGTTCTTTCGCCCTTTTGTAATACGCCTGCCATTCTTCGCTAGAAAGCGCGTTTACGTCTTTTCCGTCCGCCAGAACAAGCCGTTCCCACTCGTTATACCGCGCGGCGCACGTTTTCACCGTATCCGACAGCGCTTGCTCCGAATCGACCCCCAGCATATACGCCGTATGCGCAAGCACCATCAGCAGATCGCCGAACTCGCCCGCGATCTCCTTTTTATCCCCCCGCTTCACCGCCGCCGCAAGTTCTTCCGCCTCTTCCGCAAATTTCTTTTTGCAGCTTTCGGGATTTTGAAAATCCCACCCGCCTTTTGCCATGCGCTTTACGATTTTCTGCGCGCGAAGCAATGCGGGGAAGCATGCGGGAACGTCGTTCACCGCATCGGAAAAAGTAGTTTGATGCTTTTCCGTCATTTTGTTTTTATCCCATACGGAAAGCGCGCCGTCCGCGCCCGCCGCCTTATCTTTTCCGAATACATGGGTATGGCGGGTAATAAGTTTTTCGCACACCCCGCTCAGCAGGTCCGTCAAATTGAACGAGCCGCGCTCCTCTTCGATCAGCGTATGGAACAGCGCCTGCATCATCACGTCGCCCGCCTCTTCGCACATCTTATCCGCGTCGTTGCAGTCGATCGCGTCGACGAGTTCGTACGCCTCTTCGATCGCGTTAATTCGAATGCTTTGGTGCGTTTGCGCCCGATCCCACGGGCACCCGTCGGGCGCGCGCAAAAGGCGCAAGATCGCCGCAAGGTCTTCCGTATCGAACCGCTTTTTGGCAAGCAAAGGCTGTTCGTATACCGCGATCATGGTACTGTGATCGTACGTTTTTTGTCTGTCCGCCTCGTACATGGGTATTTTTACCGCGGTATTTTGCGCAATATAGCACGCTTCCGCTTCGTCGCCGAACCGATCGGCAAGGGCAAGTTTTACGTCGCCCGCAAGTTCCCTGTTATCGACGTCGTACACGACGAGGGGCAGCGATATTTTCTTTTCCCGCAGGGCATACGCCGATACCGCCGTGTATCCGCCGACGATCCCCGCGCGCGCCGCGCCGTAAGCCCCCTTGCTTACCCCTTCGATCACGGAAGCGTCTTTCCGCTTGCGCAAAAGCGCAACGCTTTCGTCCTCGCACGCGCCGCCGTCTACGCAATAACAAAGATTTATCCCTTCCGCAAGGCGAATTACTTCCGCCGCCAAATTGCGCGCCAGCGTTTGAAAATTGCGGCTCTTTTCGTACATGCTATCCAGCGTTTGAAATAAGATACCCGCCTCTTTCAGCGTTTGCGCGGAAGGGGTAAGTCCCGTGCGCAAAACTACTTTATCCGCGCATTCGATCGCCTTGCGCGCCCGCTCCGTCCAATCGTTTTTTTCTACGCCCAAACTCACAACCGTGATCATGTTTTCTGCCTCCGTGTTTTTCCGTTACAGTATAAAACAAATCGAGGAAAAAAGCAATCAAATAACACGCCGCCGAAGCGATCGCCGCGCCTCCTACCGAAAGGGAAGGGCGGGGAAGCAACAGCCATTGCAATGCGAATTTTACCGTTACCGCGATCAGCATAGAAAAAGCCGCGTACTTTGCCTTGCCCATTCCCGTAAGGCAGGCAGATAAAGTCTGCACGCAGGAAAGGCTTGCCGCCGAAACGGCGGAAAGGCGAACAAGGGTAACAAGCGTTTGCGCGTCCTCTTGGCTTAAAGAGGAATACAACAGCGATACGATGGGGCGGGCGAAGAGAAACAGCCCCGCCGCGCAGGGCGCGGAAAGAAACAACGTAATGCCGAGGGCGAACATCGCCTTTCTTTTACCCCCTTCACGATCGCCGCGCGCAAACGCTTCGGATACGGCGGGCACCGCCGCCGCGGCAAGCCCGTAGCAGACGCTTGCAGGAAGATTGACAAGGGAAACGGCGCCGCCTGCGTACAGCCCGTACAGCGATACCGCGCGCGTCGAATAGCGGGATAACAGCCGCACGATGATCACGCTGTCCGCCATTTGCGAAAGGGGCAACAGGGCGGCGGCCGCCATAACGGGAAAAGCCGCCCGCACGATTTCCCCGCCCGTTGCGTGCGCGCGCGAAGGGAACGTTTTTCTTTCTTCCCCGCGGTAGCGCAAAATCAAATAAGCGAGCGCGAACGCTTCGGAAAGGGTAACGGCGATCAACGTATATGCGACGGCGCGCATCGGATCTTCGCGGAAGCGCAACGCAAAAAACAAGCCCGCAGCCGCCTTTACCGTCTGCTCGAAAATTTCGGATACCGCCGTCGGCTTCATATCGTTTTTTCCTTGAAAATATCCGCGGAAAACGGCGATCAGCGCAACGAGCAAAACAGAAGGCGCCAACGCGTAATAACAGTTTATTAAACTTTCATCCCCTTGCAGCGCGCTCATGTCGGGCGCGAGCAAACACATGATCAACGCGCCGCAAAGCCCCAGCGCAAAGAACACGCCGAGCGCCGCGCGAACCGTTCCGCCGTGCCCGCTCCCCGAAGCGTGCTCCCGCGCGATCATGCGGGCGAACGCCGAGGGAATGCCTGCGGAAGAAAAGGTGAGCAGCACGCAAAAAAAGGGATACGCCATTTGGTATAAACCCATTCCGTACCCGCCCAACAGGTTGGTCAAAGGAATGCGGTACAGTGCGCCGATCCCCTTTGCCGCCATTCCTCCGATCGAAACGATCAGCGCGCTTTTTAAAAATGATTTGTGTTTCATAGGGTATGTACGCATGATTTACCGCATTTTCGCAACACATGTCCGAGGCGACCGCCGCATTTTGCTGATTTGCGCAAGCAAAATAATCCCCCAATCCTTCCGGTGAACCTTACATAATATTTTCTTTTATTGCGCCGCGGCAAGCAAGTCATTCGTTACGGTTTCATCGGCAATACCGCCCGATATGCACCGCACAAATTTTTTATCTCTCCCGTGCGCTTATTAAACGGCACAGCAACAATCGTGATTATTCGTTACGGTTTGGCTTTAACTACACAAAATTTTTCCTCGTTCACACTTATGTAAATAGCACGGTAACAAACATAATTTCTCATCACCGTTCATTGAAAACAATCCCTAACATGAACCGCACAATTTTTTGCATGCCGATTTTGCACTTATGTAACTTCCGCCGTGATAGGCGGAACAACCCGATTACGATTCGAATTGATTGGCGATGATATCCGCCGTAAGCCGCGCAAGTTTCACCGCGGAAGATTCCATTTTTGCGCCCTCTTCCTGCGAAAGAAGCGCAACCGCGCCCAAACAATCGCCGCCCGCCACGATGGGAACAATGACCTGCGCCGTGACGGATAAATCGGTATCTCCCGCTACGGGAACGATATCGCCGCCCTCCGAAAGATTGGCAAGATAACTTCTGCGCGAACGCATGATCTCGGTCAATTCTTCGGAAACGCTTTTGCTCATAAGCGATTTTTTGCCCTGTCCGCTTGCGAACAAAATTCCGTCCGTATCGCAAATAACGGCAAGATGTCCGCTTTGCTCGCTTAACGATTTTGCCGTGCCTTCCGAAAGCCGCTCGATGGAAGCGATAGGCGAATACTTTTTCAGCATAAGCTCGTCGCGGTCGGTAAACAGTTCTAAGGGGTCTCCTTCCCGAATGCGAAGGGTGCGGCGGATCTCTTTGGGGATCACCACTCTGCCCAATTCGTCGATTCTTCTAACGATACCCGTTGCTTTCATAAATTTTATTACCTCCGTATACTTTCATTATGCGGAAGTAAATTTTTTCTATTCCGTTTTTTTCCTTTTTCGCGAGAAAATTCCGCGGAACTTTTTCCCGCTTTCGCTTATACGCTTGCCTTTCCCCCGCAATGCGCGTATAATAAACAATCGGAACTTTGCGGGAGGCGGCTATGCTGCAAATTATTACAAAAGTCTGTTTGATCATGTTGGTTTTATTCGCGTTTGCGATCCCCGGCTTTGCGCTGAAAAAAACCAAACTCGTAAGCGGGGAAAGTTTGCTTTCGCTTGCCAATATTTTATTGTACGTGTGCCAGCCCATGCTTTCCGTTAAGGCGTTTGCGATTGATCCCATTCCCGTTACGGGCGCGGTACTGTTAAATTTTTTATGGGTATTTTTGCTTTCGTTTGCCGCGCTCTTTTTAACGTTGGGCGCAAGTTATCTTGTATTTTTATTTATGAAAAACCCGCAAGAGAAAACGCAGCGCAATCTGTTGATTTTTGCGGGAACCTTTTCCAACTGCGCGTTTGTGGGCATTCCGTTTATCGACATGTTTACGGAAGGCAATTCGGAAGCCATGATGTACTTAATGATTTTTACCGTTACCTTTAACCTGATTTTATGGACGGTAGGCGCATACCTGATCACGCAAGACAAAAAACAGATCTCGCTGAAAAAAGCGTTTTTAAACCCCTGCACCATCGGCTGCGCCGTTGGAATTTTGCTCTTCTGCGTGCCGCAAATCAACGTATTTAACATGGAAGCGGTAAGCGAACTGCAACAAATCGTCGTATATACGGGCAACATGACCGCGCCCCTTTCTATGATGATCGTAGGAGTTCGCCTTGCCGACCTATCCATTAAGGAACTGTTCTGCAACGGAAAAATTTATCTTGCTTCCGCCGTGCGGCTGATCCTTTCGTTCGGGCTTACCTACCTGCTGATATTGCCCTTTAAACTGAACGGACTGTTTGCGGAAACGCCGTACGTTTTGCTTGCGCCCGTGATCGCCATGAGTATGCCGCCCGCCGCGACCATCGTCGCCTTTGCGGAAAAATTCGACGGAAAAAAAAACTTTGCCGCCGCTGCATACGCAACGGGAACGATCCTTTCGCTGTTCACGCTGCCCTTTGCGCTTTTGTTGATCACGCTGTAAACAATGTTAAAAAGCATATTGTAAGAGATTCCGCCGTAGCATACTCTTTTGTTGATCGAGCTGTAAACAAAGTTGAAAAGCCCGCCGTTCTTTGTGCGAAAGAACGGCGGGCTTTTATTTCCCTTTCGGTTTATTTTTTGTATTCGTTTGCGAGTTTTAAAAAGGCGGGAAGCGCGCGCTCGATCATCTGTTTCGATACGCAATAAGAAATGCGAACGTACCCTTTGATTCCGAACGAATCGGACGGCACAAGCAGCAATTCGTATGCTTTTGCCCGCGCGCAAAATGCCGCGGCATCCTCTTCGGGCGATTTTATAAACAGGTAAAACGCGCCGTCCGGACGGATACAGGAAAAACCGTATTCGGTCAGCGCATTGTACAACAGATCGCGGTTTTCTTCGTACGCCCGCAAACTGCTCGATTTGCCCAAACACGCCGCGCACACCCGCTGAAACAGCGCGGGCGCGCACACATAGCCGAGGCTTCTGCCCGCTCCGCAAACGGCGGCAAACAGATCTTCCGCCCCCGCACACGCAGGGCTTACGGAAATATATCCGATCCGTTCCCCCGCCAGCGACAGCGATTTGGAAAAGGAATAACACACGATCGTATCGGCGTAATACTTGGGCAAATAGGGCACGCGCGCGCCGTATGTAAGTTCGCGGTACGGCTCGTCCGCAATTAAAACTACGGGCGCGCCTTTTTCTGCGCTTTTGCGTTTTAACAATTCCGCAAGCGCGCAAATTTCTTCTTCGCCGTATACGACGCCCGTAGGATTGTTGGGGGAGTTGATAAGAACCCCTTTCGTGCGCGTTCCGACCGCCCGATCCAACGCCGCAAGGTCGAGATGAAACGCTTCGTTTGCGCGCGCTTCCGTTACCCTTCCGCCCGCCGCCTCGATGAATACGCGGTATTCGGGAAAGCAGGGCGTGACGATAACAAACTCGTCGCCTTCTTCGCACAATGCATGCAAGACGATCGAAAGGGAAGCCGCCGCGCCGCACGTCATATAAATCAAATCCGCACGCGCGGATACGCCGAACGCCGCGCGAATATAGTCCGCCACCGCATTCCGCACTTCGGGCGCGCCCGCCGCCGAGGTATAGCCGTGCAGCCGTTGAGCGGGAACTTTTACAAGCAGCTTTTCAATTTCTTCCCGCACGCAGTCGGGCGCGGGCACGTTGGGATTGCCGAGCGAAAAATCGAACACGTTCTCCCGCCCGATCTCGTTTGCCCGCGCGTTTCCGTATTCGAAAATTTCGCGGATTGCCGAACGCTCCTGCCCCAATTTTTTCATGTTTTCGTTTACCATGTCCGCAACAAGCCCCCTTAAATTGCTAATCTTTTTTGCCTGCCGATTACCTTTCAACGCCGATCGTTAAGACAACATTTTTTAAAAACTGCCCTGTATCAATTTCGGCTGCCCGCGCGATCTGTTCGGGCGTGCCCGCACATAGAATTTCGCCGCCAAGCTAACCCCAATTTTCGTTTACTGTGTCCGCCGCAAGTCTTGATACCGCAAAACTGTTCCGCCTGCCCATTGCCGACTATTAAGGTAACATCTTCTTTAAAAACTGCCCCGTATAACTTTCGGCTACCTGCGCGATTTGTTCGGGCGTGCCCGTGCACAGAATTTCGCCTCCGCCGTCGCCCCCCTCCGGTCCGAGGTCGATGATCCAATCGGCAATTTTGATTACGTCTAAATTGTGTTCGATTACAAGCACCGTGTTTCCCCCTTCGCGCAGCTTTGTTAAGATCTGCACGAGTTTATCCACGTCGTACGAATGCAAGCCCGTCGTCGGCTCGTCGAGAATATAAAAGGTGCGCCCCGTGGAACGTTTGGAAAGTTCCGTTGCAAGTTTAACCCGCTGCGCTTCCCCGCCCGAAAGGGTGGTTGCGCTTTGCCCCAGCTTGATATACCCCAATCCCACTTCGTTCAGCGTTTTCATTTTGTTGTAAATGGAAGGGATCTTTGCGAAAAACTCGCACGCTTCTTCCACCGTCATTTCCAGCACGTCGGAAATGGATTTTCCTTTGTACTTTACGTCTAACGTTTCGCGGTTGTAACGCTTTCCGCCGCACACTTCGCAGGGCACGTATACGTCGGGCAGAAAGTGCATTTCGATTTTCATAATGCCGTCGCCCGAACAGTTTTCACACCTGCCGCCCGCCACGTTAAAGGAAAATCTTCCCGATTTATATCCCTTTGTCTGCGCGTCGGGCGTCGCCGCGAACAGTTCGCGGATCATGGTAAACACCCCCGTATAGGTGGCGGGGTTAGAGCGCGGCGTTCTGCCGATGGGCGATTGATCGATCGCGATCACTTTATCGAAATATTCCATGCCCGCACAGTCGCCGCAATTTCCTTTGGGCATATGCGAACCGTTCAGTCCGTTCGCAAGCAGGGGTAAAATGATCTCGTTGACGAGGGAAGATTTTCCCGATCCGCTTACCCCCGTTACCGCGGTGATAAGCCCCGCGGGAATTTCCGCCGCGATCCCCTTTAAGTTGTTCTGCCGACAGTCTTCCACGCGGAACCACCTGCCGTCGGGCGCTTTACGCGAAGCGGGCACTTCTATTTTTCTGCGCCCCGCAAGAAAGTCGCCCGTAATTGAACGCGGCTCGTTCATAACGTCTTGCTGCGTGCCGCACGCGACGACTTCCCCCCCGTGCACGCCCGCCTTGGGTCCGATATCCACAATGTAGTCCGCCGTGCGAACGGTATCTTCGTCGTGCTCGACCACGATGAGCGTATTGCCCAAATCGCGCAAGCCGCGCAGAGAGTCGAGCAGCTTTTCGTTATCCCGCTGATGCAAGCCGATGCTCGGCTCGTCTAAAATATAAAGCACCCCCGTAAGCGCGCTGCCGATTTGCGTGGCAAGCCGAATGCGCTGGCTTTCCCCGCCCGAAAGGGTTGCCGCGCTGCGCGAAAGGGTAAGATAATCGAGCCCCACGCCGAGCAAAAATTTAATGCGGTTTTTGATCTCTTTTAAAATAACGTCGGCGATCGCGTGCTGCGTAGAAGTAAGCTGCAATCCCTCTACAAACGCGTACAGCTTTCCCACGGGCATATCGCATACTTCGGCGATATTTTTGCCCCCTACGGTAACGGCGAGCGCTTCCTTTTTCAAACGTTTGCCCTTACATACGGGGCAATCCGCCGTGCGCATATACCGCTCGATATCGTACTTTACGCTGTCGGAAGCAGTTTGCTCATACCTGCGCTGCAAATTGACCGCAAACCCTTCCCATGCGCTTTTATAGGTGCTGTGGAAGGATTTTGTATGATATTCCAAATCGATTTTTTCGCCGCCGTTGCCGAACATCAGCAAATCGTAAATTTCCTGCGGCAAATCTTTTACGGGCACGTCGAGCGAAAACCCGTACCGCTGAGAAAGGGCCGCGATATACATTTGCGTTACGGAAGAGGAATCGAGATTCCACCCGCTGATGCGGATCGCCCCCTCGCGCAGCGTTTTCGTCTTATCGGGACAGATGAGATCCGCGTCTACCGACTGCTGAAAGCCCAACCCCGTGCAGGCGGGGCAAGCCCCCCAAGGGGTATTAAAGGAAAACAAGCGCGGCTCGATTTCCTCGATGGAAATATTGCAGTCGGGGCAGGCGTAGCGGGAAGAGTACAGCGTTTCTTTTCCGTCGCAGTCGATCACCACAAGCCCGTCGGCAAGTTTTAACGCCGTTTCGAGGCTTTCCGTAAGCCGCTTTATAAACCCTTCTTTTACGACAAGCCTGTCTACGACGACGCTTAACGTATGTTTTAAATTTTTATCCGGCTTGATCTCTTCTTGCAAATCGTAAACGATGCCGTCGATCTTTACGCGTGCGAATCCGCTTTTGCGATAAGCGGCAAGTTCTTTTGCGTATTCCCCTTTCCGCCCGCGCACAACGGGCGCCTCGATCAAGATCTTGCTTCCCTCGGGCAGTTCCGCAACGCGGTCGGCAATTTCGTCCACCGTTTGGCGGCGGATCTCTTTGCCGCATTTGGGGCAGTGCGGAACGCCCACGCGTGCGAACAGCAAGCGCAGATAATCGTATATTTCCGTAACCGTGCCCACCGTGGAGCGGGGGTTATGCGAAGTGGTCTTTTGATCGATGGAAATGGCGGGAGAAAGCCCGTCGATAAATTCCACGTCCGGCTTTTCCATCATGCCGAGGAATTGCCGTGCGTACGAAGAAAGACTTTCCATATACCGCCGCTGCCCTTCGGCAAAGATCGTTTCGAATGCGAGCGTGCTTTTGCCGCTTCCAGAAAGCCCCGTGAACACGGTAAGCGTTCCGCGCGGAATGCGCACGTCGATATTTTTTAAATTGTTTTCTTTTGCGCCCTTTACGAATATTTCTTCTTTCATATGTAATCCCTTTTTACCGCACGCGGTAACGGTAATCGTAAACCTTTTTGAAGCCCGCCTTTGCGCACAGCGATATCGCCCCTTTGTTGCGCGCGTCCGCCTGCAAATACGCTTTTTCCGCGCCCAGCTTTTTTCCTTCGAAAATCACCCGTTCCAACAGCGCGCCGCCGTAGCCCTTTGCGCGGTGATCCGCATCGACATATAAGTCGAATACCCCCGTATATTCGCCCTGTACAACACCCATGCCCGCGGCGACGGGGGTAGAACCTTCGCCCAAAACGACGTAAACGGGATTTCCTTTGATCAGCGCGTGCGAGCGGGGAAGCGCCCTTTCCCCCGTAATATCGCGGAAGACTTTCAGCCATTCTTCGTACGAAACGGCGCGCGTGCGCACGTTGGGGAACAGGGTGGGAATGCTTTCCAATTCCATGCAGACCGCCTCTTTTTCCAACCGGTAACCGCGCGCGCTCAACGCGCTTTCCAACGGTCGGTCGCAGTCGGTCAAGCGGAAGCGGCAGGGCTTGTTTTTTTCCGCATAAAGCCCTTCGCAGCCGCGCAGTTTTTCTTCCAACGGCAGAAGCCATGCGCTTTTTACGCGCACGTGATTGCCCCTGCAAGCGTTCCATTCGTCAAAGTTCAACGCCCAGCCGTCCGCATACGTTCTCGTCCGCGCGGGGCACGCTTCCGCCGCCAATTCTTCCAGCATGCGCACTTTTGCGATATGTTCCACCGCGTCTGCGATCTGATACCAATTAGACCCGCCGAACGCGATTTCGCCCGCGCGCGCAACGTTGTTTTTTCCTACGAGGATCACCGCGTTCACCCCGTGCCGCTGCGCGCCCGCACACTGTTCGAAACTGTCGTCTACCAAAACGGAAATACCCTGCTCCGCGCAGTACCTTCCCTTTTCTTTGCACTCGGCGACGATCGCGTCGTACGGCAATCTGCGCTTTTCCAACCAATCGCGGCTGACGTTTACGGGATTGACGAACCAATCCTTTCCGCGCGCGGTAAGCACGGTAACGTCGTGCCCGAGCGCGCGCCACGTGGTAAGCGTTTCCCGCGCGCCCTTGCGCGTTTCCGCCTCGATAAACGCCGAAACGCCCCCTTCCGCAATAAACTGCGCAAGCGCTTCCTCGTTCCAATCGAACACATTTAAAAACACGTGCGCGTCGGGATCGATCACTTTGTAAGGAAGCCCTTTGCGCGCAATATACGCGCCGCCCCGTTCCACGCGGTCTACCACGCTTAACGTATCGTCTAAATCCACCGCAATTTTTAACATGATCTCAACTCCTCATTCGTTTGCGCAGTTCCGCGATCGCTTCGCGGATCTCGATGGCGCGCTCGAAATCGAGCTGAGCGGAAGCCACCTTCATAAGCGCTTTTAATTTTTCAATCTCTTCGGGGATATCTTTCATGCGGATATCTTCCGTCTTTCTCGTTTTGCCCGTAATGTTCAGCGATGATTTCACCTCTTTTACGATGGTTTTCGGAACGATGCCGTGCGCTTGGTTATACGCCTGCTGTACGGCGCGGCGGCGATCCGTTTCGCCGATGGCGCGCTGCATGCTGCCCGTCATCGTATCGGCATACATAATCACTCTGCCTTCCGCGTTTCGCGCGGCGCGCCCGATCGTCTGCACAAGGGAAGTTTCGCTGCGCAAAAAACCCTCTTTATCCGCGTCTAAAATTGCGACTAATTTTACTTCGGGCAAGTCTAACCCCTCGCGCAAAAGGTTGATTCCGCACAGCACGTCGAACTCGCCCGAACGCAATCCGTTTACGATGTCGATGCGCTCTAACGCGTCGATATCCGAGTGCATGTAACGCACCTTTACTCCGTTTTCTTTCAGGTAATCGGTAAGCGATTCCGCCATGCGCTTTGTAAGCGTGGTTACGAGAATGCGCCCGCCTTGCGCCGTTACCGTGCGCACTTCGGACAGCAGATCGTCGATCTGCCCCTTGGTGGGGCGAACGGTTACGGGCGGATCGAGCAGCCCCGTGGGGCGGATAAGCTGTTCCACTACCTGCCCCGCCTGCTCTAATTCGTAAGGGGCGGGCGTAGCCGAAACGCAGATGAGCTGGGGTACGCGCGCGTCGAATTCTTCGAAGGTAAGCGGACGGTTATCGTAAGCGGAACGCATGCGGAATCCGTAATCGACAAGGTTGGTTTTGCGCGACAGATCGCCGTGATACATGGCGCGGATCTGCGGAATGGTCATATGGCTTTCGTCGATAAACACAAGAAAGTTTTTGGGGAAATAATCGAGCAGGGTAAACGAAGGCTCCCCCGGGCTGCGCCCGTCGAAATAACGGGAATAATTTTCCACGCCCGAACAGTATCCGATTTCGCGCATCATCTCTAAATCGTGTTCGGTGCGCTGGGAAAGCCGCTGCGCTTCCAACAATTTCCCCGCTTCTTCAAACGCCTTTACCTCCCCTTTCAAATCTTCTTCGATAAAGGAAAGGGCAATTTGCAGGCGCTCCGTTCCCACCGCGTAATGGCTTGCGGGGAATACGACGGCATGTTTTAAACGGGAAATCACCTTTCCCGTTACGACGTCCTCTTCGCCTAAGCCGTCGATTTCGTCGCCGAAAAATTCTACGCGGATCGCTACTTCGGAATTGCTCGCGGGGAATATTTCCACCACGTCGCCGCGCACGCGGAAGGTGGAACGCTTAAAGTCGGTATCGTTGCGGGTGTAATGAATTTCGACCAAACGGCGCAACAGTTCGTCGCGCGCCATTGCCTGTCCGGGGCGCATAGAAACCCCCAAACGGAAAAATTCTTCGGGCGCGCCCAACCCGTAAATACACGAAACGGAGGATACGACGATCACGTCGTCCCGCTCGCCCAAAGAACAGGTTGCCGCATTGCGCAGTTTATCGATTTCGTCGTTTAACGCCAAATCTTTTTCGATATACGTATCTGTGGAAGGGATATAACTTTCGGGCTGATAATAGTCGTAATAAGAAACAAAGTATTCCACGCGGTTATCGGGAAAAAATTCGCGAAACTCATTGCAAAGCTGCGCGGCGAGCGTTTTATTGTGCGCGATGACGAGCGCGGGCCGCCCCGCGTTTTTAATGACGTTCGCCATGGTAAACGTTTTTCCGCTGCCCGTAACGCCCACCAAAACCTGCGTGCGGATCCCGTCTTGCACCCCTTCGGTCAGCTTTCGGATCGCTTCGGGCTGATCGCCCGTGGGCGCAAACGGCGCGCACAATTTGTATTCGTGATGTTCCATTTCGCCCTCCCGCAAGATTAAAATAGACACAAACAAACGTTTGTATCTATGTTACAACTTTCTTTCTCTTCTGTCAAGCGTTCGCCCCATATTTATAAACAACGCATGCAAAAATTATCGCCTTTTCATCATGTAATTTAAATCGTACCGCGCAGTTTAACCGTTCTTTAATAGCGATATATTTACCCTTATCGCAAACGGTAGCGCCGTATCCCTTGCGCCCGATTCGTTATATATTCGCCCTTGCGCATGCAATGCAATTATCGCGCGCCGTACCCGTTCTGCTTGGTATTGCGTATATCGTTTACATACTCGCATATATGCGAACCATTGTCTATTTAAACGTTCGGCTGACAACGTATTTGCGGCTTTCTATACAAACACCGTGCCCGTTTCGTTTGGCGTGCGCCGATCATCTTCATTTACCCAGATTATTCGCTTATTGCATTATCCATGTCCGAGCATGGCGAGGAATATCCCCGCAAGCACCGCTTGATTATTCGCTTATTGCATTACCCATGTCCGTAATGAACGTATAACTTGACGTGCGGGCGCGTACGCACGATTTAAGAAAATATCGCCTTTAAAATCATACCGATCGCAAACGACAATACCGCACCCGCCGCCGTTACGCCCAGCTTAATATACAGCCCGCGCTTGCGCTGATAGTCCGACCGCTTATAAGCAAGCCCCGCGGGATTCATATGGATCACGTAAGTTTTTTCCCCCTTGCGGTCGGAAAAAATCAGTTCGAAATATCCGTCTAATTCGAGCGCGCGCAACACCCCTTCCAACTTCTCTTCGTCATAACTCGCCTTGGGGGGAAGCAGCGCGATAATCTCGAACGGGGAAACGAGAAAACTTTCCTTGCCGTTTGCAAGGGTGAACACCGCGTTCATCACTTCGTCTTCTTTTTTGTTGAGTTTATCGTTTAGCATAACAACCTCTTAAAACAATGCGGAAACAAGCCAAGCGATCATAGACCCCGCAAACCCGCCGAAAAACGCGCCGATCACCGTCATGGCGACGGTATCTCTGCGGCGGCGGAACACGTCCGTTTTCGCCTGCTGCGCGTTTTCGAAATACATTCTTCCTTCGGGCAGAGGGCTTACGCAAAACACGCCCTCTTCCGCGTACTTTACGTCGATATACTTGCGGTCGCACAGATAGCCGAGCATGTGCCGCAATCCTTCCGTATCCACTTTGTCCTTAGCGGAAAAGCAGGCGAGAAGTTCTTCAGTTTCTACGATTTTATAACTTCCCTCGGCGCAAAGCTCGTTTATTTTATTGAGCAAATTCGTCGTTCGTTTATCTAACATTTTTTTGACCTGACAATACCCCTTTCCGCTTTCGGTTAGATTTTACTATTATTTCCCTTTTTTGTCAAGAAAATTCCGCCGACAGTTTGTCGGCGGAAAAAATGCTGTTGCTTTTATATTGCAACGCAAAAAAATATCAAGCGAAAAAGCCTATTCTTTCTTGCATTTGCGAACTTGTTTTATCCGTTCCCCGTCAACGCAAAAATGGGGTTGTAGGTGTAGAATATATTACTCATCGGCGCGGAAGTAAACATGCCTTCTATATTATGATTTACGAAAAACGATACCACTTCCCCCCAAATATCTTGCAGCCAATTCGTTCCCTCTTCGACGGGGGGATTTTCTTGCTCGGGCGGAGTCTGCTCTTCATCGGGAGAAACCGCTTCCTCGGGCGGGGCTTCTTCCGCAAGGGAAGCCGCAACGGGGGGCGTTTGGGGCAAAGACGCATGCGCAATGCTGTAAACCGCAAAGTGCGTGCCGCTTACCAGCGCGACGCTTACCGCAAACACGATGACCGCGAACAGCGCGCCGTCGAAAAAGCGTACGACGCGGATCTTATCCATTTCGCGCACGCCGAGATTGATCAGCAAATTCAGCAGTACGATAACGACGATCAGCACCACAAACGCGACGAGCGCAACGATTCCGTAGCCGAGAATTTTTGCGAGGACCGCATTCATGCTTCCCGCAAACGAGGCGGAAAGTTTAACGGACAAAGAAGAGATGCCCGGCATTCGAATGGCGATATATACCGAACCGACAAGCGCCAAAACGGTTAAGATCATCATCATGACCGTCCAAATGGACTTTAACAAACCCAGCTTATACCCGCCCTTTACGGCGACCGTTAAAAACGCAATCAGCAATAAGTCGGGCGCGTATTTGCCGAACGCCTCCCATATGCGGTTGCCGTAAACGGCGCTCAACGCGCCTTGCGGCAAAGAGGTGCAGTAATAGATCACCGTAAGCGCCATTCCGCCGATCGCGACGACGGGCACGGCAACGTTGACGATCGCATTGACCGAACCCAAAATGCGGTTGAACACACGGAAAAACCAGTTGGGTTTTTTGGTGCGCGTACGGAACACCCACCTTAAAATTCCGCCGAGGATCGCGACCGCCGCAATGCAGGCGAACAGAATGCCCGCAATCGCGCCGAAGTAAACGATCTTGCTGCCGAACGGATTGATTTTGGAAATTCCGACGGAAACGAAGAAAATTACGACAATCTGAAAACCCGTCCAGCTCGAACGGGAAAAACGGCGGATTGCTCCGTAAACGATCAGCGCCGCAGCCAGCACGCAAACGGCGGCAATAAGCCCCGTTTTTACACCGGACGGTATTAACAGATTGTTGCATACAAAATTCATGCTTCCTCCGATCATTCGGTTACTTGTTAAAGTTATCTTTTAAGGATACGATTTCGGAAAGGCACAGCTTTCCCTGTTCCGTGCATTTTTTATAATACCCCGTGCGCATTAACTGAAACGCGCTTCCGTCCGCTACCTCGTTTAAATAAGGTTCCGCTTTGGCGGAAAAAACGTGCTCGCTGTCGTAATTCATGCGCTCGGAAAAATCTTGCCCCGCGTATTCGGCATCGTTCAGCAAATAGTCGTACTGTTTTACAACGGCATCTGCCGCCGTTTCCGCATTCACCCAATGCACTACCCCTTTCGCCTTGATCCCGCTCGTATCCGAACCGCTGCGCGATTCGGGGAAATAGGTGCACCGCAATTCGACGACTTCTCCGCGCTCGTCCTGCACGGCTTCGTCGCAGCGCACGATATAAGCGTTTTTCAAACGGACGTATCCGCCGATTTTAAAGCGGTAATATTTGGGGGGAGGGTCAAGCGCGAAATCGCTTTTTTCCACATAAAGCGTTTTGCCGAAGACGATCTTGCGCGCGCCCGCTTGCGGATCGAGCTGGTTGATATCGAAGTCTACCTCTTCGCTTCCCTCGTAGTTGACGAGCGTTACCTTTAACGGATCGAGCACCGCCATCGCGCGGGGCGCATGCGCGTTTAAATATTCGCGTACGCACGCTTCGAAATAGGAAATTTCACATTCGGAATTGGACTTGGCGATCCCTACCCGTTCGCAGAAATCTTTGATCGCCGCAACGGGAATCCCGCGGTTGCGCAATCCCGCTAGGGTGGGCATGCGCGGATCGTCCCAGCCGTGCACCGCGCCGTCTTCCACCAGCTTTTTCAAATAGCGCTTGCTCATAACAAGGTTGGTCAGGTTGAGCCGCGCAAACTCGATCTGGCGGGGCTTGGGCGCAAATCCCAACGATACCCCAACCCAATCATACAGCGGGCGGTGATCTTCGAATTCGAGAGTGCAAAGGGAATGGGTCACTCCTTGCAGATAATCGCAAATAGGATGCGCGTAATCGTACATGGGATAAATGCACCAGGCGTCCCCCGTGCGGTGGTGCGTCGCGCGAAGAATGCGATAAATAACGGGATCGCGCATATTTATATTGGGCGACGCCATATCGATTTTTGCGCGCAGGCACTTTTCACCGTCGGCATATTTGCCTTGCCGCATTTCCGTAAACAGCTTTAAATTTTCCTCAACCGAACGGTTGCGGAAAGGACTTTCCTTCCCCGCCTCCGTCAGCGTGCCGCGCGTATCGCGGATCTGTTCGGGCGATAAATCGCACACGTACGCCTTCCCCTCTCTTATCAGCCGCAGCGCGTATTCGTAAATGGTTTCGAAAAAGTCGGAAGCATAAACTTCCTTTGC
The DNA here is from genome assembly GCA_910578065.1 of uncultured Christensenella sp. Classification (GTDB taxonomy): domain Bacteria; phylum Bacillota; class Clostridia; order Christensenellales; family Borkfalkiaceae; genus Gallimonas. The sequence goes on along the minus strand of CAJTPB010000021.1, from coordinate 5,321 downwards.
CCATTCGTATCCCATCCAATGAATGTCGGCGCGGATCGCCTGCACGAATTCCGTCTTTTCCTTAGAAGGATTGGTATCGTCGAAAAAGAGGTTGCACTTGCCGCCGTACTTTTCCGCCGTGCCGAAGTTGACGAACATGCTTTTCGCGTGCCCGATATGCAAATAGCCGTTGGGTTCGGGCGGAAACCGCGTTTGCACGGCGGTCACTTTGCCCGCTTCCAACTCCCCGTCGATAATTTGTTCGATAAAGTTTTTCGTTTCCGCCATAGCGCCTTATCTCCGAACGTATTTCTTTACGGGAATATTATACCATATTTCGCGTGGAAATGATACCTTTTCCGCGTTAAATTTTTTTATTTTTACCCATAATTTTTTGGAAGAGAAACCGCTTGCCGACCGATTCGGAAAAGGATACGCCATGGACGTAGCTCTGCTGCAATTTTTTCAATCTGTCCGCCGACCCGCGCTTACGGCGTTTTTTGCCGTGTTTTCCTTTTTAGGGGAAGGCGCGTTGTTTGCGCTTGCCGTCGCCTTTCTTTGCTTTCTTGCGCCCAAAAAGGGAACGCGCTTGCTGTTTGCCGTATCCCTTTCCCTTTGTATAAACTGCGCGCTGAAATATGCCGTCGGGCGCGAACGCCCGTTTACCGCCGATCCCGCCCTGCTCGTACGGGTGGATACGCTGCTTTTTTCCACTGTGGATCTGCGCTCTTCCTCTTTCCCCAGCGGGCACGCGCAAATCGCCGCCGCGTTCTTTGCCGCCGTTTGCGTGCTGTACCCTCGGACATGGGTATATGTATGCGCTTTTTTCGCGCCCTTTCTTACTGCGCTTTCGCGCGTGTATTTCGGCGTGCACTATCCTTCCGACGTAGCGGCGGGATTGCTGTTCGGCGCGCTTACGGGAGCGTTCGCCGCCCGCGAACGAACGGAACGATTTGCCCCTCTATTCGCCGCGCTTGCGCTGTTTGCCGCGTTCTTTGTTCCCTCGCGCGAATACCTGCTCTCTGCGGGATTGCTGGCGGGGTGCGCCGTTTTTCCCTTGCCCGAAAAGCCTGTATCCGCAAACGGCTTGTTAAACCGTTTTATATACGCGGAAGCCGTTCCTTGTTTCACGCTTCCGCAAACAGGGATCAACCGCACCGCGCGATTGGCTGCGGGATTGCCGCTTATCCTTTGCACCGCGCTTCCCGTTGTGCTTTTTCGCGATGCGCATGCGCTTGCCCTCCTGTGTTCTTTATTTCTTGCGGGCGCGTTAAAGACTGTTGCACACCTATTATTTTATCGATTCCGCATTTGATTATTTTACTTCGCACAGATTGTCTTTTTTGCTGTGCATGAAAGGCGCACGAAATTATTTTATCGATTCCATTTTTACAATTTTTCTTCGGTATAAATTTATTTCGTTGTATTCTTTTGCGGATATGTTAAAACAGGCGCGCGGAAATGTATATAAAAATTTTCCGAACTATCGTTCATATGCGCTTATCCTTCCCATCTGTTACATACCCCTTTGCCGCCCGTATGAATTTCCATTACAAACACTCCGCCTATATCTTGTTTTCCTCCATTGCTTTACGCAACTTTTTTACCAATCCCCCCAAAAAACAACACGGCTGCGCATTAAAAATACTACTCTATCCGCACCTTTGCATGCCCCGTCAAACCAAACGCGTTCTGCCAATAACATTTACGGCTTCGCGAAAATTTTTGCACGCACGCCCCGAACGCTTGACGAATGCGCCGTAACGTGATAGGATATTAAACGAAAACAGAAAGGAGCAATCGAATATGGCGGAACGCGCGGTTACAATGGAAAAACTCGTCGCACTGTGCAAAAACAGAGGGATCATTTTTCCCGGAAGCGAAATTTACGGCGGCATGGGAAACACGTGGGATTACGGCCCCGTGGGCGTAGAAATTAAAAACAACATTAAGCGCGCTTGGTGGAAGCGGTTCGTACAGGAAAGCGAAAATTCTTACGGCGTAGACGCGGCGATTTTAATGAATTCGCGCGTGTGGGAAGCGAGCGGGCACACGACTTCGTTCACCGACCCTAAAATGGACTGTAAAGAATGCAAAAGCCGTCACCGCGCCGATAACTTGATCGAAGCGCATTCTAAGGGGAAAGTAAACCCCGACGCCATGACGAACGAAGAAATGGAAGCATACATACAAGAACACCGCGTATGCTGCCCCATCTGCGGAAATTTCAACTGGACGAATATCCGCACCTTTAACTTGATGTTCGAAACCTCGCGCGGGGTAACGGACGAAAACCAAAATAAAATATACCTCCGCCCCGAAACGGCGCAAGGGGAATTCGTAAACTTTTTAAACGTGCAGCGCAGCGCGCGCGCGAAAGTTCCCTTCGGCATCGCGCAGATCGGCAAGGCGTTCCGTAACGAGATCACGCCCGGAAACTTTATTTTCCGCACCATCGAATTCGAACAGATGGAACACCAATGGTTTTGCAAAGAGGGAACGGACGGCGAATATTATGCAGAGTTCAAACAAAAGGCTTGGGAATTTTTGCTTGCGCTCGGCTTTAACGAAGCGCACCTGCGCTTTAAAGACCACGATAAACTCGCGCACTATGCAAAGGCGGCGTGCGATATCCAATACCTTTTCCCGATGGGCTGGTCGGAACTGAACGGCATTCACAACCGCACCGATTACGACCTTTCCCGCCACCAAGAATTTTCGGGCAAGGGCATGATGTACGTCGATCCCGTAAACGGGGAAAAGTATATTCCCTACGTGATCGAATATTCCATCGGCGCAGACAGACTGATGCTCGCCGCGCTTTCCGAAGCGTACGACGAAGAAACGCTTGAAAACGGCGAGATCCGCAACGTAATGCGCTTTCATCCCGCGATCGCGGCGTACAAAGCGGCGGTGCTTCCCTTGCAGAAAAATCTTGCGCCGCAGGCAAAAGATCTTTATAAAAAACTGGCGAAATATTTCCCCGTTTCTTACGACGAAGCGGGTTCGATCGGCAAACGTTACCGCCGCCAAGACGAAATCGGAACGCCGTTCTGCTTAACGGTCGATTTCGATACGTTGGAAAACGGCACCGTTACGTTGCGCGACCGCGACAGCATGGAGCAGGTCCGCCTTTCGCCCGAAGAAGCGATCGCCTACATTCAAGAAAAAATTCTTTTTTAAAGAATAAGTTTTGCCCCCGCTTGCAAAAAGCGGGGGTTTTGTCATAAATATATATGATTTTTTATGAAATCATTGACAAACCGCATAGAAAAAAGTTATAATACAAAGTAGAAAGAAAATCGGTATTACGGGGCACTGTTTTGATTCAATCTATCTTGATCGCTTACGCGGTTTTTGCAGGGATCGCCGCAGTTATGTATATTCCCAAACTGCTGCAACTTTGTTATGCGTTTAAAAAACCGCCTTATAAAAAAGCGACCGAAAAACGAAAAATATCGCTGATCATACCCGCCCGAAACGAAAGCAAAATCATCGGGGATCTGTTCGATTCTATTTTAAAACAAGATTACGACAAGGCGTATTTCGACGTAAACGTAATTGTAAAAGAGGAGAACGACCCCACGGTGCAGCTTGCACAGGCGATCGGGGCGAACGTTTTTATCGTGCCCGAACAGACGTGCAAGGGAGCCGCGCTCGACGGCTATTTCAAATCGCTTACGAGCGAGCAGTTCGAACAGTACGAAGCGTTCGTTATTATCGACGCAGACGCGGTATTGGAACCCGATTACATAACCGAATTGAACAACGCGCTCGAAAACGATTTTCAAATTTTTCTTTCGCGCAAGCGCATTAAAAATTACCTCGGCGACAGAAAGTCGCGCACGGTGTTTTCCAACTGTTCCGCGCTCACCTATCCTTTTTTAGACGATTTGGGCAACACCTACCGCACCAAAAAGGGAATTCCCCTAAATATGTGCGGGCAGGGCATGATGATCCGCAAAGAGGTGATCCGCGCGATCGACGGCTGGCCGTACCGCACGCTTACCGAAGATTACGAGTTGCGCATGGACTGCATTTTAAAGGGGTTTACCTCTATGTACTATCCGTACGCGATTATCTATACCGAAGAGGTTTTGCGCCATAAAGACAGTTACAACCGCAGGCTGCGTTGGGTAACGGGATTTTCCCAATGCGACAAAATGTATAAAAAGAAGATTAAAAAACAGATACGCAAACGCGGCTCTATCAACGCGGGGGAATTCGAATATCTGTTTTCATTGTATCCGCTTATTTTCTTTATCGTAACTACCATATTGACCATGTGCGGCGGCGCGGGGCTTTCCATATACTACGCCTATCACGACAGCCCGCTATGGGTAAATTCGCTGATCTTTCTTGTGGGAATGCCCATCGCCATCATGTACGGACTGCTCTTTTTGTACTGCCTGCTTGCTATGATCTCGTATTGGGACGTATTCGGAAAGCTGACTGCGTGGGAACGCATCGCAACCCTTTTTCTCGCCCCCTTGATCACGCTGGAATACTTCCCCATCTTTATTCAAAGCCGCGTATACGCGCGTACAAGCCTCGATTGGGAGCAAACTGCGCGCGTGGAATACGCAAAAGAAGTGCAGAAAGAAAAGGAAAAACGCAATAAGCGAAAATAAAATAATTTATTTGGATCCGCCCGCTATGCGGGTGGATTTTTATGTTCGGTCCTCAAGCGCCGCAGGGCCGCACACAAAATGTGACATGCTTTTTTGATTGTAGACAGTCGGATTTTTTATTTGTAATCGCCGTGTAAACAACAAAGCGCCTATCCGAAAATCAAAAAGTTCTTTCTAATTATCAAAAATAGCCATGGGAAAAACGGACACAAACACAAAAATCAAAGTCTTTGTTTATTTCAACGACTATCGCCGTAGAAAAGGCACGGCACGCATGCGAAATTTTATAATATTCTACCCGGTAATTGCAGCGGAATAGGCACGGCGCGCGTACAAATAATTAAAAGTCCTTTGCTTATTTTAACGACTATCGCAGAGAAAAGCAAAGGCGTGCCTATGAAAAATAGAAGTCATTTATCTATTTCATTGGTAATCATTGTGTAAAAAACGAAGTCCGCACACAAAAATTCAAAATTTCTTTTACTATGTTATCAACTATTACCGCGAAAAACCAAGGCACGCTTATACCATTTACCTGTCATCGGCTTTCCCCCAAACGGAAACACGCAGGTTTTTATCATACAAAAATCCCGACGGAAATTACGGTAATTCCCATAGGGAGTATAATAAAACGCAAATAAAAAGATTTAGGCATAGCGTTAAGCTGTGCCTTTTCTGTACTTTTTTTCGTGGACGAACTAGGCTACTCGT
>CAJTPB010000020.1:21675-34857 GCA_910578065.1 uncultured Christensenella sp. | reverse complement strand
GCTCACGCGTTACTCACCCGTCCGCCACTAACGCAAGGAGCAAGCTCCTTACGTTCGTTCGACTTGCATGTGTTAAGCACGCCGCCAGCGTTCATCCTGAGCCAGAATCAAACTCTTAAGTTTAATTGTTTAAAGTCGATGCGCGCTAAACGCATCAACGGCTCTAACTTGAATAATTTCTCGTTATCTTTTTGCTGACTTTGTTTTGAGTACTATTTGTTTGCTCAAAAAAATTGACAGAAACTAAAATTATATTGCTATTTGTCTACAAATAAATCGTTTCTTTCTTATTCTATTTTTAATCTGCGTAAACCGAACAACAGTTCGGCGCCGTCGTGCTTTCGCGACGATAGCTTTGCAATTATAACATATTACATTTATAATTGTCAAGCATTTTTCACAACTTTTTTCGGATTTATTCGGAAATTTTTCCGTTTGCCCGATATTTTGTTGCTTGTCCCGAAGACAGCTTGTATATCTTATCATATCCGAAATGCTTTGTCAACTGTTTTTAACAAATTTTTTTCAGAAATTTTTAAGATTTTTTCAAGCGTTTTTGGGGAAGTTTTGCGCTTCCGCAAGACAGCTTGCATATATTAACACTTTCTGTATAAGATGTCAAACGTTTTTCGCGCTTTTTTTCGAATTTTTTCACTTTTTTTTCGGCATTTTTTACGACCACAATATGTTGTGTTTTGCCGCGTTTTATGATACAATATAGCCATATTTCCGCGGGAGGCTTTGTATGCTACAAATTCTTAAAATCATTTGCTGCGTGATCGCATGTCTTTGCGTTGCCGCGGCGATCCCCATCGGCGCGATTTTCGGCTGGGTCGCCTGCGTGTGCATTGTGGCGGGCGCGATCATATTCGGGGCGCTTACTATTTGGCTGAAAGATAAGAATACCGCCGCAAACGAGGATGCGCGTAAGCCCGACTTTATGAATTCCGCAGAGGAAAACGAAAAAATCAGACAGGAGCAGGCAGAACGCGAAGACGAGCAATAACTTCTATTCCTTATTATATATAGGCGTAATTATAAGCAAGGGCTTCCCCGCCTTTGCTTTTTTATTTTTTCGGCACTATAATGCCACAACAATATTGGGAGCGAAAGAAACCTACCGTTCCCGCTTTTAACAATATTTACGGGTGCGATAATAAGAAAGAAATGCCCGCCCTCGCTTTTTTATTTGGTGCGCACTGTAAAACCGCAGCAATGTTTGAGAAGCGATACCTTTTTCGAATTTAACAATATTTATGAGTGCGATAATTAGTAAGGAATATCCCCTCGCTTTCTTGTTTTTAAAATATTAAGACCGCAATAAGGACCCCGCCCGCCGCTCTTAGAAAACAAAGAACGGCGGGCGGGGTATTTACGGTATCAAATTCCGATTTTATAATGCGATTTCGAGCAGCTTTTTCTTTACAATATCGGGCAATCCGCTTTCTTCCACGGTGCGGATAAACGCCGCTTCCGTTTCGCAGTCCTTTAATTGAAAGTAAGCGCTTCTCTTTTGATCGGTATCGCCGTTGGTGCATTTGAAAACCCGTACGGCGTTCTTCTTCCATTCGTCCAGCCGCGAAAGCGCGCGATAGTTCAGCGTGATGCGGCACTCGTCGCCGCCGCGTATGCCGCGCACTTCGTAAACGGGATGACAAGAAATGCGTTCGCACGGTTGTTGCGGCGTTCCGTTTACGGTGATTTCCGCCGTCCCCTCTTCGATATCGGAAAATTCGAAAATCCACTTTCTGTTTTCGGGGATCACGCCGTCTTCGTCTTGCACGGTAAACGCGATCGTCTGCAAGCCCGCTTCTCCCTTGCTTTCGAAACGGGTGAACGCGCGCTTGCCGTTTTGCTCTTCGAACAGCGTATACGCGCCGCTGCCACGGTAAATTTTTACGCGCATGACTTCGGGGATCGGGCAGCCGTTCCCCGTTAATCGACCGTCGAGCGGAACGATCCCGCCCTCTTTTACGATCACGGGAATGCTTTCCAGCGTGCGCCGCATAACCGCCGTTTTTCCCCCTTCGTACCGTTCGCCCGTAAAGAAATCCGTCCAAACGCCTTCGGGCAGCCAAACTTTTACGCTTGCGTAACCGTCTTTTCCGCCCTTAAACGTAATCGGCGCAACGAGCATCTGCCCGCCGAATAAATACTGGTTGGGAACGCGGTACGCTTCTTGCGCTTCGGGATAAGCGTAATACATTGGCTCGACCAACGCAAGCCCTTCCGTATGCGTACGGTACACCGCAGAATATAAATAAGGAACCAGCTTATGCCGCAAGCGCAAAAAGTCTTGCGCAATCAAGCCGCTGCCGTTGGGATAAAACCAAGGCTCTTTGGTCATAACGGGGTTGCATGTGGAATGCAGACGGTTTATGGGATTAAACACGCCGAACTGCAAAAAGCGCACGTACAGTTCTTCGTCTTGCGCGCCGTGGTGGTGCCCGCCGATATCGTGGCTCCACCAAGAATAGCCGACGTTGCTTGCCGTCGCCGTAAAGTACGGAAGATAGCGAAGCGTTTTCCAAGTGATAGAGGTATCCCCCGTAAAACCGAGCGGATATCGATGCGCGCCTGCGCCGCAATAGCGGGAAAGGATCAAACCGACGTCATGACTTGCGGAGTTATCCAAATAGTGATAATGGTTGAGCAGCCAAAGCGGGTCCAACCGTTGCAATTTGGTCGTTTTCCCCTGCTGCCAATCGATCCACCAAAAAGCGACGCCGTCTTTTTCGTACGGTCTATGCAAAATTTTGAAGTAGTTGTTGATATAGTCGTCCGACGTAAAATCGAAGGGGATCTGCGCCTGCGTCGAAGCGTCTTTACCGAGCGCGGCGGCGAATTCGTTATACCGATCTTCCCACCAGCGTACGCCGTCGGCGGGGTGCAGATTCAACGTAATTTTTAAATTTTTATCTTCGATCTTCTTTAAGAACGCCTTATAATCGGGGAAGAGATTTTTGTTCCAACTATACCCCGTCCAGCCGTTATTGCCGCCATAAAACGCGGTGTTTTTTCCCGAAGCGGTAATCTGCTTTTCCTCGTCCACGTAATCGGAATAGTGCCAATCCATGTCAATGGTGGCAACGGAAAGGGGCACGTCGTGTTCTTCGAACCCGTTCAGCACCTGTAAATATTCCCGTTCCGTATAGGCGTGATAGCGGCTCCACCAGTTGCCGAGCGCATAACGCGGAATCATAGGCGGGAACCCTTCTATCGTATACAATGCTTTTACCGCGCTTCTGTAATCGTTTCCGTACGCGAAGACGTACCGATCGAAAGCAGGCTCGCGCGGAACGATTTGCCCCTCGCCGTTGAGCAAAAGCGTTTCGCCGTCGTCGAGAACGGCGACGCCCGTTTTGGAACACACACCCACGCCGAGACGGATTTTTTCGTCCCTTTCCCCATACGTATAAACGGGTCCGTCGCACCCGTCCAACGTGCGATAGGTGCCGCGCAAATTTCCCACGTTGGAAATTTTAACTTCTTTTCCGTTTAACAAAATGCGGCTCTTGGCAAACGGCTCTTTTAAAATAAGCGCCGCCGCGCCCGTATCTACGGTGAGCGCGTGCTCCTCTTCCCGAACGGTAAACGAAACCGCGGGCGTATCGCGAAACCAAACCGCCTGCGTCGCGCCGTCGCAAAATTCCCCCTTCCCCGACTGCTCGATGCGGAACAGCCGATCGGTCAGCACGGTAACGCGGTAATTTTTCCACCGCAGAACGTTCTTTTCGTTGGCGACGGGGCGGCAAACCGCCCTAAGATGCGTATCTAACATTATTCACTCCTTGACAATTCAATTTTTCTGTGATAATATTAACATAAATTTTGCGGTTGTGTTCACAAATTTAGCCCGTAAAATCATAAATATTGCTATGTTTTATTACGAAACGTACCGCGACAACAGCATTTACGTTGCCCGCCAAGACTGCCTTTCCACCCCGCACTTTCACCGCGCGCCCGAAATTGCGTACGTAATCCGCGGAGAAAAGCCCATTCGCGTAAACGATACCCTTTATCTGCTGAAAGAGGGGGATTTTTTAATGCTGATGCCGTACGACGTGCACGAATATCTTCCCTCGGACGGCGAACAGATCTGCGCCGCCTTCCCCCCCGAAGACTGCGCGGAATTTCTTGCCGCGGCAAAAAACCTATCGCTCGAATCGCCCGTTTTTTTGCACGGCGAATTTACGGACGATCTTTTCGCGCACATGATTCAACTGCAAGAAAAGAAAAACCCCGTATTTCTACGGGGCTTGATCAGTTACATTTTGGGATCCGTTTTGCAAGAGGGGAACTTTTCGCCCAAGCAGTCGGCGCAACAAGATCTTCTGCGCGAAATATTCGCTTATATCGACGAGCATTTTGCGGAAGAGCTTACCCTTCAATCGGTGGCGACGCGCTTCGGCTATTCCAAATACTATTTTTCCCGCCTGTTCAACGCGCACGTTTCCGCCAATTTCAGCGCGTACGTCAATCAAGTGCGCGTTTACAAATCCATCCCTCTTTTAAAAAAGTACAAAATTTCGGCGGTGTATGCGGAATGCGGATTCCGCAGCCCGCAGCAGTATTTTTTAAACTTTCGCAAGGCGACGGGAAAATCCCCCCGCGAATACCTTGCCGAACGCAAAAAGCACGATTAAATTTTTGCCGTACTGTTCATGTGCAGCGCCATGCCGCTGCGGCTGCCCATTGCGGAAACGGTAAGTCCCGCAACGCCCTGCCCTTCGATCCAAGCGGGCATGACGACGCCGAAATATTCTTCTCCGCCTATCGTAACGCATATGTAGCGGGAACCGTACATGCGCCAGCACCCCGTAAATCCGCCGACGATCGAACCGTCCGAACGGAGGGTTATCCGCACCGAACGCACCGTATCCGTTCCCTGCGTAAACAGCACCGTTTCGAACTTTCCCGCGGTAATGTTTAACAGTTCTTCCGCCGTGACCTCTTGCAGCTCTTCCCCCGCATAGCGGTTGGCGTTCATCACGGGCCAGCCCGCCGAATTGAACGTATACTGCGAAAGGTACAGATAGTGGAAGTTGTTGGAACGGCTTAACCCTTTTTCGATAAAGTAATTGGTGCGGCAGTGGTAAGAGATCAAGTTGACCCCCTTTTCCGTAACATACATATCGTTGTGCCCGGGGCAGAAAAAGTCCGCCCCCTCTTCCCAACGGAAAGAGCCGAGCATTTTGTTGCCCGTTCCGATATCCGTAGAGCAAAACAGCTGGTTGCCGTTTACGTCTACGTAAGGACCTTCGGGCTTTTCGCTTCTGCCGCAGCGCATGTTGTACACGGAAGAAAGCGAGCCGTAAGAACACATTAAATAGTAGTAATTCTTTTTGACCCATTTTCCTTTTTCGAGAACGTCTACCCCCTCGTGATAGCGGATAACGCCCCCTTCCAAACTGCCGCTTGCAAGGCGAACGCCGTAATATTCTTCGAACGAGCAGCCGCCGCCCGAAAAATCGGCGTATTCCCGCCCGTCTTTGCGCAGCCCCGTTTGAGGATCGAGTTCGATTAAATAAAGCCCCAATCCGTACGAACCGTATATAAGAAACGCCCTGCCGTTTTCCCCGATAAAGAACTGAGGGTCGATGGCGTTGGGCGTGCGCCACCCCGCGGGCGACTGCACCACCAACCCTTCGAACTCAAACCCGCCCTCGGGCGAGGAAGACTTCGCAAGCCCGATACAAGATTTCGACCCGCCGAAATACCCCGTTAAACAAAAGTACAGCCAAAACTTTCCGTCGCTTCCGCGCACGCAATGGGGCGCCCATAACGACATTGCGCCGTCTTTACGGGTGCATACGCCGTATCCTACTTCGCTTTGCGCCGTTACGCACCAATCGTAAGCGGGCTGTAATTTTCCGTATGCGTTTTTCCCCTCCCCCTTTTTATAGGCGGGCGCGCTGCCTTCCAACGGGAACGCCGAACCCGCATATTCCCAATGGAGCAGATCGCTGCTTTTGCGGATCTGATACCCGCACGGCGCGCCGAACGTATCGGTAGAATATGCGTAATAGTTCCCCTGCCATTCGAGCAGGGAAGGATCGTGCGCGCACCCCTCCTGCCAGGTACGGCAGTCGGGGGAACGCATTTGCAGTTTGTTGAACCGAGGATTTTTCGGATACCGAATACTCATTTCATCCCCTCCGACCGAACGGTTAAATTCCGTTTACCCAAAGGCTTCTGCCCGCCGCCGAAGTCGCCGTCATGCACAGCGCCGCCTTGTTGGAATAACTGTTCCATGCGGGCGCCATGACCCCTTTGTACACAACGTTATCGAGCGTGATTTCTACGTAATAATCTTGCTTTACCGTCCAGCTGCCGGCGTCGACGCCCGCATTTTTGATTTTTCCGTCTGCCGCAAGCGTATATCGCATCGAGCTTGCAAACGTTACGTCGTTGCCCGCGGTATGCACGACGATATCGTAATCGCCCGCCGCCTGCGCTGCGGTGATCAGCCCCGCCGATTCCCCTGCATAGCGGTTGGGAGAAAGCACCGGCCAGCCCTCCTCGTTAAAGAACAGCTGGTTTACTTGCAGCCGATGCCCGAGCGAAACTTTGTCGCCCGCTTCGCGGGTGCGCGCATGGTACACGACAAAATATTTGCCGTCTTTTTTCGTAACCGAGTTATGCCCCATCGCGCCGTAGCCCGTGCTGCCCGAAAACTGATAGTTGCCCGCCAGTTTATTGCCGCCGCCGTACCTTGCGGAAACGTCCGCCCCCGTAATATCGGTATAAGGCCCGTCGGGATTTTTACTGCGCGCAACGCGCATGTTGTAATCGGCAAATCCGTCGTCGCGGCGCAGGCTGCCGTCGCTCGTCATCAAATAGTAATATTCCGTAGTTGCGTTGTAGAATACGAACGGACCTTCTACGCCGCCCGAAGAACCCTTCCACAACAGTTTGCCCGTGCCGTCCTCTTTGGGAAGCCCTACGTTTTCCCCTTCGTTATACAGCTCTTTGATATAAATGCCCGAATAGAACGAACCGTAAACCATCCACAGTCCGCCGTCTTTATCGTAAAATAATTCGGGGTCGATCGCGTTCGGCTCGTTGCTCTTGCCGTTCGTTTTTACGATCACCTTTTCGTTGGAATAAGGTCCCATTACGTTGTCCGATTCCACCCTGCCGATAATCGACTTGTTGCTGCCGAATCCCGAAGTAAGCGAATAGTACAAATAGTACGTATCGCCGATTTTTTCCACGTCGGGCGCCCATACGTTTTCGTGCCCGCCCGCGTGCTTATCCGCTTCCGCAAGCACGGTGCGCCACTGCGCGGTGCCGAACAATTTCGTCGTGTCGCCGTCGCGGTTTTCCTGCTGCCACGAAATAAGATCTTCCGAAGAAGCGACTGCAAAGTGCGAGCCGAACGCGTAATACTTTCCGCTTGCGGCATCGTGAAACACCGAAGGATCATGCACTGCCGCGCTACCGTAGTTCGGCATCGACTGGGGCAGCGCGTACGCTTCGGAAGGGATCGCCGCTTCCTTGTTCAGCCATTCGTCTTGATCCGTCCATTTAACGGGCTCCGTTTTTCCGCACCCGAACAAGCCGACGACGCACGCCGCGCATAACAACCCCGTAATTACGGGCAAACTCTTTTTCATGTAAATATCTCCTTTCCCCTTGCGGGGCGCTTTATAACGTTTAAGAAAAACGGAGCGGAAGCCGCCCCGTTTCTTTCTGAATTGCATAAGGAAGGCTCCTTTCACAAATTGCGTTTGTGAACGAAATCTTACTGCGCGATCTCTGCACCCTTTTGCTTGCGGCGCAAAGAACAAACCGACCGCTTGCCTCTTACTCTTTGGAACCCGTCAACATCAGCGAGCCGATGATCAAGTTTTGGAAGCAAGCAAACAAGATCATAACGGGCAAGATACAAACAACCGAAGCGGCAATAACTACGCCGAAGTCGCCCGAGTACGCGCCGCTGCCGCCGTCTTCCATCAAGGCGATCGCATGGGGCAGGTTAATCGAAGGACCTTTCGGAATCATAATGAACGAGCCCATGTAGTTATTCCAGCAACCCATGAAGGAAAGAATCCCTTGCGCCATAATCGCGGGCATCGCCAACGGCAAAATGAACCCGCAGAAAATTCTGAAATATCCCGCGCCGTCGATTTTCGCCGCCTCGATAATAGAGGTGGGTAGCCCGAACAGGAATTGCCGTATAAAGAATGCCGTCATGATCGACCCGAACATACCGGGAATAATAAGCACCAAGCCGTTGTTTCTCCAACCCATGTTATCGTACATAACGAACTGCGATACCATGATGGAAGGACCGGGAACCATGATCGCCGCCAGCAGGAAGTAGAACACTGCGTTTCTGCCGATCCATTGGATTTTCGCGAACGAGAACGCCGCGGAAGCGGAAGTGATAACGCCGATCACAACGGGTACGATGGAATAGAGCAAGTTGTTGCCTAACGCGCGCCAGAACGTAAATCCTTTTGCGATACGCGGGAACGCCCGATTAAACACTTCCGCATAGTTGCGGAATCCGCCAGCCGCGTTCAATTCCGTATTGAACGTAGAAATAGACGGCCACCAAACCATGCGATTTAAAATCGCGTTGCCCGTACCCGTAATGTTTGTAAGCGCGAACGAGCCTGCGACCATCCACCAGAACGGATACACCATTAAAAACGAACCGAACAACAACACCGCATAGGTAAAAATATCGCCCACTAACTTTGCGCGCTTTTTACTTGCGCGGTGCGTTTTGGAAGAAAAGCCGAAAAAAGCGAGGATCGCGCCCAAGCCGTAACGAATGGGGGAATAACTTTCTTCTTGGGGAGTTGCAACGTTCAAATTTTCATTGTTTTCCATATTTGCCCCCCTTAGTCCTTATTCCTCGAATCCAGCCAGAACTGGAACATGGTAAGCGCAAAAATGATGACCGCGAGCACCATACCGTAAGCGGCGCCGCGCGCTTGACTTGCGCTTAGTCCGTTTAAGCCGTAAACCCAAATCAACGACACGTAACCGGAAGTCATGTAATTTTCTTTAAACAACAGTACCGGTTCCATATAAATCTGCATGCCGCCGATGACCGCCGTTACGATGTTGTAGAAAATTACGGGATACAGATCGGGCATGGTGACCTTCCAGAAAATCTGCCAGCCGTTCGCGCCGTCGATCTGCGCCGCTTCTTTCGTTGCCATGTTCACGCCCGAAAGACCCGCAACGTACAAGATGATCGTACCGCCTAAGCCCTTCCAAACGGACATAATTATAATAACCATTTTTTGGAACAATCCTTGGCACCAATACGGGTCGTTCATAAACGCGCCGGCGGCATTCGTTCCGTTTAGCGAGTTCCACGTTGCCGCGGCATTACCCGTAAGGTTCAGCCAGTTGAAATCCAACCCGAACAACTGGTTGATGACCCCTTCCGATTCGAATAAAATTTTAAACGTATAAACAACCGAAATGGTGCTTGCAACGCACGGCAGGTAGTACAGCACTCTGAATACGTTGCCCCCTTTGATGTCGCGCGACATACAAACCGCGAAGAACATGGAAAGCACCATGCCGATAGGAATGCCTATCATATAAAATACGGTGTTAAATAAATACGCGCCCGCCTCGTTCATGGGGTAGTCGGTTGTCGTTTGATGCGTAAATACCTGTTTATACCAATAGAACGCGCCGCCCGGATAAATATTATCCGAGAAATTGCCGAGGAATTCCAACATCGAGCCTTTGTTCAGCGTATAGTTGGTGAACGAAAGCATGAGCGCCATAATAAAGGCTATGTAAACAAACCAAACCGTACCTACGATCAACGGGATACAAAACGCCCAGCCCCAAAGGTTATCCTGCAATTTTTGTTGGTTGATGGGTTTCCGCTTTTTTTTGGGCGGAACCGATTCTTCCGTAACAGCGGCGGAGTCTACGGGAATTTCCACTACTTCCGAAGTAACTTCTTCCATCATATCTCCCTCCTTCATTCTTCCTAATATTGCGGTATCGCCCGCATAGTTCTTTTAAAACTATGCGGGATACCGTTTCAGCTTTTTTTAAATACCGAGTGCAGCGTTTTCGTGCTCGATCGATTCGTTCAAAATCTTCTGCGCTCTGCCCGCTCTTACCAAGCAGAACCACTGCGGCGTTCCGAATCCGCTTGTCGGGTTTTCCGTATTGGGATCGCGTACAATCGTTTGGTCGAAGTTTTCCAACAGCTTTCCTTCTAACGGCGTCTGGTTCAAATATGCCATGATATACGTCGTTCCGCGCCCTTCGAGTTGAGCAAGCCACTTGCTTTCGTACGTGTACATAGAGGAATCTCTTACCGCGTTAAGCCCCGTCTGCATTCTAAGGGAAAGATCGCGGTCTGCATACGTATACGTCGTCATGCGAAGCACTTTCATTGCGTACGCCAAATTTTCCACCGAGTCTACCGCGTCGGAAGCGAATGCGGGATCGAAGCTCTTGCCCGCAGCATTTGCTTCCATCCAAGCTTGAATGCTTTGCTGGTCGCCGCCCTTCGCCGCATCATAAAGCGCGCGCGCTACGTTGTAATATTCGTCCCATACCTTTTCGCCTGCGGCGTTGCCGTCCGGCGTGATCATATCGCTGAACGCGCCCGTCGTTTGATACCCTTCTTTCTGATAGTTCAAAAAGTCGACGCACTGCGATTTGAAGTTAGGCAACTGCGCGCCCGAATAGGTAAGCGTTTTTTGTACGTCTTTGTTAATGGTCAAATCCATTACGAGAGCCGCCGCGCCCGCAGCCTTCCAAGCCTCGTCGCCTTCCAAAGTTTTCAGTTCGGAATTTACGCCGTAACCGACGGAGTCCATACGCGCGCCCCATTTATCCTGGCGGAGCGCAAGATGCTCGTTGATCTTATCTTGACTATAAACTTTCTTTTCGCCGTATTCTTTTAAAGTGGCGCTGTAATTCGCATCTTTGATTTCCGAATAGAGCGCATATTTTTCGCCCACGGGCTCGGGCATGTTGCGGAATTGCAGATATTTATAGTCGGACTGGTTTCTGGTCGCCGCATCCCAAGTACCCGCGCCGTAGAACACAAGCGAGCCGGAGCAGAACAAATCCCAACCGGAAGATTTGGTATTCTTCGTATCGCCCGCGTTGTTCGAGTTGCCGTTCCAGTCGGAACCGTATGCAAGGAACGCGCCGTACGTTTCGATAAAGTTTTCGCTGTTAAGACCGTATTGGATCTTGCGCGTTTCCATGTTGCCGGTAATGTTCAATTTCAAAACGTCTTCCGCATTCGTTCCGATCACCTTCGAGTCGCTGCCGTTTACGACCTTTTTGGAAGAGCGGTCGATATAGTCCGCGTCGTTCCCCGCAAGCCAAGGAAGCAAATACAAAACGCCGTCGTATTGGTCGTTTCCGTAAACGTTCTGCCACGTTCCCGTTGCCGTGATCGAGCCGCCTTGCCCTTTGAGCGGATCCGTTTGATTGTTATCCCACGCAAACGTATTCAAATAATAGGTCAACGCCCAAGTCAGCGCGCCGTATTCCGCATAGGTGTAGGTTACGTGACCGATCGTTTTATCGTACACCGCGCCTTCCGCCTGCGCGTTTGCAGGCATTTCGAACGTATCGCCGGGGAATCCGGGAATGGTGACCGTATACCCTTGCCCGTTGGTAAAGCGTTCTACCGAAAGCGCCATGGGATCGCCGCCCGCTACCGCCGCATTGTAGTCTGCAAAGCTGTAAAAATTATAAGGTTTATACGTTGTCGGAATGCCGATGTTGATGATCGGCGCGTCGTCGCCCGCGCGGAATCCGTCGCCGTCTACCGCATAGGTGATTACGCCGCCGTCGCCCGCGCCGCGCGAATTGATGGTTGCGGTGTTGTATTCCGCCCCTTTTACGCTGCGCTCTTCCGTCGCCCTTCTCGTCGTGTATTCCGTACGCATTTTTTGGCTGAAAAATTTATTGTTGAATCCAAGTCCGAAGTTAGAATAGTCTTTGGGAAGCCCGTAAAGCCCCGCGGTTTTACCCGAGGAAGTTTTAAATACGCCCGCCGTTGCGTCGTACGTGATTCTTTCGCCCTGCGTATAACCCGCTTCGTCCGAATAGCCGTAGAAGCCGAGGGAATCTTCCCAAATGTCGGAAAGAGTATCCGCCGTTTCCTGCGTTTTTTCGAAATACTCGGTCAAGTCGAGAATACGGCCGAGCGACTTCCACACCTTTACATACTTGGGAGAAACGTAAAATACGTCGGGCGCGTTGTTACTTGCAATTTGTCTTTGCAGTTCGTCGAAATACGTATCCGTATTGCTGTTCGACGTGAAATCGATTTTGATTTCTTTGCCCTCTTCCAAGGTGCCTTCCGAAATGAGCTTTTGGGTATATCCCTTTGCCCAGTTGATACAGATCGCTTCGTTGGTTGCCGCATCCGAATCGTTACAGAAGATACTAACGGAAAGCGTCAAATTGCTGTCTCCTCCGCAGCCGGCAAACGCGACCGCCGTTCCGCACAACATCACCGTGGAAAGAGCAACGAGAGAAGCGTTTTTTAAGACTTTTTTCTTCTTCATTCTTTTACCTCTTATAATTTTGTTTATTCTTCCGTACCGTTCGAAAAAACCATTCCGCAAAATTCGCAGTTCTGCCTTTGGGGGAGACAAACCCGCGCCTTCCGCTTTTTGTATTTTCCCGAACAGAAATCACGACTACCGAAATTCCATCGGACAAGAAAAAAACACCCGCAACAAATCACCTTTCTTTTTGCTTAAAAACGCAAAAAGAGCGCAAAATTGTACGAATGCTTTCCTTCCATGACTTTCCCCCAATCGTCATTTCTTGTACTGCAAATACTATATCACACAAATTTTTCTTTGTCAATGTATTTTTTTAATTTTTTTTGTGAATTTTTAATCTTTTTTTTATAAATTTTTGGGTAATTGCATTAAATTATGATATTTTACGACAATTCGAGTTTTCAGTTTTCGACGAGTTTCCCCTTTACGCGCAAAAATCCCCGCCCGAATTTCGGTCGGAGAGCGAAAAAAAGCGAATTTATTTTGTCATCTGTCGGAAACACCCGCACGGTCAACATTTTTTGTTAAAAACGCCCGCAAAGTCACATTGCGGGCGTTTTGTAAAAGTATAAATATGTTTCGTCTTCGCCGCCGCGGCGAAATCCCGCGCGCGCCGGCATGCGCTCGGACGGCGCGTTTTCGCGAAAAC
>CAJTPB010000020.1:0-21576 GCA_910578065.1 uncultured Christensenella sp. | reverse complement strand
GCATGCGCTCGGACGGCGCGTTTTCGCGAAAACACTTTGCTTCCGCCCGCTCGATTCCGAGCACGGAAAAGACGTATTCCGCCGTATCCGCCGTATCCGCCTTATTCGATAATAATGTTGTAAACGGATAAAAAGATATCGGCGAACGCACAGTTACATTGCGGGCGTTTTGTAAAAGTATAAATATGTTTCGTCTTCGCCGCTGCGGCGAAATCCCGCGCGCGCCGGCATGCGCTCGGACGGCGCGTTTTCGCGAAAACACTTTGCTTCCGCCCGCTCGATCCCAAGCGCGGAAAAGGCGTATTCCGCAGCGCCGCGCGCCGCTTCCGCGGCATAGCCGAACCCCTCGTATTCGGGCAAAAGGCGCACGCCGATTTCCGCCTCCGCACGGTAACCGAACCGCCACAACACCACCTCGCCGATCATCCCGCCGTTCAAAAAGATTCCCTCCGCCATTTCTCTGCGCGCGGAAAACGCTTCTTTCACGCCGCGCAAAAACCACTCGGCAGACGGCAAGCCTTCTTCCTTGCAGTCTTGCGCATAATCGTACCCCCAATAACGGTTGCGCGCGCGGTCGGAACAAAGGCGGGCGTATTCCTCCCCGTCCGCCGCCGACAACGGCTTAATCGTCAGCCGCTCCGTTTTATATACGGGCGGTCGGGAAATGCAGTCGATTGCTAAATGCGGCTCTACCGTATATTTCGAAACGACCTCGCAGGGAAGATATTGCAATTTGGATTTTCGAAGCCCCAAATCACCCGCATCGTCCATGCGGTTTAAATACGTTACCCCCTCGCCGCAAAAAGCGAGCGCAAACTGCTGCGCGATAAACGGATACGCCCCCTCGTACTTACGAAGCGCTTTTTCTACGTGCACGACCATCATATCGCCGCAACGTTCGCCCACAGAAAAGGCGGCTACATCTTCGCCCACAAGCAAAATCCCCGCATAAAATCCGTAGTCGAACAGTTTGGGAAGCAGCGCGCGCACCTCTTCCATTTCCTTTATCGCAAGCGGATCGCGCTTTTGCAACTGAATTACTTCGTATTCCTTTAAAAATTTTTCCACGGCGGGAAGGTCTTGTTCTGTCACGGCGCGAAACCGCCAATCGGGATTGGTTTTGCGAAACTTGTTTACATGATTACGCTGTCCCGCGTATTTGCCGCCCGCATAACTTTTAAAATCTTCCGCGCGGTATAAATAATCCCGCCAGCGGCGCGGATCGGAAATAGAAACGTCCGTTCCGTACCGCTTGATCAGCGGAAACAGCTTGTCCTGCGGAACGTTGGTAAAATGCAGGCGTTCTTCCCCGTCGCGGCAATCTTTCTCGATTTCGGCAATCGCGCGCAATTCCGCTTGTTCATCCCCCGAAAGCGACAGCGGATAGTAAAAATACAATTTCCCGCGAAAGCGTTCGCGCACGATCAAACAATCTTCCCAAATCGCAAAATCGGGGGAAAGATTGTCGTTCCACATCAACTGAAAGCCGAGCGAATAATCGCCCATATGCGTTTTTTGTACGGATAAATACGGTTGAAGGCGCAACACGTCTTCTTTTTTTAACTTTTGAAATTGCAACATAGCAGTGCCGACCCCTGCGGGGGCCGGCAATTTCTCCTTTCCTTATATATATTGTCTTTTTCGTGAACGGTTATTCCTGTCTGTCGATTATATCGAGCAGTTCGCAGATGCGATCCAAATCGTCCCGCGTGTAGTAGTCGATATAAATACGCCCCTTTTTATCGGTGCCGATCAGCGAAACTTTCGTTTTAAACGCCGTGCGCAAACGCTCTACCAAATATTTGAGTTCCGCGCTCGTTTGCGCGTTCTTTTTTTCCTTTTCTTTGGCGAGCACTTCGGGCGGGTTTAAAAACTGCTTTACCGCGCGTTCGATCTCTCGTACCGACCAACCGTTTTTCAAGCACTCTTGCGCGAGCGTTTCCTGCTCTTCTTTGGGAACGGGAACAAGCGTTCTTGCATGGCCGGAAGAAAGTTTTCCTTCCCGCACCAAATCGACCACGGCATCCGAAAGGGTCAAAAGGCGCAAGGTGTTCGCGATCGCCGGGCGCGATTTGCCCAACCGCTCGGCAAGCGCTTCTTGCGTCATGGCGTGCTCTTCCATCAGCTTTTTCATACCGAACGCCGCTTCGATAGGGTTTAAATCTTCGCGCTGCAAATTTTCGATCAAAGAAATTTCTTGGATCGTCTTTTCGTCGTATTCCTTTACGATTGCGGGAACGGCGGTAAGCCCCGCCATCTTCGCCGCACGGTAACGGCGTTCGCCCGCAATGATCATATACGTGCCGTCGTCTTTTTTGTTTACGACGAGCGGCATAATCACGCCATGCTCTTTGATCGAAGACGCAAGGTCGTTTAACGCACCTTCGTCGAACGCCTTACGCGGCTGATCGGGATTGGGAAAGATATTTTCAAGCGAAATTTCGGTTGCGCCGCCGCTTTCCGTCTGCGTCTGCGCGTTTTCGTAAGCCTCTTCCGTATCTCTGAACAGTTCAGAAAGTCCTCTTCCTAAGCCTTTTGCCATTGTTTATTCTCCTTTCCCTTCCGATTTTTTCAAGAATTCTTCCGTCAGCGCCGCATACGCCCGCGCCCCCATACATTTGGGATCGTGCAATAGAATGGGCTTTCCGTGGCTGGGCGCTTCCGACAGGCGGATATTGCGCGGGATCACGATTTCGTACAACTTTTTGGTAAAATACTTTTTAATTTCGTCCGCGATCTGTTTAGAGATCAACGAGCGCCCGTCGTACATGGTAAGCACAACCCCTTCCACCTTTAAACTTTTGTTAAGGTGTTGACGAACAAGGGAAATCGTATTCATCAGCTGGCTTAACCCTTCCAACGCGTAATATTCGCTTTGAATGGGAATTACCACCGAATCCGCCGCGGAAAGGGCGTTGATCGTGATCAGCCCCAGCGAGGGCGGGCAGTCGAGCAAAACGTAATCGAACTGCCCCTTGATTTTGTCGAGCGCGCCTTTCAACACACGCTCGCGGTTCTTTTTGTAGACGAGTTCCACTTCCGCCCCCGCCAAATCGATGTTTGCGGGAAGCAGCTTTAAATTGGGCAGTTCCGTTTCGAGCAAGTTGTCTTTCGCCTCTTCGCCGTCGATCAAAACGTTGTATACCGATTTTTTCAACGTGCTTTTTGAAAAACCAAGCCCCGTCGTCGCGTTACCCTGCGGGTCCATATCCACCAACAAAACTTTTCTGCCCGCGTTCGCGATATATGCCGCCATGTTTACGCAAGTCGTCGTTTTTCCGACGCCGCCCTTTTGGTTGGAAAAAGAAATTACCTTTCCCATTCTCTCACCTCCGCTTCATTCAAGCGTTTTCTTCGTTCACATTGCCGAACGGATTTTCGACGTGCGATTTATCGTGCTCTTCCATATATTTCAAAACTTCTTCATACGAAGCGCCGTTCATCAGCATATCCACTTCGGCGGTGTAGATGGTTTCCCGTTCCACCAGCACGCGCGACATGTTGTCGAGAATGCTTCTGTTTTCGGTAAGAAGTTTTTTTGCGCGCGCGTACGCTTCGGATACAATGCGCTTTACTTCTTCGTCGATGATCGCCGCCGTTTCTTCGCTGTACGAGTTGCGCTCTTCGAAATCGCGCCCGATAAAAACAGGTCCGTCGCTCAAATAGGCGATCGGTCCGATCCGCTCGCTCATACCCCATTCGGCGACCATTTTGCGCGCCGTCTGCGAAACCTTTTTAATATCGCTCGAAGCCCCTGCCGAAACGTCTTGGATCACAAGTTCTTCCGCAACTCTTCCGCCCAACGCCATACAGATAAAATCGTTAAGTTTGTTAACAGTCATATCGTTGTCGTCGTTGTCGGGGCGGGTAAGCGTATAACCTGCCGCCATGCCGCGGGGAATAATCGAAACTTCGTGCACGTTGTCGTTATGCGGACAGAGTTTTGCAAGGATCGCATGCCCCGCTTCGTGATAAGCGGTACACCGTTTATCCGCTTCGGTAACAACGCGGCTCTTTTTCTGCGGTCCCATAATTACCTTATTGATGCCTTCATACAGTTCGAGATTGCCGATCATGTTCTTCCCCGCACGAGCGGCAAGGATCGCCGCTTCGTTTAAGAGATTCGCAAGATCCGCCCCCGAAAATCCGCTCGTCATGCGCGCGATCACCTTAAAGTTGACTTCGGGCGAAAGCGGCTTATTGCGCGAATGCACTTTTAAAATTTGTTCTCTTCCCTTTACGTCGGGCAAGTGAACGTAGATTTGACGGTCAAACCGCCCCGGACGAAGCAACGCGTTGTCGAGAATATCCGCACGGTTGGTCGCCGCCATTACGATAATTCCGTCGTTCGCCTCGAAGCCGTCCATCTGAACGAGAATTTGGTTTAAGGTCTGTTCGCGTTCGTCGTGACCGCCCCCAAGCCCTGCACCACGTTGACGGCCTACCGCGTCGATTTCGTCGATAAAGATAATACAAGGCTGGTTGCGTTTTGCAAGTTCGAACAAGTCGCGCACGCGCGAAGCACCCACGCCCACGTACATTTCAACGAAGTCGGAACCGCTTACAGGGAAAAACGGCACGCCCGCTTCGCCCGCAACCGCTTTCGCGAACAACGTTTTACCCGTTCCGGGAGGGCCTACAAGCAACACGCCTTTGGGAATGCGCGCGCCCAAATCGGAAAACTTTTTCGGACTTTTTAAGAATTCCACCACTTCGGCGAGTTCTTCCTTTTCTTCTTCCGCCCCCGCCACGTCCGAAAAACGCACTTTTAAGTTGGTGGAAACTTTCGCCTTCGTCTTGCCGAAGTTCATCACTTTTCCGCCACCGCCGCTCGTTGCGCGAAGAATCAGCCAAAACCCGACGATGCCGAGCACCATAACGCCCACGTAAATTACGTTGCTCCAAACGGATCCTGCGTTCGGATCTCTGAATTCGATCCTTATCCCGTTTTCAATCCATTCTTTAATCAAAGGGGAATCCGCCGCATAGTGCTGCTGTCCGACGGTGGAATAGGTGTACCCTCTCGAATCTTTATCGAGATACCCGTACATTTTGTACCCGTCGATCACTACCTTTTCAATTTGCTTGTCGTCGTCGATCTCCCCGTTCGGGTCCTCGACGAGTTTAATAAATTCGTCGTAAGAACGCTCTTTCTGCCCGTTGATCTGGGATGTAATCAAAAAGTACAATCCCACGCCAAGCAGCAAAGCAAGCAGAATACTTACGATCCATTTTGCCGTTTTATTCAAAATACCGCTCCTTTAAATATTTTTCTAGATTTTTCATACACAGTTATATCCTGTGCATTTTGACGAACATTATTGTATCACACTTATAAGGATTTATCAAGTAAATTTTCTAATTCTTGCCAAAATTTCAAAATTATCACCAAATTATCGTAAATCTGCAAAAAAACGGCTAAAATAAGCCGTTTTTACCCTGTTTTGTCTCATTTTTTCCTTAAAATGTTTCATGTGAAACACTTCCGTTATTTTTTGGCTATTTTTCTATGTTTCACGTGAAACATTCAGCGCGAATTATTTGTGTGGTTTATTATATGCGTTTTCGAATGCAGATATGACTATTCCCCTACGTTTAGCCAAGCAAACGAAGCCACAAGGTCTGTCGCGTTTTTAAACCATTCGGAAACATAAAGTTTGCCGACGATATTGGAAGAAAGAATATATCCGTCAATCGATTCCGCAGAAATCCAGCTGCAAACGGCGAGTACAAGAAAAATCAAAATTCCGCCTTTTAACAATCCCAAAATTCCGCCCAAAAAGTGATTGATCATGCGCAAAGGTTTTAAGCTGTCGACCAAACCGGAAAATATCTTATCGATAATCACGCCGCCGATACGAACCAAAATCACAAGCAATACAAAGGAAATCGCGATCGCGATCCAATTTGCAACGATAGGCGATATCAGCATTGCGATCGTCGTACCTTCGGGAACTTCCGCTCCCCCTACCCCCTTTAAAACGGCGGAAGCGATAACTTTCCATACGTTTGCTTCCGCAAGCGCGGTTTCAAGGTCTAATCCCGATACGTCGATACTCAGCGCTTCGTTTTTTATAAACTGCTTAACAAATCCGTTTGAAATGGCGCTCGTCATTCCGAACACGTTTTCGAGGAAATGCGCGAACGAAACGCAGAAAAATATTGCAAAGGCAATGGAAAAAATCCACCCTGCAAGATTGCATACGCCCGAAATAAAGCCCTTTCGAATGCCGAACACGACCCCCAACAGCAATATTAAAAAAAACGCCAAGTCGAGGATCCACCCGTTCGAGGAAAGCAATAACTGTTCCACGCCTTTCTCCTTTTAAAAATTTCAAAAAATTTAAGCGGTTTTTTCCGCTACAATTCGTTTTTTCCTACTTTTAGGTTAATTATACCACCTCTCAGGCGATTTGTCGCGCGATTTTCTCTCGCTTTCGGTATAATTCCCGCAAAAAACGGCAATCATTTCGGGAGAAATCACTTCACACGAGGTTTTTTATGGAATACACCTTTCATTTTTACAATTCTCTTGCCG
Source organism: uncultured Christensenella sp. (assembly GCA_910578065.1). Classification (GTDB taxonomy): domain Bacteria; phylum Bacillota; class Clostridia; order Christensenellales; family Borkfalkiaceae; genus Gallimonas. Next base: position 15,038 of record CAJTPB010000020.1, on the reverse strand, counting down.
AAACGGGCGCGCTGATGGCGTTAAACGGACTGTTAGGCGATCTTACCGCTCCCCCCGTTATCCTCTGCATCGGCAGCGACCTTGCCATCGGCGACAGTTTGGGACCTGTTACGGGTACCCTCGTCCGTAAAAGGTTAAAAGGATCGGGCGCATACGTTTACGGAACGCTGAAAAACCCCGTCACCGCAAAAGAAGTTAAGTATATTAACGATTTTTTGCGCAAAACGCACCCGAACAGTAAGGTTATTGCAATCGACGCTGCCGTAGGCGAAGACAGCGACGTAGGATTGATTAAAATTACGGACGGCGCGCTTCGACCCGGCTCGGGCGCAAACAAAAAACTCGGAAAAGTGGGCGACGTTTCCGTATTGGGGATCGTTGCAAAAAAATCCGCTTTTTCTTACTCGCTGTTAAATCTTACCCGCTTAAATATGGTATACGCTATGTCCGAAATTATTGCCGGCGCGCTTTGTTCCCTTATCGACGAACGAATCGGCGCATAAGCCGATTTTTTATTTGTTATGATATGATTCGTCCAAAACCGTTGCGATCGCGCTTTGCGCCCTCATCGACGAACGAATGTGCCGTTTTTTCGTTTATATCCAAACTACCGTCGGCGCACTTTATTCCCCTGTCGATGAACGTATAATTGATATTTTCCGTTTAATATAACTTGCACCATATCTAAAACTATCAAAAAAGCAGTTTTATGTGCATTATGGTATCGTTTGTCCAAAACTGCCGCCAATACGCGTTTCTCTTTTATCGATGAACAAATCGCCGCGTAATTGGTAATTTTTAACATTTTCTATGCCGAAAAAGCACAGAAATAATTTTTTGAAAATATACAACGGCTTTTGTTGACGGAATAAATTTTGAAAGGTACAATAAAAGAAAAAAAGGAGAAAAAACACTATGGTAAAATCGACCAAGACGAAGACTTACGATACCGAAACGGCAACCGTTGTGAAAAAAGTGACGATCGGCGCGTACGGCGATCCCGCAGGTTACGAAACGACGATGTATCAGACTCCCGAAGGCGATTACTTCCTTTATACGAACGGGGGCGCAGCTTCCGATTATAAAAAAGAAGCGATCACGGCTTACACAAAAGCAAAAGCGGAAGAGTGGTTAAAAAACAACTGACTTTTTATTAAAAGCGCCGACAAATGTCGGCGCTTTTATTTTCTCGGTGGGAAGTTCTCCGCTATCCGTGCATCGTTTGTCAGTACTTTTATTTTGCGTTTTCCGATGATTTATTTTTTAAGGTAACATACAATAGACGATTTGCTGCTCGCTGCGTAACATTTAACGCTACTTTAATTTTATAAAATATCGATAGAAATTTACTGCTCGACGTGTAGCGTTTGCCCGTACTTCATTCTATAAGTAATAATCTCGGCGAAAGATTCGTTTCTCACCGCGTAGTGTTTATCGTTGTCTACATTTTTAAGGCAAAATTCTTAATGGGTGATTTGCTGCTCGCTGCGTAATATGTATCGGTATTTTATATAAAAATAAATTTATAATAAATTGATTTTAACAGTTAAATATATATTATTTTACCGTTTATCCGGCTATTTTGTCATGCGATTCCATTTCCGCCGAGTTTACAATATAATTCCCTTCTCTTTATATCATTTTTCGACTGTGTATTAAAAAAGCAAGAATGACTCTTTCATTCTTGCTTTTTTACGCGTTAATTGAATTATTATTCTTCCGTTTGATCGGGCGATTGCGTTGTTTCCGATTCGTCTTCGCGGGAATTTCCGAGATACGTTCCGAAAAATCCGTTAAATCCGCCCTTTTTGTATCCGCTCGAAGACGTATCGCGTTTTAAACTCGTTCCCGAAGATTGCGGCGTTTCTTCCGTAGGAAGTTCGCGTTTGGGATATTGCTTGCGTTCCCCGTATTTACGGTCGGAATCGTGACGGTTTCCGCGGAAATCGCGCTTACCGTTTCCGCCTTTGCGGAATCCCTCTTTCTTTTCGAAAGGTTTCAAATTTTTGGGAATGATCACGACGAAGCGGGAAGGTTCTTTCCCCTCGCTCTTTGTCGTTACCTCTTCATTTTCGACGAGCGCCGCGTGAATAATTCTTCTTTCATACGGATTCATCGGTTCCAAGCGTACTTTTTTACCCAAGCGAACGGCTTTTGCCGCAAGTTTTTCCGCAACGCGCCGAAGCGTTTCTTCTCTGTCCGCACGGTAATTTTCGCAATCAACGACGACGCGCATATATTCGTCCCGCCCGATATTCGCAACGGCGCCCGCAAGCGTTTGGATCGCGTCGATAATTTCGCCCCGTCTGCCGATGATCCCGCGCGTTTGCTCCGCCTGTAAATCGATTTCTACCTTTTCGCCTTCCGACTTCAAAAGGGGAGTCGCTTCCGTTTTTAACAAAGAAAGCAATCCTTTTAAAAAGTCTACGGCGCGCTCGCCGTCCGTCCGCGTTTCCTTAACGGTAATTTTCACCTGCGCGGGCACGGAACCGAACAGTTTCTTTTTTCCCTCTTCCAAAATTTCGATTTCCGCTTGATCGCGGCTTACGGATAACGCGGCAAGCCCCGTTTCAATCGCTTCTTCCACCGTTTTTCCGTTGAAAATTTGCTGTTTGACCATTCTTTTATCCTCTTTTAACGTTTTTTGCCGTTATTTTTCTTTTTATCGTCTTGCATGCCTCTCCTTGTGGGAGCGGTACGCGTATATTTTTGTTTTAACGCTTCTTCTTCCTTCTTCGCAAAAATTCTACCGATAATCAAGTTGGAAAGAAGGGTAACGACGATGGAAAACAAACTGCTCATCGTCATATAAATCGAGAACGCCGCACTGTACATAAACGCAAATACTGCGTAAATCAACGGCATAATGATCATCATCATTTTTTGCTGGCGCATTCCCGAACCGTCTGCGCTTTGATATTTACTGCTTTCCTTTTGACTGAGCATGGTGATAAGCTGAGAAAGCACCATCAACCCGATGGAAAGTATGATCAAAACGAAATATCCGTTCGGCTGATCTTTTTCTTCCGCCAGCTGCGAAGTGATATTGTCGTATTGCGTGGAATTGATTACTTCTTCCAAACTCTTTTCCGACCCGTCTTTCAGCGTTACCTTTTTATTGATCGATTTGATAAACGAATCGTAACTTTGAATGGGGTGGGAATAAGAAACGTCGGGATACCAAATATTTCCGATCCAAAGGAATCCGGGCGAATTCTCGCGGTAAGCGTCCGCGGCGGCTTGTCCTCCCATTAAGGTAAGTTTTTCTTTGCAGGCGTCCTCTACGGAATAAGCGGGATTTTCCGCCTGCTTGGAAGAAACGAGCGCGTCGATCTCTTCTTTATAAAGCCCGTACATTTTCTGCGTATCGATTTTATAGAGGTAAGCGGGATTGGTTTCGTTTTTGTTGTATTCGATATAAACGAACTTATCTTCCGCCTTTCCTTTTATAACGACGAACTGTTCGCCGTTTCTGTCTTCATAGGTAATTTCCCCTTCCTGCGCGTCTTCTTCCAAAACGCAATGGCTCAGCACCGCTTGGTTATACGCGCTCGTCATGTTTTCGTACATGGAAAGGTTTGCGTATTGAGAATAGGTGTTCAGCGATTGAAACGCGATGATCAAAATCACAAGCGAAATGATCATAGGAAGGCATGCGCCGAACATGCTGTATCCGTTCTTTTTGTACAGTTCCATCATCTTTTGGCTGTACATCTGCTTATCGTTGGCGTACTGTTTTTGCAGTTTTTCCAACTCCGGCTGCATATTGCGCATAATCAGCGTCTGCTTGCGCATTTTTATCCTTTGGTAAATATCGAAAGGCAGCGTGATCGCCTTTAAAATCAAAGTGAATACGATAATACCGAGGCCGGTGATTCCCACGCCCTCGATCAAAACTTTGATCAGTTGTCCGAGCCAGCCCATTCCCACTTGAAAGCCGTCTTGCAGCAGAGGAAATCCGACGTCGTTTAATAAGGATATAATTTGCATGCTTTTTTCCGCGGTCAGTACAGCCATCTGACCTTCCAATAAAATTCGGGAGCGGGGTCTACTCCCCCCTTGGAAAAGGGATTACAGCGGAGGATCCTCCACGCCCCAAGCAAAATTCCCGCGATCACGCCCCAATTATTGATGCACCGTTTGGTATATTCCGAACAGGTGGGGCGGTACAAACAGGTATTGCGGGATAAATGTTTCTGATAAAACACGATTGCCCGAATGCACAGCCCTTTTAAAAAGGGTCGGAATATCTTGCGGCGTAAAAATCTGTAATTCGCCGCCGCAATTTCACGCGCGTTAAGTTTCAATCAGTTTTTCCCTTTTCAGTATTTTTCCGATATCCCGCCCGAACGCCGCAAACGAATACGTTTGGGCGACTTTGGGAATCAAAAGAAAAGAATATCCTTTAACAAGATCTTGCGTTTGCGCGCGGAACGCTTCCCGCAATAAACGCTTGATTCTGTTTCGCTGCACGCTTTTTCCGTACTTCTTTCCCACGCAAACCGCCATTTTCAGCCGATCGCAGGGAAGGTAGGCAACCGTTAGCGTTCCGCCGTAAGCGCGCTTTCCCGTTTTTAAAATTTTAGCGATATCTTTCCTCTTTTTCAGACGAAAATACTTCATTATAACTCTTTTTCGCTTATTTAAGCGGAAATGTGCTTTCTTCCCTTGTTTCTTCTTCTCTTTAATACGTTTCTTCCGCCCTTGGAAGCCATTCTTTTACGGAATCCGTGCACTTTGCTTCTTTGTCTTTTTTTGGGCTGATACGTTCTTTTCATCTTTTTATTCTCCTGAATTGATTATTTTTATCGTTTTGGTTTGATTATAAAGTTTTTATCCGTTTCCGTCAAGCAATTATGCGGCGTTTCTTACGGGTAAAATCAAATATAAGCTCTCTTTCTTTTCTTTATTTTGAATAATAAAGGGAGAGATCGCTCCGTTATACTGCATAACAACCTGTTCTTCGTCTAAGGCGCGCAGCGCGTCGAGCAGGTATTTCGCGTTCATGGAAATGCTGAGTTCTTTTCCTTCGATTTCGGCGTGCACGCTTTCCGAAACGTTTCCGATTTCCGAAACGGACGCGATTTTCACCGCCGAATTTGCGATGGTCAGCGTTACGAGGTTATTTTTATCTCCTCTGATAAAAATCGCCGCGCGTTCTACGCTTTCGCACAGTTCCGCTTTGGAAAGGGTGACCGTTGTGGAAAATTCGGTGGGAAGCACGCTCTCTTTGCGGATAAAATCCCCTTGATACAAGCGGGAAACGATCGTCATATCGCCGATCCTTACAAGAAGCATTCCGCCCTGCGTATATAAAGTGATTTCTTCCTCTTCCCCCGTAAGCGAACGGGAAATTTCAAGCAGCGTGCGCGCGGGGCAGATAATATCCGCTTCTCCGCTCTTCGTTAAAATATCCGCCTGCGAAAGCGCCAAACGGTATCCGTCTAACGCGGTTGCTTCCAAACGGTCTTTTAATTGCAGCAAGCACCCCTTTAAAATAGGGCGGGAATCGTCTTGCGCGCAGCAAAACGTCGTTTCCGCGATGATTTTTTTTAAATCGGCTTGCTTCATTTCGAACGAGTTTTCCCCGATTTCCAAATTGATTTTGGGGAATTCTTCCGCGTTCATCAGCTGAAAAAAAGAATTGGAATCGCCGTATCTGATTTCAAGCCCTCTTTCCTGCGTTAAAACGGTAACTTCTTCACCCGAAAGTTTTCCCGTAAAATCTGCAAACAGCTTGCCGGGTACGCAAACTTCTCCTTCTTCCAATACTTCCGCGCGGATCGTTTTGCGAATGGAAAGTTCCCCGTCCGTCGCCAAAAAAGTAACTTCGTCGTTTACAGCGGTAATTTTAATACATTCCATAATGGGCGCCGTCGTACGCACCGCGCAAGCTTTGCTCGCTTTGCTAACCGCTTCCGAAAGGGTCAACCCGTCGCATATCAGTTTCATCGTGTTCTCTCCTTGATGTTTTTCTTTTTTATATAAGAATATAAATAGTAATAATAGTAATAGTATCTGTGGAAATGTGGACAACCTGTAACTTTCCGCAAAACCTTTCTTATTATAGCGGAAAAATAGAATTTTTTCAAGCAATTTACCCCGTTTTAGCAAAACAGACGGGAATTTTTCTTGTGGAAAAGAAGTGGACAGGCTGTGGAAAGAATGTGCACAGATTAGGCTTGTCTACATACGGAAAAATAAGAAGAAATCGAAAAAAATTAAAACGGAAGGGTTATCGACAATTTTATAAACAATGTGGATAAATTAGTTAAAAGAAGTAAACAGAAAGTTGATAGAATTTAAAATGTATGGTATAATAAATTCATGACGGAGTTTGTACAAAAAAAAGAGGAATATCTTTCGCGTATTACGGGTGAATTAAAGGAAAAGTTTGAATTTTTCCGCAATTTTTTGGTGGAAAGCAATCAAAAATACAACTTGACTGCCATTACGGAAGAAAAAGAGGTGCTTTATAAGCACTTTTTAGATTCTGTTATGGGCGAAAGCGTGTTTTTTAAGGGAGCGAACGTTGCGGAAGTAGGATCTGGAGGGGGATTTCCTTCCGTTCCGTTAAAGCTGTATCGCGACGATTTGCGCTTTACGTTGCTGGAAAGCACAGGAAAAAAGTGCGACTTTTTGAACGCCGTTGTGGATAAGTTGCAGTTAAAAGGGGTAACCGTGCGCAATATCCGTGCCGAGGAAGGGGGCAGAACGGCGGAATTGCGCGAATCGTTTGATATTTGTACGGCGCGGGCGGTCGCAAGGCTAAACGTTTTGGCGGAATATTGCTTTCCTTTGATCAAAAAGGGCGGAAGATGGATCGCTTATAAGGGTTCGGCGGAAGAAGAAGTTGCGGAAGCAAGGCGCGCGCTTAACCTTTTGGGCGGGGGAGAAATAAAATGTTACCGTTACGCGCTTCCCGAAGGGTACGGAGAACGCACCCTTGTCGTTACGGAAAAAATCGAAAAAACGCCCGAAAAGTATCCGCGCGCAAACGGGCAGATTAAAAATAATCCGCTTTCGTCTTTTCCGAAGGGAAAAAAGGATTATTTGGCATGACGGGAAAAACCTGCGCTCTGACGGGGCACCGTTCTCTTCCCGAAAATTTCGATCGAAACGCCCTTTGCGATCGGCTGGAAGAATTGATCGTAAGCGGATACGATCGCTTTTTATGCGGAATGGCAAGCGGATTCGATTTATCCGCATTGTGTTGTTTGATTCGGTTAAAAGGAAAGTACGCGTTGGAAATTCACGCTTGCATTCCGTTTGCGGGGCAGGAAAAAAGTTTTTCCCCTAAGGATAAAACGTTTTACCGCCAAGCGATCGGTTGGTGCAGTAAAACGACGGTGCTGTTTCAAGAATACCGCGACGGGTGTTATCTTGCGCGCGATCGGTATATGGTAGACCGTGCGGATACGGTGTTTGCCTATTGTATGCGCGATACGGGGGGAACGGCGTATACCGTGCGCTATGCGGAAAAAAAGGGAATCCCCGTAATTTATTTCCGTTAAAATACTGCAAATATGCGGAGCGGAATGAAGGCATTGTAAAAAATCGGTTATTATGCGATTGGTTTTCGCACAAATATAAAAAGCAAAGGAATATCGAGTTGTTGCACTTTTGTTAAAAGACATTACCTTGCAACGGGACGCATTGCAAAAAAACAAAATAAAAAAAATTAAGTATTGCGTGATGGATTTTCGCAAAGACAGGAAAAGAAGATTGAATTCCGCAAGATCTTGATTTTTTGGGAATCTTGACAAGCCGCCGCGTAATATGATATGATAGTATGTAGGATACGGAAAAAATCGTTTCATTTTTCGTATTATGTGGTATAAATTATATGGAAAAGATTTAACCGAAAGGCATTCAACGGAGGATATTTACCATGTGGTATGCACAACTCGGCGTAACGGAAAAGGTATTTTTCTATATCGCCGTAATCGCAAGCGCATTGCTGGTGATTCAAATTATATTATTGCTTTTTTCCGTAGGGGGAGCGGGCGACGCCGACTTTGACGGAGATTTCGACGGCGACGTTGCGGACGGCGGGCTTTCCTTTTTCACCTTAAAGGGAATGACGGCGTTTTTCTCGTTGGGCGGTTGGTGCGGATTCGCCGCGGCAACGTATATCCCCAATGCGTGGGCGCCCATTTTAATTTCTATCGTAACGGGAACGGCGGCCTTGTTCGGAGTGGGGTTTGCCATGCGCGGCATTGCAAAATTGCAGTGTTCGGGAAACCTTATCAAAGAAAATTTGGTGGGAATGTCCGCAACGGTATATGTTTCCGTTCCGCCCGCGCGGGAAGGAAGGGGTAAGATAACGCTTACCGCGCAGGGGAAATTTATGGAATTAGACGCAATGACCGATTGCGCGGAAAAAATCCCTACCGATACGCAGGTTAAAATTTTGGCGTTCGACGATGATTTCGTCGTCGTCGGCAAAGAGTAAAAAGTCATTTCAGAAATAACGCCGAGCATTCGGCGGAATAATAAGGAGAGAAAAGAAAAAAATGTCGCCGGCAATTATTGCGGTAATCGTAGCCGTCGTGTTGGTGCTCGTGTTGATTTTACTTACCGTAGCGGTAAGATACAAAACGTGCCCGCCCGACAAAATCATGATCATTTACGGTAAGATCCGCCCCAATTCAGACGGAACGTACCGTTCCGCCAAGTGCGTGCACGGGGGCGCCTCGTTCGTGTGGCCGTTCTTCCAAAAGTTTACGTTTATGGATCTAACGCCGCTTGCGATCTCCGTCGATTTGAAAAGCGCGCTTTCCAAGCAGAATATCCGTATCGACGTGCCTTCCATCTTTACGGTGGGAATTTCTACCGATCCTTCGGTTATGCAAAACGCCGCGGAACGGTTAAGAATGCTTACGCTGAACAACATTTCCGACTTGGCGCGGGATATTATCTTCGGTCAGCTTCGTCTTGTCATCGCAACGATGAACATCGAAGAGATCAACGCAGACAGAGATAAGTTTTTGGAAGCGATTTCCCGCAACGTAGAAGGGGAATTGAAAAAAGTGGGGCTGCGGCTGATCAACGTAAACGTTACCGATATTTCGGACGAATCGGGTTATATCACCGCCCTCGGAAAAGAGGCGGCGGCAAAAGCGATCAACGACGCGCGCGTTTCGGTTGCGGAAGAGGACAAAAAGGGTTCTATCGGTCAGGCGAACGCGAAGATGGAAGAGCGTATCCGCGTGGCGGAAGCGGAATCGGCTGCGATCGAAGGGGAAAACAAAGCGAAAGCGGAAATCGCCCGTTCGCAGGCGACGCTGCGCGAAAGAGAAGCGGAAGCGTTAAAACTTGCCGTTACCGCCGAAAAGGTGCAGGCGGCGAAAGCGTTGGAAGAAAGTTACATTGCCGAACAAGCGGCGGAAGTTTCCCGTGCGGCAAGGGAAAAGGCGACGCAGGAAGCGGACGTCATCGTTGCGACGGAAATCGAAAAGAGAAAGCTGGAAATCGAAGCGGAAGCGATCGCCGAACAAACGCGCAGAAAGGCAAAGGGCGAAGCGGACGCGATCTACGCCAAGATGGATGCGGAAGCGCGCGGTACGCGCGAAAAACTTGTGAAGCAGGCGGAAGGTATGGATGCTTTGGTTGGAAGCGCGGGCAGCGCAGACGAAGCGGTTCGCCTGTTGATCGCCGATAAACTCGAACAGATCGTCGCCGAACAGGTCAAGGCGATTGCGGGCGTGAAGATCGATAAGGTTACGGTATGGGACGGCGGTCAGAACGGCGACGGAAAAACGTCTACCGCAAACTTTTTATCGGGTCTGTTAAAGAGCCTTCCTCCCTTGGAAGAGCTGTACAATATGGCGGGTCTTTCCTTGCCCAAAGCGGTTGCGCCGCAACGGGCGGAAGACGGGGAAGAAGAGGAACAAGCGGAAGAATAAACGTTAAAAACGGAAAGTTTTTGCTTTCCGTTTTTTTATGCTATAAAAACGCTTGCTTCGGACATGTATTGCGAAAAATGCACCCATGCACGGGGAAAACGAGAAAAAGTTTGCATAAAAAAGCATTTACAAAGGGCGCCGCACATGTTATAATACAACGGAAAAAGGGTGAGAGCATGCAAAAATTTCTTTATACCGACGGCGACAAAATCGGCGTGTTCGACGGCGAGCAGTGCCGCTTGTTAGAAAGCGAATATATCGTGCGCTACCGCGAAAACGCGGCAAACCGCGTAAAGAACGGCGAGTGGAAATACACGGGCGAAGGGGCGCGCTTCCGCGGCGATTACGATCGCTTTCGCGAGCAGAACGAACGGGTGTACGCCTATATCAACGGCGTGCAGTGGGCGGGGGATTCCGTCCTCTATTCGTTTACCGTAAACGGGTCTTCGGGCGTGTACCGCAAAGAGATCGCAAACGACGCGGCGCGCGAGGGACACGTGATCACGCTAAACGAAAAAGAGATCTGTTCCATTCACTGCAACGGAAATTCGGGGTTGCTTGCAGTCACCGTGCGCGACGGCGCGACTTCGCATATCGGCATTTTAGATTGCGCCACCGCCGAACTGAAAACGTATACCGACGGCGACGCGCGCGACGAAAATCCCTTTTTCTCTGCAACGGAAGCGGATACCGTTTACTTTAACAGCGCGGGCGCGGGCAGACTTTCGGACGGTTCTTTTTCGGGAAGGTATTCCCCCTCCGTCGTGTGCAAGCTGAATTTGCAGACGCTGGAAATTACCGAGGTTTTGAAAGATCGCAAACTTTCGTACATAAAACCCAAGCAGGACAGTGCGGGAAATTTGTATTGCATCGAACGCCCGAACAAAGAAAAGAGCGGCGGCAATCCGTTTGTCGAAATCGCGATGATCCCCGTTCGCATCGTGCAGGCGGTCGTTTTATTCGTGCAAGCGTTCGTAACCGTGTTTACGGGCAAAAGCATGACGGCGGGCGGAGAAAATCCCGCAAAGGGAAGAGAGCAGGATTCGCGCAAACTGTACGTAGACGGCAATCTGATTCATGCGGAAAAAGAGTTAAAGCGCAACAAGCGGTTTAAAGATAAAGAGTACGGTTTTATTCCCCGAAGCTGGAAGCTGGTAAAATTCGGCGAAGACGGCAAGAATCAAACGCTCCGCGCGGGCGTGTGCGATTTTGCGCTTTGCGACGACGGCGGCATATACTGTACGGACGGCAAGCATGTGCTGTATTTAAAAGAAGGCGGCGTAAAACGGGTCGCAACCGCAGACATGTGTTTGTGCGTTGCGGCAGAATCGCACGGTATGCCGCCGACGGACGTATTTCAGCTGTAACGCTAAATTGTTTTATCCCGCTCTTTCGTAAACAAACGGAGCGGGAATTATTTTGCCCAAAAAGAAAAAATTCGCCCATAATCGCCGATATCCGCGCGCGCGTTTCGGTTACAATTTAACAAAGAGGTAAATTGGTTATGGCATACGAAAAAAGACTTTGCGTACTCAAACAAATCAAGCGCGGATTTTCTGCCGACGGCAGTCCGCTTTCCGGCGCGGTGCACGCCGAACGGCTGGGCGGCGAACTCACTTTAACCGTAAAACTGTTGGGGGTCGCGCCCGTTCGAGAAGGGCGTTACGCGCTCGTCGTTTGGCTGGACGGAAAGTATTTTTATTTCGCCCTTTCGGATAACGGACCGATCAAACTTGAAAACGCGCCCACTTTGCACGACGGTTTTTCCGCTTTGATTTTATTTGTAAAAGGGGAAGCGGAGCCGATCGCTTACGGGCATTGCGGATTCGCTCCCGCCGACTATCAGCCGCTGTTGCGCGCGTTCGAAGAAGAGGGAGAAAAGAAAAAGCGCAAGCAGCCTATTCCTACCCCGCTTTCGCCCAATCAAGTGCCGGGGATCCCTTCTCCGCAAGTTCCGCTTGCGCCGGGGGTGCCCGTTCCCGACGAGGGGGAAAAAGAAGCGGAGCGCGCGATTTACGACGACGAGGCGATCGCCGACGCAAATTATTTTACGGAGAAAGAGAATGACGGAAAAGCTGATCAGAATGAAAACGCTGCTCGTCGCGGTGGCGGAAAAAAAGAAAAAGGAACGCATGCAGGCGGCGCTGCTTCGCATGAAGAGGACGGCGTTGAACAACCGTTTTACCGCGGCGGCGGACTTACATACTACAATTCGGTGCGCGAAAAAATAGAAGAAGCGTTCGTAAAATTTCCCCGTGCGGAGGAACTTTCCAAGGCGATTTCGCAGTCGGAATGGATCAAGGCGAACGGCGCATATTTGGGGATCGTGTACGAAAAAGGACAGCCGCGCTATTTATGCGTCGCCTCTGAATCGCACGGCGAGCCGCCCGAAGAAATGAAAGAAACTTGCGTGTTCGTGCCCGCAAATCCCTTTACCGAAACGGAAGGGTATTACGTTGTTTTTCAAGATGCGGACACGGGCGAAATCGTAAAAACAGCGCAATCGTAACGCAATCCCCCTGTGAACGCACAGGGGATTTTTATTGCAGTAAATCGGGCATGGTACGCAATTTCAATAGGCATGTCCGAGGTGTTTTCACTTTAACGCATGGTTATCTCCCTTTAAAACACGGGAAGAGCGTTTTATAAAACATACAAAATTTCGCGATAGATAAGGCGAGTAACGCTGCCGGTTTCTGTTTTGCGGCAAATTATTTTGCCGCGTAAAAGTGGTTAAAATTGCTTGATCGAATCAGTCCGCATTTCACGTTCGTAATTGCCGCGGAAAAAAATTCGGCTTATTGTATGGGATTGCCGCAAACAATTTTGCATTGTTTTCGAAGGGGAACACCGTGTAAAAAATTTTTCCGTTCGGGCGGCGATTGCGGAAAAACAAAATTTTCGTGTAAGGCGCGCAGGCAAATATGATAAACAAAATCCAAAACCAAAAGGTAGAAGACGAGCGGTTTTTCTATGGTGCGTAGGTGATAAAAAAATCCAAGACCGCAAACCGTTGCGGGGCGGGTAAACATAACCGATAAATTTTAATAGCAAGCAAGTTTTCGGTGTAAATAAACGGACGGCGCATATAACATTTATTCGATAAACGATCGACGAAGGAAAAAAGCGGAAAGCGATTGTCGATGTTACGTTGACGCAAATTGTAAAAGACGAAAAATTTATGCGTTACTTTTTCGCAGAAACCTAATAAAATATTTTGCCAAAAAGTTGCTATTTTACCGTTTGTTGTGGTATAATAAAATTGGCAAAAAAGTTTGCCCTTACGGGCGGCTGAAATTTTTTATAACATGGAGGATTAAACATGGCAAAATTGCCCACCGAAAACCGTAAGGTTCTCGACTTTGTAAACGAAAGCGCGGCGCTCGCGCAGCCGGACAAAATCGTATGGATCGACGGCAGCGAAAAGCAACTGAAAAAACTGAGAAAGCAGGCGTGCAAATCGGGCGAAATGATTGCGCTCAATCAAAAAAAACTTCCCGGCTGTTATTATCACAGAACGGCGGAAAACGACGTTGCGCGCGTAGAAGCGAGAACGTTTATCTGCTGCAAAAATAAAGAGGACGCAGGCCCCATCAATTATTGGATGGATCCTCAAGAAGCGTACGCGCTTTGCAAAGATATCGCGCGCGGCAAAATGAAGGGAAGAACGATGTACGTTATTCCCTATTCGATGGGTGTTGTCGGTTCTCCGTTCTCGAAAATCGGCATCGAAGTAACCGACTCCATTTACGTTGTTTTGAACATGGCGATCATGACGCGCGTAGGGCTCGACTGCTACAAGGCGCTCGGCAAAGACGGCGACTTTATTAAAGGGTTCCACTGCAAGTGCGACGTCGATCCCGAAAAGAGATACATTATGCACTTCCCCGAAGACAACGCGATTTATTCGGTAAACTCCGCGTACGGCGGAAACGTGCTGCTCGGCAAAAAGTGCTTTGCGCTTCGCATTGCGTCTTACCTCGGCAAGAACGAAGGGTGGATGGCGGAACACATGCTTATCCTCGGCGTGACCTATCCCGACGGAAAGAAGAAGTACGTTGCGGCGGCGTTCCCTTCCGCGTGCGGAAAGACCAACCTTGCAATGCTGATTCCGCCCAAACACTATTTAGACATGGGTTATAAAGTAGAATGCGTGGGCGACGATATCGCGTGGATCCGCGTAGGCGAAGACGGCAGACTTTGGGCGGTAAACCCCGAAAACGGATTCTTTGGCGTTGCGCCCGGCACCAACATGAAGAGCAACCCCAACGCATTGCTTGCAACGCAAAAGGGCACTATTTTCACCAACGTAGCCATCGATCCCGCAGACAACACCGTTTGGTGGGAAGGACTTTCCAAACCCGCGCCCGCACGTTTGATCGATTGGCTGGGCAACGAATGGACGCCCGAAAGCGGCGTAAAAGCGGCGCACCCCAATTCGAGATTCACCGCGCCCGCCCAGAACTGCCCCTGCCTTTCGCCCGAATTTAATTCCAAACAGGGCGTTCCGCTCGACGCGATCATCTTCGGCGGAAGAAGAGCAACGACGACCCCGCTCGTATATCAATCGCGCGATTGGGATCACGGCGTGTTCGTAGGTTCGATCATGTCGTCCGAAACGACTGCTGCGGCAACGGGCGCGGTGGGCGTACTCCGTCACGATCCCATGGCGATGAAGCCGTTCGCGGGTTATCATATGGGCGACTATTTCGCACACTGGATCGAAATGGGCAAAAAGGTAACCAATCCGCCCAAGATCTTCAACGTAAACTGGTTCCGTCAGGACGAAAGCGGCGAATTTTTATGGCCGGGATTCGGCGACAACATGCGCGTTTTAGACTGGATCTTAAAGCGCTGCGGCGGCGAAGTGGAAGCGCAGGAAACGGCGATCGGCTATCTTCCTTACGCAAAGGATATCGACCTCGAAGGGCTTGATTATTCGGTAGAAACGCTGGAAAGCATTCTTACGGTGGATAAGGCGCGTTGGAGCGCGGAAGCGGACGAAATTGCGGAATATTACAAGCAATTCGGCGACAGGCTTCCCAAAGAACTTTCGGATAGTCTTGCAACGTTAAAGAAAAACTGCAAGGCGAAAGCCTAAATAGCAAACAAAAAAGCGCGCGCGGCATA
>CAJTPB010000019.1 GCA_910578065.1 uncultured Christensenella sp. | reverse complement strand
GGCGGGCTTTCTATCTTTAAATTGCATGCGGTATTTTCCGTACCTTAAACGGTCGTATCCTCTTTTTCGCGCTCTTCCGCAGCCGCCTGCGGTTCGGCTTTTTCTTCTTTCTTCTTTTTCTTGTGCTTTTTGCCCATTGCAATCACTTCGGAAAAACTTGCGTCTTCCAATTTCACCTTTTGCGATTGCACGCGCACCTTTTCCACTCTTTCGGGCAACGGCTCGTCTATATAAGGCATAACCACTTCGTCGGTGCGGCTGCGCACTTCGATTTGATTGTACGGAACGGAAATCCCCAGCTTTTTAAACTGATTATAAACGTTTTCCACCACATAATAATATACGTCCCAATAATCTTCGGCGTCGCACCAACAATGGCTGAAAAAGTCGATGCTGCTTGCCCCCAACACCTTTAAACGGCAAAACGGTTGAGGATCTAAAAGCACTTTTCCGTTGCTTTTCATCACGTCGATCACCGTTTGCTTCACCAGTTCCACGTCCGTTTCGTATGCGACCGAAAAGGTAAATTCCACGCGGCGGGTGGTGTTCGCCCCCGCATTGTAAACGCTGCTGTTTACGATCGTGCTGTTTGGAATAGTGACCCGCTTGTTATCCGTCGTGTTGATGGTCGTAAACAAAAAGTTGATATCGGTAATGCTGCCTTCCACTCCGTTTACCGAAATGTAATCGCCTTTTTTAAACATTTTCGTCGCTACGATCACAATTCCGTTTGCAAGGTTTGCAATATTGCTTTCCAACGCCAAACCGACGGCAAGAAGAAGCGCGCTTAACGCCGTTATAATGCCCGTTATCTGCACGCCCATCATACTAAGCAGCACAAGTACGAGCACCAAATACAGTAAAACCCGTAAAATCGCCGTAATAAATTGCTGGGCGATTTTTTCCATTCTGCTTTTTGCAAACAACCGCTTGATCACGTTCAACGTAATTTTGATGATCACGATGCCCAGCACGAGCACGGCGAAAAACAGAACGATCTGCCATACGTTATCGGTAAAAAAACTTTTTATCGAATTCCATATACTTTGCCAATTCATAAAAACACCTCTTTTTATTTAAACGCGCGCCGCAACGGGCGCGAAACGTTTTCCGTTTATTTATTGCCCGAAACGAGCTTTCGTAAAATGTGTCTGCACGCGATTTTGCAGTGTTCGTAAGTTAAACCGCCCTGAAAATACGCCGTATACGGTTTGCGAATGGGCGCGTCTGCGGAAAGTTCGATACTCGCCCCTTGAACGAAACATCCTGCCGCCATGATCACTTTGCAATCGTACCCCGGCATATCCCACGCTTCCAACTTCACATAACTGTCTATGGGGGAACATTCCTGCACCGACTGAATAAAATCGGTCAGCTGCTTTTCGGTATGAAAGCGCACGGCGCGCGTAATATCGGCAGGAACTTTGTTTGCCGAAGGAAAATTGACGTAACCCAAATCCTGCAAACACGCGCCGATCAACAGTCCGCCCTTCAACGCCTGTGCGACGGTGTGCGGCGCAAGAAAAAAGCCTTGATACAGCTGTTGATACCCGTAAGCATACGAACCCACTTCTCCCCCTACGGAAGGCGCGGTCAAGCGATATTCCGCCTGTTCGACATATTTGTTTTTTCCCGCGATATAGCCGCCCGTGGGCGCAATGCCTCCCCCGGGATTTTTGATAAGCGAACCCGCCATTAGATCGACGCCGACTTCCGTAGGCTCTTTTTCTTCGGCAAATTCGCCGTAACAGTTATCCGCAAAAATGCAGCCGCGGAAGCCGCAGCTGCGCACGAACTTGCACATTTCGGAAATTTCCGCAACGGTAAACGCATCGCGCAGTTCGTACCCGCGCGAACGCTGAATATAAACCATGCGGTATTCCTTTGCTGCAAGCGCTTCTTTTACGGCGGCAAAATCAACCTTGCCTTTTGCGTTTAACAGCGTTACGTCGAAGGTGATCCCGAAGTCGGAAAGCGAACCGTTGCCCTTTCCCCAAATCACGCCGCGAATGGTATCGTACGGAACGCCCGTAATGCACAGCACGCGCTCTTTGGGGCGAAGCACGCCGAACAGCGCAACGGTAAGCGCATGCGTTCCGCTGAGCAGCGCGGGCGAAACGATAGCGCGCTTTGCGCCGAACGCGCGGGCGTAAACTTTGCCCAACACCTCTTTCCCTTCGTCGCCGTAGCCGTAACCGCTGGAAGGCGCAAAATGGCGCAACGCAATCCGCTCTTCCCGAAACGCGTTCAATACCTTTTCTTGATTTTTCAACGCGATTTTATCGATCGCGCCGAACGCTTCTTGCAGCTTTTTTTCCGCTTTTTCAATTCTTTCTTCAACGTTCATACAGTTCGATCACCTCCCGCGCAGACTGCTCCGCCGAAGCGGGCGCAAGCCAATGCAAATTTTGCGTGCGTTTAAAAAACGTTATCTGCCGCTTGGCGTAATTGCGCGTATTTTTCTTTATTATTTCAGACATAGTACTATCTGAATCGCCGTTTTTCAACCCTTCGACCACTTCTTTATAGCCGATTCCCTGCATGCACTGCGCATTTTCCCCAACACCGCGCGCCAACAGTCCTTTTACTTCGTCAACAAGCCCCTGCGCGAACATCTCTTCCACACGCCTGCCGATACGCCCGTAAAGCGCTTCGCGCGGGTAATCGTACGCTACCGCGCAAAAGGGATAGCGGGGGATCGCCTCGTCTTTTTGCGCAGATTTTTTTTGCCCCGTAAGCTCGTAAATTTCCAACGCGCGGATCACCCGCTTTACGTCGTTCGGGTGCAGGCGCCGCGCGCTTTCGGGATCCACTTCTTGCAGCAGCGCGTGCAGATGATCCCGCCCTTTTTCCTTTTCCATCCGTTCGTATTCCTGCCGCACGCGAAGATCGGCGGGCGTATTGCCGAACGAACTTTTGTACAACAGCGCGTTCATGTAAAATCCCGTGCCGCCGCAAAGAACGGGCGTTTTCCCGCGGGATAATATATCTTCCAGCAAGGGAAGCGCAAGCCGTTCAAAGTCGCTTACGGAAAACGCTTCCGTCGGCTCGCATACGTCAATCATATAATGCGTAACGCCCCGCATTTCCGCTTGCGTCGGCTTCGCAGTTCCGATATTCAGCCCTTTGTATACCAAAAGCGCGTCGGCGGAAATCACTTCGCCGTGCAAAATACGGGCGCATTCTGCGGCGAGCGCGGTTTTGCCCGTAGCGGTCGCGCCGCAAACGACAAGAATTTTATTCACCCTTTATACAATCCTTTTAAAGATTTTTTCCACTTCCGTTTTGGTCAGCTTTACCGCAACCGGTCTGCCGTGCGGGCATTTCAGCGACATATCGCCGTCCATCTTTTCCATTAAAGCGCGCACTTCTTCATCGGTAAGCCGCTCGCCCCCCTTTACCGCCGCTTTGCACGCCGCGCTTGCAAGTTTATCTTTTAAAATATCCGTTAAGCGAATGGCGCGCAGCGAATCCAACTGCGATAAAACTTCCGCAAAAAATTCGTCTAAGCGCATGCCGTTTAAATCGACGGGCAAGGCGGAAACTTTAAAACTCGTGCCGCCGAATTCTTCGATATCGAACCCGAGCGAGCGAAGCGTTTCGAGATTGCCGTACAAAAAGGAAAATTCCTGCGGCGTTACGTTCAGCAGATAGGGCACGAGCATGGGCTGCGTTGCAAGTTTGCGCGTTTCGCACTTTTCGCGCAGCGCGTCGTAAATAAGCCGCTCGTGCGCCGCATGCTGATCGACCAAATACGCGTCGTTCCCCTCTTCGTAAATCAAATAGGTGCGGAACAGCTCTCCTTTATAAGTTAAACGCGCGGGATCGATTTTATCTTGCTTTGCCTTTTGCGCGCTCTGCTCTAAAAACCGCTTGTTTTCTACAAAGAAATCTTCTTTATCGGGCGCAGTTTGCGGCGTTTTTACCCCGAAGAAAGCGGGCTTTTCGAATTCCGTATCGCGCGCGGGCGCGGGCGATTTGCCCCCCGTTATGGGAATTTCGAATTGCAATTCCTTTTTCGCCGCGCAATAATCCATTGCGGAAGCGCTTTCGGCAAAACGGTTTTCCTGCCGCCGAACTTCGGAAGGCGCGGTTTTCGCCGTAAACGCTTGTCCGCTTGCCGCAGGCGCGTTTGTATCCGAAACGGGCGTTTCAACCGCTGCCGCAGCGCTTATTTCCGATACAGGCGCTTCGATCGCAGCGGGAGCGGAAACAGCTTGTTCTGCGACCGGACCGCGTTCGCCCTCTTTTACCAAATATTCGAGCGCGCGGGAATTTCCGTCTAACACGGCGGAAAGCACCGAATACACGCTTCCGTAAATAACGCGGTTATCCGCAAAGCGTACGTCCGCCTTATTGGGGTGAACGTTTACGTCTACGATTTCGGGCGGGACCTCCAAAAACAGCACGTAAAAGGGATATTGCCGCTTCATTAAATATTCGCCGTAAGCGCCCGCCACGGCGGTACTTACCGTTTGATTAACCACGTACCGCCCGTTTACGAACAGGCTTTGATAATTGCGGTTGGGCTTGGAAAAGTTTTGATTGCCGATAAACCCGCTTAATCGAATGCCGTGCTTATCGGCGGAAATTTCGTAACAGTCCGCAAGCGTTTTCGCGCCGTAAACGACGGCGAGCGCAGAACGCAGTCCGTCGCCGAACGAACGGTATTTTACCCTGCCTTCCGTAAAATAGGTAAACGAAATTTCGGGACGGGAAAGGATAAAACGGGTGACCATGTTGGCGATATCCGCCTCTTCCTGCCCGTCTGATTTTAAAAATTTTAAGCGGGCGGGCGTATTGCGGAACAAATTTTCCACCGTAACGCAAGTGCCGTTCGCCCCGCCGTCGCGCGCGGGTTCCCCCATTACCCCGCAGTTGCACGAAAGGGAATACGCTTCCCCTTCCGCCGTTTTGGAAACGATCTTCATATCCGAAACCGCCGCAATGGAAGCGACCGCTTCCCCGCGAAAACCCAGCGTTGCAATATGTTCTAAATCGTCCGCGTGCTTTAATTTGCTCGTCGCATGGGGCAGGAAGGCGCCTTTTAAGTCTTCCTTTTCGATGCCGCACCCGTTATCGGTAATGCGGACGAGTTTTTTACCCCCCTGCAATACCTCTACGGTGATTTCCGTCGCGCCCGCGTCGATCGCGTTTTCGACAAGTTCTTTTACCACCGAATACGGACGGTCTATCACCTCGCCCGCCGCGATACGGTTGTATACGTCCGCCGTAAGCAAATTGATCTTCATTGCTTATCCTCCGCCTTTTTCTTCCAATCGGAAAGTACGGTAAGCGCCTGAATGGGCGTAAGCGAATTTACGTCCAATTCCTTTAAGTCGCGTAATATTTCCGTTTCCGCATTTTCCGGCTGCTCTTCTTCCAAATCTCTGCCGCCGACCGCGATCCCCTTCTTTTCGAGCGATTTTAAAATGCGCTTGGCGGAAGACGTTACTTCGTCGGGCACGCCTGCAAGAGATGCGACTTCTACGCCGAACGAACGGGAAGCCCCGCCCCGCACGATCTTACGCAGAAATACGATGCTTCCGCCCAATTCCCGCACGTTGATTTTATAATTTTTTACCCCGTCGAGCTTGCCTTCCAATTCGGTAAGTTCGTGGTAATGGGTGGCAAACAGCGTTTTTGCGCGCACCTTTTGCGTTAAATATTCGATCACTGCCCATGCGATGGATAGCCCGTCGTACGTGCTTGTTCCGCGCCCCACTTCGTCGAGGATCAAAAGGCTGTTCCCTGTTGCGTTGCGCAGAATGTTGGCGACTTCCGTCATTTCTACCATGAACGTGCTTTTATCCAAAATCAAATTGTCGCTCGCGCCGATTCGGGTAAAAATTCTGTCGCACAGCGAAACGCGCGCGCTCTTTGCGGGCACAAAACTGCCGATATGCGCCATTAACACGATGAGCGCCGTCTGCCGCAAAAAAGTGCTTTTGCCCGCCATATTGGGTCCCGTTATGATCATGGTGCGGTTTTCCCCTTCGTCTAACGTGCAGTCGTTTGGAATAAACCGCTCGCGCGAGATCGCTTCGACGACGGGATGGCGCCCCTCTTCCACGTACAGTTCGCCCCCCTCTACGATTTCGGGACGGCAATACTTATTTTCTTTCGCGACGGTCGCAAGCGAAACAAAGCAGTCGAGCTGCGCGATCGCCGCCGAAACCGCCTGCAACACGGGAATGTTTTTGGTTAAAACTTCTAAAATTTCCCCGTACAGCCGTTCTTCAAGGCGGTGCGACGCGTCTTCGCTGCCCAAAATTTTGCTTTCCAACTCTTTCAACTCTTCGGTGATATACCGCTCGCCGCCCGCAAGCGTTTGACGGCGCACATAAGAATAGGGCACCTTTTCTTTAAACGAGTTGCTTACTTCGATATAATACCCGAATACGCGGTTATACCCCACTTTTAAGGTGCGGATCCCCGTTGCCTCCCGCTCGCGCGCTTCCAGTTCCGCGATGAGCGTTTTGCTGTCTTCCCGTACGGAGCGCAAAGAATCGAGTTCTCCGTTGTACCCCCTGCGGATATAGCCCCCCTCTTTTAACGTGGTCGTTGCGGAAGGTTCGATGGCGCGATCGAGCAAATCGCAAATCGGTTTGGGATCTGCCAATCCTTCCGAAATCGTTTTTAACAGCGCGCTTTTAAAGCCCGAAAGCTGAAATTTAAGGGAAGGAACCACGGCAAGAGAACTTGAAAGCGCCAAGCAATCGTTGGGCTGTAAATTTCCGTTCGAGATTCTGCCCGTAAGCCGTTCGATATCGCGAATACCGCCCAAAAGATCCAACAGGCTCATTCTTACGACGGTCGCGCGGTACAACTCGTCTACGGCGGAAAGTCTCGCTTCGATCGCCGCCTTGTCGTGCAATGGCGACAAGATCATCGCGTGCAGTCTGCGCGCGCCCATCGCCGTTTTCGTTTTATCGAGCAGCCATAAAAGGGAACCGTATCGCTTGCCCTCGGCGTTGTTTTTGATCAATTCCAAATTGCGCACCGCAATGGGATCTAATTTTAAATAACGCGAACGCTCGGTAAACGAAATCGTATTTAAGTTTTTCAGCGCGTGTTTTTGCGTTTCGCGCAAGTATTCTACCAGTGCGCCCGCCGCGATCGCCGCGTCTACATGAGCATCGAACCCCACCGCCTGCAACGAGCGCACGGAAAGCTGTTCTTTTAAACTCTTTTCCGCCGAAGCTTTTTCGAACGCCCAAGGAAGATAACAGGAAAAAGCGGGCAAAAGCCCCCGCTCTACTTCGAGTTTTTCTTTCACCGCAAACAGCAGCTTATCGTTGCAGACGATTTCCGCAACGGACAAATTAACGAGGTCGGATAACAGCTTTTCCGCGCTTTCCGTTTCTTCCGCGCAAAACTCCCCCGTCGTGATATCCGCCCAAGCGAGCGCGTACTTTCCCCCGCCGTAATATGCGCAGGCGATATAATTGCTTTTCTTTTCGTCGAGCTGGTTTTCTTCGATCACCGTTCCCGCCGAAACGACGCGGATCACGTCCCGCTCTACCATGCCCCTGCCCTCTTTGGGATCGCTCAGCTGTTCGCAGATAGCAACCTTCTCCCCCAAAGATACGAGTTTGGCAATATACGTATCCGCCGCGTGAAAAGGGATTCCGCACATGGGCGCCCGTTCGGAAAGTCCGCAATCCCTGCCGGTTAGCGTTAAATCCAACAATTTCGATACCCGAACGGCATCGTCGAAAAACATTTCGTAAAAATCGCCCAATCTGTAAAAGAGCACGCAATCTTTATATTTGTCTTTTGTTTGTAAGTAGTGTTCCATCATCGGTGAAAGCGCCATAAATATTAACCTCTTTTTTCTTCTGCGTTTCCGTACAGCGAAATCCCGTTCGCCTTTGTAACGCGCAGCATTACAAATTCGCCGACCCGATTTGTTTCGCTTTGAAAGTAACCCATTCTGCCGTAGCAATCTCTTCCGATGTAAAAATGTTTTTTCTCGTCGTAATCCTCGCAGAGGATCTCAACGGTTGTTCCGATGTATTGCGCGCTTTTTTCCCTCGTCTGCGCGTTGACGAGCGCAACCAGCCGCATTATGCGGTCCTTTTGCACCTCTTCGGGGATCTGCCCTTCCATCTGCGCCGCCTTTGTTCCCGTACGCGGCGAATATACAAACGTAAACGCCGAAGCAAACCCCACCTCTTTTACAAGGGATAGCGTTTCTTCGAATTCTTCTTCCGTTTCCGTCGGAAAGCCGACGATCAAATCAGTCGTCACTTCGCAATCGGGCATATACCGCTTTAACAAGGCGATTTCCGAAAGATATTTTTCCCGCGTGTAGCGGCGGTTCATCAGCGATAAAATTCTGTTCGAACCGGACTGTACAGGCAAATGCAAAAGACGGCAGATTTTAGCATGTTTTTGCATGACGGCGGCGACATCTTCGTTAAAATCTTTGGGGTGCGACGTCATAAACCGCAAACGGAATTCCCCTTCGATCGACGCGACGGCGTCTAGCAGCTGCGCAAAACTCATTCCGCCCCGCCCGTCGCCGTTATACGAATTGACGTTTTGCCCCAAAAGAGTAATTTCTTTATACCCCTCTTGCACCAACGCGCGCGCTTCGGCAAGAATATCTTCCGCACGGCGGCTCCGCTCCCGCCCGCGCACATAGGGAACGATGCAATAGGAACAGAAATTGTTGCAGCCGTACATAATGTTTACCCACGCATTGGGATAGCTTGTGCGCACGGGCGAAATGCCGTCTTCCGTGCCCTCTCTTTCGGGAACGATTTCTACCACCGCTTTTTTGTTCGTCTTTTTGCGCTCGACATATTCCCCCAGCTTTGCAAGGTTATGCGTGCCGAACACGATATCGATAAACGGAAACTTTTCGCGCAGAAGCTGCGCTTTGCCCTCTTCCTGCGCCATACAGCCGCCCACCGCGACGATCAAATGCTTTTTCTGCTTTTTTAATTTTTTCAGCGCGCCGATATTGCCGAACGCGTGATTTTCCGCATTTTCGCGGATACAGCAAGTGTTGAACACTACGATATCCGCCTCTTCGAGCGGACTTTGCTTTTCGTAGCCCTTTTCGCGCAAGATCCCCGCGATTTTTTCCGATTCGTGTACGTTCATCTGACAACCGTACGTTACGATATGATAATTCATAAATATCCTTTTCTATCAGTTTGAAAACGATTTGCCCATGTTGCTGAAAACAACATTTTTGTCGCGCACGGTTTGGGCTGCATCTACCGAAATGATTTTTCCGCAGCTCTTTTCGCATGCGCTCTATGTTAATTCCGCAAACGCTTTACCCACGCTGCCATGAATAACAAGATCGCATTTTTTGTCGAGCGCGGTTTGATCCCGATTGATCAAAACAAGGCGGCTGCCGCGAAAATATTCTACAAAGCCCGCCGCAGGATACACGGTAAGCGAAGTTCCCGCAACGATCAGCGTATCGCACGAGGAGATCGCCGCAAGCGCGCCCTGCACCGTTTCATCTTCGAGCGGCTCGCCGTACAGCACTACGTTCGGCTTGATCAATCCGCCGCACGCGCAACGGGGAACCCCTTCCGACCGCGCGATCGCTTCCGCCGAAAATTTCTTTCCGCAAGCAAGACAGCGGTTACGGTGCACGCTGCCGTGCAGTTCGTACACACGCCTGCTTCCCGCCTTTTGATGAAGCCCGTCGATATTTTGGGTTACGACGGCGGAAAGTTTTCCCGCTTTTTCCCACTCGGCAAGGCGAAGATGCGCCGCGTTCGGCATTGCCCCGAGCGGAAGCATTTTATCTTTATAAAAACGGTAAAATTCTTCGGTATGCGAAAAAAAGTAATCCGCGCTTAAAATCGTTTCGGGCGGAACGTCGTACTTTAAGCGGTATAAACCGTCTTTCGACCGAAAATCGGGAATGCCGCTTTCGGTTGAAACGCCCGCGCCGCCGAAAAAGACAATATTTTTACTTTGCGATACGATTTCTTGCAGCGTCATCATACAACTCCGTAAAGATTGTATCATAAAACGGATTTTTTTTCAACAAAAGCAACCGATTCGTGTAAAATTTTTTGTGAAATTACTTATACTGTTCTTAAATGAAACGCGCAGTAAAAATATTATCCGTCTTGCTTGCGATCGGCGCAGCACTCATGCTCGCCGCAATTTGCTATTATTTCGCCGTAACGGCGGGTACCGGTTTAAAAGAAGAAAAATTAAATCTTTCCGCTTCCGCCGTGCACATTTTCGACGGCAAGGGGAGGGAAGTAAACGCCGCTTCGCTCGGCGCGCGGGAAACGCTCTCCCTTTCCGATTTGCCCGAAACGCTTCCCAACGCCTTTCTCGCCGTGGAGGATAAAGATTTTTACCGCCATAAGGGAATCAACTATAAGCGCGTCGTAAAAGCGGCGCTGAAAAATATTGCGACTTTTTCCTTTCGCGAAGGTGCTTCGACCATTTCCCAGCAGTTGATCAAAAATACCCACCTTTCGGGGGAAAAGACCATCAACCGCAAACTGCGCGAAGTAAAACTTGCGCGGGAATTGGAGCGCAACTACTCCAAAGAGGAAATTTTACAGCTTTATTTAAACTCTATCTATTTCGGGCACGACAGCTTCGGCGTTTCGCACGCAGCGCAATTCTACTTCGGAAAAAGCGCGAAAGATCTTACCCCCGCCGAATGCGCCATGCTTGCCGCGCTTGCAAAATCGCCCAACCGCTACTCTCCCTTTAAAAATGCGGAAAAGTGCCTTTCGCGCAGAAATTTCGTATTGGGTTTGATGCGGGAACAAGGATATCTTTCCGACAGGGAATATACCGAAGCGGTCAATTCCCCCCTGCCCGAACAGCCTTCCCAAACAAAAGAAAAAAGCGCCTACCTTTCCCGCGTATACGAAGAACTGAGCGAACTGTTTCCCGATGCGGAATCGGGCGATTTCCGCAATTTAAAAGTGTATACCTTTCTCGATTCCGACCTGCAAAAACAGGCGGAAGAAACGCAGGCGGAAAGCGATTACGCCGTTTTGGTGCGCGATAACCGCACGCACGGCATTAAGGCGCTTGCCGCGACTGCGGGAACACCCGCGCGTCTGCCCGCTTCTACCATAAAGCCGCTTGCGGTATACGCGCCCGCATTGGAAGAAAAAATAATTTCCCCCGCCACGCCGCTGTTAGACGAAGAAATAAACTTCGGGGGATATTCGCCCAAAAACTACGGCGGCGGCTACGAAGGATATATGAGCGCACGCACCGCCCTTTCCAAAAGCGTAAACGTGCCCGCCGTAAAGCTGATGAATACGCTGGGCTGCGAAAAAAGCATAAGTTATTTAAACCGTATGGAACTTTATACGCAAGAGGGCGATTGTTCGCTTGCGCTTGCTTTGGGCGGCATGAAACGCGGCTATACCCTTTTGCAGCTTGCGGACGGTTACGCCCAGTTTGCAAACGGCGGAAACTTTACCCGTTCTTCCGCAATCGCCCGCATCGAAAGCGAATCGGGCAAAGAACTATACCGCTTCCGCGAAGAAAAACGCCCCGTCTTTTCGGAAGAAACGTGCTATTTGTTAAACGACATGCTGCAAACGGCGGCGACGGAAGGAACGGCAAAAAAGCTGCGCAACCTTCCCTTTCCCATATGCGCAAAGACGGGCACGGGCGGAACGGACAAAGGCAATACCGACGCCTATACCGTTTCTTACACGAGTGAAGATACCGTAGCCGTTTGGCTGGGCAATGCGGATAACACCCCCATAAACGTAACGGGCGGCGGCGCGCCCGCTAATATCGCTTACCGCATTAACCAAGCGCTGTATGCTTCCCATGCGCCCCAACCGTTCCCCGCATGCGAGGGCGTAGAAGAATACGCGATCGATAAAGAAGATTACGAACGCAACCATCTTTTAACGCTTGCCGACCCCGCCGCGCCGCCCATTTGCACGCTGAAAGAACTGTTCCGTAAAGACGCCGCGCCGCAAACCGTATGCACCCGATTTTCTAAACCCGCAATCGAAATGCCGCGTATTTCGGTAAAAAACGGCGCCGTATGCATTGAATTATGTCAGACAGAGTACTACGATTATATTGTAAAACGGGAAAATAAAGGGAAAACAACGGTAATTTATAAGGGAAAATACCAAAACAAGATTTACGACAATTCGCTGATTCAAGGCGAGCAATACGTTTACACCGTAATTCCCCTTTATAAAGAAACGGAAGGAACGGCAGTCACGCTTCCTTCCGTGCGGGTAGAAATTACGCAGAGCGAACCGGACGATTGGTGGAATTAAAAGAGAGCGGAATTTTCCGCTCTCTTCATTTATAACGTGATTTTTTCGAGCGTTGCAAGCGCTTCGTTTATAAGCCCCTCTACGTCTAACTTCGCTTCTTCTTCGAGGATATACGAAGGCTTGGGCTTGATTGCGGGAAACTCGGGCAAAAATACCGTACAGCAATCTTCAAAGGGAAGCACCGACGTTTCGTATGCGCCCATCGCCTGCGAGCGGGCAATGATCTCCTCTTTATCGAACCCGATCAACGGACGAAGCACGGGTAGTGTTACCACCGCATTGGAGGAGGATATCCCTTCTATCGTTTGGCTTGCAACCTGACCTAAACTTTCCCCCGTGATCAAGCATTGGCAGCCGTTTTGTTTTGCAATGCGTTCTGCAATGCGGTACATAAAGCGGCGCAGCAGCGTGATCATCAGATCCGCCGCGCACTTTTCGTGAATGGCTTCTTGAATGCGGGTAACGCTTACCGTGCGCAAAACGCCCACGCCCGAATAGCGGGAAAGAATGCGCGAAAGTTCCACAACCTTTTCCTTTGCCTGTTCGTTGGTATACGGATAGCTGTGAAAGTGCAGGCACTCCACCGTCATGCCCCGCTTCGCCATATAATAGCCCGCCACGGGAGAATCGATCCCTCCCGAAATTAAAAGCATGCCCTTGCCCGAAGTGCCGACGGGCATGCCGCCAGACCCTTTTAAGAATGCGCCGAAAACAAGCGTCGTGCCGTTTTCGCGCACGTCTAAATACACGTATGCGGCGGGCGTATGTACGTCCACTTTTAATCCGCCGAATTCAGCAAGCAGTTTACCGCCTATTTGCGCGTTCAACTGCATGGAAGTAAGCGGAAACTTTTTATCCGCGCGGTGCGTTTCCACCTTAAACGTGCCCTCTGCGGGCGCGACTGATTTTACCGCTTGGAAAATCGCCTCCATCTCGCTTGCAACTTTATAGCCCACCGAATAGGAATGCACCCCGAACACGCGCGAAACGCGTCCGCAGATTTCGTCTAATTCCTCTTCGTCGAAGGCTTCCACCAAATATCTGCCGCTCGTACGGCGCAATTCGTGCCTTAACCCGCGCAAAGCGCGTTCTAAATTGACGGAAAACACCCGCTCGAAATAGCCGCGGTTTTTTCCCTTTAAATGTATTTCCGCATAGCGGATAATGACGATTTTTTCCATCAGTCTGCTGTTTTCTCCTTTAACTTGTTTGCGGTTTCGTTTAATATTTTTGCCGCGCGCAATCCCTCTTCCCGTGTATTCTGCGGGGAAAAACTCAAACGCAAAACGCCGTCTAACACCCGTTCGCCGTAGCCGCACGCCGTCATAACGCGGCTGTAACGGTGTTTGGAAGAGCATGCGCTGCCCGTTCCAACCGCCAAACCGTTGTCGTACAACATGCGCTGCAACACCTCGCCGCGCAGCCCCTCAGCCGAAACGGTTAAAATATACGGCGTGCCATCTTGGGGAGAAAGGCGGGTAAAAAGCGTGCGATCGAGCGCGCCCCATACCTCTTCGCGCAGCCGTTCGACCTCTTTCTGCTCTTCTTTCAAGCGGGCGAACTTTTCTTCCGCGGCGTAATAAAAGGTCATAATGCCGAACACGTTTTCGGTGCCGCTGCGCTTGCCGTTTTCCTGCCCTCCCCCGAAGATATACGGAGCAAGGGGCAAACTCTTTTTGCGGATCAGCGCACCCGTGCCCTTCAACCCGCCGATCTTATGCGCGCTTACCGCATATAAATCGATTTCTTTATTCAGTTTAACGGGAATTTTTCCGTATGCCTGCACCCCGTCGCTGTGAAAGACGGCGCGCGGATTTTTTGCCTTTACCCGTTTGGAAAGCTCCGCAATGCGGTTGATCGCGCCCGTTTCGTTGTTGACGTGGATCACGCTGACGAGCGAGGTTTTTTCGTCGATTAAAGAAAGCAAATGTTCTTCGTCTACGCTTCCGTCCTCTTTTAAACGGGCGAACCGCACCTCGATCCCCCTGTTTTTCAGTTCCTGCGCGCAGGCGAAAACCGCCGCATGCTCCCCTTCCGTGGTAACGATATTTCCCCGCTTGCCGCAACAAAACAGCGCGTGATTATCCGCTTCCGTCCCGCAAGAAGTGATCGTAATATCGTAATCGATCGGATCGGCTATGCGGGAAAGTAAAAACTTTTTTCCCGCGGCAAGCTCCCCGTTCACGGCGAACCCTCCGCCGTACAATGCGGAGGGATTAAAATACCGTTCGGTTAAAAATATACCCGCGCGCCTTACGGCGTTTTCGTTGGGGCGGGTCGTCGCCGCGTTGTCAAGATAGATCATCTTGCCTCCCATTTATTTCTGCCCGCGGCAAGAACGAGATATTCCAACAGCTGTTTGCGGCATTCGATTACGTATACCGATTTTTCGATGGAAGAAGAGTACAACACGTATACCATCGATTTATCTTCCGAAGGTTCGCGGTTGGGCGTCATATAGCGCACTTTTTTCTGATTGCCCGAAACGGTACGCTCGAACGAATCGTTTTCGCACAAGCCGATTTTTAAAATCTGATCCGCTTTCAGCGTGATGATAAACTTGCGACGCTTGCCGTTGAACACCTTGGAAATGCGCAATTCGTCTTCCACAAACGTATAATCGTAACTGACGTTATACCGCTTTTTCCACTTCCAAAAGAAGAAAAACATGCCTACCAGCATAATCAGCGGCAAAAACCACCATATCAGCTGAAACGCCATGGCTCCGGCGCCTACCCCTTGCGTTTTGCAGTCGTTTATGATTTTCGGAACGAAAGTCAGCGAAAAGAAGGCGTGCAACGCCGCCAGCACGCAGCAGATTATGCTGATAACGTGCAGCACGGTATATTTTTTCGCTTCCGAAGCGCCCCTTTGCGAAATTGCGCTTTCTTCGTAAAAAGCGTCTCTCATTAAAATTCCACCTTACCCTCGTATACTTTTAAAACATTGCCCGAAAGAGTCACGCGTCCGTCCGAATGATAGGTGACGAACAGATCACCTCCCTTTACTTTTACGGTAATTTCGGTATCGCGCGCGCAGAACCCGTTCAGCACGCACGCAACCGCAGCGGCAGCCGCGCCCGTTCCGCACGCCCACGTTTCGCCGTTTCCGCGCTCCCACACCCGCATTTTTACGGTGGTTTCGTTTACCACGCGGATAAATTCCACATTGGTGCGGCGGGGGAAATACTCGCTGTTTTCGATCGCGGGTCCAAGCGTTTCAACGGGAACGTCGTCTACCTTATCGCAGAAAATAACGCAGTGCGGATTGCCGAGATTTACAAGCGTTACGCGGTATTCTTTGCCTGCGATTTCCATGGGACGGTCTACGATCTGCGCTCCCTTCCAAACGGAAGGGATACGCTCGCCTTCCAGCACCGCGGTTCCCAAATCGACGCTCGCCGAAGTAACCGTTCCGCCGAACGAAAATACCGTTACTTCTTTTACGCCGCTGTTCGTTTCGATGGTCATGCGCTCTTTGGGAACGATTCCCTTTTCGTACAGATATTTCGCAACGCAGCGGATCGCGTTTCCCGCGATCGCTCCTTCCGTGCCGTCTTGATTGAAAATGCGCATTTTCGCATCTGCAACTTCCGATTTTTCCATTACAACGATCCCGTCGCCGCCGATCCCGTAATGGCGGTCTACAAAGTTAACCGCAAGCGATTCGGGGCAGGTGATTTTGCCCTGCATATCTTCGAAATAGATATAATCGTTTCCGCAAGACTGCATTTTTACGAAATCGAGCTGCAATTTGCGCGTGCGCAGATTGTTGATATCGACGAGTTCGGTATTGTATTCGGTAAACTTGCTTGCAATGATATCGCACAGCGCGTTTGCGGTATCGAGCGAAGTCAGCACGGTGATACCGAGCAAAATCGCATGGTGATGCAGTTGGATATAGTCCGCAATGGAATCGACGTCCGTCTTGCCCGTGTAGATCACATAGTCGATTTTACCCTCGTCCATCAATTTGCAAACCTGTTTGGTCGCTTTTAACCGCTCTACCACGGTTACGTCGATTCCGAGCGCGGAAATGACCTTTGCCGTTCCCGCCGTTGCGTACAGGTTACAGCCCAAATCGGCAAACTTCTTTGCAATGGAAACGATTTCGAATTTATCGGGATCGTTTACGGTAAAATACACGCCGACGGGTTTGCTTTTGGTCGGGTGGCACATTTTAAAGCCCGCCGAAACAAGCCCTTTGAACAGCGCTTCTTCGATCGTTTTGCCGATGCCCAGCACTTCGCCCGTCGATTTCATTTCCGGACCCAGCTGCGAATTGACGTCGTTCAGCTTTTCGAAGCTGAACACGGGCACTTTTACCGCAACGTACGGCGAATTGGGATAAAGCCCCGTTCCGAACCCCAGTTTTTTCAGCTTCGCCCCCACCATGATTTTGGTCGCAAGTTCTACCATGGGCACGCCCGTCACCTTAGAAATGTACGGAATCGTACGCGAAGCGCGCGGGTTTACTTCGATCACGTACAGTTGATTTCCGTAAATCAGATACTGTATGTTGATCAGCCCTTTCGTCTTTAGCGAAAGCGCAAGCTGTGTAGAAACTTCT
Source organism: uncultured Christensenella sp. (assembly GCA_910578065.1). Lineage (GTDB taxonomy): Bacteria > Bacillota > Clostridia > Christensenellales > Borkfalkiaceae > Gallimonas. Next base: position 18,676 of record CAJTPB010000019.1, on the reverse strand, counting down.
ACGATCTTTTTCAGCATCGCGTCGCCCAAATGATAAGGCGGATATACCGCAATCGAGTCGCCCGAATGCACCCCCGCGCGCTCGATATGCTGCATGATGCCGGGGATTAAAACGTCCGTTCCATCCGAAATGGCGTCTACTTCCAATTCCGTTCCCATCAAATACTTATCGCAGAGAACGGGGTTTTCGATATGCTGCGCCAAAATAACGTCCATATAGCGGGAAATATCGTTTTCGGTAAACGCGATCGTCATATTCTGCCCGCCGATCACGTACGAGGGGCGAAGCAACACGGGATAGCCCAACTGTTCCGCCGCGCGGATCGCTTCTTCCTTCGTCATAACGGTAAGCCCTTTGGGGCGGGCGATTCGGAACTGTTCCAAAAGCGCGTCGAACCGCTCTCTGTCTTCCGCCATATCGACGGAATCGGCGCTCGTGCCCAAAATGCGAACCCCTTTCTTTGCAAGGTAGCCGCACAGCTTGATCGCCGTCTGCCCGCCGAACGTAATTACAACGCCGTACGGCTTTTCTACGTCGATCACGTTTTGCACGTCTTCGGGGGTGAGCGATTCGAAGTACAGCCTGTCCGCCGTATCGAAGTCGGTGGAAACCGTTTCGGGATTGTTATTGATGATGATCACTTCGTAACCCAATTCTTTCAACGTCCATACGCAGTGAACGGAAGAATAATCGAACTCGATCCCCTGCCCGATGCGGATAGGTCCGCTGCCGATTACGATAATGCGCTTTTTCTTGCTGTTTAATACGAAGGGCTTTGCTTCGTCGTGCTCTTCTTCGTCGTAAGTGGAATAAAAGTACGGCGTCTGCGCGGAAAATTCCGCCGCGCAGGTATCTACCATTTTGAAAACCGCCCGTCTGTGCGCGGGAATTTGGTTTTTGCTGAACTGTTCGAGCGCCGCATCGGTATAGCCCAGCTTTTTCCCCTGCAAATACTGCGATTTGTTCAGTTTTACGCCGTCGATCGACTGCTCGAAATCGGCAAGATTTTTCAGCTTGTTCAAGAACCAACGGTCGATTTTGGTAATATCGAAAATATCGTTTAACGAAACGCCCGCTTTGATCGCGGCGAATACCGCAAACAAGCGCTCGTCCGTCATTTTTCCCATTTCGCCGCGCAGCGCTTCTGCCGTCATGGCGGTAAACTTGGGGTGATTTAAGGTGGAAAGGGAAATTTCCGCACCCCGCACCGCCTTCATAATCGCCTGCTCGAAAGAAGTGCCGATCGCCATAACTTCGCCCGTCGCCTTCATACGCGAACCAAGCGAACGCCCCGCGTACAAAAATTTATCGAACGGCCATTTGGGAAGTTTTACCACAACATAGTCGATCGTCGGCTCGAAGCAGGCGTACGTCTTTCCCGTAACGTCGTTTTTAATCTCGTCTAACGTATAGCCGAGCGCGATCTTCGTAGCCACCTTTGCAATGGGGAAGCCCGTCGCCTTGCTCGCGAGCGCAGACGAACGGGAAACGCGGGGATTTACTTCGATCACCGCGTATTCGAAGCTGTCGGGGTGCAAGGCAAATTGGCAGTTGCAACCGCCCTCGATCCCCAATTCGGTGATAATATCGAGGGAAGCGGTACGCAGCATTTGATATTCCTTATCGGAAAGGGTAACGGCAGGCGCAAGCACGATGGAATCGCCCGTATGAATGCCTACGGGATCGAAATTTTCCATCGAGCAGACGGTGATTACGTTGCCCATGCTATCGCGAATGACTTCGAATTCGATCTCTTTCCAGCCGCCGATATACTTTTCGATGAGAACCTGCGTGATGGGCGAAAGCATAAGACCGTTGTGCGAGATCAAGCGCAGTTCCTCTTCCGTATGCGCCACGCCGCCGCCCGCGCCGCCCAACGTGAACGCAGGGCGCACGATAACGGGATAGCCCAGCTTCTGCGCGATTGCAACGCATTCTTCCACCGTATACGCGATATCGGAAGGAACGACGGGCTGATTGATTTTTTCCATCGTTTCTTTAAACAGTTCCCTGTCTTCCGCCCTGTCGATCGCGTCTAACTTGGTGCCGATCAGTTTTACGCCCCATTGATCGAGAAAGCCGTCTTTTGCGAGCTTGCAGCCCATGGTAAGCCCCGTTTGCCCGCCTAAGGAGGCAAGCAGGGAATCGGGGCGCTCTTTAATGATAATGCGCTTTAAGCTGTCTTCGGTAAGCGGTTCGAGGTAAATTTCGTCCGCAAGCATTTTATCCGTCATGATCGTTGCAGGGTTGGAATTGCACAGCACAACGTTTACGCCCGCGTCTTTCAGCACGCGGCACGCCTGCGCGCCCGCATAGTCGAATTCCGCCGCCTGACCGATGACGATGGGGCCCGATCCGATTACAAGTACTTTTTTAATATCGCTTCTCTTCGGCATGTTATTTCACCTTCCTCATATTCTCGATAAAACGGTCAAACAGAAAATTCGCGTCGCGCGGACCGCCGCACGCTTCGGGATGGAACTGTACGGTAAACGCGTTTAAGTCGGGATAGTCTACTCCCTCGCACGTGCCGTCGTTTACGTTGATAAAGGAAAGTTCCCCGCATTTGAGCGAAGCGCTTACCACCTCATACCCGTGGTTTTGGCTGGAAATGAACACCCTGCCCGTAGAAAGCTGTTTCACCGGCTGATTGCCGCCGCGGTGCCCGTACTTCATTTTGCGCGTTTTGCCGCCCATGGCAAGGGCGAACAGCTGATGTCCCAAGCAAATACCGAATATGGGTTTTTTGCCCGCAAGCCTTTTTATATTTTCGATGATCGCCGTATTTTCCGCGGGATCGCCCGGTCCGTTCGTCAGCATAATGCCGTCGGGATTTAATGCAAGCGCCTGCTCTGCGGGAAATTCCGCGGGCACTTCGGTGATTTTTACGCCGCGGGCGAGCAGTTCGCGCACGATGTTTTCCTTTGCCCCGAAGTCGTACAGCACGACGTGCAGCCCCCCTTCTTTGCCGAATGTTTTCCGTTCGGTAGACGTAACCGATTTTACCGCGTTTTTGATCTTATACCCTTTCAGCTTCGCAAAATCGGTAAACGGGCGAAAGGTAATCGCCGCGCTCATAACGCCCGCCTCGCGCACGATTTTGGTAAGTTCGCGCGTGTCGATGCCGTAAACGCCGGGGATCCCCTGCTCTTTCAAATAATCCGCAAGCGTGCCTTCGCAGCGGAAGTTCGAGGGCGCGTCGCACTTTTCCCGCACGATATACGCGCTGACCCAGCACTTTCTGCTTTCGCAATCGGAAAGGATCATGCCGTAATTTCCGATCAGCGGAAAGGTGTGCGCGACGATCTGCCCGTAATAACTGGGGTCGGTAAGCGTTTCGATGTAACCCGTCATGCCAGTGGTGAACACGAGTTCGCCGATCACCTCTTTTTCCGCGCCGAAAGAAAAACCTTCGAATACCTTGCCATTTTCCAACGTGACGTAAATTTTTTTATCCATACCAATTCCTTTTGTGAATTTTATCCCGAATTTATCGAAGCAACTTGCACAGCACCGCTTTTTGCGCGTGCAGTCTGTTTTCCGCCTCTTCGAAGATCTCGTCTGCGTGCGCTTCGAACACGTCCGCCGAAATCTCTTCCCCGCGGTGCGCGGGCAGGCAGTGCAGCACCATTGCATCCTTTTTCGCCGCCTTCATAACGTTTGCGTTGATCTGATACCCCGCAAACGCCTTTTCGCGCAGTTTCTTTTCCTCTTCCTGCCCCATGGAAGCCCATACGTCCGTATAAACGACGTCCGCCCCCTTTGCCGCTTCGATCACGTCTTCCGTAACCGTAACGTCGCCGTTTTCTTTCGCCCACTTTACAAGATCCGCGTCCGGCTCGTACCCCTTGGGGCAGGCGATGGAAAACGCCATGCCCGTTTTCACTGCGCCGACCATAAGCGAATTCGCCATATTGTTCCCGTCGCCGATAAAGCACAGTTTTAAGTTTTTAAACGAGCCCTTGCGCTCGCGAACGGTCATTAGATCGGCAAGCACTTGGCAGGGGTGGCAGTAATCGGTAAGCCCGTTGATCACAGGAACGGTGCCGTATTTTGCGAGGTCTTCCACTTCCTTTTGTTCGAACGTGCGGATCATAATGCCGTCGAGATAGCGCGAAAGCACGCGCGCCGTATCTTCTACCGGCTCCCCCCTGCCGATCTGCAAATCGCGGTTGGAAAGGAACAGCGCGTATCCGCCCAATTCGTACATGCCTACTTCGAAAGAAACGCGGGTGCGGGTGGAAGATTTTTGAAAGATCATACCCAGCTTTTTGCCCTTTAACGTTTCGTTTACGACGCCGTTCTTGCGCTCGTACTTTAACTGATCGGCAAGATTTAAAATGCTTAAAAGCTCTTCGCGCGATAAGTCGGCAAGTTTTAATAAATGTTTCATCCTTTTAATACCTCGCTTAAAATTGTAAGTCCTTCGTCCATTTCCCGTTTGGTGATCGTAAGCGGCGGAACGATCCTAAGCCGTTCGTGCGCCGTTAAAATCAGCAATCCCTTTTGCAAACACTTTTCCATTAACGCGTGCGCGTTTGAATTTACGGAAATACCGATCATCAACCCTAAACCCGTTACCTCTTTTACGCCGTCCATGCCGCGCAGTTTTGCGCGCATGTACTCGCTTTTGCCCTGTACTTCCAACAAAAATTCGTCCGTCAAGCGGGAAAGCACGTTGCACGCCGCCGCGCAGCACACGGGATTCCCCCCGAACGTAGAGCCGTGATCCCCCTTTGATAAGGCATATTCCGCCTTGTCGAAGAACAAGCACGCGCCGATGGGCAGCCCGCCCGCAAGCCCTTTTGCCGTCGTTACAATGTCCGGCTGAATGCCGTAATGTTCGTAGGCGAACAGTTTGCCCGTTCTGCCGTTGCCCGTTTGCACCTCGTCTGCGATCAAAAGAATATCATTCTCTTTGCAATATGCCGTAAGCGCGGTTACAAAATTGCGGTCTAACGCGGTTACGCCGCTTTCCCCTTGCACGCATTCGATCACAACCGCGCAGGCGTCTTCGCCCGCCGCTTTTTTGATTGCCGCCATGTTGCAGTCCGCACTCTCTACCCCGCTTACAAACGGTCCGAAATAGCGGTGAAAATGGTCCTGCCCCGTCGCGGTAAGGGTAAACAACGTTCTGCCGTGAAAGCTGTTTTTCAGCGATACGATTTTATGCCTGCCCGCGCCGTACTTTTCATGCGAATATTTCCGTGCCGCCTTAAACGCGCACTCGTTCGCTTCCGCGCCCGAATTTGCGAAAAACGTTCGCCGCGCCCCCGTGCGCTCGCACAAAAGCTGCGCCAAACGAGCCTGCGGTTCGCTGTAATAATAGTTGCTTACGTGCTGAACGCGGTTCAGCTGATCGATCACTGCGTTTTTCCATTCTTCGTCGTTCACGCCGAAAACGTTTACGGCGATCCCCGCGCCGAAGTCGGTATATTCTTTGCCGTCCGCCCCGAAAAGGGTTGCGTTCTTCCCGCCGACGAACGCGACGGGCAAGCGGGAAAAGGTATCTGCGTGATACGCTTCGTCCATGCGCCGTATTTCTTCAAAATCCATATTATCTCCTATTCGTTTACGGCGATTCCCGCGCCGATATTGTATCTTCTTTCCCGCCGACGGGCGGGAAAAGGTATCTACATGATAGGCTTATCCATGCGCCGAACTTCTTTCTAATTTATAGTATTACGGCAATTCCCGCGCAGACGCCGATATTTCTTTCCCGCCGACAAACGCAGCAGGCTGGCGGAAAAAGGTATCTGCGTGATACACTTTGCCTATGCGCCGAACTACTTTCTAACTTATAAAAACTCTTCTAAGCCGTAAAAAAGACTGATTCCATAAAAAATCAGTCGCCTTTTACAAACATTGTGCCCATGCCTTCGTCGGACAAAAGTTCCAATAAAATAGAATGGTCTACCCTTCCATCGGTGATAAACACACGGTTTACCCCGCGACGGATGGCTTCTTTACAGCAATTTATTTTGGGGATCATCCCCCCGGAAATTACCCCTTCTTTTACAAGGGAAGGAATGTCGGAAACGTACACCTTTTTGATCAAGCTGTCTTCGTCCTCTTTATTTTGCAGCAAGCCGCGGATATCCGTCATTAAAATCAAACTTTCCGCCTTTAACGCGCCCGCAATGGCGGAAGCCGCCGTATCTGCATTTACGTTATAAATATTGCCTACGTTATCGTACCCGACGGTGGAAATAACGGGAAGATACCCCGCGTCTAAACAGTCGGTAATCACTTGGGTGTTCACTTGGGTGATTTTTCCCACAAAGCCCAGTTCTTCTTTTTCCTTTTCGCAAAGGAGCATGTTGCCGTCCATTCCGCACAGCCCGATCGACTTCGCGCCCATCGCGCCCAGCATATGCACGAGCGATTTGTTCACTTTTCCAGCAAGCACCATGCGCACGACTTCCGCCGTTTCCTCGTCGGTATACCGCAGACCGTTGACGAATTTCGATTGAATGCCCATGCGCGAAAGGGTTTGCGAAATTTCCGGTCCGCCCCCGTGCACGAGCACCACCTTGATGCCCACAAAACGGAGAATGGTTAAATCGCGCATGACCGACCACTTTAAATCGTCGCTCTGCATCGCGTTCCCGCCGTACTTGATGACGAGAATTTTATTCCTGTACTTTTCGATATAAGGCATAGCCTCTAACAGGATTTCCGCTTGTTCTTTTTTACCGATCATCAAGTTCTGTAATCTCCGTTGATTTTTACGTAATCGTAAGTAAGGTCGCAGCCCCACGCCGTCGCTTCGAATTCGCCGTCGTTCAGTTGAACGTCTATCACAATTTCCTTTTCCGAAAGCACCTTTTTCGCTTGCTCTTCCGAAAAATCCACACCGCTGCCGCGTTCGCATACGACCGTTTCGCCCGCAGCCGAACGGAAGGCAACGCCGATTTTTTCCACTGCGAGGTTTGCACCCGAATAGCCGAGCGCGCACAGCACACGCCCCCAGTTGGCGTCTTTGCCGAACATCGCCGCTTTGAATAAGGGGGAATCGATTACCGATTTCGCCGCAAGACGCGCGTCTTTTTTGCTCTTTGCGCCCGTTACTTTGCATTCGAGAAGTTTGGTCGCCCCTTCGCCGTCCGCCGCGAGCATGCGGCACAGCGCGCTTGTTACCGCGTGAAGCGCGCTTTTGAAAATGCGGTAATCGGCGTTCGCAGAAACGATTTCTCTGTTGCCCGCCAAGCCCGAAGCCATAATACACAGCGTATCGTTTGTGGAAGTATCCCTATCCACGCTTAACATATTTAACGAATCTTTTACGTCGGCGGAAATTGCCCGTTGCAGCATTGCGGAAGAAATCGCCGCGTCCGTTGTAATGAACATCAGCATAGTCGCCATATTGGGGCAGATCATGCCCACCCCTTTGCAAATCGCGCCGATCCTGCAAACTTTGCCGCCTAACGAAAATTCGAACGCGATCTCCTTTTTTACGGTATCCGTCGTCATGATCGCTTCCGCCGCGGCGGAACTGTTGTTCCCCAAACTTTTCACAAGCTCGTCCATGCCGCTTGCAATGGGATCTAGGGAAAGTTTCTGCCCGATCACCCCCGTACTCGCAACGACGACGTTTTGTGCGGGAATGCCCGTGTGCCGTTCTACAAGATCGCACATGCCCTCCGCGATCTCTACGCCGTCGGCATTACAGGTGTTCGCATTGCCGCTGTTTACGATGACCGCCTGCGCGATACCGTCGGCAACATGCTTTTGCGTAACCGAAATGGGCGCGCCCTTTACAAGATTGGTCGTATACACGCAAGCGACCGCGCACGGTTTGTCCGCAACGATCAGCGCCAAATCTTTTTTGATTTTATTTTTTCGGATCCCGCAGTGCACGCCGCACGCGCGAAATCCTTTGGGAGCGCATACGCCCCCCTCGATTTTATTCGTAATTTGTTTCATACTATCCTTTTGATTATATCACAAACCTAAGCCCTCGTCAAGCCCCAGAGCAAGATTCATATTCTGAATTGCGGCGCCGGAAGCGCCTTTTCCCAAATTATCTAAGCGAGAAACGAGCAAAATGCGTTCTTCATTGCCGTTTACGAAAATTTCCAAGCGGTTGGTACCGTTTAACGCGTTCGCGCAAAGGAATCCGCTTTCCTCCCGCCCTACGCCTACAAACCGTTCCCCCTTATACCACTCGCGGTAAAACTCCGTTAAATCCTCTTTGGTCACGGAGCGGGAAAGCAGGTCGGCAAACAGCGGAACGGTTACCGACATGCCGCACTCGTAATCGCAGATATAGGGATTAAACACGGGCGTGCGGGTAAGACCGCTTATTTTCGTCATTTCGGGCAAATGCTTATGCGTAAGCCCCAGCGCGTACAGGCGGGGCGTTTGCAGCGAACGGTCGCGATTTTCGCTTTTGTACTGTTCGATCCCCTTTTTGCCCGCCCCCGAATAGCCGCTTACCGCATGACAGACAAGCGGATAATCGGGCGGAAGGATCCCCCCCTGCACCAAAGGATATACCAGCGCGAGAAACCCGCTCGCATAACACCCGGGATTCGCTATGCGCTTTCCGCTTTGCACGGCTGCGCGGAATCGGGGCGAAAGTTCGGGAAAGCCGTACGCCCAGCCAGCCTGCGTGCGGTGAGCGGTGGAAGCGTCGATCACCACGGTATGCGGATTTTCCGCCAATGTTACCGCTTCGCGCGCCGCGTCGTCGGGCAGGCACAAAAATACGACGTCCGCGCCGTTGATCGCCTCTTTGCGGGCGGCGGGATCTTTTCTTAAATTTTCGGAAAGCGAGACGATTTTAACATCGTCCCGCTTTTGCAGCCGTTCGAAAATGCGCAGCCCCGTAGTGCCCGCTTTTCCGTCGATAAATACCTTTATCATATTACTTTTTCTTGTTTTCGAGCATCGCTTTTACTTTAATCGGAAGCCCGAACAAATTGATAAATCCCTCCGAATCCTTTTGGCTGTACGCCCCGCCGTCGTCGTCGAACGTGGCGATATTTTCGCTGTACAGAGAATAGGGTGAGGTGATCCCCGCGTTCATGATATTACCTTTATAAATGCGCAGTTTTACGTCGCCCGTAACCGTTTCCTGCGTTTTGCTTACGAATGCGGAAAGCGCTTCGCGCAACGGGGTAAACCACTGACCGTCGTATACCATTTCGCCGAATTTTACCGCGACAAGCTGCTTATAGTGCTGCGTCGCTTTGTCAAGGCAGATCATTTCGAGCAAGCGGTGCGCTTCGTACAAAATCGCGCCGCCCGGCGTTTCGTACACCCCGCGCGACTTCATGCCGACAAGGCGGTTTTCTACCATGTCGCAAAGCCCCACGCCGTTTTCGCCGCCCACTTTGTTCAGCTTTTCCAACAGTTCGACGGCGCCCATCTTCTTCCCGTCGATCGCGGTGGGCACCCCCTTTTCGAAGTGAACAGTCAAATAAACAGGCTTATCGGGCGCCTGCAAGGGCGAAACGCCCAATTCCAAAAAGCCCTCTTTTTCGTACTGCGGTTCGTTTGCGGGATCTTCCAGATCGAGCCCTTCGTGCGATAGATGCCACAAATTTTTATCTTTGGAATAGTTGGTTTCGCGGTTGATCTTTAAGGGGATATTGTGCGCTTCGGCGTATTCGATCTCCTCTTCGCGGCTCTTGATATCCCAAATGCGCCAGGGCGCGATGATCTTCATTTCGGGCGCGAACGCCTTGATCGTCAGTTCGAAGCGAACTTGATCGTTTCCCTTGCCCGTGCAGCCGTGGCAGATCGCGTCCGCCCCCTCTTTTTTTGCAATTTCTACGATCCCTTTTGCAATTACGGGACGTGCGAACGAAGTACCCAAAAGGTACTTTTCTTCATAAACCGCGCCCGCCTGCATGGTGGGGTAAATATAGTCTTCGATAAATTCTTTCTTTAAATCGAGCACGTATAATTTGGAAGCGCCCGTCTTTTTCGCCTTTTCTTCCAAGCCGTCTAATTCGGTGCCCTGCCCGACGTCGCCCGAAACCGCAATCACCTCGCAGTTATCGTAATTTTCCTTTAACCAAGGAATAATAATTGAGGTATCCAACCCGCCCGAATAGGCAAGAACTACCTTTTTGATTTTCTTTTCCACGTTTGTTCTCCTTCCGTTTCAATTCACCTACAAAGTATACTCTACCCTATCCCACAAGTCAAGCAAAAATAACCCCTTTTGCGGGGTTATTTTATAATTAGAGTATATTTATTTTATTTTTTGTATATTATACGGATATTTCTTTAAATATGTGAATAAATGTATATTACGAATTTTCCTGTTCGCCGTCGATCAGCGGATAGAAAGGGCGCAGATCGTTTGCCGTAAAGTGCCCTTCGCCCAAGCGGGAAAAAAGCGTTTTGCGGTAAAAAATAAATTTATCGCGGCTGTTCTGCGTTTCGAACGTGCCAACGAATTTATTTTTGTATACCTTCATATCTACGCAGCCTTCGAGCACGTCGTAAGTATACGTTTTGCGAGGCGTTTTTAAATAAACGACCTTATCGTTATAACTTACCTCGGTAACTGCGCCGAGCGAAATGCGCATGGCATAAAATCCGTATGCGATAAACCACAGCGCCGCCGTACCCGCCGCAAGGCAGATGAACAGCGTTTTCGCCATGCCCTCCGCATTGAGCGCAAACACCAAAAATACCATTAACGCGGGAATCGCAACCAAACTGAATATTTGAAAAATCTTTTTGCAGATTTTTACGTACCGAACGATCCCCTCTTTCACTTTTTCAGCTCCTTTGCGGTATACGCGTAAGAGCCGAGCGTTTCTTGGGTGGAAACGTATTTTCCGTTCACATACGCCGCCAAAAGATCGGAAGGGAGAACGGGCTTTCCTTTTTCGTCGAGAAACTTTTCGTCTGCGATCGCGTTTACAACTTCGCCGAAAAACACCGCGTGCGTGGGAAATTCTACCTTTTTGATCACCTTGCATTCGAGGGAAAGCGGACTTTCTTTTACATACGGGCAAGAAACCCGTTCGCCCGCGCAAGGCGTAAGCCCAGATAAACCGAATTTATCGGTATCCTTTCCCGATACGATGCCGCACAAATCGGTTGCGCGCACCATATCTTTGGCGACGAGATTTACCGTGAATTCCCCGCTTTCTTCCACCAACTTATAAGAATGCCGCTGATAGCGAATGGAAATACTTACGATCGGCGGTTCGGAATTGACGGTGCCCGCCCAAGCAAGCGTGATCAAATTTGCCTCTTTTTCCCTTCCGCACGACACCAAAACAACGGGCACGGGCGCAAGATAGGTTCCTGCGCGAACACTTTTTTTCATTCGTTTTCTCCTTGCATAAATTGTACGCGGAACTGCGTGGCAAGCCCGCCGTCTGCGCGCGCTTCCAAAATACTCATTCCGTCTGCGCAGTCTTTGCGGAACAGGTCTGCCTGCGTTCCCTCTTTTAACTGTTTGGAATAGACGATTTGAAAGGACTTTACTTTTTTTGCGGCAAGCTCGTCCATAGTAAAACAATCGAAAAAGAAATCGGCATAGCGGGTATTGTTGGCGTGCAGATAATGGTCGCAATGGCTTGCGGCAACGGTAAAACTGCGCACAAACTTTCCCTCTCCCCCCAGTTTGGGGATTTTCCAGTTGGGTACTTCTACCGTTTTTTCGTCGCGGTACGGGCAGTTTTTATGCGCGGAAAGGCTTTCGGGCGTTAAAAGGCGCATGCCGTTTAAATCGACCAAGCACCAGCGGGAAGCAAGCGCCGCGCATTCTTCCCCCTTCCCGTTTAAAACGCGGGTATCCCGCTCGAAAATAACATGGCGGGGCGTAAGCGGCCACGTCTGCACGGTAAGCGTATCGCCCAGCAATATGGGCTTTTTATATTCGCAATAGGTGTTTACGATCAAAAATCCGTAACCCAGCGGCTTTAAATCGCCGTATCCGAAGCCGAGTTCGTCCGCGCTTGTTCCCGCCGCGTCTTGCGCAAACGCCAACAGCGCCGAAGCGGAAAGCTCGTCTTTAAAATCGACGTCCGAATAACGGATCTCCATATTCCGTTGATGACAGTATGTACTCATACGGGTATTATATCACCCGCATTCGGATAAGTCAACCGCTTACGACGGAAGAGAGAAAGAGCAGCGCCCCGTTTGCGATCGCCTGCGCCAGCTTTTTTTGATATTCTTCGCTTACAAGCAGCGCTTCATCCTGCGCGTTGCTCAAAAAGCCCCCTTCTACGATCACGGAAGGATAGTCGCTGCAATTCAAAACATAATAATCGCCCGCGAGCGCCTGCGTTTTCTTTACGCATTCGGGCATGGAATTCAGTTCGTTCTGCACGAGGGTGGCAAGCGTTTTCGATTTTTCCGAATCCCCGCGGTAGAAAACCTGCCCGCCCCTGCGGGAAGAAAGGGAAAAGAAATTCTGATGAACGGAAATAACAAGCGCGGGCGCAGAACGGTTGATAATTTCCGACCGCTTTTTCATATCCCGCTTTTTATAGCCCTGCGTTGCCGCGCCGTATAACCCCGCTTCCGTTTTGCGCGTTTGCACGACGTTTAAGCCCGCTTCTTCCAAAAGTTCCTGTAACAAGCGGGATACGGAAAGATTGATGTCGCTTTCTTTGGTGCCCGTTTGAATACCGACAACACCGCCGTCGATGCCCCCGTGCCCCGCGTCGATCACAACGGTAAGCCGCTGCGCCTGCGCCGCCGTGCGCACAAGCGCAAAACAACATACGCCCAAACAAAATACAATGGAAAGCGCTACGCAAAAAAATCCGAGCGCCACCCTGTGCCGATAAATAAAACTCATGTCTTACTATATGAGCAAACTCTTTTCTTCATACCGAAGAAAAGAGTTTGCCTTTTTCGATTTTTGCTCCTTACTGCTGTTTGCGCAGCATTAATATATCATTCAATTATATTATTTCGCTTTTGCGGTTCATGCCTAATTTGCGCAACTCTGTCATGTCCGTGCACAAACCTACAAAATCTTTTTACCCGTTCCCCCGCTTTTGTGTTTCACACTGTATTTGCGCAACATTGCAATGTTCATACGCGGTCAATACAATTATTATTCACGCTTTTGTTTGCAATACAATATTGGTATAACATAAACTATATTTGCGCGCAGTCATACCAAACTTGTTTTACCCGCTCCCCGCTTTTGCTTGCGTTTCGCACCGAATTTACAACTCATTAATATCTTCGCGCATATTCAAAGCAATAGCTGTTACCGCATGCGGAATCGATATAAAACTTTTACGCGCCCTATTTATGTTTGACATAATACTATGAAAATCGCTTTCTTTTGAATAAAGAAAGCGATTTTTCGTTATTTATTTTGCAAATATTCGTGAATGGCTGCTGCGGCTTTTTTACCCGCGCCCATTGCAAGAATTACGGTCGCCGCGCCCGTTACCGCGTCGCCACCCGCATATACGCCGTTTAACGTCGTTTTGCCCTGTTCGTCCGCAACAATTTCTCCCCGCCGCTTCGTTTCCAACCCCCGCGTCGTTTGCTTTAACAGCGGGTTGGGCGAAGTGCCGAGCGACATAATCACGCAGTCTACTTCCATTACAAATTCGCTGTTTGGAATTTCTACGGGGCTGCGTCTGCCCGAAGCGTCTGGCTCGCCCAACTGCATGCGAATACAGCGCATTCCGCATACGTTGTCCTGTTCGTCCGATATAATCTCTACGGGATTGGTTAAAAGCTGAAAGCGGATCTGCTCTTCTTCCGCATGTTCCACTTCTTCTTTCCGCGCGGGAAGTTCTTCCTTTCCGCGGCGGTAAACAACGGTAACTTCTTCCGCACCCATGCGCTTTGCACTGCGCGCCGCGTCCATCGCCACGTTGCCTCCGCCTACGACGGCGACTTTTTTCGCGCGCAGAATGGGCGTTGCGCCCCCTTCCCGATACGCTTTCATCAAATTGCTGCGCGTTAAGTACTCGTTTGCGGAAAATACGCCTTTCGCGTTTTCCCCTTTGATTCCCATAAAGCGGGGAAGCCCTGCGCCCGAGCCGAGGAAAACAGCCTCGAATCCGTATTCCGTCTGCAATTCTTCTATTGTGATTACCCGACCGATCACCATGTTGGTGAGAATTTTTACGCCCAAAGCGCGCAGATTATCCACTTCTTTTTGTACGATCGCCTTAGGAAGACGGAATTCGGGAATGCCGTATACCAACACGCCCCCGGCAAGGTGTAGCGCTTCGTATACCGTTACGTCGTAACCGAGTTTCGCCAAATCGCCCGCACAGGCGAGCCCCGCAGGTCCGGACCCCACAACGGCGACTTTGCGCCCGTTGGGAACGGGAAGCGCAGGTTTTTCCGTGCAAAGGCTGTTGTGCCGATCGGCAACAAACCGTTCCAATCTGCCGATGCCGACGGGTTCCCCTTTGATACCGCGCGTGCACTTGCCCTCGCACTGCGTTTCTTGCGGGCACACCCTGCCGCACACCGCGGGAAGAGAGGAACTGCGCGCGATGATCTGATACGCTTCTTCGAACTTACCTTCGGCAACCATCGCGATAAATTCGGGAATGTGCACTCGCACGGGGCAGCCTTCCACGCACGGGCGCTTTTTACAGTTTAAACAGCGCTTCGCTTCGTCGATCGCCGCCTCTTCCGAATAGCCGAGCGCGACCTCTTGAAAGTTGCGATTCCGCACGAGCGGATCTTGCACGGGCATGGGATTCTTATTCGGACTCATATTAAACTTTGCCATATTTATTTTTCCTTTTTGTAGAGATTGCAATGATTTTCGCGCGCTTCCGCTTCGAACTCCGCATACATGCGCGAACGCTTCATCGCTTCGTCGAAGTCGATCAAATGCGCGTCGAAATCGGGCCCGTCTACGCAGGCGAATTTAGTTTCCCCGCCCACCGTTAAACGGCAGCCGCCGCACATGCCCGTTCCGTCGATCATGATCGGATTCATGCTTGCAACCGTTTTGATCGCATAGGGCTTTGTTGCAAGGGCGACGAATTTCATCATAATAAGCGGACCGATGGTAATCACCTCGTCGAACGTTTCGCCCGCCTGCAAAAATTCGTTCAACGGCGCGCAGACGTTGCCCTTTTCGCCGTAGCTTCCGTCGTCCGTTACAAGGCGGAAACGGTTGGAATAAGCGCGGAATTCCTCTTCCAAAATCACAAGATCGCGGTTGCGGAAGCCTACGATGCTCGTTACCTCGCACCCGCGTTCATACAAGGCGCGCGCAACGGGCAGCGCGATTGCACAGCCCACCCCGCCCCCGACGACGGCGACTTTTTTCAAGCCTTCTAAATGAGTAGGCGTGCCGAGCGGTCCTACAAAATCCTGTATATACTCGCCTTCCTGCTTTTCGTTCAGCGCCATCGTCGTTCCGCCGACGATTTGGAAGATGATAGATACCCCTCCGCCGACCTTATCGCACCCCGCGATCGTTAAGGGAATACGTTCCCCTTCTTCGTCTACGCGAAGAATGATAAATTGCCCCGCCTGCGCCTTTTTTGCGATCAAAGGGGCTTCTATTTCCATTTGCGTAACGGTAGGATTCAAAATTTTCTTTTTTAAGATCCGATACATAGTTTTCTCCTATTGTTATGGGTGATATTATACACAACTGCGCGCGTTTTGTCAAACGGCGATCGTTTCTTTTTCCGATTCGCGTCTTCCCCGAAAATGATTGACAATTTTCTTGACAATTTTGTCACATTCTGTTATGATAGGTAAAACTTAAAAAATTGGAGAGTCTATTTTATGGCGAAGGTGAAAATCGTCACCGACTCGAACAGCGGCATCACGCAAGCGGAAGCGGAAAAACTGGGAATTTCCGTGCTCCCGATGCCCTTTTTGATCGACGGCGAACAGTTCTTTGAAGACGTGAACCTGGCGCAGGAAGAGTTTTACGCGCACTTGAAAAAGGACGCGGCTGTTTCTACGTCGCAGCCCGCGATCGGCGACGTTACCGATTTGTGGGATAACTTATTGCAAGAAGGCGATTGCGAACTCGTACATATTCCTATGTCGAGCGGTCTTTCGGAATCCTGCCATACGGCGGAAGCGCTTGCGAAAGAATACGGCGGAAAAGTACTTGTCGTAAACAACCAGCGCATTTCCATTTCGCAAAAACAAAGCGTATACGATGCAATCGAACTTGTAAAACGCGGCAAATCCGCTGCGGAGATCAAAGAGTATCTCGAAAGCACCAAGTACGACAGCAGTATTTACATTGCTTTGGATACGCTGAAATACTTAAAAAAAGGCGGCAGACTTACCCCCGCCGCGGCGCTGATCGGCACGATTTTAAAAATTAAGCCGGTGTTGCAGATTCAAGGGGAAAAGTTAGACGCATTTAAAAAGGTAAACACCTTAAAAAAGGCGAAAGAAGTAATGATAGCCGCGCTTCGCAGCGATTTAACGACGCGCTTTGCAAAGTACGTAGCAAACGGCGAAATGACCATTGCCGTCGCCCACACCGATAATTACGGCGAAGCGGAAATTTTTGTAAACGAACTGAAAGCGGCTTTCCCCGAAATCCCCGTTACGTTTGCAGATCCCCTTTCGCTGAGCGTTTCCTGCCATATCGGTCCCGGATCGCTCGCTTGTTCCGCAATCAGAATTGTAAAATAAATCAGTCGGCGGTATATTTCATGGGGAATGATAAATAAACCGCAAGTAAAAGAAAATTTAGGCGCAGCGTAATGCCGCGCCTTTTTCGTTTGCGTTATTTCTTCGTATGGTCAAAAACAAATCTTATTTACACACTATTTTACATCTTAAATTCTCCGATGCAACACCGTTTAACAGTATTAGAAAATATCTGTAATAAAACGCGCTTAACAAAACCGTCCAAAAGCATTTTATTATCGCTTAAAAGCACAGCTGAAAAATTTTAGTTTCTTAATTCCCCATAAAAAGTTAAGGGCGTTTTTAATCTTCTAACAGTTTCATTAACCGGGGAAGATCCGCCGCGGTCAAAATATCGATAATTTTATCGCCGTGCGCGGAGCGTTCCGTTACGATCACCGCAAGCAGTTTTTTGTTTTCCGTAAATGCCGTAACCGCTTCCTGTACGGAATTTTCCGCAGAAAGCAATTTGTAATAGGCATACATATCTTCGTCGCGCAAAATATCGGCGCAGGTAGCGGAAAGCGCTTCGTCCGCACTCTGCCCGCGGGCAAGCGCTTTGCCCAACTCGCACACAAGGCGGCGGTTGTTCAATATCCCAAGCATTCTGCCGCCGTCATACACGGGCAAATTGGAAAATCCGCTTTTTGCGATGGAACAAAACGCCTCTTTCAACGTCGCTTGGCAAGAAAGATAAGAAAGCTGCTTCTTCTTTAAATCTTGCAAACGGGGCGGGCGGCAAAGCAAATCGGCAATGTGACGAATTTCTTTGGTCGCTTCGGCGCACGGTTCGGCGATGATCCGCTCTTTTTTCGTGCTGTTGTGCACGATCGCGTTGCGCAAACGCGCGTAAGACGCAAGCTCGTCCTCGTACCGCTTTACGGTCGCGTTAAATTCCGCGCAGCGGCGAATCAAATCGGAAAACTGCAAATTCCCCTTTCCCTTGTAAATTGCGCGCAAACGCGCGTCGATCTCGTTATAGGCGGCAATAAATTCGAATGCGTTACTCATAATTTCAGTATACCACGAATCATGCGCGATTGCAAGATGAAAAACTTTTTTCTATCGGAAAATCTTTACAATCCCCGTTCCTTTTAAAAATTTGCGCAAACGCAAAACAAACTTTTTTCCGCTATTCAGAAAAACTTTGCATTCACGCAAAACGCGGCTTTTAATTAAAATCCGCTTTTTTTACGGCGGAAAAATCCCCGCTGCCGCGTTTCCACCAAATGGTATTCCTTTTCCCGTTCCGGCTGATAAAAACAAGGACTTTGCGCAGACGAAAAAGCCAGCTTCCCCGCAATATCTGCCGCCTGCGCATACCCGTATGCGCACATGCAAATGGGTATTCCGTATAAAAACGCCCCCGCGCGGATCAGCGTTTGCTCTAAACTGTCGTTCAGCTCTTCGTAAATACAAACCGCAAGATCGACCCCGCACACCGAAAGCGTTTGCATGATTTGCGGAAAATATAAATCTTCCGCAACAATCACCCCGATTTTGCCGATCTTGGTATCGTATATCTTTACGCCCGCGCCGCAGCGGTATTCCTCTTCGTCGATGCAGTTCACCATATCCGAAACGCCGAGGATTCGCCCCCGTTCCGCGACGACCGCCGATTTTCTGCGTATTCCCCGTGCATCGGTATAGCACCCGCAGATAACGATATTTTTTCCCTCTTTGGAAAGAAGCGCCGCGTCTTCGAATAAAGAGGTTTCCCCCCGCAGTTCCCGCTCGTAACTTACCTGCCCGAGCGCGCGGAACGAAAAGCACACGACGTCTGCCGCCGGTCCCGTATAATTTTCTTCGTAATCGTTCAAATCACCGTCGCTCACAAAACAAACGCGCATAATCTCTCCCCATCTATCATATCGCAAGCGCGCGTTTTTTGTGAATGATATTTAAAAGAAACCTTCCCTTTTAAAGGGATCGGTTATAGGGATATCCTTGCGGGCAAATAAATAGCGCACTATCTTCGTTTGCGAAGTATCGTGCGCTATATTTTATGAAAGATTAGAAAGATAAATTGAAATTTATCGTTACTATGATAATTTGTTATTCAAGCACTGAATGTATTGTGCGACTAAAAAAT
>CAJTPB010000018.1 GCA_910578065.1 uncultured Christensenella sp. | reverse complement strand
ATCCTATGGGCATGATGAATCAAATGCCTATGATGCCTCAGCCCATGATGGGCGCGCAGATGGGATATCCTCAGTATGGAATGGATATGCGGTCGGGCGATCAGCGTGTAGCGGAAGAACGCGCGAGAATGAACGAGTTGCGCATAGCGGAAGAGCGCGCTAATACGCGTATCGCAGAAGAGCGTGCGAGAACAGCGGAAGAGCGTGCAAGAAAATCGGAAAATTCCAATTCGGGAATGAGCCCCGAAGTAATGGCGTTGTTGTTCACTGCAATGCAGAATAGGGCAAGCGCGCCGGCGTATCAGCCGATGCAACAGCCGCAAGCGGTGCCTCAGCCTGCGCAGCCCATCTTCATTACGGGACCGCAACCGACACAACAGCCGCAGCCTATTCTTATTACCAACCAGCAGCCTACGCAACCGAACGTACCGCAACAGGACGGGCAGCACATAGTGCCTCCGGGAGCGGTAATGACGACCACGAGTACGACGACGATAGACGCCTCGAAACGGCAAAATCCCGCAACGGGATATACTGGTTACGAAGACGACTACGATTACAACGTGTACGAGCGGTTAGACGACAAAAACAATTAAATAAGTAAAAAGTCCCGCAGAATTCCATCTGCGGGGCTTTTTAAATGGCAAAGTGGAATGTTTGCGCTTTTTGTAAAGTTCGTTTACATTGCATGAAATAGTTATAAGCAACCGGGTGCAAGCGGTTACGAAGACGACTACGATTACAACGTGTACGAACGGTTAGACGACAAAAACAATTAAATAAGCAAAACCCCCGCAGATATCCATCTGCGGGGGTTTTGTATAAGGGAAACAAAGCGATGCGAAGCGGAAATCCGTGAAAATCCACCGCTATGCCGGTAGATGATTATTTGTTGCACTTAATATGTTTTAACTGTTATGCAATCTTTTTCCTTTGTCAGTGACTTATGTTTTACCCCTACCGAATGGAAAATCAAAAATTTCGGAGGTACGCAAACAGGTTTATAAGGCAGCAAGGATAAACAGGGAAAGTATATGCTCAGGCAATGTGTTATAAAGCTGAATATTCCTAGTAAGCATGGAATGAGTGACATGATCGCGGTATCTACGTTAATGCATTTAATGTGCTATCATAAAGTGGAAGATTTGTATTCCAATTGGATTCGCGATATTCACTATTAACATGATATTACACGTTTTCTGTCGAACGGATATAATTACGTTCAGACGGCAGTATGATTCTGATGCTGACACATAAGAAAGGAACTCGTCGATACGGTTATGGGAAAATACAAAAATCCCGTAACGAGATACGACGGAATAGAGCCATAAGAGATTAGATAAAAATAGAATGAAGTTTGCGGTAGAAATGAAACCGACTATTTAATAATAAAGAAATATTAAAATTGTCAAATACGATTCAAAATAAAGGAAACGGCGGGCAGAATTTTCTACCCGCTGTTTTACGTTCGTCACTTCGGCAATTGAAATATATGAAGCAATGTTTAGTTTTTTCTCTCGTCTTTTAGCGAAACATATTTTTTGTACTCGGTGGGGGTACGCCCCATTAATAATTTGAAAGTTCGATTAAAAGAACGAATATTTTGAAAACCGCATTGCATTGCGATGTCGCTCATTTTTTCATGGGTGGACGAAATGAGTACAGATGCGTGTTCACAACGATATTGGTTAACTAACGTTTTGAAACTAATACCGAATACTTCGTGAAAATATCGGGAGAGATAAGAGTAATCGTAATTAAGGTGTTGTGCAATGTTGTTGAGCGTAATATTTTCGGCATAATTTTTTTCGATATAAGCAAGGCAAGCGCTGAATAGCAATTCGTTTTTCATGTTGGTACGGGTAAGGGTGATTTGTTTCATATAATCCGCGCAAATTGCGTAAAGCATCCCTTTAGACGTAAGCGCATCGGGAACGGGATGCTTTGTTATTCTGTCGTTAGGTACATAGTCTCCGAATATACAATTCAGCACATAGTCGCGCGTTTTAGGGGAGAGCACAAAAAATGGCGAATTTGGCGACATTTTTTCTATGGCGGAGGCAAACGTGTGCACCTGAGAAAGGGGGAAAGAAACAATAAGAATTACGGCGTTTTGGCTATCTTTTGAAGAATGGATTTGATAAGGTTGAAGCAAAAGCGATTCTCCTTCCTTAATGCAATATTCTTTTTTTGCAATTACAAATGTAGTAGAACCCGAATAAAGATAGACGAATTCGCAACTCTTATGCATATGAAGCTCAAAGTTTGTATCGCGGAAAATATTTATTTTATAAACTTCCGTTCCGACCGAGTTATATTGTTGATGAAAAAGCGTTGGCATAAAGCACCTGAAAAAGTAAAATTTTGTCTATAATTATACGATTATTTTCTTGAATTGTCAAGTGGGAGAGATAAAATATAAGTGTAGATATTATGTAATATTTATAATCTTTAGTTTGGAGTTTCTTATGAGAGTTCTACCTGCGTACCCATTATTTGTGAAGGATCCGAATTTTTCTCTTTGGAGCAGGACGGATTGCTTAAATGAAAGTCACCCTCAAAGTTGGTTCGGTGAGGATAAGCCTATTTACGGGTTTGCTTGTGTGAACGGGGTTACTTATTGTTTTCTCGGCGAGTATGACTGTTTCCTTTCAGGTAAATGTAAAAAGGCAAAACAGATTTCTTTGCGCGTTACTGCATATACCACGGAATACGAGTTTGCATTAGGAGAGGTGCGTTTTTCGGTGCGCTTTGTTTCCCCTCTGCCGCTTAATGATTTGGATTTATTGTCTAATCCTGTATGTTACATGGAGTATGAAACGGAAGGGGCGGATGAAGTAACGGTTTCTCTTTTTGTCGATCGCCGTATTGCATATAATCGGGCGAGCGGCTGCAACCAGGCTGTTCGCGGGTGCGTAATTCCCAACTCGTTCGGTGAGAGTGCGCTTATGGGTTTGAGCAGACAACTGCTTTTGTCTAATTGCGATGATAAAATCGGCGCCGATTGGGGATATTATTATTTGAGCGGAGAGCGGGCGTATATCTTAGATAAGCAGGATATTTTGCGGTTTCTTGTCGGCGATTGCAGGGAATGCGAAATTACCTGTAAAGGTGCGGAACAGTTTATGGGGGCTGTCAACACCGAGAAGCAAGGAATTATTTCTATCGGATATGACGAGATTGCATCGATCGACTATTTCGGTACTTTAAAAAAAGGTTGGTATCTTGAAGATCATACTATCAACGAGGCGATTGAGTATATTTGGAAAAATTATCGTGCAATCGATGAAAAGCTTAACTGTTTAGACGGCGAGCTGCGAAAACGTGCGACTCGGTTCGGCGAGGATTATTACGATATACTTGTGGCTTCGCTTCGACAAAGCATTGCGGGACATAAACTCATTAAAGGGCAAAACGGGGAGACGATTTTTCTTTCTAAGGAAAACGGGTCTAACGGCTGTATCGGAACGGTAGACGTTTCGTATCCGTCGATGCCTCTTTATCTGCTCTATAATACCGAACTTGTAAAAGGCATGATGCGCCCCGTGCTTAAATTCGCCCAAATGCCCGTATGGTCTTACGATTTTGCTCCGCATGACGTAGGAACTTACCCCGTATGTTGCGGGCAGGTTTATGGCTTAAACCGCAATGCATCGCATTATCATGCAACTTACGCTAAGAATGATTTTTTGCAAAACCATTTACCGCTATACCTGTTTCCCGCAGAATTTGAAGCATACGATTTTAACCGTCAAATGCCCGTGGAAGAATGTGCAAATATGCTTATCATGTTTGCGGCATGTTATCATTACGATAAAGATATCGAGTTTTTCAAAGATTACGGCGCACTTGGCGAAAAATGGGTGAAGTATCTTGTTGCTTATGGCTTAAAACCTGAAAATCAGCTGTGTACCGATGATTTTGCGGGGCATTTGAAAAACAACATAAATCTTGCAATAAAGGCGACGGTAGGAATAGCCTGTTATGCAATGTTGAAAAAAGCCGATGGCGATAAAAAGTCGTATGAAGAATTTCGCGGGATAGCAGAAAATTTTGCAACCGAGATCCTTGCGTTTGGAAATCGATTTTCGCATCTTCCGCTTACATGGGATAGCGGCGAGAATACTTTTTCAATGAAATATAACTTAGTATTCGATAAATTATTGGGCTTGGGTTTATTTCCGCAAGAGTTCCTCGAACGGGAAGTGGATTATTATATTGACAGAATGAATCAATACGGCACGCCGCTTGATTCCCGTTGCGGATACACCAAAAGCGATTGGCAGATGTGGTGCGCTGCGCTTACCGATAATGAAGAGAAACGTCGACGTTTTGTAAAAAGCTTAAAATCGTTTTTGGCGACGTCGCCCGTTCGTATTCCTTTCGGCGATTGGTTTGAATCGGAGGACGGAAAAACGCACCATTTCGTGGCGAGAACCGTACAGGGCGGTTGTTTTATTCTTTTAATGCTCGACAATATGTAAATTAAAGGAGGTTTTTATTATGAAAGGGGTTAAAAAGTTTTTATCATTGGCAGTGTGTGCGACGATAGCATTCTCTTTCTGCGCCTGCAACCGAGACGGGGCGGGTAATGACGTGGATATCGGCGACGACGGAACGGTTACGGGAAATTCCAACGTTCTTTTTTGGGGCTGGGGAGAAGAATACGAGATTTCCATTTTCAACAAGCTTATAAATCAGTTTGAAGACTTATATCCGAACATCGACGTAGAATTTGTTACAAAACCTTCGGGCGATTATGATAATGCGTTGACAACGGGATTATCCGGACGTTCGGGACCCGACGTTTTCTACTGTAACGAACGCAAATTAAAGAGTTACGTTTCACAAAATTTATTGGAACCGCTTGACTCGTATCTTGAAAAAAGCACAGCGGTAAAAGAAGAGGAAATGTGGGATGGTGCGCTTACGCGATATAGGGTGGATTCCAATACCTGGGCGAGTATAGACAGCGCTCCTTTATATGCTTTGCCGAAAGCCGTTTCGCCTACCGTTATTTACTATAATAAGAAAGCGATGGATACGGTAAACGTCGATGTGATAAGCGCACACTATACACCTATGGGCGAGGAAGCCGCGCCGGCTTATGCAGGTGAAAAAGATTTAGCGGAATATAATAACGACCATAACACTCGATATCCCGCAAAAGGATTTTTCCTTTTGGATGAAAGCGGGCATGAGATTCCGATCACACTCGGAAAAGGTACGAATGCCGTTAAAGATGCGGTTGCCGTTGCGAAAAACGCCGCGAAACGCATATTCAATAATCGCATTCCGATGACGTGGGACGAGAGCGTTGTGCTGGCGGGGCTTATGACGAAGAGTTATAATGCTTCGAGCATTACCGACTACGGTTATTTTACCGAGTGGTGGTTTTCTTACGGGTGGAGCGTAGGCGGCGACTGTCTTGAATGGAACGATAGCGAAAATTGCTGGAAGTTCACATTGGGCAACACGGAGAAAAAATGGCTCTATAACGGTGAATTTTATCGCGAGGGGGAACTTCCCGCGGGCGCAAAAGAAAACGGCGCCGTTCAAATGACGAATTCGCAGTTTGATGCGTTCCGCCATTTCGTCCAATTAAGCATGAGTCATACAAAAGACGTAGACGGCAATGGGAACTACGGATATCAGGTTACGCCCGGACCGACTACGGTCGGATCGGACGACGCAAAAGCTGCCTACTTTGCTTCGGGAAAGCTTGCAATGTTAGTCGACGCGCGCTTTGCTACCGTTACGATCGGGAATAAAGTCGATAACGATTTTGAATGGGATGTTGCGCCGCTTCCGAAATCTCCCGACGGCATCGAAGCGGGACATAGCAACAGTACGGGGATTGCAATTCGGGCAAAGTCCAAAGTGA
This sequence comes from uncultured Christensenella sp., assembly GCA_910578065.1. Classification (GTDB taxonomy): domain Bacteria; phylum Bacillota; class Clostridia; order Christensenellales; family Borkfalkiaceae; genus Gallimonas. The sequence goes on along the minus strand of CAJTPB010000018.1, from coordinate 30,429 downwards.
AGAATGCGGCGTGGCTGCTTGCCGAATTTATCGCAGGCAGAATCGGGCAAGAAGCACAGTCTAAAACGGGTTTCTGTATTCCCAATCAAATAGATTTAGCTTATAAAGATGGGGTTTTCCTCGGCGATCAAGGGCCTGAAAATTCCCGCGTCTTTATCAATGCCGCTTATTACCAAAGACCGGGTGATTGGATGTACCTGGCGGATCAGGCATGGATTTCTCCTTGGGCAAACCTGTTGAACGGCGACGTAAGAAACGGAAACGTTGATATAACGGAATTTTTTAATCGAGTTCAATCTTCTACGGATAATTTGTTAAAAGGTTACAGCAGCCAAACAAATTAGGGGAATGTTATGTCGAAAAAAATTGTAAAAAAGATTAAGTGGAAAGAAGAAATTCTCGGAACCACGTTTGCGGCCATACCGGTATTTGGATTTTTGCTTTTTAATATTGTGCCGATTGCCATGGCAATATATATGAGTTTTTGTAAGGTCTCCGGTTATGATATAACTACCGCCACATACGTTGGTTTTGATAATTTTAAATATTTGTTCACGAACGAAAACAGCGACTTTTGGCTGTCTGTAAAGAATACGTTATATGCGCTTTTAAGTTTACCGCTATCTCTTTGCGGATCCATTTTCATTGCGGCATTGCTCAACAAAAATAAATGGATGACAAAAACCTTGCGTATTATTTACTTCCTTCCTTATGCCTGTTCCGTCGTTGCGGTTACGGCAATGTGGAAATGGATATTCGATTACAATTACGGCATTCTAAACAGTATCTTCGTATCCCTCGGCTTGGGCAGGGTAGGATGGCTTACGGAAAGCTCGATGTTTATGCCCAGTATGCTTATCATGAACGTATGGTCGGGTATGGGTTACGGAATTATTCTGTTGAGCGCTGCGCTTACCAATTTACCCAAAAGCGTTCAAGAAGCCGCTATTTTGGATGGGGCGGGACCTGTCAGGACGTTCTTTTCCGTGATTTTACCCTGTATCAGTCCGACAATCTTCTTCTTGTTGTCTATCGGTCTTATAAACGGCTTGCAGGTATTCCCCGCTTTTCAGGTAATGGCTGCGGACGGCGGACCGAATAAAGCGGGATTGACTTCGGTATTCTTTATTTATCGGGCGATAAATTCAAATATGTTTATCGAAGGAATGGGGATTGCGTGCGCAGCAACAATGGTTTTGACGCTCTTTATCGCAGGTATCGTAGTAGCTAATTTTAAATTGCAAAAACTGTGGGTGCATTATGATTAAAGAAGCAAAGTTAAATTCCAAATCGGGCAACGTTCGTTCGCATAAGAAAAATCATGCGTTTTTCGTAGTTTGCTTTATTCTTTTGCTGGTTTATGCCTTAGCCATTATAATTCCTTTTTACATTATGTTGATTACGGCTTTTAAAACAACGAAAGAATCGATGAATCCGCAATTCACGTGGTGGCCGCAACAAGGTTTTAGTTTTGAAGGATTTCGGCGCGTTTTAATAGACGATATGTCCGGCGGAGGCGGAAAGGGCAGCACGATTCTACGCGGGTTCGGTAATACGATGCTGGTTATTATTCCGCGCGTCGCGGTATGGGTTTTTATGTCTTCGCTTGCGGCTTATGCGTATGCAAAAATGCGTTTTAAGGCAAAAAAAGTGTTATACGGCGTATTGCTTTCCACCATGTTCGTTCCGGGTACGGTTTTGATGATACCGAGTTTTATCATGTGGGATAATCTTTATTTAACCGATACGTTTGTTCCGCTAATTTTACCGGCATGCTTTGGCGGCCCCGCCTGCGTATTCTTTTTAAGACAGTTCTTTACAGGGATTCCCGATGAATTGTTGGAGGCGGGAAAAATTGATGGTATGGGGGAGTTTAGGTTGTTTCTCAACATTATGTTGCCTTTGTCCATACCTGCCGTTATAGCTCAAATCGTGCTGGGGTTTGTGAACGGTTATAACGAATATCTGGGGCCGCTCATGTATTTGCAGAGCCCTGAACGGTATACGTTACAACTTGCATTGCGTTATTATACGTCAACTTATGCGACCGATTATCAGGCGATCATGGCGGGTGCATTTGTTGCGCTCGTTCCTACGATTATTCTCTATATCGCCGCACAGAAGTTCTTTATAGAAGGAATTGCAATGAGCGGCTTAAAAGGATAAAAACAAATATCGATTCAATATGAAAGGAGAAAAATTATGAAAAAAATCATGAAAGGATTGGGGATATGTTTGGCGGCGGTTACGTCGCTTTCAATTACCGCATGCCGTGAACCTTCGGATTCGTCTGTCGATTCCGAGACCTCGTTGGCATATTACGATCAACTGAAAAGCGGACAGGATTATAACCATAACCTTTATTATCAAAATGATATGCTGTTCGACGCGGCAGATATTTCGGTGCTGTATATCGACGAAGGAGAAGAAAGCGGTTATTTTTATGCTTATGCTACGAGTGATAGCGTCGGCGCTTACGGATTCCTTGCATGGCGAAGCAATGATCTTGTGAATTGGCAGTCTATGGGTATGGCATTTGAACCGCAACCCGGAACTTGGGGAACGCGGCTGTATTGGGCGCCGGAAGTTATCTACAACGACGGAAAATACTATATGTATTATACGGCGGCGGATAATCTTGCCTTTAACGCAACCGGAAAAGAAAATATCGGGCTTGCGGTTGCAGATAGCCCTGCGGGACCTTTCGTGCAGTGGACCGGTACCACTCAAGACAATCGTACCGTCGGCATGAACGACGTTTTTCTTGATTTGACGCAATTCTCCGATCACATAGATTGGAAGACGGCTAACCGCCGTGCCATTGACGCGGCGCCGTTTCTCGACGACGATGGGAAACTCTATCTGTATTTTGTAGCCGTTGGCGGTGGCGAGAACAGTGTTTGGGGACTGGAAATGAAGGATTGGTTCAGCCCCGATTATTCCACCTTAAAATATTTGGCGAAGCCTAGTTATTATACACCGGGCGGACAGCCTATGCCTGCGGAAATTACGGGTAATGCCGTGAACGAGGGACCTTTCATGGTGAAGCATAACGGGAAATACTACCTCACGTACAATCCCAACGGATACCGTTTTGCCGAATATGCGGTAAACCAAGCGATTTCGGATGGACCTCTCGGTGATTTTGTAAAGGTTGACGCGGATAAGGGCGGCAGAGTTATTTGTTATAAGGGAACGTCTAACGAAGAATATAATTACGATTATGTTGCCGGAACGGGACATGGCAGTATGGTGAATGTGAACGGCGATCTTTTGTATTTTTATCATGCCTATAAGAACCGTGAAACACTGACCCTTAATGAGGGCGCTCCGGTCGGCGCTGTAAAGGGAAGGGGGCTTTGCGTCGACCGCGTGTTCTTTGTCGATAACGGCGAGCAGGAAGTCCTTTATGCGAACGGACCTTCCTATTCGTTGCAACCCTTGCCCGAAGTGTTGTCGGGTTACAGCAACGTTGCGAAAACAGCAACGGTTACGGCGACGAATGCAAAAAACGGAAGCGGCGCCGAGTATTTGAATGATTATCTTTATAAAAGCCACGATTTGGACTTTATAAAAGAATTTGAAGCGAATGGACAGGAAACGACGGTTACGCTTAAATGGGATGCGCCGCAAGTTGTACGTACCGTAATGGTGTATAACGCTTTCAACTATCTTAATAGCTTTGATGCAGTAGAAAGCATTAAAATTAAAGCGAAAGTGGAACAGAACGGAGCTGTTGTATTCGACGGATACGCTACGCTTTCCAATCTCGGGTTCGATATGGAACGGCATGCATGGGTAGACGCCAATGATGCAACGGAAGGACAAATGCGTCCCGGCGGCGCTTCCATTGCCGAATTTGACGAACTCGTTACAGATGAAATTATAATTACGGTAAAGGGCGGAAAGAAAAACGCCGACGGCGTTGTGCAAAATTTGATGATTGGCGATATCGTAGTACTCGGTAAACCGGCGGGCAATCAAAAGAATACGGCGGGAACGCTCGACTCTTCCGGGAAATTTATTTTCAACGAATATTCTTATACGAATCCCGTATTCCAGAAGAGATATTATCCTGCGGGCGATGGAATCGAGGCATACGACGGCTACAATTTTAAAGATTACGAAAACGGCGTCATTATTCAGGAGGGAGGCGCAAGACAAGATTTGTATTTTAACAACTTGACGGGTACGCAATATTATCTCGAAGCGACCTTAACGCTCGATCGCACCGTTAACAACGATACCGCGCCCAAGATCGGAATGATAGGCGCTTCCAACAGCGATAACAAGCTTGCGTTGATGCTTGACCCCGGTCCTACGTTTGCCAAGAGAACGATTCTTACTACCGAATACCCGCAAGGCGCAAATACTTGGTTGTGGCCGGCGAATAATGATTACAAGGGGCTTACTTATGCCGTACATGATTGCTTGCAACAGGATAAGGACGGGAACCAAACGATCAAAATGAGCGTTGTGCGTGACGGAACGGATTTCTATTTCTTCGTCAACGGGGTGAAGTTCGGAAAGCTTTCGAATATTACCTCTATCGGTGCAGATAAAGCTGCGTGTCCCGGTTTTATCACAATGAATTTACACGCTACTTTTTCCGATATTAAAACGAGCACCGATCCGAAGGAAATCGCTGCGTATATTGCGAAACATTCTGCTAAATTCGTCGCGCCCGAAAAGACGATATATTCGATAGGCGAAGAGCTCGATTTATCCGGCGGCGGTATTTCTGTGATTGGCGACGACGGCACCATTTCTTCGACGATTGCGCTTAATCATGCCGATGTTCGGATTATCGGCGACGCTTCCACGGCGGGAGAACAGGTTATTAAAGTGATTTATAACGATGTGGAATATTCTTTTACGATTACGGTTTTAAAGGGAATTTCCGAAATTTCGGAAGTTGACGGGCTTACGGCTACGAGAATCGGCGATGAGATCGACCTTAACAATAAATTTGCGAGCGTAATTTATAGCGACGGTACGTCGGGCAGGATTGCGCTTACCGAAGAGATGATTACGGGATACGATAGGTGGAAAAGCGGAAACCAAACGCTTATCGTAACCATATCGGGAAAAACGAAAGAAATCGAACATACGGTAGTAGGTAAACTCGGCAATTCACAGTTCGGTGTAACGGCAACGGCGGGGTTTGATCTTTCGGGTGATATAAACGATGCAAATGCCTTGGTAACCAATGCTTCTGCGCCTCCTCAAAGAGTCTTCTTCTCAGAGGTGAAGAATGCGAACTATATTCTGAATATAAAAATTGTGCTTGGCGAACGTAAAAATAATGATAATGCACCCAGAATCGGCGTGCTTATGGCGACGACGAACGCTGTTTCCAACGGCTTCGGTGTTCAGGCGGCTGCCGTCGCACTCGTGCCGGGTATTGGGGAACCGCTTCCGCATGCTTCCATCGGTTCGTTCATAACGGGTTGGAACTGGAAAGAGTCCGGCGGTTACGGCTTCGCTTATAGCGAAGGCCAGAATAAGAATACGGTATCGCTTACAATTGTAAAAGCAGGGAAAGATTTTTACGTGCAGATTAACGGCGGCGATATCGTTAAAGAAACTTATATGGCATTCGAAGGCGAAGCGACGCCCGGCTTGTTCACTATGAATTACAGCGGTGAGTGGAGCGATTATTCTTACTCCGTAGGCGAGACGGCGGTAAAAAATTGGTTGGATGAAAACGATACGGGCGATTCCTCCGATACAACGGGAAAGGTTAAGACGATAGACGGCGATCTTGCGGATTGGACTTCTGAGGACAAGACCACGGCGTTTGATTTACAGGGCACGGGCGACTATACGGGTAAGCAGTTTACTGTTTACGGGAAATATGTGGTAGGCGACGGCGTGTACGTTGCGGCGGTTGTCGTTCACAGAGAATGGCATGCCCACGATTCGGGGAATTTGGCGTCTACTAAGAGCACAGCAGTGCAGATATTCAATAATACGCAACAGAGTTATATATCGGGTAATTACGACGCGGCGAGCGGTAGTGTTACGGCATACGGGAACAATAAGTTGTCGCAATATAAAATAAAGACGGTCTATAACGCTGCGGCAAATCTGTATACCACGGTATTCGAATACTATATGTCGGAAACGGATTTACAGTCTGTTGCCAACGTGGTTAATACCGAAGCCGGATATGTTCGCATGGGATGGGCGTTCTGTGCAAACGACGGAACGGACAAAGATCCGTTCTCTTCCGTTCATGCGGATGGCAGATGGCTGGAAAACAGCAGGCTTCCCGGTCAACTTGCAAACCAATATTATATTTACGCAGACGGCATATACGCTTCCGCGAAGGCATAAAAAGTTTGCGGTCCGCATTCCGATTTAGTCGGAATGCGGACAACATACGCATTTTTCTTAATTGTAAAATAAAAAAACGGAATCGTTCCGCACGTAAAGGAGATTATTTATGAAACCTAATTTGGTATTTATGTTTGCCGATCAACTTCGTTTATGCAGTACGGGCTACGGCGGCGATAAAAGAGCCAAGACGCCGGTGATTGACGCAATGTCCGAAAACGCTACCGATCTTTGCAATGCCGTTTCGGGGCATCCGGTGTGCGCGCCTTTCCGCGCTTCGCTGTTTACGGGGAAATATACTACAAGTACAGGTATGGTGATCAATGAGATCAGAATAGATCCCGATCATAAGACGTTTGCCGATTGTCTCAACGAAAACGGTTATGAAACAGCGTATATCGGGAAATGGCATTTGTATGCGAATGAATTCGGCAATCATTACGATCCGAAAAACTCGTATATTCCCAAGGGGCGGGACAGATTGGGCTTTAACGGATTATTCGCAAGCTATAATTTTCACCATGAAAATTACGGGGAACAGTCATATTACCATCTCGATTCTCCCGAAAAAATTTCATGGGGGAAGTATGAACCGGACGCGCAAACGGATATGGCAATCGATACGTTAAAAAAGTTATCGGGTGAAAAAAAGCCTTTTGCACTGTTCCTTTCCGTCGGCACGCCTCACGATCCGTGGGAGAAATGGAATGTTCCTCCTGAGTATTATGAAATGTTCAAGGATGTAGCGTTCGATTATCCGGAAAATTATTGCGAAACCGACGACCCGCACGCCGACGATTGGGCTCGGATTCGCCCGCAGGGCAGAAAGAAAATTCCCGAATGGATGCGCGTTTATTACGCTATGGTTGCCAACGTTGATAAAAACGTCGGACGGATGAAACAGGCTATAAAAGATTGCGGCATTGATAACGATACGATTTTCGTGTTCACATCCGATCACGGTGAATTATTCGGTGCGCACGGCAGAAGGGCGAAGAATATTTTTTACGAAGAAGCGGTGCGCGTGCCTTTCTTAATGCAGTGGGGCGATAAGTTGCCGAAGGGCAAAAACGACGTGTGCCTCAATACAGTGGATATCATGCCTACGTTACTCTCTTTTATGGGGATCGATTGCCCTAAGGGGGTGGAAGGAAGAGATTTAAGCAGGGTTCTTCTGAATGAAAAAGACGTCGAAGAACCGGAAGGCGCACTGATGCAGGGCACGGGCGCGACTGCGATATTTGAGGACGGGCACGAATGGCGCGCATACAGAACCAAGCGGCATACATACGCCGTTTATCTTGCGGACGGAGAAGAGCATCTTTACGACAACATTGCCGATCCGTTACAGATGAAAAATCTTGCGAACGATTCTGCCTATCTGGAATTAAAGGAAAGGCTGAAAGAAGCGATGCATGCGGAAATGCGGCGCGTGCACGATAACTTTCAACCCTGTTCCTATTATGAGGGAAAATATATCAAAGACAGAATCATCCGCTTTACGTCTGCCAAAGAAACGGAGTAAATTTGCACGCTTTCATACTTTTTACAATAGCAATCTCTGCTTCCGTATTAGGCGCCTTGACCGGCATAGGCGGGGGAATTATTGTAAAACCCGTCGTAGACGCCGCAGGTTTGCTTTCAAGCGCGACTGCGAATTTTCTTTGCGGCTGCATGGTGCTTTCTATGTCGATCGTGTCCATAGCGCGCAACCGTAAAGGTCCGAAACCGCCTATGAAGTTCGTCGCGCCGCTCGCGTTCGGTGCGGCGGCGGGCGGCATATCGGGGAATCTGTTATTCGGGTTGGTAAAAAAGGCGGTCGGGAACAATCATTTGGTCGTACTTGTACAGGCGTGCGTATTACTTGTCCTTCTCGCAGGGGCGTTGTTATACAGTATCTTTAAGACAAAAATAAAAAACTTGCACGTAAAAAACATCCCTGTCATTTTATTGTCGGGTATATTGTTGGGGCTTATATCCGCATTTTTGGGAATCGGCGGAGGTCCCGTTAACCTCGTGCTTTTGTATGTTTTATTCTCGCTTGGGCTAAAAGAAGCCGCGTTCGGTTCGCTTTTTGTGATTGCCGTATCGCAAACCGCCAGCTTAATATTAACGATTGCTATGGGGATTCCGTCTTTTAGCGCTTGCGATTTAACCGCAATGATTTTGGGCGGCGTGGGCGGCGGACTTATCGGCAGTACGGTACTTAAACGCATATCGGTTAACAAAGCGGAGATAGTGTATGTCGTTATGATAGTGGCTATTATAGGAATATGTGTTTTCAATATTGTGCGCTCTGCGCGATAAAAGCCATTTTCTTCTTTAAAGGATGGTTTTTATAGCTTATAGAAGTTTATGAGGAGTTTTATATGAAGCCCAATATACTGTGGATTTGTACCGATCAACAGCGAAAAGATACGCTTGGCTGTTATGGAAATTCCTTTGTGCATACGCCGAATATCGATGGATTGGCAAACGGCGGCATTCGTTTTGAAAATATGTATTCGCAAAGTCCTGTATGCGCGCCGTCGCGCGCAAGTTTTTTAACGGGCAGATATCCCCGTACTTGCCGTGTAAGGCAAAACGGTCAAGATATTCCTACCGAAGAAGTTACGTTTCCTAAGATATTATCGCAAAACGGTTACGTTTGCGGGCTTGCGGGGAAATTGCATATTTCCGCTTGTCATCCCGAGGTTTGTAAATTTTCCGAACGAAGGATCGACGACGGATATTCCTATTTCAAATGGAGCCATCATCCCGCCGGACGGAAAGATAAAAACAATTGGCGGGGAAACGAATATTGTACATGGTTAGCGGATAATGGATTGGATTATGCGTCCGAGCCGCTTGCCGACTGTAAATATGTGAGAGCGGGAATGCCCTACGAATATTCCCATACCAAATGGTGTACGGATAGGGCGATAGAATTTATGGAGGAGAGGCGTTCATCCGATAAGCCTTGGATGTTTTCGTTAAACTATTTTGATCCGCATCATGCTTTTGATCCTTCTTACGAATTTTTAGAACCGTATCTTTCTCAAATAGACAACCTGCCGTTGCCCGATTATAAAGTAGGGGAACTTGCCGCAAAGCCTTGTTTTCAGTTGAAAGATAGCTACGGCGCCTATGACACTAAGGGGTATTTTCCTTTTAACGAAATGACGGAACAAGATCACCGTTTGATCAAAGCCGCTTATTATGCCATGTGCGATCAAATCGATTTTGGCGTCGGAAAAATTTTATCATATCTTGAAAAGAGCGGGCTGCGTGAATCGACGTTGATAATTTACATGGCGGATCACGGTGAAAGTCTCGGCGATCACGGTATTTACCTGAAAGGACCGTATTTTTACGATAGTTGCGTGAATGTGCCGTTTATTATTTCTTTTCCTTCAAAATTTAGCGGCAACCGTGTAAGCGGTGCGCTTGCGGAGCTTGTAGACGTCGTACCGACTTTGTGCGAGATTGCGGAAATACCGTGTCCGCAGGGGGTTCAGGGAAAGTCATTTTATTCCTTGCTTACAGGGGAAAAGGAGACCCATCGCAATACGGCATACACTGAATACTATAATGCAAACATTAACCATCGAAATCCTTTTGCCTATTGTACCATGGTACGCGATAATCGTTATAAATTGGTGAAAGTGCATCCGCGCGATACGGAACTTTCCGTTACGGGAGAACTGTATGACTTAAAAAACGATGCCGGCGAGCACGAAAATCTTTACGACTGTTCTTCGTATCGCGAAGTGAAATTACGCATGCTCGAAAAACTTTGCGATCGAATGGCTCAAACTGCCGATCCGTTACCGCAAAGAAGGTCGGTTTGGTGATAGCAAAAGTATGCGCGATTTTTTGCGAATAAAATAGTTTGCGGGGCGTTTGGCTCGAAGACAGACGGAATTTCGATTCGTCCGTTGTTAAACGGAGAGAAAAAAGACAGGGCTTATTTCGTTGCTGAAACTCACGGGCATTTTAAAATGCGTTATGCTCGCGTAGTTTGTAAAGGAGATTTCAAGTTTATATATAATCGGGATATGACGGATGAATGTTTGTACGGAATATCAAGATAAATCGTAATATTTCACTTGTATTGTGTATAATATCTTGAAAAGTATAAGAAATAGGGGGGAACGATGTTAAATTTACTAATCAAGCCTGCATCCGGATTGTGCAATATGCGGTGTAAATATTGTTTTTATCACGATGAATTGGTTCATCGTGACGTTCCCTGTCGCGGCATTATGCAAAAAAATACGGTCGATGCAATAATTGAAAGGGTATTTGAACAGGAAAGGCAAGCGGTTTTGTTTGCATTTCAGGGCGGCGAACCGATGCTTGCGGGGTTGGATTTTTATAAATCGTTTGTCAAAAAAGTTCTCGAGTCAAACAAAAATAAAATAAAGGTCAACTTTGCGATTCAAACAAACGGTTTATTGCTGAACGCGCAGTGGGCAAAATTTTTAAAAGAAAACAAATTTTTAGTCGGGCTTTCCTATGATTCGTTGATACATGATCGATTTCGTTTGGATGCGTTCGGGAAAGGAACCCGTACGGAAGTCGTGCGGGCGGCTAAAATCATGGAAAAATATGGCGTGGAATTTAATATTCTGACCGTTGTAACTGCGGACATAGCTAGAAATATCAAGAAAGTTTATGAGGACATGAAGAGACGGCGATTTCGGTATCTGCAATTTATTCCGTGTTTGAACCCGCTCGATAACGATAAAAACTTTGAATATACTTTGGGCAACGATGATTATCTGTATTTTTTGAAAACTTTGTTTTCGTTGTGGTATGAAGATTTTATGGCGGGAAACTATATCAGTATCCGTTATTTCGATAATTTGTATGCCCTTTTTATAGGAGAAAGGGCAGAGCAATGCGGGATGAGCGGTCAATGTAATATTCAGTATGTCGTGGAAGGAAACGGGGACGTATATCCGTGTGATTTTTATTGTCTTGACGAGTATTGCCTTGGGAATATTTGCGAAAAAAGTTTTGCCGAGTTGTGTGGCGGAACTTCTGCCCGAAGGTTTATACAAGAATCGTCAGGCTTTCCTTCGCGCTGTAAAACTTGCAAGTGTTTTTCTCTTTGTCGCAGCGGATGTCGTCGATATCAGAGAAACGGTGAATATATATATTGTAACGCTTTTTTGGAATTTTATAATGATTTGCAAGAAAAACTGCCGAAGATTCGTGAAAGATTAAATGGTTATATGAACAGATAAGAATATGATTAAATCAGAACCGGTTGTAGATATCATAACGTCCGAGAACAAAAGTTATTACGCTGAAAAGGGACGCAGACGCAAGGGGAACTCTAACTGAATTCACTTCCATTTTGAAAATTACTATCGTGTAAGCACTTCGGTTGAGTTGACATACGCATTGCGGTGTGGTATGATATAACCAATTAAACGGACAGTTCGTTTGCGCCATCCTGTCTTTAAACAAAACCAGGGCATCTGAATGGGATTATTCTTTTTTGATGCAGTCGTTTTGTCGCGGCTGTATTTTTTTTGCGCAAAAGGAGAGATATGTATTATTTAAAAACTTCGGCTTGTTTTGACAGCGCGCACTTTCTTCACGGATACAATGGCAAGTGCGCAAATATCCACGGTCACCACTGGGTTGTGGAGGTACAGATAAGCGGCGAAAAATTGCAGAACAGCGGTGAAAAGCGCGGCATGCTTCTGGACTTCGGCGATTTTAAGAAAGCAGTAAAAGAGCTGGCGGAAGGCTTTGACCATGCGTTTATCTACGAAAAAAACACCCTTAAACCTGCGACAATTACCGCACTGAAAGAAGAAGGATTTTCATTGGTTGAAACGGATTTCAGACCCACTGCCGAAAACTTTGCCGCGCACATATATGCCGACCTTTGCCAAAGGGGCTTGCCTGTTTCCTGCGTGACCGTTTACGAGTCGCCCGAAAACTGCGCGGTGTACGGTGAATGATATGTCCTGTTTTAAAGTTGCCGAAAAGTTTGTAAGCATAAACGGCGAAGGTCCGCGCGCGGGCGAGCTTGCCGTGTTTCTGCGATTTTGCGGCTGCAATCTTAATTGTGGCTATTGCGATACGCGTTGGGCAAATACCGCCGACGTAAAATACCAACTTGCTTCTGCGGAAGAGCTTGTTGCGTACGTAAATTCGACGGGCGTAAAAAACGTTACCTTAACGGGCGGCGAACCGCTTTTGCAGGCGGATATTGCGCGGCTAATAGTGCTGTTGGGCGCTTCGGGCGCAGAGGTCGAAATAGAAACAAACGGAGGCGTGCCGTTGAAAGATATAGTTTCTCTTTCGCCCCGTCCTGCCGTTACCGCCGATTATAAACTTCCTTCAAGCGGTATGGAAAAATATATGCTGACCGAAAACTTTTCTTATCTTACGTTACGCGACGCGGTCAAGTTTGTTGTCGGAAATATGCGCGATCTGGCGCGTGCGGAAGAGATTATAAACGGGTACGCACTCACGGATAAGTGCCGCGTTTATTTCAGTCCCGTGTTCGGAAAAATCAAGCCCGAAGAAATCGCGGAATTTATGAAAGAGCGTAAACTTAACGGCGTGCGCCTGCAGTTGCAGTTGCATAAAATCATTTGGGAACCCGATTTGCGCGGGGTATAGGAGAAGATATGGATATTGAAGAAATCGAAAAACATATCCGCGGATTATTGGTTGCCATGGGCGAAGATCCGGAAAGGGAAGGTCTGCGCGAAACGCCCGCCCGCGTGGCGAGAATGTATGAAGAAGCGTTTGAAGGAATGAAATACACCAACCGCGAAATTGCGGATATGTTCGGAAAAACTTTCGAAGTTCCGTCCGGCCCGAATTCGGGCGGCGCGGTGGTCTTAAAGGACATAAGCGTATTCAGCTATTGCGAGCATCATATGGCGCTTATGTACGACATGAAAGTCGACGTGGCATATGTTCCGCGCGGAAGAGTTTTGGGATTGAGCAAAATCGCGCGCATCTGCGATATGGCGGCAAAGCGGTTGCAATTACAGGAGCGTCTGGGGCGGGATATTGCCGAGATAATTTCGCTTGCGGCTTTATCGCCCGACGTGGGTGTAAGGATAGAGGGGCGTCACAGCTGTATGACTTCGCGCGGGATAAAAAACGTATCGTCAAAAACGGTTACTAAAACTTACTTCGGAGCGTTCAAAGAGGACGTCTCTCTGCAAAATTTATTGGAGGATAGGGTATGAAAGCACTCGTTTTATTAAGCGGCGGCGTAGACAGCGCAACCTGTCTCGGGCTGGCGGTTCGAAAATACGGTGCGGCGGAAGTTTTGGCGCTTTCCGTTTACTACGGTCAGACTCACGGTAAAGAACTCGACGCCGCGCAAAAAGTTGCCGACTTTTACGGCGTTGTTTTAAATCGGCTTGACCTTTCGGTCATATTCGAAGGCTCGGACTGTTCGCTTTTGGCGGATTCGCCCAATGAGATACCCCTGCAAAGTTATGCCGAACAGCTTTCCGTAACGGGCGGCAAACCCGTTTCAACCTACGTCCCTTTCAGAAACGGGCTTTTTCTTTCGGCGGCGGCAAGCGTAGCGCTTTCTCACGGGTGCGAGGTGATATATTACGGCGCGCACAGCGACGATGCGGCGGGCAACGCCTATCCCGATTGCAGCGCAAAATTCAATTCCGCTATGGGCGAAGCTATTTATACGGGCAGCGGCGGACAGCTTAAAATTCTTGCGCCGTTTGTAAACTTAAACAAATCTCAGGTTGTAAAAAAGGGACTCGAACTCGGCGTTCCCTATCAATATACATGGAGTTGCTATTCCGGCGGCGAAAAACCTTGCGGCGTATGCGCTACCTGCCGCGACCGCGCCGCGGCATTTAAAGCCAACGGAATAGAAGATCCTGCAAGAAAAGGAGAATAATATGCCAAGAGAAAAACAAAACGAAGGCATTACGCTGCTGGGTAACAACAACACGAAATATCCGCAGACTTACGACCCGTCGGTTTTGGAAACGTTTGCAAACAAACATCCCGGAAGGGATTATTTCGTAAAGTTTAACTGTCCCGAATTCACAAGCCTTTGCCCCATTACGGGGCAGCCCGATTTTGCCACGGTTTACATTTCGTACGTACCGCGCGAAAAGATGGTTGAAAGCAAGTCTTTAAAGCTATATTTATTCGGGTTCAGAAACCGCGGCGATTTTCACGAAGACTGCGTGAACATAATCATGAACGATCTTATTGATTTGATGGACCCTGCATATATCGAAGTATGGGGCAAATTTCTTCCGCGCGGCGGAATTTCCATAGACCCCTATTGCAACTACGGCAAAAAGGGAACCAAGTGGGAACAGGTGGCCTGGGACAGGCTTTCACACCACGATGCGTACCCCGAAAAAATCGACAACAGATAAAAAAGAAAACCTCCCGCTATGCGACAGGAAAAAAGAAGTGAAGCTTTGCAAAGAAAAATGAAAGAATGGCTTAAAGATGATTGAATTAAGGATGATAATTTAAAATTATGTAAGTACGGTAGGACGAAATGAAAAGTAAATAGCGGGGTATATACAAAATCGAATGCAAGAAGAGCAATCGGTAGAGCAGATGAGAATAAAAGAGTATATGTATCCGTTCTGAGAAGAAGGCAAAAATAAGGCTGTTTGTGCAGCAGCTAAAAAAATTTGCGGTTGGAGCTCTTCACTGCGCGAATAGCGCTGCCGACGCCATGCCCTTTTAGGGCTCGTACAAACTACGTGTTGAACGCATAGTTACGATTTTACTTTAAAACCGTTCAGAACATAGCGCAAAACGTAACGGTTATTTATTCTATGTTCCGATTGAAATGAGCCTTGCAGGCATGCGGTATTAAGGCAACGAGCCCGACGTACTGCCCCTGCGGGGCTTATTGCTTGCCGTTGGCAAAATAGCATACCGCACGTCTTTCTCATGTCAAGCGGCTTTCGCGTTATAGACCGTCGTTTGTACTTGATTAAAAAGAAGAACCTAAATCAAACTACCCATAAATGGTGTTCAACTTAGGTTCTTACTGGCGCAGAGAAGAGGATTCGAACCTCCGGACGAGTCACCCCCGTCACACGATTTCCAATCGTGCTCCTTAAACCACTCAGACATCTCTGCAAAGCCTGTTTATTATAAGATATTCTTTCAAAAATTGCAAGCGATTTTAAAACGATTTACAAATTCATGCGTAATTTATTTTTCAACTTGCGGAAACTTTTGCAAAGGTATTGAAAATATGCTTTTACTGTGATAGAATAGTACCATAAAAGGGGGTATTTTATGAAGAGGGCATTATCCGGTTTTTTGGCATGCGCATTTATCGCGGGGTGTGCTGCGGGGCTTGCCGCATGCGGTGAACAGGCGGATAGGGAAGGAAAGGCGTTCGACGCGCCGGACGCGGAAATTTCTGCCGAGGTAAAGGGAGATGGCACGCGCATATCCGATCGGTTATTCGGCGTATTTTTGGAGGATATCAATTACGCCTCTTATTTGATGGACGACAATTTGATCTCGAACGGCTCGTTCGAATACAGCGAGCCTGCGCGCGGCTGGAACGCTGTCGGCGGCGCGACAATTACGACTTTACGCGACAGCGGGGTTTCTTCGACCAATCGATCGTATTTGCGTATCGAGGCGCAGGAAAACGGCGGGATCGAAAACAAGGGATACACCGCTTGCCCGATGGCGGTTACGCAAGGGAAAACTTACCGTTTTTCCGCATTCGTGCGCGCAGGTTCGTACGAGGGGAATTTGATTGTGCGCATAGCGGACGGACAAAAGACGTATGCGGAAAAGAAAATTGCTGTAAAAGCGGGCGGCGATTGGGTAAAGTATAAAACATCGCTCGTTGCAAACGCTTCCGTAAGCGCGAATTTAACTTGCAAAATCTTGTTGGAATCGGCAGGGGAATTAGAACTCGACGCGGTCGCGCTCGAAACGGAAGAAAGCACCGCAGGGTTCAAAAATTACGCATACGACGCATTAAAAAACCTTTCGCCAAAATTTATCCGTTTTCCGGGCGGGTGTGTGATCGAAGGAAAATCGGCAGAAAGCGCGTACGATTGGAAAAATTCCATCGGCGTAGACGGCACGGGAAAAGCCTCCGTTCTTACCTATCGCGAAATTACCGACGGCGCGGAACAAACGGTTACGACTACGGGCGAGCCGAGCATGCGCACGCCCAATCGGGATATTTGGCAGGTGGGCAACGAATATTATAATATGGAATACGGAATCGGCTTTTACGAGTATTTTATGCTGTGCGATTCGTTAGGCGCAAGCGCGATCCCCATCGTAAACTGCGGGATCAGCTGCATGATTCAAACGAGCGGCGCGGGCAATTATACCGTTTTGCCGGGCAGAAACGGAAACGGCGTAAAAGATTATATTCAAGACGCGCTCGACCTTGTTGCCTTTGCAAAAGGAAGCGTAACTTCTTCCGATCCGAACGAGGCGTACTGGGCGAAAGTCCGCACGGATATGGGGCATGCGGAACCGTTCGACATGATGTATTTGGGAATCGGCAACGAGCAGTGGGGCGCCTATTACGGTTACTACGAACAGTTCTTACGGGCGTTCGAAGAGGCGAAAATCAAAAACAGCGCGCTGTACGGCGATATCCGTTTGATCGTCGGAAACGGCGTTTCCATTAACGACGTAGAAAAGTACGGGAAGGGCGGCACGGCGAAAGCGGCGGCGAAAGAATATATGGCAAGCGGAAAAATTACTTCCCTGTCCGAGTACGGCGTGCAAGATCACCATTATTATATGAATTATTCCGACTTTTTCCGTTATGCGCAGCTGTACGATTCGTATACGCGCGGCGGCGCAGACGGGTATGAAGTGTTCGTGGGGGAATACTCTGCAAACGACGTTTCCAATCCGTCTTTCCCGACGGAAAAGAACAGCTGGATGACGGCGCTTTCCGAAGCGGCTTATATGACCGGGTTAGAGCGCAACGGCGACGTGGTATCCCTTGCGGCGTATGCGCCCGTGTTCGGAAACGTCAATCATATCTACAATCAGTGGCAGGTAGATATGATGTATTACACGAATACCGAATTGCTGTATTCGGCAAACTACTATGTGCAGCAGTTGTTTGCCGCGAATGCGGGCAGCAGAGTATACGCCGCCGAAACGGAATACGCAGACGGATTCGAAAAGCAGGTCAAGTTGGGGAATAACGTGCGGGTGAACAGACTTTACCATGTGATCGGCAAAGACGACACGACGGGGGATATCGTAATCAAAATCGTAAACGCGGGCATCGAAGACGTTGCGGTAAACTTCGATCTTTCTGGCATACGCCCTACGGGAATCGCGCACGTTACCGAATTGCAATGCGATACGACGACGGCGGTAAATACGCTAGCGAAAGAAAAGATTGCGCCCGAAAAATATACGTTGGGCGTTAAAAGTAAGTTTGGGTATACCGCGCGCAAATACAGCGTTACCGCTATACGCGTGCACGTCAAATAAAAGAGAACTTATGAGCAATCGTAAAGTTGTTGACGGGATTTTATTTCCGCAGTGCTTATTACGGAAGGATAACGAAAAATCGTTTGCGGCATCTGCCTATTATAAAAATTTGCAGGGATACAAAACGGAAGCGCAAATGCGCTTCTGTTTTGCGTTTTTAAAAAGGGAAAAGTAAAAAGTGCTTTTGCGCGGTTGACGGCGTTGGGCGTTTGGGGTATAATAAGGGGAGTAAATTTGAAATGGAAATCCGTCCCTTCGCGTTGACGGGCAACCGCGCGCGTACGGTAGGGAAAGCAAATTCGCACCTCTCTTACGGAGAACGGCACGCGTAAAGCGGCGGGGAGTAAATTGGAAATGGAAATCCGTCCCTTCGCGTTGACGGGCAACCGCGCGCGTACGGTAGGGGAAGCAAATTCGCACCTCTCTTACGGAGAACGGCACGCGTAAAGCGGCGGGGAGTAAATTGGAAATGGAAATCCGTCCCTTCGCGTTGACGGGCAACCGCGTGTGTAAAGTAGGGAAAATAAATGATGGCACGCGTATAAAAATGGTAGACAAATTTAGAACGAAAATTCGAGAAAGGATGAAAAATATATGAATTACAGAGAAGAATCGTTAAAACGTCACGGCGAGTGGCGGGGCAAGATCGAAGTGGTTTCGCGCGTGGAAGTAGATACAAGAGAAAAACTTTCCCTTGCGTACACCCCGGGGGTGGCGGAACCGTGCATGGCGATTCACGAAAATATCGAACGCAGTTTCGACCTTACGCGGCGTTGGAACACGGTGCCCGTAATCACGGACGGCACGGCGGTTTTAGGGCTTGGCGATATCGGTCCGGAAGCGGGTATGCCCGTTATGGAAGGGAAATGCGCGCTGTTCAAGGCGTTTGGCGGGGTAGACGCCATCCCCCTTTGCATCCGTTCGAAAGATCCGGAGGAAATTATTCGCACGATCAAACTGCTTGCGGGCTCGTTCGGGGGAATCAATCTCGAAGATATTTCCGCTCCCCGCTGTTTCGAAATCGAACGGCGGCTGAAAGAAGAGTTGGATATTCCCGTATTTCACGACGATCAGCACGGCACGGCGGTCGTTATGGCGGCGGCGCTGATAAACGCGTTGAAAGTGGTAAATAAAAAGATCGAGAACATTTCCGTCGTTATCAACGGCGCGGGGGCGGCGGGCATTGCGATCGCAAAATATCTGCTTCGTTTCGGCGTGCAAAAAATGATTTTATGCGATAAATTCGGGATCATTTGCGAGGGGGATATATCGCTTAATTCCGCGCATGCGGAAATCGCAGCGCTTACCAATCGAGAAAGACGTACTGGCACGCTGAAAGACGCAATGCAGGGCGCGGACGTATTTATCGGCGTTTCGGCGGCGAACTGCGTCAGCAAAGAAATGGTGCGTTCGATGAGCGGCGGAGCGATCGTATTTACCTGCGCCAATCCCGTGCCCGAAATTTCCCGCGAGGACGCGTTGGAAGCGGGCGCGGCGGTAGTGGGCACAGGCTCTTCCGAAAAGCCCAACCAAATCAACAACGTGCTTGTGTTTCCCGGCTTGTTCCGCGGCGCGCTCGACGTGCGCGCGCGCGATATCGACTTTCAGATGATGACGGCGGCGTCGTATGCGATCGCTTCGTGCGTAGACGATCTTTCCGCCGATCGCATTTTACCCTATGCTTACGAAAAACGCGCGCATGATGCAGTCGCTCAAGCGGTTGCAAAAGCCGCGCGCGCTTCGGGCATGGCGCGCTTATAAAATATGGAAAAGCAGTATCCGCTTAAATTCGAACTTGTGCCCGACGGTTGTTGGTATTCCAATTTGCGTTCGCTACTCTCCCAAGAGCAATGGGATATCGTGCGGAAAGACGCCTACGCCCGCGCGGGCGGAACGTGCATGATTTGCGGCGCGCCCTCTTCCCGATTGGAAGCGCACGAAAGTTGGAGCTACGACGAAGAGCGAAAAATTCAAAAACTCGAAAGGGTGATCGCCGTATGCAAACGGTGTCACGAAGTGATCCATATCGGCAGAACGCAGCTGAAAGGGGATATTCGGCGCGCGGAAGATCATTTTATGCAGGTAAACGGCGCCACTTACGCCGAATACCGCAAAGAGTTGGGCAAGGCAAACGAAGCGCACGCCCGCCGCAGCCGCATGGGGGAATGGGCGATCGATCTTTCTTGGTTGCAACGGTTTTCTTTTTCTTCGCCGTGGGAAGAAGTTTTTTCGGAAAAAGCAAATTCTTCCCCCAAACGTTTGACTTAAAAAAGAAAAGCGGTTACAATAGAAAAGGGTTAAGGGGAAAAAGAGGACGAAAGAAAATCAGGAAAAGGATAGGAGCATGATCACACACGGAAACGAAATTAAGCTGTTTGCAGGAAGTTCCAACCGCCCCTTGGCAGAGGCGATCGCCGCGAAACTGAACACCACCCTCGGCAACGTCGAAGTGGGCAAATTTTCGGACGGAGAAACAAGCATCCATATCGCGGAAACGGTGCGCGGAAGAGATTTATTTATCATTCAATCGACATCCGATCCCGTAAACGATAATTTGATGGAACTGTTGATTATGATCGACGCGGCAAAACGCGCTTCGGCGGGAAGAGTTACGGCGGTTATGCCCTACTTCGGTTATGCCCGTCAAGACAGAAAAGCGCGCTCGCGCGATCCCATTACGGCAAAACTTGTTGCCGATCTGCTTACTTCGGCAGGTGCGGACAGAGTGCTTACAATGGATCTGCACGCCGCTCAAATTCAAGGATTTTTCGATATTCCCGTAGATAATCTGTTGGGCGGACCTACTCTTTATAATTATTTTGCGGATAAATTAGACGAAAATTTCGTCGTCGTATCGCCCGATATCGGCAGCGTAAACCGCGCGCGCAAGGTGGCGGAACGGTTAAACTGCCCCATGGCGATTATCGATAAACGCCGCCCCAAGGCGAACGTAATGGAAGTTATGAATATTATCGGCAACGTGGCGGGCAAAAAGTGCCTGCTCGTAGACGATATGATCGACACGGCGGGAACGATCGTGCAGGGCGCGCAGGCGCTCGTCGATCAGGGCGCGACGGAGATCCACGCATGTTGCACGCATGCGGTGCTTTCCGGCCCTGCGATCGAACGGTTGGAAAAATCGGCGATCATGGAGCTGGTTATGTTGGATACCATTCAGCTTCCGCCCGAAAAAATGCTTCCCAAAATCAAAATTCTTTCCGTTGCGGAAATCTTCGCGGCGGCAATCGAAAACGTTTATCTCGATAAACCGATGAGCAAAATTTACGACTGATCATTTTACGGAAGAATATCCGCCGCTGAAAAGGCGGCGGGTTTGCTTTAGAAAAGAGGAATTATGTTTTTAATCGTAGGATTGGGAAATCCGGAAGAAAAGTATGCGCGCACCTTTCATAATATGGGCTTTCTTGCGGCGGCGGACGCGGCGGAATTGTTGGGCGCAAAGTTCAAAAAAAAGGAATGCGAAGCGCAGATCGCCGAATCGTTCGTCGGCGGGGAAAAGGTGATTATTGCCCGCCCGCTTACGTATATGAACGCTTCGGGCAGGGCGGTAAAACAGTTGATGAAAAAGTATAAACTGTCGCCGAACGAACTTGTCGTTATATACGACGATTACGATATCCCCAAAGGGCACGTTCGCATTCGTCCTTCGGGCAGCGCGGGCACGCATAACGGCATGCGTTCGATTATTGCGGAAACGGGCTTTTCCGAATTTGCACGCGTGCGCGTGGGGATCCGCGATGCGGAAGTGAATATACCCATTATCAATTACGTGCTTTCCGACGTAAAAAAAGAGGATTACGAATTGTTTTCTTCCGCCTGCAAACGCGCGGCGGAAGCGGCTGTTGCCCTTGCCAAAGGGGAATCGATCGAAAGCGTAATGAGCAAATATAACGGATAACGGCAAAATTTCGCTTGCAATGGTTTGCAAAAGCATACTATAATTAAATAAGGGATAGGTAAAAGCAGGTTGTTAATATCCCGCAGAAACAATGAGGAAATTGTTTATAAATCGGCTACGCTTGCGATAATTTGCAAGCACGAGCTATCATAATTCGCGGCAAGGGATTGGTAAAATCGGGTTGTTAATATCCCGCAGAAACAATGAGGAAATTGTTTATAAATCGGCTACGCTTGCGATAATTTGCAAGCACGAGCTATCATAATTCGCGGCAAGGGATTGGTAAAATCGGGTTGTTAATATCCCGCCGAAACAATAAGGGAACAATTTACAAATCGGCTGCGCTATGCATAGCGGATTAAAAGACTAAAAAAGAATAAGTGTAACGGATGAAAGAGTTTTTTACCTTCGAACAAATGGGCGGGGAATATTCCCTGCTGGGCGAAACGCTCCGCCGCGGAATTCCCGCGGCGGTTTTCGGCGTTTCCGATCCGTTAAAATATTTGATCGCGGCGGCGTATCCCCGTAGGGCGGTGTATCTTGCGGCGGACGCGCTTACCGCTTCGCGCGCGGCGCAGTCTATTTCTGCGCTTTCGGGCAAAAAGTGCGCGCTTCTTTGCGCCAAAGACGAAGTGCTTACCTATCGCAAGGCGCTTTCCAAAGACGCGCTTTACCGCCGTTTGACGGCATTGTACGAATGGGAACAGGGCGCGGAAGTGCTGGTGTGCGACGTAGAGGCTGCAATTCAGCTTCTTCCCCGCCGCCTGCCCGTATTCCGCTTGCAAAAGGGAAAGGAAACGGACTTGCAAGCGCTCGTTTGCGCGCTGGTAAACGCGGGTTACACGCGGGAATATTCCGTCGATTCGAAGGGAACGTTTGCCGTGCGCGGGGATATCCTCGATATTTATCCCGTAAACTGCGATCATCCCGCCCGCGTCGATTTTTTCGGGGACGAGGTGGAAGCTATTAAGCCGTACGACGAGGTAACGGGCGAACGGCTTGCGCAAGTCGATCGTTTAGACGTCGTTGCCGCAACGGACGCGATTTTCGGGCGGGAGGATAAGGAAGAGATTTGCCGCGCGCTGAAAGAGGAATTGAAGCAAGCGCCCTCCTCCTCGGCATACGCGCGCATGAAGGCGATCGCGGACGAATTGACGGAGTGCGCGTTTACCGACTTCGTTATGCCGCTGTTGGAAAATTCCTGCGGACTGCTTTCCATTTTAAACGAAGATACCTTGCTTATTTTCGACGAGTGCAAGCTGGTGCACGATAAGTTGGACGGATTATACAAAGAGCACGGCGAACGGTGGGCGATGCTGTACGAGGGAGGGGAAACGATGCGCTTTTCCCAACGGCAGTATGTCGAACGGGAAGATTTCTTTTCCGACGTAACTTCCTTTCGCGCGCTTGCGTTGGGCGCGTTTGTAAGCAATCCCGTATTCTTCAATCCGCTTGCCGTTCATAACGTAACGGCGGCGCCGCCCGCGCGCTACTTAAATTCCACACCCGATTTGATCGTCGATTTAAAAAATTGGCTGAAAAACGGATACCGCATTATGCTTTGGTGCGGAAGCGAATCGCGCGCGCAAAAACTGCGCGAAGAGTTTTCTCAAAACTATTTGCCACAATCCGCTCAGCCGCAATCGCTGCAAGCGTTTAAAGGAATCTTTCTTTCCGATCAAACGCTCGATAAGGGATTCCTTTTGCACGAATGCAAACTCGCGGTGCTCGGCACGGGCGATCTGTTCGTAAAAAGCGGCACGCAGCGCAGGATTCGCAAAAAGCGGGGGGATTTGTTCCTTGCGCCCGAAGTAGGCGATTACGCCGTGCACGAAACGTACGGCGTGGGCAAAATTACGGGCATGAAGCGCATCGAAACGACGGACGGCACCAAAGAATACGTCGCGCTGGAATATAAAGACGGCGATACCCTTTACGTACCCGTCGAGCAAATGGACATTCTTTCCAAGTACATGGGGGGGGATTCGCCCGGTCTTTCCAAAATCGGGGGCGGCGAGTTCGAACGGGTAAAGGCGCGGCTGCGCGCCTCCCTTAAAAAAATGGCGTTCGACTTAAAACAGCTTTACGCCGAACGGCGGGAGCAAAAGGGGTACGCTTTTCCCGCTTATCCCGAACTGATGGAAGAGTTCGAAGCGGCGTTCCCCTACGAAGAAACGCCCGATCAACTCGAATCGATTGCGGAAGTAAAGGCGGATATGTGTTCCGTTAAAGTAATGGACAGGCTGCTTTGCGGCGACGTGGGGTTCGGCAAAACGGAAGTCGCGCTGCGCGCGGCGTATTTGTGTATTCTTGCGGGCAGGCAGGCGGCGCTGATGTGTCCCAGCACCGTGTTAAGCGAACAGCACTTCCGTACCGCGACCGAGCGCATGAGCGAGTTCGGCGTGCGCGTGGCTTCGCTCAACCGCTTTAAAACGGCGAAAGAGTTGGAAAAAACGCTTTCCGCGCTCGCCGAAGGGGAGATCGATCTTATCGTCGGCACGCACAGATTGCTTTCCAAAGACGTAAAATTTCACGATTTGGGGCTGCTGATCTTAGACGAGGAACAGCGCTTCGGCGTAGAACATAAAGAGAAGATCAAAAATTACAAGCGGGACGTAGACTGCCTTACCATGACGGCGACGCCCATCCCGCGCACGCTGCACATGTCGCTTGCGGGCATTCGCGATATTTCTACCATACAAACGCCGCCGCATGCCCGTCTGCCCGTGCAGACGTACGTCGCGGAAGAAACGGAAACGCTGATCCGCGACGCCGCGGTGCGCGAGATCGCCCGCAAAGGGCAGATCTTTCTGCTGTACAACAAGGTGGAAAGCATTCATTCGTTCGCGCACAGGATCACGCAGATCGTACCCGAAGCGCGGGTATGCGTGGCGCACGGGCGCATGGAAAAAAATCAGCTCGAAAGCAACGTGTTCGGCTTTTACCGCGGGGAATACGATATTTTGGTTACGACGACGATCATCGAAAACGGCATCGACCTGCCCAACGCGAACACGCTGATCGTGATCGACGCGGATAAATTGGGCATTTCCCAACTGTACCAGCTGCGGGGCAGAGTGGGCAGGGGAACGCGTCTTGCGCACGCTTACTTTACTTATAAGCCGGAGCGGGTAATGACGGAATCGGCGGCGGAACGGTTAAAGGCGATGATGCAGTTTACCGAACTCGGTTCGGGCTTTAAAATCGCCATGCGCGATTTGGAGATCCGCGGTGCGGGCAACGTGCTGGGCGCCGAGCAGCACGGGCATATGGACAAAGTGGGTTACGAACTTTACGCCAAAATTTTAAACGAAGAGCTTACGGGCAAAAAGCAGGAAGCGTGCGACCTCGAAATCAAGGCGACGGCGTTTATTCCCGAAACGTATGTGGAATCGAATGCGGGCAGAATGGACTGTTACAAACAGATCGCGGAAATCCGCACGGCGGAAGATTACAAGCGCGTATGCACTTCTATGGAAGAGCAATACGGTCCGCTTCCGCAGGAAACGGTAAATCTGTTGGTGATCGCCGTTTTAAAGAGTTACGCTTCGGCGTTCGGCGTAAAAAAGATAAGCGTCGGCGGCGGGGGCGGCGCGCTCGAATTCGGTTCGCTTTCCTGCCTTTCGGACGAGAGATTGGGCGCGGCAATGGAAAAATACAAACGCGACGTCAGCTTAGATATGACGAGCGCGCCCGTCATGCGCTTCCGCGCGCTCGATTCGGGCGGAAAAACCATGCTTTTAATGACAAAATTTCTGAAATTTGCCGCAACTTTTTCTTGATTTTCACGAAAAAGATTTGCACCTTTCGTTTAAATCGGTTATAATAAATAAGTACAAGTAAAATAGGCGGGAATATCCCGCGTTCGGTTCGGAGAAAGATTTATGAAATTCAACAAAAAAACAGCGGCTGCGGTAACTTTGGCGGCGGCGCTTGCGTGCGGAACGCTCGCAGGGTGCGACCTTATTACAAGCGATACGCAAAAGGACATGCTTCAAGTCGTTGCGGAGGTGGATATCAGCCGCGGAAAGGAATTCGCTTCGGGCGGCGCATACGAAAAGTACGCGCAGACGATCGACGTTTCCAACGTGTTAAAGCGCGATTTGATCGCCAGCTTTTTAAGTTCGGGCTACCAGTATATCCAGGGCGGCAGTTCGTACAGCGAAACGTTCGATATCATTAAAGAAAGTCTTGTTAATCGCAAAATGCTGATCCAGTATGCGATGGTATACCTTTACGAACAGGGAGAGTACAATGCGCAGGGCTATGAACAGGCGGTTGCGGGAAAAGACGATCCCACGCTTGCGGGGCTTGCTTATTTCTTGACGGAGGAAGAGCGTGCCAAAGCGGAATACGACTTAAAGGTGATCATCAACAACACGATCGACTCGCAGGAAAAAAGTTATATCACCGCGGAAGACCGCGAATACGATTCGGACGTAAGAACGACGCCCACGGGAATCGATTCCGCCGACGCCGAATATTGCGATAAAGCGTATAAAATTTACACGGGGAAAAATTCCCCGTCCGATTGTGGCACGTATAAGGCGGTAGAAGGTTCTACTCCCACAACGCGGAAAAAAGCATATAACGCCTTTCTTGCCAACTTAGAGGCGAACAACCTTTTGGATAAGGGCGAAGACGTAAGCAAATTCGAAAATTTGAATTATTACAAGCTGGAACTGCAAACCGCGTACGAAGACGCGATTTTGGAAAAACTTGCAGACGGATTCGAAGCGACCGCGGAAGCGACTTGCACGGAAACGTATTTAAACGAAAAGTTCCAAAAAACGCTCGACAGCCAAAAAGAGCAGTTCGCCGATAAAAGCGCGTTCGAAACGGCGCTCGACGGCGCTTCGCAATCTTCCTTCGTGCTGTATGCACCCAACGGAAATTACGGTTATGTCATCAACATTTTGCTGCCTTTTTCCGCATTGCAAAGCAACGCTATCGCAAACGACAAGGGCACGGAAGGGCAAAAGTTCGTTCGTCGCGCGCAAATGCTGCAAAACGTAAAGGCGACCGATCAGCGTAAAACGTGGTTTACGGGCGAAACGGATCGTTCTTATAAGGCGGAAGCGCAAGAAGCGTATCAAGGGCGCGAATACCTCTTCTTCGAAGACAGCATCAAAGCCGAAGAGGGAAGCAAGTACAAGCCGCTGAAAAATTATTTCGGCAAGTATGCTTACAACGGCACGGTCGAATACGACGAAAAAGAAAAGAAATATACGGTTACGCCCGCCGAGATCACCGTAGACGACTTTATTGCGGAATTGGAAGGCTACCTCGGCTTTGCGGGGATTTCCGCAAGCGGAAGCTATTACGCGCAGGGCGCGGCAGGCACGGGCAGCGCGGAAGAAATCAAAGCCGCGTACTATGCGCAAACGGCGGAAGATTTTTATTCCGATTCGGAAGTGGATTATTCCAAATTCCTGTACTATCAGGGAAAGGCGGATATCGGCGTGTTCAACGCAAACGACGTGTTCGTTGCGGGAAGCAAGATCAACACGGCAATGTCTGTCGTAAACGAGCTTTCGTTCGCATATAATACCGATACGGCGGGGTTGAACAAATACCTCGGATATTCGGTTTCCGCTTACGATACTTCGTTTGTAAAAGAATTCGAATTTGCGGCAAAAGCTGCCGTTGCGGGCGGCGTGGGCACGTATACCGTTGCGCCTTCGCAATACGGCTGGCACATAATGTACTGTACGTTCTCTTACGGCAACCAAACGCCGTATACCTTCGACTATGCGGATATCGATCGGGAAGGGTCTTTTTCCAACCTTTATTACGAAGCGGTGAAATCTTCTACGGTGGACGGATATTCCGCGGCAATGCAAACGCAAGTCGTAAACAATTACAACGCCTGCGTCACGGTATACGAAAATCGCTATGCCGATTTAAAAGCGTTGGGCAATAACAATTAACAAATTTTAAGGGAATTAGGCGGTTATGCAAATTTGGCAAGCAATCGTCCTCGGAGCGGTGCAGGGACTTACAGAGTTCCTGCCCGTTTCTTCAAGCGGACATTTGGTGTTTTTACAACAAATCATGGGCGTCGATTTCGGCGGCAATCAGCTGTTTTTCGATATCATGCTGCACTTCGGCACGCTGATCGCGGTATTTTTCGTCTTTTGGCGGGATATTTTGGAGCTGTTTAAAAAACCGTTTAAAACGTTGCTGTATTTGATCGTCGCAACCGTTCCCGCGGGGCTTGTGGGGCTGTTTTTGAACGACTATATCGAAACGCGCTTTTACGGCGGGGCATATCTTTCCATCGGGTTCGCCCTTACCGCGCTGATTTTGCTATTGTGCGAGTTCGTTGCAAAGCGGCGTAAAAATCCCGCCCGCCCGCTCGGTTGGCGCACAACGGTGCCCATGGGGTTGATGCAGGCGGTTGCGGTGATTCCCGGTATTTCCCGCAGCGGTTCTACCATTGCGGCGGGCGTATTCGCGGGGGGCAAAACGGAAGAGATCGCAAAGTTTTCTTTTTTAATGAGTATTCCCGTTATTTTGGGAAGCGTCGTCGTAAGCTTGAAAGACGTAATTACCGAGCGCGAAGCGCTCGCCTCGCTGGGCGGAACGGGGGTTGCGTGCATTTTGTTGGGCATGCTGTTTGCGGCGGTTTCCGGTTTGTTCGCCATTAAAGTCATGTTAAAGGTGATCGGAAAGGCAAATTACAAATGGTTCAGTTTGTATCTCGTTTTGCTTTCGCTTACCTGTTTTGCGTTAAACGTAAAAGGAATTTTTTAAACGCGTATTGTTTTTCGTTTTCGGTACATACTGCTGTTATCGGAGGTGAAAAGAATGAGATTAAATTGCGGGGATGTTTGTCCTAAGACGGGTTCTTACAAGGTAATCGATGCGGAAGGCAAAATCGTCAACACGATTTACGTCGGCGAAGGCGAAACAATGCCTCCCACGCAGTATTCCGATTGTCATTACGAATCGGATATCTAACGACCGATAAAAAGACCGCCCCGAAGCATTGTGCTTCGGGGCGGTTTTCATATAAAGAAAAGTTATGCGTTGCAGATTTTTTCGATCGCTTCCAGTTCTTCTGGGGTGAACGCGCTGTTCAGCGATACGTTTTCCAATATTTGCTTGGAAGAGGAAGCTCCGATGATCACGCTCGAAACGCAGTTGTCTTTTAACAGCCAAGAAAGCGCAAATTCCGCAAGCGTTTGCCCGCGCGAAGAAGCGAGACCGCGCAGCGCTTCCGTTTTGTTCAGTAAAGAGGGGGTCAAATCGTGTTCGCGCAGGGTAAACGCCCGTTTCATGCGGCTTTCTTCGGGAACGCCGTTTTTGTATTTATCCGTCAGCAGTCCTTGCGCAAGAGGCGAAAAAGCGGTAAGCCCGATCCCGTTTTCTTCTGCATACGCCTTTAAGCCGTTTTTCTCTACCGTGCGGTCGAACAGGTTGTAGCGCACTTGATTGACGATAAGGGGGCATTTCAACTCTTTCATAACGCTTACGGCGCGCGCCGTTTGTTCCGCGTTATAGTTCGAAACGCCCGCATACAGCGCCTTGCCCGAAGCAACCGCGCGCCATAACGCAAAGCACGTTTCTTCGATCGGAGTTTCGTCGTCGGGGCGATGGTGGTAGAATACGTCTACGTAATCGAGCCCCATTCGCTTTAAACTTTGGTCGAGGGAAGCGGTCAAATACTTTAACGAGCCTCCGTTTCCGTAAGGACCTTCCCACATATCGTAGCCCGCTTTGGTGGCAATCAGCATTTCGTCGCGGTAGGAAGATAAATTATCGCGCAAAATTTTTCCGAAGTTTTCTTCCGCACTGCCGTAACGCGGACCGTAGTTGTTTGCAAGGTCGAACATGGTGATGCCCGCGTCAAACGCGGGAAAAATCATGTCGCGCATATTTTCGAAATTGTTTAAACTGCCGAAGTTCTGCCACAGACCGAGGGATATTTCGGGTAATTTCAATCCGCTGTTTCCCGCGCGGCGGTAATGCAATCGGGTGCGTTCGTATCGCATAGGGTCGGGCAGGCGTTCTTTATTGTTTGCAAACGCCGTTGTTTTAATTTCGTCCATGATTTTATCTCCTTTGGTACAGTATACTATATTTTACGTGCGATTGCAAGAATTTCCCGTAAATCGCGCACCCCTAAGGGCGTTTTTTGCATATGGTGGAATATCGCAGTTTCGGGGAGGTAGTTATGGAATTAAAAGCGGATATGCCTTATCCTTCGATGGATGGGATTCAAGAAAACGCTTGCATGCTTCGCGCGGTATCGCCCGCCTATGCTGGGCGGGAAGGGGAAATGACCGCAATTTTACAATATGTGTATCAGTCCGTTTTGCTGGGCGCTTGCGACAAGAAAGAGTGGGCGGAATCGCTTCTTGCAATCGCCGTAAACGAAATGCATCATTTGGAGATTTTAGGCACGTTAATTTGCAAGCTCGGCGCGCCTCCCATATTTACCGCTTGCCCGCCCTATCCCGTAGGGTACTATTCCGCCTCTTTCGTAAATTATGTAAAAACGCCCGCGGCAATGTTTCGCGCCGATTTGTACGGGGAACGTTGCGCGGTAGAAGGTTACCGCAGCATGCTGTGTAAATTGAGCGATCCGCATGTTTCCGCGGTGATCGAACGGATCATTGCGGACGAACTTGTACATATCGAAACGCTTGAACGGCTTTTAAGCGAAGCGTAATCATAATCTTTACCCGCCGACCGCA
>CAJTPB010000017.1 GCA_910578065.1 uncultured Christensenella sp. | reverse complement strand
TTGTCTTCGCTTGTATAACTCTTAAAATTTAGTATTTAATTCCCTATGAGAAGTGCGCTTTATGCGCGGGCTTTTTTCTTATAAAAAACCCCGTCGGCGAACGCCGACGGGGACAAACGTTTACGGAATCGGATTCAAAACGGTGAACGGTGAAATCAGCCGTTGCAGCCGCAGCCGCAACCGCCTCTTCCGAACAACGAAGCAAGCGTGCCGTTTTTGCACATGCAGTATGCGAGTGCGGCGAGCACGGGCCAACCGCATCCCGAGAATACGCTCGAAGAGAATACGTTGCCGCACGTCCCGAGAATGAGCAGGATAATCAAAATCCAAAGGCAGTTGTTGCCGGTAAGACAGCAATTCATAGTTTTTCCTCCTTATAGGACCGCGAAGGATATGTAATTTTCGTTTCCGCAGTCGTCTATACTAAATAGTATGACCGAGGCGGAAAAAATGTTCCCCGCAATCAGATTCATTTACTTGCCATATTTCGTCGAATTTGATATAATAGTATACGGGAACCGTATAAAAGAGCGATACGGAAACGATCGTATCTTTTTTAAGGTTTCTGAAATACATTTTTTGCACAGACATTCCGAAAACAGGAAGTCTGATGGAGGTAAACTGAATATGAAGAGAAGCAGTTTCTTTTCGGCAAAGAACATTGCCTATTTGGCGGTTCTTACGGCGCTCGTCGTCGTATTGCAGACGGTAGGCGGCGTAATTACGATCGGAACGGTTCAGCTTAATTTTACGCTGATCCCCATCGTAGTAGGTGCTATTTTGCTCGGCCCGCTTGCGGGCGCGTTTTTGGGCTTTGTATGCGGGATCATCGTTATGATCTACGTCATCATCGGCGCGGCGCCCTTTTATGCGGTGATTTGGGCGAATAATCCCGTAATGTCTATTTTAACTTGCGTCGTCAAAACAACTGCGGCGGGGTTTGCCGCCGGTTGGATCTATCGCTGGCTGGGCAGAAAAAACCGCTTGGTTGCCGTGTTCGTCGCTTCGGGAAGCGTTCCCGTGATCAACAGCGCGTTGTTTATTCTCGGCTGCCTTTGCATGAGCGGCACGATCAATATCTTCCAAAATGCGGAAGGGGTAAACGCGGGCGGCATGAACGTATTGCTGTTTATTCTCGTCGTGCTGGTCGGCTTTAACTTTTTTATCGAATTTGCGTTGAATTTGCTGCTTGCGCCCGCTATTTGCAGGGTAGAAGCGATCGTAAACAGACGGGTCGCCGCCCGCAAAACTGCGCCGCAGACTCCGCAGGCGGAAATCCCGAACGGGGAAGATTCGCCAAATGACGGCAAAGAGGAACAGAAACCATGATAATTTGTATCGACGTGGGGAATACCAATATAAAGTACGCGATCTTCGACGGTGAAACGTTGAAATTTTCTTATCGGGTCGCTACCGATTTAAAGCGCACGTCGGACGAATACGGCTCTCAGCTGATAGGCATGCTCGAATTCAACCGCATTGCGGCGGAAGATATTACGGGCGGGATTTTCTCTTCCGTCGTGCCGTCGCTCGATTATACGGTGGAACATATGCTGCGCGTATACCTGGGGATCACGCCCAAACAGCTTGTTCCCGGGCTGAAAACGGGGCTAAAAATGCGGGCGGACAACGCGCGCGAAGTGGGCGCCGATCGCATTGTAAACAACGTAAGCGCGATTAAGCGGTACGGAAACGGCAAACCGATAATCGTAATAGATTTCGGAACGGCGAATACGTTTAACGTGCTCAGCGCGGAAGGGGAGTTTATCGGCGGGGTGATCGCCCCCGGAATCAAGGGGTCGCTCGATAGCCTTGTAAACGGCACGGCAAAACTTCCCAGAGTAGAGATCGAAGCGCCGAAAAGCGTGATCGCAACGAATACCGTTACCAACATGCAGGCGGGGATCGTATTCGGATTTGCGGGACTTGTGGAATATATTGTAAAAAAGATAAAAAAAGAACTGAAAACGAACGACGTATTGACCATTGCGACGGGCGGATTTTCCGAAACAATCGCAAAGGAAACGGCATGTATCGACGTGATCGACAAAATGCTGACGTTAAACGGATTAAAATATTTGTATGACTTAAATCGTACGGAGGAAGGATAAAGCATGAAAAAAGTAGGCGTAGCGATTCTCGGGTTGGGCGTTGTCGGCGGAGGCACCTATCAAATCCTTACCGAACACAGGGAATATTACCAAAAAACGCAAGACGTAGATATCGTTGTAGAAAGCGTATTAGAGCTTAACCGCGAACGCGCGCTTGCATTGGGTGTGCCCGAAGAAAAAGTTGCTTCCAACATTGCGGAAGTAATCAGCAACCCCGACGTAAATATTGTTGTCGAGGTAATCGGCGGAATCGGCTGCGCGCGTGATTTCGTGCTTGCCGCGCTTAACGCGGGTAAGACGGTCGTAACCTCTAACAAAGAATTGGTGTGCAAATATTCCCACGAGTTGGAACGGGCGGCGAAACGCCACAACGCGGGGCTTTATTTCGAAGCGAGCTGCGTGGGCGGCGTTCCCGTTATCCGCACATTGTTAGACGGCGTACAGGCAAATCACATTACCGGCATGATGGGGATCATCAACGGTACGACCAATTACATTTTAACCAAAATGTCAAACGAGGGCGCTTCGTATGAAGAAGTGTTAAAGGAAGCGCAAAAACTCGGCTATGCGGAAGCGAATCCTTCCGCCGACGTAGAAGGGTTTGACGCGGCGTATAAACTTTCCATTCTTTCCTCTTTGGCGTTCCATACAAAGGTACCTTTTATAAAGGTATTCCGCGAGGGGATCACGGGCATTGCTACCGAAGATATCGCGCACGGAAAAGAACTCGGTTATGCGTTAAAACTGCTTGCGATCGGCAAACAGTCGGAACAGGGGATCGAGGTGCGCGTTCATCCTACCTTTATCAGAAAAGAGCATCCGCTTGCCGCCGTAAACGACAGCTTTAACGCCGTCTATTTAACGGGTGACGCGGTTGACGACGTGATGCTGTACGGCAGAGGAGCGGGCGCGCTTCCTACGGGCAGCGCGATCGTAAGCGACATTATTTACGCCGCAACGCACAGCGAAAATAAGTATTCCACCTTTAAAAACAACGCGACGGCGGAAAAAGACGTTAAATTTGTAAACGACTTTTCCAGCGCATACTATTTGCGGCTGACCGTTGCGGATAAAGCGGGCGTGCTTTCGAAAATTTCCGCGATATTCGGCAGATACGGCATTTCCATTGTGGAAATGATCCAAAAGGCGAATGAGAACGGACAGGCGACTTTGATTTTGGTAACGCACGAAACAAAGGAACTTTCCGTGCGCAATGCGGTTTCCAAAATCAACGCGTTAGACGAAATTGCAAAGGTAGAAAGCATTCTGCGCGTTGTAGCTTAACGCGAAATATCGATGCGGCGGAGAATGTTCTCCGCCGTAATTTTTTACTTTGGAGGGAACATGAAACAAGGCGTTGTGATCGTAAACGCATATTCCGATTCGGAAACGGAACTTAATCAGTCGGTTCGTTTGCAAGAAGAGTTTTCCCGAATGGGTGTAAAATTAGATATTTTAAGAAATAATCGTTTTGCCGTGCGGTTAAACGAACGCGGGGGGATCGTAAACGAACTTTCCGCATACGATTTTTGCGTTTATCTGGATAAAGATAAGTACGTATCCGCACTTTTAGAGGGCGCGGGCATGCGTCTGTTTAATTGCGCCAAGGCGATTGCCGACTGCGACGACAAAATGCAAACCTTTCTTGCGCTTGCGGGCGCGGAAATTCCTATGCCTGCAACTCTTTCAGGCTTTTTATGCTATACGCCACAAAAAGCCGTTTTGCCGGAAGCGCTCGATCGGGTGGAACGGCTGATCGGTTATCCCGTCGTCGTAAAAGAATGTTACGGTTCGCTGGGGAAGTGGGTCTATAAGGCGGACGATCGAAAGCAGTTGATCGATCTTGCCGAGCGGTTAAAATGCAAACCGCATTTGTTTCAGCGATTTGTTGCGGAAAGCGTAGGGAAAGATTTACGCGTGATCGCGGTGGGCGGAAAGCCGATCGCCGCCATGAAACGCACGTCTGAAAGCGATTTTCGTTCTAATATCGAGTTGGGCGGAAGGGGCGAGCCGTACCCGATCACGGAAGAAATTACGCGTTTGACCGAACGCGTTTGCGCCCGTTTGCGCTTGGATTATTGCGGCATCGACTATTTGTTCGGCAAAGAGGGACTGCTTGTATGCGAAGTCAACTCTAACGCGTTTTTCGGCGGGATCGAAAAAATCACAGGCGTGAATGCTGCAAAGGCGTATGCGAAGCATATCTATGCAAGCGTTTATAAGGAAGAAGTGTAATTCATAGTATTCGTTATCCCAAAAGCAAATGCGGCAAAGAGTATCCGCCAAGCACATTTATAAAATTATAAGGTAGAAGTATGATTCGTAGTATTCGAGAATTAAAAAAGCAAATGCACGACCGATTGCGCGAAGAACAGATCGAACGGGATGAGGAGGGGCGCGCCGTGGTTAAAATGACAGTGCTGCGCGATGAAGATTTTTTATCCGACTTTTCGGCGGGAAGCATTCCCGTAATCAGTTCCCAAGTGGCGGAATTTATCGAGGAGCGGACGTCGGCCTTTTCGCCCCAAGAACCGCTATCGTTAAATATTTACAGTGATTGTATCGATTCGCAGGAGAAAATCGTATACGATCAAGCTTTAAAAGAGTACTATGTCAGACATTACAGTGAAAATAAGCGGGAAATAGTGCGCAATACCTTTGTTTCTGCGATTATGGCGGCAGTGGGTATTTTGGCGCTTACCGTTGTAATTTTGTTTTACTTTTTCGAAAGGCACCCCGTTTTAACCGAGATCGTCGATATTTTCGCTTGGGTTTTTCTTTGGGAAGCGGTGGATCTGTTCTTTTTACAGCGCAGTGTTTTGCGCGGAAAACGCGCCCGTTATTTGCGCTTGATCGAAGCGAAAATAAAATTTTTTCCGTTAGAAGAAGCGGCAAATTCATAAGCAAATGTTTTTATATAAACCAATCTCCCGTTGCTTGATATGCAACGGGAGATTATAATTTTGGATTAACGAACTTATTTACAAAGTTCCGTCGTAAATATTTCTTTTACGGGGCAAGTAATTCGCACCAAGCCGATTGCAACGAATTCTCCGCAGGTTTTTCGGAATTCGCGCAAAAGTAAATTACTCGCTCGATAAAATGCGTTTTCTCCGTCCTCATTTGTGAGCGCCAACGTGCAATGCGGCGCCCAACGTTCGGGGAGGTACCATTCAAACCCTTTCGTATCGTATTCTTTCAGCAGATCGTGCAGTTCCGCCTGCATGCGATACATGTTTTTGTTCATGACGGGGGAGGTGAAAATCGTTCCCGTATCTGGAAACATTCCGATAGAGCCGATATATGCGGGGAACGGATTGTATCTTTGCGCAAATTGCTTTAATTGCTCAATACACTTTTGCTCGTCAAGGTCGTTATAGCATGCCAACGTAAGGTGCGGGCGCGTTTTCCATTCCGAAAACTTCATGCTGATCCCTTCTTCGGCAACTCTTTGCGATAAGTCGAACAGTATCTTTTCGGTTTCCCGATCGAAATACAGCTCTATTGCATATTTCATAGTTTGTTCCTTAGCCTGCAATTAAGTTTACAAGCCGTCCTTTTACGACGATGCACTTTTTTACCGGTTTTCCCGCAAGTTTTTCCTGTACCTCGGGTAAGGTCAATACATATGCTTCGATCTCTTCGTTGTTCATGCCGTTTGCGATCATCGCTTTACATGCCGTTTTGCTATTGATTTGAACGGCGTATTCCGTTTCGTCCAACACGAGCGCGGCGGCGTTTTCAACGGGATACGGCTGCTCGAATACAAAGCCTTTTCCGCTCGCCTTATCCCAAAGCTCTTCCGCAAAGTGGGGGGCGCACGGCGCGATCAAAAGGATCAAATCTTTTACGGCCTCTTTCATAAAAGCAACGTTTTTGTTTGCCGCGCCGTCGTATTTATAAACGGCGTTGGTAAATTCCATTAAGCGGGCGACGGCGGTGTTAAACGAAAACGCTTCCATATCCCGCGTGATTTTTTGAATCGCGTAGTTACGCGCATAATCAAGCGCTTTTTCTTCGCTTCCGTAGACGGCATTGCCGCCGTTTTTCGTCTGCGCGGTTTTCAGCACGATTTTTTCGACGCGGTCTAAAAATTTTGCGATCGCTTTGATTCCGTCGTCGTTCCAAGGTCCGCCTTCCGTGTACGAAAAACCGAACATCAGATACAGGCGGAACACGTCCGATCCGTATGCGGAAATATATTCGTCGGGCGAAACCACGTTGCCTTTGGATTTGGACATTCTGTTTCCGTCCGGACCTAAAATTACCCCTTGGTGAACAAGACGGCTGAACGGTTCGTCGAAGTGCAAATATCCCATATCGCGCAGGGCTTTGGTAAAGAAGCGCGCGTAAAGCAGGTGCATGCACGCGTGTTCCGCGCCGCCTACGTATACGTCAACGGGCAGAAGATGATTCGCCGTTTGCGGTTCGAAGGGGCGCTTATCGTTTTTGGAATCGGCATACCGCAAATAGTACCAACTCGAACATACAAACGTATCGAGGGTATCGGGATCTCGCTGCGCCGCGCCGCCGCACTTCGGGCAAGCGGTATTCATAAATTTTTCGTGCTTTGCAAGCGGGGATTTTCCGTCCGGTCGGAATTCTACGTCGTAAGGCAGGCGCACGGGCAATTCCGATTCGGGAACGGGCACCGTGCCGCATTTCGGGCAGTGGATCACGGGAATGGGCGCGCCCCAATATCTTTGGCGGGATACGAGCCAATCGCGCAAGCGGTAGTTTACCTTTTTTCCGCCTTTGCCCGATTTCTTTAAAAATTCGGAAATTTCTTCCCGCGCCGTTTCCGACGTCATGCCGTCGAATTGAATGGAATTGATCAGCCGCCCGTCTTCGCAATAGGGCAGGGGGGCAAGTTCTCCCGCGTTCAAAATCACGCGTTCCATGGGCAAATGGTATTTTTGTGCGAAGGCAAAATCCCGTTCGTCGTGCGCGGGTACAGCCATTACCGCGCCCGTTCCGTAAGAACACAGCACGTAGTCGGCAAGGTATACGGGCACGCGCTTCCCGTTTATGGGGTTTACGCAGTACGATCCCGTAAATACGCCCGTCTTTTCGCGCGCGGTGGAAAGTCTGTCGATCTCGTTTGCCTTAGAAGCGTATTCGATATAATCTTCTACCGCTTTTTCCTGTTCGGGAAGAGTCAGTTTGCGCGCCAAGGGGTGTTCGGGCGCAAGAACCACGTAAGATACCCCGAACAGCGTATCGCACCGCGTGGTAAACACGCGAATCTTATCGCCCGTTTCGCATTCGAATTCCACCTCGCAGCCCGTCGATTTCCCGATCCAGTTGCGCTGCATCGCCTTTGTTTTTTCCGGCCAGTCGAGGTTTTCTAATCCGTTTAAAAGTTCTTCCGCATATTCGGTGATTTTAAAAAACCACTGCGTCAAGCTTTTGCGGATCA
Source organism: uncultured Christensenella sp. (assembly GCA_910578065.1). Classification (GTDB taxonomy): domain Bacteria; phylum Bacillota; class Clostridia; order Christensenellales; family Borkfalkiaceae; genus Gallimonas. Next base: position 31,112 of record CAJTPB010000017.1, on the reverse strand, counting down.
CCTGCGAGCCGCACCGTTCGCATGCGTTGTCGTTTACCTGTTCGTTGGCAAGCACCGTTTGGCAGGAAGGGCACCAGTTTACTGGCGCTTCTTTGCGGTAGGCAAGTCCTTTTTTATAAAGCTGCAAAAACATCCACTGCGTCCATTTGTAATACTCTTCGCCGCATGTTTTAATTTCCGCAGACCAATCGAACATTGCGCCCATCGCCTTTAACTGCGTTTCCATTGTTTCGATGTTCTTTTCGGTAGAATCTTTGGGGTGGATGCCCGTTTTTATCGCGTAATTTTCCGCGGGAAGTCCGAATGCGTCGAACCCCATGGGTTGGAACACGTTATACCCCTGCATGCGCTTAAAGCGCGCGTAAGAATCGGTCGGTCCGTAGTTGTACCAATGCCCTACGTGTAGTTTAGCGCCCGAAGGATACGAGAACATTTCAAGCACGTACCATTTCTTTTTTTGCGTATCCTTTTTGTCGAAGCGGTTGAAGTTTGCTTTTTCCCAACGTTCCTGCCACTTTTTTTCGACCGTTTTCATATCCATAAGGGTGACCTTCCTCCGAGTGAATCTTTTACACGGTATTTTACTACTTCCGAAAAATTTAGTCAAGCAAACTGTTTCGGAAAAACGATTTGCCTGCCGAAAGATAAATAAATCGCCGAATAAAGCATACAATAAAGTTGTGGAATCGATAACCGTAACCGAGAACGGGGAAAACCGTTCAAACATTACCTATTTATATAACGCCGTTACAAGTTGTTTGCAGCGTTACGGCGGCAAGAGCGAATTGATCTTCGGGGAAGACCGCGCCGCGCTTATGATTACTGCAGAAAAGAGCGCCGAGCGCGACGTACGCGCTTATACCAAAGAAAAAATTGCCGAAGTGATCGGCATCGGTTATAAGTTCGAGTTTTTAAAAAACCGTTTGCGCGTATGCCTTGGGCAGAGGGAGAAAAAACTTTTGCTCGCGGCGTTGATCGCCGCCGATTTAGACGGGGATAAAGCGTATATCCGCGGCAAACTCGATCATTCGGAAGAATATTCGATCGACGGGTTTTATGCCTTTCGTTTGGGTGCGCTGCGCGAAAAGTGGGAAAAAATCGCGGCGTATATTCCCGAGGGATTCGCTTCGAACGATTTAAAAAAGTTTTGCGATTTTCTTGTGGGGGAAAGTCACAATAAAATTTATATAAAAGGAAATGCAGTGTTCGGGGAAAATTTCGTGCCGCTGCGCCGCAGCCGACTGACGGGCGAAGAGGATATCGAAACGGAAATTATGCTTTCGGACGCAGGATTTGTTTATTGCTTGGGCGAAGTGGAAGATTCCGTCGGCGATTTTCTGCAAAAATATTATGCCGAGCGCGCGATTTTTTCTTGACAAACGGGCGGGAAAGGGATAAAATAACGGTACTTAACGACAAGTAGCCTTTGTTGTTTCTTCAAAGAGAGCGGGTTCTTTGGCTGAAAAATCCGCAAGAAAGACAAAACGCGAAACCGCTTTGAGAAAATTAAACAGAGTGAAAAGAGCGGTCGAAAATAATTTTCGGCAATTAAGGTGGAACCGCGCAAAAAATTGCGTCCTTAAACTTTCGCACGGGCGAAAGTTTGGGGCGTTTTGTTTTTTATTTTCGGGCATGCGGATATTTCATGATCGCGCGCATTGATATATTGCAGAAATGGTGCGGATATTTTGCTTAGTCGTGCGCGGTGGTTGTGCGAAATAGACAGGAAAATTTTTTGCGCCGCCAAACCGCGTGCTTTGCATAAGATTTGCGCAAGTTGTGCCTTGATATATTGCAGCAATAATACAGATATTTTGCCCGGCTGATCGGTGATTGTGCAAAATAGACGCAATAATATTGTGTGCCGCCAAGCCGCACGATTGCATAAAACAGATATATTGTTTTATGCATAGCTGTGCCCCGCGCATTGTAGAAGCCGAAAAGTTGGTATATGCCGCATGAAACGGGTAGATAATTGTCAAGAAAGAGAATCTTGTACGGAGGAATATATATGAAAATCATTTTAAAGAACGGGGATTCGTTGGAACTTTCCGCAGGTGCAAGCTGCCAAGAAGCGGCGCAGGCGATCAGCGAAGGACTTGCCCGCGCGGCGGTCGCCGCAAAGGTGAACGGCAAACTTGTCGATATCCGCCATACGCTTTGCGAGGGGGATTCGCTCGAACTTGTTACTTTAAAAGACAAAGAGGGGTTGGAAGTTTACCGCCATACCTGCGCGCATGTGCTTGCGCAGGCGTTAAAAACCGTTTATCCTACCTGCAAACTCGCTATCGGACCTACCATCGATAACGGATTTTATTACGACGTCGATTTTAAAACGCCTATCACGATGGAAGACTTCGCCAAAGTGGAAGCGGAGATGAAAAAAATCATTAAAAGCAATCTTCCCATCGAACGGTTTACCCTTCCCCGCGAAGACGCGATCGCATTGATGAGCAAGTATCACGAAAATTACAAGGTGGAACTTATCCGCGACTTGCCCGAAGGGGAAGAGATTTCCTTTTACAAACAGGGCGCGTTTACCGATTTGTGCCGCGGTCCGCACCTGCCGTCTACGGGAAAGATCAAGGCGTTCAAGCTGATTTCCATTGCGGGCGCGTATTGGCGCGGCGACGAAAAGAAGAAAATGCTTACCCGCATTTACGGAACGGCGTTCGCCAAAAAAGAGGAAATGGACGCTTATTTTGAAATGCTGGAAGAAGCGAAAAAGCGCGATCATACCAAACTGGGCAAAGAGATGAAGCTGTTCGCGCTTACCAACGAAGGCAGGGGATTTCCTTTCTTCTTGCCCAACGGCATGGTACTGAAAAATATTTTGATCGACTATTGGCGGCAGATCCACCGCAGAGAAAAGTATGTCGAGGTGCAAACGCCCGTTATTTTGACTCGCTCTTTGTGGGAAACTTCGGGGCATTGGGATCATTATAAAGAGAACATGTACACGACGAAGATCGACGGGGAAGATTGCGCGATCAAGCCCATGAACTGCCCGGGCGGACTTCTTGTGTATAAAATGTCGCCGCACAGCTATAAAGATCTTCCTATTCGAATGGGAGAATTGGGGCTTGTGCACCGTCACGAAAAAAGCGGTCAGCTGCACGGGCTTATGCGGGTGCGCTGCTTTACGCAAGACGACGCGCACATTTTTATGCTTCCCGAACAGATTACGGCGGAAATCAAAGGGGTCGTGCGCATCATCAACGAGGTGTACACGCTATTCGGCTTTAAATATCATGTAGAACTTTCCACCCGCCCCGAAAACAGTATGGGAAGCGACGAAGATTGGGAAGCGGCGACTTCGGCGCTCCGCGCGGCGTTAGACGATTTAAAACTTCCTTACGTCGTAAACGAGGGCGACGGCGCGTTTTACGGCCCGAAGATCGACTTCCATTTGGAAGACAGCATCGGCAGAACGTGGCAATGCGGAACTATTCAGCTCGATTTTCAGCTGCCGCAGCGGTTTGAACTCGAATATGTGGGGGAAGACGGGCAAAAGCACCGCCCGATCATGATCCACCGCGTGGTGTTCGGCTCGATCGAGCGGTTTATCGGCATTTTGATCGAACACTTTGCGGGCAAGTTTCCCGTTTGGCTTGCGCCCGAACAGGTGCGCGTGCTTCCTATAACCGACCGCGCCGCCGAATATGCGCAAGCGCTTGCAGACTTTATGAACGAAAGCGGTTTGCGCGCTTCCGCCGATTTGCGAAAAGAAAAGCTGGGCAGAAAGATCCTCGATGCGGAAATGGAAAAGGTTCCCTATAAACTCGTCGTGGGCGATAAAGAGGTGGAGGAAGGCACGGTTTCCGTGCGCCGCCGCGGCGAAGGGGATATCGGCGCAATGACGAAAGAAGCGTTTCTTTCTATGTTGCAGGAAGAAGATAAAACGAAGAAAATTTTTTAAAACTTCCGTTAAATCGGTTGACAAAGAGCATGCCTTCATGGTAATATAATGCAGTCAAGCAGAAGGCAGCTCTTCTCGCCGTACGGCAATCAGGTCGGTACGAGCACATAAAATCGTTTTTTTGCGCAGATATTTGCGCGGATATAAGATTTTACGGGTTGCGTTTTTGCGCGACCCGTTATTATTTTGTGAGAGGTAGAAGGTTATTAAAACGCAGAATCAGTTGAATGGAGAAATTCGCGACCGCGAAATCCGCGTGATTTCGTCTACGGGGGAAATGCTCGGGGTAATGACGCCCGCGCAGGCGCTGCGCCTTGCGGAAGAGGAAGATTTAGACCTTGTAAAAATTTCGCCCAACGCCGTTCCGCCCGTATGCAAAATTATGGATTACGGCAAGTTCAAGTTCGAACAGGCGAAAAAGGAAAAGGAAAACCGCAAAAACCAAAAGGTAGTCGAAATTAAAGAAGTTCAGCTTTCCATGACCATCGACGTAGGCGATATTAACGTAAAGGCAAAGCATGCGGTTCGGTTTTTGGAAGCGGGTAACAAAGTAAAAGTTTCCATTCGTTTGCGCGGCAGACAGATGGCGCATGCCTCTCTCGGGAAAGACGTTATGAACCGTTTTTACGAAATGTTAAAAGAAACGGCAGTCGTCGAAAAGCCGATCGCAATGGAAGGGCGCAATATCATCATGATCCTTGCCCCCGCGAAAAAGTAAGACTTCGTTCGTCGCAAGACGGAAGTACATATTAAATTCAAGAAACATTATTTTGGAGGATAAAAGTATGCCGAAACAGAAATCGCACAGCGGTTCGAAAAAGCGCTTCTGGCTCACGGGTACCGGCAAGGTAAACAGAGCTCACGGCGGCAAGAACCACAAAGCGGAAACCAAGAACAGAAAAAGAAAGAGAAATTTGCGCCAGACGACGCTCGTGTCCTCTGCGCAGGAAAACAACGTAAAGAAGATGATTCCTTACAAGGACTAACGGGAGGATAGCGAATTATGCGTATTAAAAGAGGTGTAAACGCCGTAAAAAAGCGTAGAAAGATTTTCAAATTAGCGAAAGGATATTTCGGCAACAAGAGCAAATCGTACCGCATTGCACGAGAAGCGGTTATGAAGTCGCTTAACTATGCGTATATCGGAAGAAAAAGAAGAAAGCGCGATATGCGCAGCCTTTGGATCGCCCGTATTAACGCAGGTGCAAGATTAAACGGACTTTCTTATTCCAAGTTGATGCACGGGCTGAAAGTTGCGGGGATCGATTTGAACAGAAAGGTTCTTGCGGATATCGCCGTAACCGACGCTTCCGCATTCGCAGAACTTTGCGGCAAGGCGAAAGCCGCGCTTTAAACGGAAACAAAAAGCCTTGTACAAGGCTTTTTTCCTATTTTTAACATGGTGATCGTATCAAGGAACAATCCACTCGTAAAAGAGTTTTCTTCGCTGAAAGAAAAGAAGTACCGCAAACAGCGTGGCGCTTTTTTGGCGGAAGGCGGCAAAATGGTGCGCGAGGCGGTGCAAAAGGGCATGCGCGTGCTGCGCCTTGCCGTGCGCGAAGATTACGTAGGGGAAACGTTTTCGCTTCCCGTCACGGTATTCGGGGAAGACGCATTCCGCGCCGTTTGCGACGAAAAAACGCCGCAGGGGATTGTTGCGGAAATCGAAATTCCCGTATATGAATTGCGCCCGCCCCGATCTTCTTGCTTACTGCTCGACGGCGTTTCCGATCCCGCCAATATGGGGGCGATCGTAAGAAGCGCAAACGCCGCGGGCTATCGCGAGCTGTATTGCATCGATTGCGCCGATCCCTTTTCGCCAAAAAGCGTGCGCGCAAGCATGAGCGGGGTGTTTTCCGTGCGGATCATGCAGGGGAACAGGGAAGAAGTCCTGTCCGTATTAAGCGGCGTTCCGCTGCTCGCTGCGGATATGAGCGGCGAAAATATTTTTCATTTTCAGCCGCCCGAAATATTCGCTCTCTGCATCGGGAACGAGGGGAACGGACTTTCGCGCGAGGTAAGAGAGCGGGCGAGCAAAACGGTGTGTATTCCCATGGAAGGGGATGCGGAAAGTTTGAACGCGGCGGTTTCCGCCTCGGTCGCCATGTATTTATTAAAACGCAAACATTTTGAAAGGAGTTAATCATGTCCGGACACAGTAAATGGCATAATATTGCGGCGAAAAAGGGAAAAGCGGATGCCGCAAGGGGAAAAATTTTCACCAAACTCGGCAGAGAGATCGCTGTCGCGGCAAAGGGAAATCCCAATCCTTCCACCAACTCGAAACTTGCCGACGTAATTGCGAAAGCGAAAGCGGCGAACATGCCCAACGACAATATCGAACGTTCGATCAAGCGCGCCGCGGGGGAATTGGGGGATAAAGACTATAAAGAACTTACCTACGAAGGATACGGCGTTGCGGGCGCGGCGGTGATCATCACCACGTTGACCGATAACAACAACCGTACCGCGGGCGACGTACGCGCGATCATGTCTAAGCACGGCGGTTCGCTCGGCAATACCGGCTGCGTTTCGTACATGTTCGATACGAAGGGTTTGATCGTAATCGAACGTACGCCCGAATTAGACGAAGATACGCTTACCGAATACGCGATCGATGCGGGCGCGGAAGACGTGGTAACGCAGGAAGACGTGTTCGAAGTATATACCGAAGTGCCTGCCTTTTCCGAAGCGCGCAAATGCTTAGAAGAAAAGGGGCTTACCTTCTTGCAGGCGGAAATCACCATGATCCCGCAAAGCAAGATCGTTCTGCCCGACGACAAGCTGGAAACTTTCCGCAAAATGCTGGATAAGCTGGAAGAAAACGACGACGTGCAGGATATTTATCACAACGTAGAACTTCCCGAAGAAGAGGAAGAAGAGTAACAGAAAGTCCCTTCGGGGACTTTTTCGATAAAAGGAGTAGTTATGACCGTTGCCGAAACGTGCGCGCTCGCCAAAAAAAACGCTTGCGCCGCCGCAAATTTAACGGAAGAAGCCCGCAACCGCATGCTTACGCTTGCAGCCCAAGCGCTGTGCTCGCGCGCGCAGGAGATTATAAAGGCGAACGAAAAGGATATTTCCGCCTGCACGCGCGGCGAGCAGTTTATCGACCGTTTGCGTTTAAGCGATTCCCGCATTGCGGAAATTGCCGAGGGACTGACTCAGCTGTGCGCGCTTCCCTGCCCCGCGGGGGAAGTGCTCGAACGGTACCAAACGGAAAACGGGTTGGATATTTCCCGCGTGCGCGTTCCCTTCGGCGTAGTGGGGATCATTTACGAAGCGCGCCCCAACGTAACGGCGGACGCGATCGGATTGTGCTTAAAAAGCGGAAACGCCGTCGTTCTGCGGGGCAGCAAAGACGCATATTTTTCCAATGCGGCGATCGTCGAAGCGATGAAAGAAGCGTGGCGGCAGGGGGGCTTTGCCTGCGAGTTCGTGCAGCTGATCGAAGACTGTTCGCGCGAGGGCGCGCGGGAATTTATGCGCCAGAAAAAGTATTTAGACGTTTTGATCCCCCGCGGAAGCGCCGCGCTGATACAAAGCGCGCTCGAAAATTCTACCGTTCCCGTCATCGAAACGGGCACGGGAAACTGTCATATTTATTTGGAATCTTCCGCGCTGCCCGAAAAGGCTTTATCCATTTTAATGAACGCCAAAACACAGCGCACAAGCGTTTGCAATGCGGCGGAAAGCCTTGTTTTGGACGAATCGTTTGCGCAAAAACACCTTGCGACGATCGTTTCCGCATTGCAGAACGCGGGCGTGGAAGTCGTGGGGGATGCGGCGGCGCAAGCGATTTGCTCTGCCGTTTCGCCTGCCGAGGAAGAGGACTTTTTTACGGAATTTCTTTCTTTGAAAATTTCCGTGAAAATCGTTCGGGATATCGGCGAAGCGATTCCCTTTATCAACGCTCATTCGACGGGGCACAGCGAAGCAATCGTTACCGAAAATCAAGAACATGCCGAACGTTTTTTGCGGGAAATCGATTCGGCGTGCGTGTACGTAAACGCTTCCACCCGCTTTACGGACGGATTCGAATTCGGGTTCGGCGCGGAAATGGGGATATCCACCCAAAAACTGCACGCGCGCGGACCCATGGGGCTTAGAGAGTTGACTTCTTACCAATACCGCATTCGCGGAAACGGACAAATCAGAAAATAATTAAATTTCGTATAAAAATCTTTCGCTTGCGGAAACTGTTTCTGTCGGCGGAAGATTTTTTTCTTACGCTTTCAAATAGAGTTTTTACCGCGTGCCTTCGTTAAGGGATACGGTAAAAACGCGGGGACGCTCTTTTACGGGCGTCCCCTTGTGATTTTCGGCGCCGACGGCTCATACAATAAGTGGTATGAAAAAGATTCGAAAGCACTTAATCGGCGTATTTTGTTTTCTGCTGTGCGGGGCGGTGTTGCTGGGCACGGCGTTGTTTCCGCACCCGCGCGAAGAGGCGACGGCGGAAAAATGCGTCGTACGCGTATGGAATGTGGATACGTTCGAAGGGGGCAAAGGCTCGCGTGCCGCTTTTTTAAAAAAGGTCGCTTCCCGCGCCGAAAAAAAGAAGGCGGGCGTCTATTATATGGTAAGCGCCTACACGGTAGAGGGCGCGAAAGCGGCGCTTCGCGAAGGGGATTGCCCCGATATGATCTCGTTCGGGCTCGGGCTTGAAGAAATCGCGCAAAACTGTTTGCCGCTAAATCAAAAATTTTCCGGCGGAGAACGGGAAGGGAAGTTTTTCGCATATCCTTGGTGCAGGGGCGGTTACGCGCTGTTTTCGCTTACGGAAGATTTTTCACAGGCGGGAGAAACGGCAATTTCCTGCGGGGGTGAAAATTTGCCGCAAGTCGCGGCGGCGCTTGCGGGAATAAAGGGGGCAGAGTGCCCCTCGCAAGAAGCCTATGTGCGCTTTTTAAACGGGGAATACCGCTATCTGTTGGGAACGCAGCGCGATTTGTGCCGCTTTGCTTCCCGCAACGTTTCCGTATATTTCAAACCGCTGACCGAATTTTGCGATTTATACCAATACATTTCCTTACTGTCCGCCGAAAAGGGCGGGGAATGCCGCTTTTTCCTCGAAGAACTGCTTTCCGAGCAATCGCAAGAAGAACTTACTTCCATCGGAATGTATCCCGTAAGCGCAAAAAACGAGTTTTTAGGCGACGGAACGCATTATCTTGCGGGGGCGTTCGCCGCGGCGGAAGAGCGGGAAACGCTGCTTTCGTACGCGCGGGCGGGAGAAATAAAAAATCTTGTGAAATTTTTGAAAACCGTTTGAGTTTACCCGTAATATGTGGTAAAATAAAGGAGAAGATTTTTGGAACTTGCTAACTTAATCGCAGGGCGTTTTTCCGATATCGCCGCCGAACGGAATTTTTCCTTTCGGGCGCATACGACGATCGGCTGCGGCGGAACTGCGGCTGTCGCGCTTTCGCCCGCTTCCGCGGAACGCGCGGCGGAATTGATATGCTATTTAGAGGGCGAAAAAATTCCCTATTGCTTTTTGGGCGCAGGCGCGAACGTGCTTCCGTCCGACGGATTTTTCGAGGGGGTCGTAATCCGCTTCGAGTTATTGAACGCGTTATATGCGGAAGAAAATGTGATTTACGCGGGCGCGGGGGTAACGGGCGGCAGATTGTGCCGTTTCGCCCGCGGGCGCGGGTTAAGCGGGTTAGAACCGTTTACGGGCATTCCCATGTCGGTGGGCGGCGCCGCCGCCATGAACGCGGGCGTTGCGGAAGGGCACGTTTCCGATCTTGCGGTGCGGGTGTTCGCCGCGGAAAAGGGAAAGCTGAAAACGCTGGAAGCGCGCGAGTGCGCGTTCGGCGTAAAGAATAGTATTTTTCTGCAAGAAAAAATTGCGGTGCTAGGCGTGTATTTAAAAACGGCGTATGCAAGCGAAGAGCAGATTGCGCGCAACACCTGTTATTTTCGAAATAAGCGGACGCACCTTCCCAAAGGCAGAAGCATGGGGTGCGTATTCGTAAATCCGCAGGAAATTTCGGCGGGAAAACTGATCGAAGAATGCGGGTTAAAAGGCGCGGCTGTCGGCGGCGCGCGCGTTTCCGAAGAACACGCGAATTTTATTATCAACGAAAAGAATGCAACTTTTGCAGACGTATCGCGGCTTGCGGCGTTTGTAAAAGATACGGTACATAGAAAAACGGGAATACTATTACGGGAGGAGATCCGCCCGATCCCGTAAAATCCGAGCGTGCAGTTCGGAACGGAGAACGGAATGAATCTTACGGCAGATTATCATACGCATACGCCTTATTCGCACGGCAAAGGAACGGTTCTTGAAAACGCAACGCGGGCGAAAGAATTGGGGCTTGCGCAAATCGGCATTACCGATCACGGGTTTTCGCATATCGTTTTCGGCGTGCGCAGGCGGCAGGTGCCTTCTTTAAAGCGAGAGTGCGCGGAAGCGGAAGAAAAAACGGGGGTGCGGGTGCTCGTCGGAATGGAGTGCAACATTCGCGGAAGATCGGGGTTTACCGATTTGGAACCTTCCGATTACGACGATTTCGATTTGTTTTTGTGCGGCGTTCATTTGATAACGCGCTATCAAACGATGGGCGATTTATTCCGTTTCGGCTTGCGCAATTATTTCAAACGCAAAAAAAAGAGCGTTCCGCGCTCCCTCGTCAAAGAAACGACGGAGGCGTATATCAATACGGTAAAAAACAACCCGATCGACGTGTTGACGCACGTCAATTTTCAGTGCTTTGCCGACGCGGTGGAAGTTGCCAAGGCGTGCGCCGATCACGGCACGTATTTGGAATTGAGCGGTAAAAAGGTGCATTTCAGCGATGAAGAACTGTTCCGCATTTCGCAGACGGGGGTGCGCTTCGTGCTCGATTCGGATGCGCATTCGGTAAATAGGATCGGAGACGTTTCGTTGGCAAAAGAACAAATCGTGCGCGTGGGGTTGCCGCTCGATCGCATCGATAATATCGACGGCAGGCTGCCCGATTTCCGCTTTGCGGCGTTTAAGCAAAAAAGAGGGTGATTGTGGGCAGTTTTACTTGGGAAATCAAGCGCGGGCTGCTTTCCGCTCCGCCTAAGAGCGCGTGCTGCAAAATCGCGCAGTGCGCCGCTTATTTGCGTACGAACGGCAGTTTAAGCGAAAATTCCTTTTCGTTCGTAAGCGAAAACGAGCGAATTGCAGAATACTTCGTGCAGATGTTCGAATGGGCTTACGGCGCGCAGTTGCAGTTAAAAGGCGCGGTGACCGATCCTAAACGCGCGCGCGATAAACTTACGTTTACTTACGGCGGCGCGGGGGCGGAGCGCATCTTGCGCGATATCGGCGCGGGCGCAGAGGGGATCCCCGAACGCTTTTCGGCAAAAGACTGCTGTGCGCTCGCCTATATCGAGGGCGCGTTTTTGGGCAGCGGAAGCTGCACCCTTCCGGGCGGAAACAGAAAAACGGGGTATCACCTTGAATTCGTTTTTCCCACCGTTTCGCTTGCGGAAGATTTTTGCGCTTTGCTCGCTTCGTTTGAATTGCTTGCAAAACTCGTAAAGCGGGGGGAACGCGCGGTCGTCTATTTAAAGAGCCGCGATGAACTTTCCGATTTCTTTTCGCTGATCGGCGCGCAAAACGCGTTAAAGCGGCTGAACGCGGTAAGCGGCGCGCGGGAAGAAAGCAATCAAGAAAACCGCGTAAATAACTGTTTTGTGGGAAATACCGACCGCACCGCGGCGGCAAGCGCGGAACAGACGCTCGCGATCGTAGAGATCGAAAAGCAAATCGGGCTGGATTCGCTCGATCGCCCATTGCGCGATTTGGCGCGCGCCCGCCTCGCCTATCCCATGGAATCGCTGCGCTCGCTGGGGGATCGGTTGGGGGAATCGAAAAGCTGTTTGAATCACCGCATGAGAAAACTGATGGAAATATACAATCAACTGGAAAAATAATATGACGGACTTCGTACACTTACATCTGCATAGCGAATACAGCCTGCTCGACGGGGCTGTAAAGGTAGACGAACTGATCGAACACTGCGTAAAAAACGGCATCGATACGGTTGCGCTTACCGACCACGGAAACATGTACGCTTCCCTTTATTTTGCGGAAGAGTGCAAGCGCAACAAGATAAAGTATATTATCGGCTGCGAATTTTACGTGGTGAACGATTATACTGTTAAAGAAACGCAGTCTGCCGATCACTTGATTTTGCTTGCGAAGAATAAAACGGGGTATATCAACCTTGTTCAACTCGATTCGCTCGCGTTTGTAGACGGATATTATTACCGCCCGCGCATCGATTATAACGTTTTAAAAGAGCATTCGGAAGGGGTGATTTGCCTTTCCGCATGTTTGGCAGGGCGCATTCCCCGCCTTTTGATGGCGGACGATTACGAAGGAGCGAAAAAATTCGCCCTTGAAATGAAAGGGATATTCGGGGAGGATTTTTATCTCGAAATTCAAGATCACGGCATTCCCGAACAAAAGCGCATTCTTCCCATGATGATCCGCCTTGCGGAAGAAACGGGCATCGAACTCGTCGCCACGAACGACGTGCACTATTTGCGCAAAGAGGATTGGGAAATGCAAGACGTGTTAATGTGCATTCAGATGAAGCGCACGTTAGACGATCCCACCCGCATGAAAATGCAGACGCACGAATTTTACTTAAAATCGGGGGATGAAATGGCGGCGCTCTTCCCCAACCTTCCGCGCGCGATTTCCAACACCCGCGTGATCGCGGATAAGATTTCGGAAACGGACACGCCGTTCGACTTAAAGGACAACGGCTCGCCCGTATACGATAAAACGCTGATTCCGCTATATACGGCGGACGACGGCACGCCCTCGCCCGAATATCTTACCCGCTTAACTTGGGAAGGGTTAAAAGGGCGGTATCCCGTGATCACGGAAGAGATCAAAAAACGCACGGAATACGAATTGGAAATTATTATAAAAATGGGGTTTGCCGACTACTTTTTGATCGTATGGGATTACATTAACTGGTCGCGGCTAAACGACATTCCGGTAGGGCCGGGGCGCGGTTCGGGCGTAGGCAGTATCGTTGCGTATTCTATCGGCATTACCAACGTCGACCCGCTGCGGTACGATTTGCTGTTCGAGCGGTTTTTGAACCCCGACCGCGTTTCCATGCCCGATTTCGACGTGGACTTTTGTACCGAGCGCAGAGCGGAAACCATCGAATACGTGCGCAGGCGTTATCATCCCGAAAACGTTGCGCAGATTGTTACGTTCGGCACCCTTGCTTCCCGCGCGGTCATCAAAGACGTAGGGCGCGTTATGCGCGTTCCGTATGCGGAAACGGACCGTATCACCAAGTTGATGGACGGCAAGTCAACCATTCGCGAACTTTTGGGGTTGAATTTGGAAAAATGCCGCAAAAAGGTGGCGGAAACGGCAGACGATCCCGATAAACACGACGAAGCGTTGAAAAAACTTGCCGATCAAGAGGGCAAGCGCAACAACGAATTTATTTCCATTTACGAATCGGACGATACCTTAAAACGGGTCATCGACATGGGGCTGCGTTTGGAAGGCATGCCCCGCCAAACGGGAATGCACGCGGCGGGCGTCGTTATCTGTCGCAAGAAGATAGCGGACAACGTGCCGCTTTCGCGCAACGGGGAAGATATCACCACCCAGTTCGACATGAAAGAGGTGGAATCCATCGGCATGTTGAAAATGGACTTCCTCGCGTTGACGACGCTTACCGATATTAAAAAGGCGTGCGACTACATTTACGAAAATACGGGGAAGCATATCGAGTTCGGGCAAGACTGCAACGACGCGCTCGCCTATCAGCTGATTTCGGAAGGGGATACCGATGCGGTGTTCCAGTTGGAACAAGGGGGCATGAAGCGGTTTATGAAGCAGCTTCAACCCACCTGTTTGGAAGATCTGATCGCGGGCATATCGCTGTACCGCCCGGGGCCTATGGACTTTATTCCCAACTATTTAAAGAATAAATCGGATCCCGAACATATCAAATATTTAACGCCGCTGTTAAAGCCCATTCTCGAAAAGACGTACGGCGTTATCATTTATCAAGAGCAAGTCATGCAGATTTTCCAAAATCTTGCGGGCTATTCGCTGGGGCAAGCGGATCTTGTGCGGCGCGCTATGGCGAAAAAGCACCGTTCGGAACTGATGGCGCAAAAGGATAAGTTTATTTCGGGCGATATCGAACAGGGCGGAAACATAACCGGCTGCGGCGCGCACGGCATTCCCGCAGACGTTGCGGCGGAACTGTTCGCGCAGATGGAAAGTTTCGCGTCTTATGCGTTCAACAAATCGCATGCGGCGGCGTACGCCGTCGTTACCTATCAAACGGCGTATCTGAAAAAGTATTATCCCAAAGAATTTCTCGCGGGCGTTTTAAACAACCGCATTAACAATATCGACGAAATCGCAAAATACGTCGTATATATGAAAGAGAAGAATATCGCCGTGCTTCCGCCCGACGTAAACCTTTCTAAGGCATATTTCTCCGTACAGGGGAACGGCGTGCGTTTCGGACTGTGCGCACTGCGCGGCGTGGGCGTCGCGGGTATGGAAAGCGTGATCGAAGAGCGGGAAAAGAACGGAAAATTTGAAGATTTTTCCGACTTTTTAATGCGCTGTACCAAATACGTCAACCGCAGAATGGTAGAAGCGCTTATCTACGGCGGCGCGTTCGATTCGATGGGAATAAAGCGTTCACAGTGCGAAGCGGTTTATGAAGAACTGATGCACCGCGTGCAGGGTATCGAAAAGCAGAAAGCGAGCGCCCAAATGTCGCTGTTCGGCGATTTTATCCCCGACGAAGCGCCCAAAGCGGAATTTCCCGATATTCCCGAATGGGATTCCGCCGATTTGCTTTCCAAAGAAAAATCGGTTTTGGGCGTATATGTAAGCGGGCACCCGTTCGAGCGGTTTGCTTCCCGCTTCCGCGACTGCACCTTTCATTGCGGCATGCTTTCCGACTATGAAGAGGACGAGGAGACGGGAGACAGAACGTATCAGCAGTTAAAAAGCGGTCAGCCCGCTACGATGGGCGGGATCGTTTCGGGCGTGAAAAAGCTGAACACGAAAAACGGATCGGTTATGGCGTTTATCACGGTGGAAGATTTGTACGGAAGCGTGGAATGCGTGGCGTTCCCCAAGGTTTATGAGCGGATCAAACCGTATCTTTCTATCGATAACGTGGTAAGTTTAAGCGGAAAGGTAGATATTTCGCCCGATAAACTTCCCGTAATTCTGCTCGACAATATGACGGAAGTGGGCGATCCTGCGGCGCAGGGGGGGCAGGAAGAACAGGCTAACGCGCCTGCCGCCGCTCCCGAACAGAAAGAACAGACGCTGTGGATCGACGCGCGCGGATTGGATCGGGCGGATTTCGACGAATTGATCGAAATGCTTACGGGATATGCGGGAACGTTAAAGGCGAAGATTTTATACGACGGCAAGCGTTACGAATTCCCCGTCAATTTAAACCGCGCGTTTGCGGCGGAACTTCGAACTTTCTTGCCCGAATCGTGCGTGAAACTCGTTTAAGAAAATATAAAAAAGAAGGGAAAAATTTCTTTCTTTTTTCGGAAATATTTGATATAATAATATGGATAGAAAATACGGAGGCATAAACATGAAACGAATCGGCTTACTGACGAGCGGCGGCGACGCGCCCGGAATGAATGCGGCGATCCGCGCAGTTGTTAGAACGGCGATTTACTTCGGAATGGAAGTTTACGGGATTGAAAGAGGATATTCCGGTCTGATCAACGACGAAATGATGCCGCTCGAAATGCGCAGCGTATCGGATATCGTGCAGCGGGGCGGCACAAAGTTGCGCACGGCAAGATGCCTTGAAATGTTGACGGTAGACGGGCAGAAACAGGCTGTCGCAACTCTCGAAAAGCGAGGGATCGAAGGGCTTGTCGTTATCGGCGGCGACGGATCTTTCCGCGGCGCGAAGTGCTTAACGGAAAATTTCGGCATTCCCACCATCGGGATCCCCGGCACGATCGATAACGATTTAGAGTATACCGATTATACGCTCGGCTTCGATACGGCGGTAAATACCTGCTTGGAAGTCATCAACAAACTGCGTGATACGATGAACTCGCACGAGCGCATTTCCGTTGTGGAAGTTATGGGGCGGCATTGCGGCGATATCGCGCTGTACGCGGGCATTACTTCGGGGGCGGAAATCATCGTCGTGCCCGAAATCGCGTTCGATATGGACGATATCGTTATGCGCATCAACCGCTCCCGCGCGAACGGAAAGCATTCCAATATTATCGTAGTGGCGGAAGGGGTTATGTCGGCGGACGAATTTGCGAAGAAATTGCAAGAGGTTACGACGTATTCCGTTCGCGCGACCAATATCGGGCACATTCAGCGGGGCGGCTCTCCTTCTATGGCAGACAGAATGCTCGCCGCGCAGTTCGGCAACAAAGCCGTTCGCCTTTTAAAAGACGGTCAAGGCAACCGCGTAGTGGGAATCCGCAACAACGAAATTATCGACATGGATATTATCGAAGCGGTTTCCATGAAAAAGAAGTTCAATTACGAGTTATACGAAACATTGCAAATGATTTCGATGTAACAAAAGCGCTAATGAAAAAATCCCGTCCGAACAGGCGGGATTTTATTTGGGCTTCGGGAAAAAAATTATAAAATCTTGCAATTTTTTTTGCGTTTGGGTCTTGAAATTTTACTTAAAATATAATATAATATAGATGTTGGTTACGGGGGTTTCGCCGAAAAGATTGCAGCGGAATTTTCGGGGAGGAAGGGAATGATTTTAACCGTATGTATGAGTCCGAGTGTCGACGTTACGATCGAGCTGGATTCGCTGAATATCGGCAAAGTAAACGTTGTAAAAAGCAAAACGCTGTCGTTTACGGGAAAGGCGCTCAACGTTGCGATCGGCGTTTCCCGTTTGGGGGGCGAAGCGTATGCAACGGGATTTATGTATAACGAGAACGGCGCAATGTTCGAACGCGCGCTCGATAAAGAGGGGGTTCCCTTCGCGTTCGTATGGAATAGCGGAAGGGTACGCGAAAATTATAAATGTATCGATCATAAATCGATGCTTACGGAAATCAACGACGTAGGCGGGCAGGTTGCAAATGAAAAGTTAGTGGAATTACTGCAAATGATTCGCACGCTTTCTTCTCGGTCGGACGTAACCGTAATATCGGGCGGACTTCCCCGCGGGGTAGACGCAGGGTATTACCGCGAATTATTCCGTTCGGTCGACCCCCGTTCGCTGAAAATCGCGGATACCGAGGGGGCGAAGCTGTTCGCCGCGCTCGAAGCGGAAGTAGATCTTGTAAAGCCCAATTTGGAAGAGTTGGAAAGTACGCTGGGCAGAGAGTTTACCACCAAAGAAGAATGCCTTGCGGGCTGTTACGAACTGATGAACAGAGGGGCGAAATCCGTATTGCTCTCGCTTGGAAAAGACGGCGCGATCATTACGAACGGCAGTAAAAATTATTTCTGCAAGAGCATCAACGTAGCCGTTAATTCTACGGTAGGCGCGGGGGACGGCATGGTCGCCGCCGCGGCGAATATGATGCGGCAGCATGCCCCGCTCGAAGACGTGCTGCGCGCGGGCGTTGCGGCGGGCACCGCAACGGTAACGACTTTCGGCACCATTTCCTTTACCAAAGAAAAGTATGACGAGATTTTCAAAAGTCTTACGGTAACGGAGTTTTAATTGATGAATTTAGATCTTGCAACTTTAAAAAACGATGAAGAAGTCGTTGCGATCATGACGATGTCCGAGCGCCAAATCGAGGCGCTCGGTTTTACCGAACACTCGAAACGGCATTCGAGCATTGTAAGCAAATGGTCGGGGGAAATTTTATCTTCGCTCGGAAAACAGCAAGACCGCGTTCGCCTTGCCGAGATTGCTGGTTATCTGCACGATATCGGCAACTGCGTCAACCGTACCGATCACGCGCAGAGCGGGGCGCTTCTCGCCTATCAAATTTTGACCCGTTTGGGGCTGAATTACGAATCCGCGGCAGAAGTGATGATGGCGATCGGCAATCACGACGAACAGTACGGGCTTCCCGTTTCGGATATTTCCGCCGCGCTTATTCTTGCCGATAAAGCGGACGTGCACAAAAGCCGCGTAAAAAAGAACATTACAAATGTAAGCCTTGCAAACATTCACGATAGGGTAAACCTCGCCGCCGAGCGGTCGTATCTTACCGTGGAGCGGGAAAAATCGACGATCACGCTGCATATCGAAATCAATACGGAGATCTGTTCCGTAATGGATTATTTCGAAATTTATTTCAACCGCATGCAGCTTTGCCGCCGCGCGGCTTCGTTTTTGGAATGCCGTTTTTCCCTTTTGATCAACGGCACTCAGCTGCTTTAAACGGGGGCTTTGCGTGTAACTTTTGCGCCTTTTGTTTCACGTTCGATTTTTCGGCAAAAATCGACTCAACCACAAGATATTGTGGTATAGCATAAGATTTTTCACAAAATATAGTATAAAACCGTTGACAAACCACAAGATATAGTGTATATTGGTAGCGTTCCCTTTTCGGGAACGCTTTCTTCGTAGCAACTGCGGGAAAGTCAAAATATTATTCGCGCGAGTGAGAGTGCGCGGGCAAGGAGTGTGTACAAGATGAAGATCATCAAAAGAAGCGGAACGGAAGTGGCATTTGATTTAGACAAGATTTTAAACGCGATTCGT
Organism: uncultured Christensenella sp.; assembly: GCA_910578065.1. GTDB lineage: Bacteria > Bacillota > Clostridia > Christensenellales > Borkfalkiaceae > Gallimonas. The sequence goes on along the minus strand of CAJTPB010000017.1, from coordinate 12,506 downwards.
AAGGCAAACAACGAGGTAAGCGAAGAAAACCGTTTAAGCGAAGAGCAGGTCGATTTTATCGCAAAAAAGGTTACCGCGCTTTCCAAAGATTTGAATCGTGCCGTCAACGTGGAAGAGATTCAAGATTTTGTGGAAAACCAAATTATGGATCAAAAGGCGTTCGCCGTTGCGCGCAAGTACATTACCTACCGCTATACGCGCGAACTCGTAAGAAAATCCAACACGACGGACGCGCAGATCTTGACTTTGATCGAGTGCAACAACGAAGAAGTAAAACAGGAAAATTCCAATAAAAACCCTACGGTCAACTCCGTTCAGCGCGATTACATGGCGGGCGAAGTTTCCAAAGATTTAACGCGCAGAATTTTGTTGCCGCGCGATATCGTAGAAGCGCACGATCAAGGGTTGATCCATTTCCACGACGCGGACTATTTCGCGCAGCACATGCACAACTGCGATTTGGTAAACCTTGAAGATATGCTGCAAAACGGCACCGTAATTTCGGGCACGCTGATCGAAAAACCGCATTCCTTTTCCACCGCGTGCAATATTGCAACGCAAATCATCGCGCAGGTCGCTTCGAACCAATACGGCGGGCAGAGCATTTCGCTTACCCATCTTGCGCCGTTTGTAGATATCAGCCGCAAAAAGATCGTAAAAGAGGTTGCGGAAGAGTTGGCGGAAGTGGGGATCACCGAAGAAAAGCAAATTGCAAAAATTGCGGAAAAACGCCTTTTAGACGAATTGCGCAAGGGCATTCAAATGATCCAATACCAAGTGGTAACGCTGCTTACGACTAACGGACAGGCTCCGTTCGTTACCGTGTTTATGTACTTGAACGAGGCGCGCAACGAGCAGGAAAAAGCAGATCTTGCGTTGATCATCGAAGAAACGCTCAAACAGCGCATGCAGGGCGTTAAAAACGAATCGGGCGTATGGGTAACGCCCGCGTTCCCCAAACTCATTTACGTGCTCGAAGAGGACAACGTGCGCGAAGGAACGAAGTACTGGTATTTGACCGAACTTGCGGCAAAATGCACCGCACGCCGCATGGTGCCCGATTATATTTCCGAAAAGAAAATGCTCGAATATAAGATCGACCGCAACGGAGAGGGGCATTGCTATACCTGTATGGGGTGCCGCAGTTTCCTTACGCCGTACGTAGACGAAAACGGCAAGCCCAAATATTACGGCAGATTCAATCAAGGGGTCGTTACGATCAACCTTGTCGATATTGCGCTTTCTTCGGGCGGAGACGAAAAGAAATTCTGGAACATCTTCGACGAGCGTTTGGATCTTTGCTACCGCGCTTTGATGTATCGCCATAACCGTTTAAAGGGAACTTTATCCGATGCGGCGCCCATCCTTTGGCAGTACGGCGCGCTGGCGCGCTTAAAGAAGGGCGAGCCGATCGATAAACTTTTGTACGGCGGATATTCTACCATTTCCCTCGGCTATGCTGGCTTGTACGAATGCACCAAGTACATGACGGGTAAATCGCATACCGACGACGAAGCGAAGCCGTTCGCGCTTTCCGTTATGCAGCATATGAATGACAAGTGCAAAGAATGGAAGGCGAAAGAGAAAATCGACTTTTCCCTTTACGGAACGCCGCTCGAAAGCACGACGTACAAATTTTCCAAATGCTTGCAGCAGCGGTTCGGCATCGTTCCCGGCGTTACCGATAAAAATTATATCACCAACAGTTATCACGTGCACGTAAGCGAGAAGATCGATGCGTTTACCAAACTGAAATTTGAAAGCGAGTTCCAGCAGCTTTCGCCCGGCGGCGCTATTTCTTATGTGGAAGTGCCCAACATGCAAAACAATATACCCGCGGTGCTTTCGCTGATGCAGTACATTTATGATAACATTATGTACGCCGAACTGAACACGAAAAGCGATTTCTGCCAAGTTTGCGGATACGACGGCGAAATTCAGATCGTAGAAGACGAAGACGGCAAGCTGCTTTGGGAATGCCCGCACTGCCATAACCGCGACCAAGCGAAGATGAACGTCGCGCGCAGAACGTGCGGCTATATCGGAACGCAATATTGGAATCAGGGCAGAACGCAAGAAATTAAAGACAGAGTTTTGCATTTATAATGAACTACGCAGAAATTAAAACGACGGATATTGCCAACGGAGAGGGGGTGCGCGTTTCCCTCTTCGTATCCGGTTGCAGAAGGCATTGTAAAAACTGTTTCAACCGCATGACGTGGGATTTTTCGTACGGCCGTCCGTTTACAGAGCAGACGGAAGAACAGCTTTTAAACGCGCTTTCGCCCGATCACATTGCGGGGCTTACTTTGCTCGGCGGCGATCCGTTCGAACCGGAAAACCAGCGCGCGCTGCTTCCGTTCGTTAAACGGGTGAAAGAACGTTTTCCCAAAAAAACAATTTGGTGTTATACGGGATATACCTATGCAAACGGCGGCATCGAAGAGGAGCAGGCGGCTTGCGAAGTCACGCGGGAATTGATCTCCTGCCTCGACGTGTTGGTAGACGGGCGGTTTGTAGAGGAATTGAAAGATATCCGATTGCTCTTCCGTGGTTCGTCTAATCAGCGGATTATCGACGTAAAACGGTCGATTGAAAGCGGAAACGTAGTACTATATCTGACATAATAAGCAAAAACGCGGCAATTTGCCGCGTTTTTGCGCGAAAGATAAGCGCATGTAGAAGGCCGAAAAAGATTTGACGAACGCGACAGAAAAGCGTATAATATGGAAGTATTTTCCTTATAACGAATACGGAGGTAATTTTATGAATAGAACACAGTTAAAGCGGTATGCGAAGCTGCTTGCAAAAACGGGGATCAACGTCGTAAAAGGGCAATGGGTCGTCGTTTCGGCAGAACTCGATCAGCCCGAATTTGTAGAAATGGTGGTAGAAGAACTTTACCGCGCGGGCGCGGGCAAAGTAACCGTAGAATGGTCGCATCAGCCGCTTATGAAAACGCAGTATAAATTCGAAAAGGAGCAATCGCTTTCCGCGCTTGCAAAGTGGGAGATCGAAAAACTCGAATACCGTAAAAAAGAATTGCCCGCAATGCTCTATCTCGAATCGGAAGATCCGGACGGATTGGCGGGGATCGATCAAGAAAAAATGACGAACGTGCGTTCCGCGCGCATGAAGGTGATCAAGCCTTACCGCGACGCGATGGACAACCGTTATCAATGGTGCATTGCGGCGGTTGCGGGAAAGAAGTGGGCGAAAAAGGTATTCCCTCATCTTTCCGTCAATCAAGCGGTGGAAAAGTTATGGGATGCGATTTTAGCGGCTTCCCGCGCGGACGGGGCGGATCCCGTGCGCGAATGGGCGCGGCATAACGACGATATCGCAAAGCGCTGCGATAAGCTTAACCGCTTGGGGCTTGTTTCGCTCGAATACAAATCTTCCAACGGAACGGATTTTACCGTCGGTCTTTTGCCCGAAGCGCAGTTTATGGGGGGCGGCGAAGAGGATTTGAGCGGGCGCTATTTTAATCCCAATATCCCTTCGGAAGAAATTTTCACTTCTCCCAGAGCGGGCGCTGCGGAAGGGATCGTGTATTCTGCTAAGCCGCTTTCTTATCAAGGGGAATTGATCGAAAACTTTTCCATTCGCTTCGAAAACGGAAAAGCCGTAGAGGTAAAAGCGGAAAAGAACGCGCATTTGCTGGAAAAGATGATTTCGATGGACGAAGGCGCGGCAAAGCTGGGCGAGGTTGCGCTGATCGCTTACGATTCGCCTATTAATAATACGGGACTGCTCTTTTACAATACGTTGTTCGACGAAAACGCAAGTTGCCATTTGGCGCTTGGAATGGGGTTCACCAACACCATTCGCGGGTACGAAAATTATACGAAAGAAGAATTGCACCAAATGGGGATCAACGACAGTATGATCCACGTCGATTTTATGATCGGTTCGAAAGATCTCGATATCGTCGGCGTAACCAAAACGGGCGAACGCGTGCAGATATTTAAAAACGGAAATTGGGCGTTTTAAAGGATACTTGAACAGCGAGGTGATAATATGATTCAAATCGATATTTTTTCGGGATTTCTCGGTGCGGGAAAAACTACGCTGATCAAAAAACTGATCCGCGAAGCGTACGCGGGCGAACGGGTGGTTTTAATCGAAAACGAGTTCGGCGAAATCGGCGTAGACGGCGGATTTATGCAGGATGCGGGCATCGAAGTAACGGAAATGAATTCAGGCTGTATTTGCTGTTCGCTCGTCGGCGATTTTTCCAAAGCGTTGCAAGAAGTCGCAAACAGATATTCGCCCGATCGCATTTTGATCGAGCCTTCCGGCGTGGGCAAACTTTCCGACGTGATCAAGGCGGTGCAGCGCGCCGAAATAAACAATTCCCGTTTGAACGCCTTTTGCACGGTCGTAGACGCGAAAAAGTGCAAAGCGTATTTAAAGAATTTCGGCGAGTTTTTCCTCGATCAAGTAGAAAATGCAAGCTGTATCGTTTTATCGCATACGGCGGGCGCGGGCGAAAAAACGGAGCAAGCCGCTTCGCTGTTAAAAGAACATACGAATGCGACGATCATTACAACCGATTGGGAAAAACTTTCGGGAAAAGATATTTTGCTTGCCATGCAGCGTGCGGATCATTTGCAGGCGGAACTTGAAAATATGATGCAGGAAGAGAAGCGTGAGCATTGCCATCATCACGATCATGACGGGCATGAGCATTGCTGCCACAACGATCAAGAGGAGCATGAACATTGCCATCATCACGATCATGACGAGCACGGACATTGCCATCATCACGATCATGACGAGCACGAACATTGCTGCCGCCACGATCATGACGAACATGACCATCATCATGACCATCACGGGCACCATCATGCAGATGAAGTGTTTACAAGTTGGGGGGTAGAAACGGCAAAGCAGTTCACGCAAGATGAATTGAAACGTACGCTTGCCCGCCTCGACAGCGGAGAATTCGGAACTGTGCTCCGTGCAAAGGGCATTGTAGACGGCGGCGAAAGTTGGATCCATTTCGATTATGTTCCCGAAGAGGCGGACGTGCGTACGGGCAGCGCGGCGGTCACGGGCAGATTGTGCGTGATCGGCTGCCGTTTGAACGAAGAAGCATTAAAAATTCTGTTTTTAAAATAAGGTTATGGAAGAAAAAGAAATTCCCGTTTACCTGTTTTTGGGGTTTCTCGATTCGGGTAAAACAAAATTCATTCAAGAAACGTTCGAAGACGAGCGGTTCGATTCGGGCGAGAATACTCTGCTGCTTGTCGCGGAAGAGGGGGAGGAAGAATACGATCCTTCCCGTTTTGCCGTAAAAAAATTTGCAGTGGAACAGGTGAACGAGCAAACGCTTAACCTAAATGCCCTTGTCGCACTGGAAAACAAACACCGCCCCGACCGCGTGGTGATTGAATATAACGGCATGCTCGAATTGCAAAAATTTTTCGACGCCATGCCCGACGGCTGGATGATCAATCAAGTTATGACCTTTTTCGATGCGGGAACGTTTCTTGCATACAACAAAAATATGCGTCAGCTTGTATTCGATAAAGTGCAGTTTTCCGATATGGTGGTATTTAACCGTTTTCGCGGGGAATACGAAAAAGAGGAGTTCCACAAAATTATCCGCGGAATTTCCCGCCGTCCCGATATCGTGTACGAATACGAAGACGGTAAAGCGGAATACGATGATATTCAAGACCCGCTTCCCTACGATATCGAAGCGAAGATCATTCAAATCGAAGACCGCGATTATGCGTTTTTCTACCGCGATTTAATGGAAGACATGCAAAAATACCGCGGAAAAACGGTGCAATTAAAGGGCTTGGTTGCAACAGATAAGCGGTTGAAACAGGGTACGATTGTAATCGGAAGGCATATTATGACTTGCTGCGAGGCGGATATTTCGTACAGCGGCATCGTCTGTCTGCACCCTTCTACGCTTCCGCTGAAAACGCGCGATTGGGTCAAGATCACCGCGCGAATCGATTTGGAATATCACAGCGTATACGAACAAAAAGGTCCCGTTTTAAAGGCTTCCGCGCTCGACTATTGCGAACCGCCCGAACAGGAACTTGCTACTTTTTATTAACACGGAGAGAGAATGAAGGTAATCATCGTAGGGCTCGGAAGAGTGGGATTAACGCTTGCGGGCGAACTGTGCAAGGAAGGGCACGACATTGTAGCGGTAGAAAACAATCCTACCGTTTTACAGGAATGCGTCAATAAACTGGATATACAGGGGATCTGCGGTAACGGCTGTATTGCGGATAATCTGCGCGAAGCGGGCGTTGCGCATTGCGATATGTTGGTTGCAGTTACCAGACAAGACGAAAACAACATTTTGTGCTGTATGGTGGCAAAGGTATTGGGCGCGAAGCGGCTAGTCGCGCGCGTGCGCGATCCCGAATATTTCGACCAGTTCGAATTTATGCACGGAAAACTCGGGATCGATAAACTCGTCAATCCCGAAGAATCCGTTTCGCACGAGATTTTGCGTATTTTGCGTTTTCCCGCCGCGGTAAAAGTGAGTTCGTTTTCGGGCGGAAAGGTAGATATCGTCGAAATCAAATTACCCCAAGAAAGCAAACTCGAAGGGGTGACTTTGGCGGATATGCGCAAAAAATCCAAAGTGAATGTTTTGGTCGTTGCGGTCGAGCGGGAAGGAAAAATTTTGATTCCGGACGGTAATACCGCGCTTACGGGCGGGGATAGCATCAGCATTTGCGCCAAGCATGCGGAATTGCGCACTTTTTTCCGTACGTTCGGGCTTTTGAAGCATAAAATTCAAGCCGTTATGATTTTGGGCGGAGGAAGAGAGGCGTTCTATCTTGCCCGCGAGTTGGAAGACAGCGGATTTTCCGTTAAGATTATTACCAATTCGTACGACAGATGTTTAGAGATCAAAGGCGGATTAGATAAAACGCAGGTCGTCTGCGGCGATTATACCGATCGCGACGTACTCGAAAACGAGGGGATCGAGGGGGCTGACGCAGTCGTTTGCATGTCTCCTTATGACGAAAACAACATCGTAACCGCGTTGTTCGCCAAGGAAAAAGGAGTCGCAAAGACCATTTCCGTGTTGCACGGCGATTCTTACCGCGGGCTGCTCGAATCCATTCGGTTGGATACGGCAATTTCGCCTTATACGCTCGCCGCCGCGGAACTTGCCCGCTATTTGCGCGCGGTAGACGTAAGCGACGGCAGACAGGTAAAGGCAATGTACAAAATCGCAGGCGAGCGCGCGGAAGGGCTTTTGTTCGGGATCGCGGGCGACGATCGTTTTGTGGGAAAAAGCGTAAAAGAACTGCGCTTGCGCAAAGGCATTTTGATTGCCGCCGTCGTACGCGGAAAAACGGCATATATTCCTGACGGCAGCTTTACCTTGGAAGAAAACGACGACCTTGTGGTAATTTCCACGGGGGATCAGCTTTACGAATTGGGAGAAATGTTGCAGTCATGAATTATCGCGCAACTTGTTATTATCTCGGTCTTATATGCAAAGGCGTATGCGTAATGTTGATTTTGCCCGTAATCGCCGCGCTTTGCTATGGGGAATACAGAGAAATACTTTCATTTTTATATGCCGCAATCTGTCTGCTTGCGGCGGGGTTTCTTTTGGCGCCCAAATCGCCGAAGAACAAAAAATTGGGCAGTAAGGAAGGGTTGCTGACGGTAGGGCTTTCTTGGATCCTCGTTTCCCTTTTAGGGGCGTTTCCCTTTTTCTTTTCGGGGGCGATCCCCAACTATTTCAACGCTGTGTTCGAAACGGTAAGCGGCTTTACGACTACGGGCGCGACTATTTTAACCGACGTGGAAGCGCTTCCCAAATGTATGCTGCTGTGGCGTTCGCTCACCCATTGGCTGGGCGGAATGGGAATTCTCGTATTTTTGCTTGCGGTAATTCCCTCGTCGGACGGAAGCACCTTTCAGCTGATGAAGTTCGAATCGCCCGGTCCGCAAGTGGGGAAACTCGTTTCCAAAGTGCGCCATTCGGCGGCGATATTGTATTTTATCTATTTTGCGCTTACCGTAGTGGAAATGATTTTTTTGCTGTTCGGCGGAATCGGCTTTTTCGACAGTTTGAATTTAGCGCTTTCTACGGCGGGCACGGGCGGATTTGCTATAACAAACGCCAGCATTGCGGCGTATAACAGTTTGTATATCGAAATGGTCATTATCGCGTTTATGCTGATTTTTTCGATTAACTTTAATATCTACTATCTGTTTGTGCTGCGCAAATTTTCTACCGCCGTTAAAGACGAAGAATTCCGCGCGTATTTAATTTATATTGTGCTGTGCGTGTTCGGGGTCGCTTTGGGCATTCTTTCCGCGATAGGAAATTTCGGCACGGCGCTTCGTCAGTCTGCGTTTGCCGTTATTTCGATCGCCTCTTCTACGGGATTTACTACGGTGGATTTTGCGCAGTGGTCGGAAGCTTCGAAGGGGATTTTAACCGTTTTAATGTTCCTCGGCGCGTGCGCGGGAAGCACGGGAGGCGGTTTAAAATTTTCCCGCATGATGATCGTTGCAAAATCCGCTTACACAACGCTGCTTTCTTCTGTGCGCCCCAACGCCATTCAAGTGGTAAAATTAAATAAAAAACCCATGACCAAGCGGGAAACGGACGGAATCGTCGGCTACTTTTTGCTGTTCTTTTTGGTGCTGGCGATTTCGGTATTTGCTTTGTGTTTGTGCGGGAATTCCTTTCAAACGTCCTTTTACTCCGCGCTTACCATGTTCAATAATATGGGGCCTTGTCTTTCGCCCGAAGTAGGGGCAACCGCTTCTTACGCTTCGTTTAATTGGATTTCTAAATTGATCATGATGGCGGATATGCTGATCGGCAGATTGGAAATTTTCCCCATATTGCTGCTGTTTTCGCCAAAAGCGTGGTCGCGCAAATTTTAACAAAAAAATCGCGCCGATTTTTTTCGGCGCATAAAGATAAGGAGATACGAATGATAACTGCGACCTACGAAGAACTGTTTACCTTTGAAAACATTTACAAAGCGCACATGCGCAGCCGCATGTGCCGCAGAGATAAACGCCCCGTCGTGCGGTTTGAAATGAACATGCTTTCCGGTTTATATGATTTGTACCGTCGTTTAAACGACGGTACTTTCCGTTTCGGAAAATACTGTTCGTTCAACGTGTACGAACCGAAGTGCCGCGAAATACAAACGCTTTGCTATTCCGACCGCATTATTCAGCACGTGCTGTGCGACAACGTGTTAATGCCCTATTTCAGCAACCGCGTAGTAATCGATAACTGCGTATGCCAAAAGGGAAAGGGGGCGCACTTCGCCCTAAGCAGGTTTGAAAAAATGATACGAAAATACGTGAATCAATACGGCGCGGAAGGCTACTTTTTTAAATGCGATATTTTAAAGTATTTCGCTACCATACCGCACGACCGTTTAAAAAGGGCGATTTGCGGACAAATCGGCGATCCGCGCATTCGAACTTTGGTTGAAAGCGTGATTGACGGATATCACACAAAGCCCGAATATCTTGCGCGTTACAACGTTGCGCCGTTGGGGAAGGATAACCGTACCGAACGGGGGATACCAATCGGCAATCAAACGAGCCAAGTTTTCGGCATGTACTATTTGGATCCTGTCGACCGAATGATAAAAGAGCAGTATCGCGTAAAAGTATATTCACGGTATATGGACGATTTCGTGCTTGTTCATCACGATTTGGAATATTTGCGCTCCGTGCGCGCCGCAATTTATGCAAAGGTAGAAGAGTTGGGGCTTGCGCTCAATTCAAAAACGCAGATATTTCCCATGCGCAACGGAGTAACTTATTTGGGATACCGTTACCGCGTGTTATCGGACGGAAAGTTGTTAAAAACGGTAAAAAAGCAAACAAAACGGCGATTCCGTTGGCGGGTGCGATTGCTGAAAAAAGCGTATCTTGACGGATTGATCGATGAAGATCGGGTACAGCGTTCGCGCGCTTCCATTATGGGGCACCTGTCGCACGGAAAAAACCGCAAGTTCGAGCGGGAATTGAACCATAAGTTTCGTTTTCTCGAACAGGAACCCACGACGCCCTCGCCTTTTTCTCAAACGGAGGAAGTATGAAAGATACAACCGAATATTCTTTGCAATACGTCGATGAAGAGATCGAGGAAGAACTTCGCCGTTGGCACGAATCGGAACTTGCCGAGCAGCAACCGCCCGCATTGGAAGAGTATCCCGAAAATTTGATCAAGCGTTCGGCGCGCAAGCCTTTCCGCATTCCCGATTTCGATCCCCCGCGCGATAAAGAAATGGCGGTTTTCACGCACGCGAAAAAATTAAGCGAATACATTTTCGTTATTACCGAAAAATCCCCGAAAAAATTACGGTGGAGCATTATATCCCGTTTCCAAAACGCTTCCGTCGATTTGGTGGAACACCTTTACCGCGCTAATTTCGAACGCGATCAAGTGCGCGAATCGTTTCAAAAAAGCGCGTTGGTCGACTTGTGTTTGATCGATTTTTATGCCGAAACGGCACGTAGGAAGCAGGCGATCAACGGCAGGCAAACGGCGGTGATTGCGCGGCAACTTGCGGAAATGCGCAAATTATTAAACGGGTGGATCAAAAGCACGAAAGCGAAAACTACGTAAATTATTCCTTTGTGCGACGAGGTTGCCGCAAGTGTTTGCGGCGGAAAATCGTTTGCCGTCTGCACCGAAAACGAAAATTACAGTTCAGCGCGAATTATGCGCGGTCGGCGCTTATCGGAAAATAATTTTACAAATGCCCCCAAGGGGTGCTTATTTGCGGCGAAATTTTTTGGCGTTACGAGCGGGGCGATCCGTTTAATTACTTGTAAGCGCTTTTTAAAAGTGATATAATTATCGCATAGGGCAAAGTTTTTTCGGTTTTCCTGGTTGCGTTCCGGCGCTGATAGCAATACGCGCATTTTGTAACACCTGACCGCATCGGGTGGTCATAGCGTACTTGCAGTCAGTACGCAGGAATTGTCTGCGGCCCGCGCCTCACTCGCCGCAAAAAATTGGCGGATTCCCGAATTTATGTTGTGATCCACATATAAACTGTTAGATAAGAGTGTGAAGGGAACTTTGTCCTGCCGCCGAATTTTACGGAGGCAAATCATATCCGACCTTACCCGCGGCGAAAAAATTCTGCGGAAAAAAACGGTCGGATTTATTTTTATATGTTATAATTAAGAGGGTAAAGATTTTTATGTTCCTGGTTGCGTTCCGGCAGCAGCTATCCCACGTATTATGCGCATACGTTGACTACCGTCGGCGATTATTTTTATGCCGCGGTTAATACGCCAAATTGTCTGCGGCCGCGCATCACGCTTCCGTAAAAACAAAATTTGTGATATCATAAAAGCGGGTAAAGATTTTTATGTTCTTGGTTGCGTTCCGGCAATAGTAAGTACACGACGTATTCCGGCTATTTGACCGCTACCGGTGATGGAGACTATGCCACCGTGGGTACGCGAAATTGTCTGCGGCCCGCGCAACACGCTTCCGCAAAAACAAAAAATATGTTATCATAAAAAAGGGTAAAGATTTTCTGTTTCCTGGTGGCGTACCGGCACATATAACGATATGACCGTTTCCCATGCTCTGGCTACGGACGGCAGTTCAACCTTTTTTGACATAACAACGGCGAATTGTCTGCGGCCCGCGCATCGCTCGTTCCTTTGCTAAGCGGAATTTCCTGAATTTACAAAGTGATTCACATGTAAACAGAGAAGAGAGCGTGAAGGGAATCTTTATCCTGTAACCGCAGCAGCGGTTCAAAACCGATCCGACCCGATTCGCGGCGAAAAAATTCTGCGGAAAAAAACGGTCGGATTTATTTTTATATGTTATAATTAAGAGGGTAAAGATTTTTATGTTCCTGGTTGCGTTCCGGCTACGATAAGAATTCTTTATATGTGATTTATCTTAGTTCGTTGGGCGATCAAAATCGCGGCGGAGAAGCTAACATGCGAAATTGTCTGCGGCCCGCGCATCACGCTTCCGCAAAAACAAAATTTGTGATATCATAGAGCAGGATAAAGATTTTTAATTTTCCTGGTTGCGTTCCGGCTCGCTCGATAACACGTTGGTATGCAGTACTTTAACCGACAGAGGTGACAATTCGGGGGCGTTTGTACAGACGCCGAATTGTCTGCGGCCCGCGCATCGCTCGTCCACTTGAAAGCGGAACTTCTAGAATTTGCAATGTGATACACATGTAAACAGAGAAGAGAGCATGAAGGGAATCTTTATCCTGTAACCGCAGCAGCGGTTCAAAACCGATCCGACCCGATTCGCGGCGAAAAAATTCCGCGAAAAAAACGGTCGGATTTATTTTTTATGTGCTATAATAAATTAGGGCAAAAGTTTTGCATTTCCTGGTTGCGTTCCGGCCATCATAGTCACCCGGTGTATTCCGCTATTTTGACTGTTAACGGTGATTTTACGATTGCTAATGTAGATACGCCTAATTGTCTGCGGCCCGCGCAACACGCTTCCGCGAAACAAAAAAATGTGGTACAAT
>CAJTPB010000016.1 GCA_910578065.1 uncultured Christensenella sp. | reverse complement strand
AAGAGTAAAGGCGTGGCTTCACGCCACGCCTAATTCTCGTTCGCCTACGGCTTACCTAATATTCCCTATGGGAATTACGGTAATCGCCGAAAGCTCTTTTGCTTGTGCGGAAAAATGCTATCGATTCGGAAAATAAGCGAATTTATCCGCCTAAATCCTTAAAAGTGTTAAGAAAAAGTGACATTTCGTTTTCGGCGTATCTTGACAGAGCGGAAACGGCGGGGGACAATCGAAGCGAAAAAGAAAAACTTTGCGGGTAAGGAAAAAAGAAAAAAGGAACACACTGATAAGGAGGAAAAGATGAAAGAGTTCGCAACGGACAAAGCGGAAGGCATTTCCGCCGCGGCGCCCGCGCCGAAAAAAGAAAAAACGCCCAATCGGTTATGGCGCAAAATTTTAAATCATTGGGAAGTTTATGTAATGATGGTGCCCGTCGTGGTATTCTTTTTGGTGTTCTGTTACTTTCCCATGTACGGGATCGTAATATCGTTTAAAGAATACTATCCCACGCAAGGGATCGTGGGCAGTCCTTGGGCGGGGTTCGAACATTTCGACTGGCTGTTCGCCACCCCCGAATTTGCGCGCGCGGTGCGCAACACCATTGTGATCAGCCTGTTAAAGTTGATATTTTGTTTTCCCGTACCCATCGTGCTTGCGCTGCTGTTAAACGAAATTCCCTTTTTAAAGTTTAAAAAGGGGGTGCAAACGGCAATCTATCTGCCTTACTTTATTTCGTGGGTGATTATCGCATCTACCATATATACGCTACTTAGCGTAAACGGGGGCGTGGTGAACAATTTGCTGCTGTCGCTCGGATTCGATCGCGTCAACTTTTTAACGGAAGAAAAATATTTTTATCCCATTTTGATCCTTGCGGAAATTTGGAAAGGTGCGGGTTGGGGAACGGTAATTTACATTTCCGCAATTTCGGGGATCAATCCCGAACTGTACGAAGCGGCTACGGTAGACGGCTGCGGGCGCTTCCGCAAAATGTGGTTTATCACCCTGCCGAGCATTTTGCCCATTATCGTCGTTATGTTCATTTTGCAGGTGGGCAACATTATGAACGCTGGGTTCGATTCGGTGTTCAACTTATATAATCCCGCGATTTATAACGTAAGCGATATTTTAGATACGTACGCATACCGTATCGGTATCAGTCAAGGCTGGGTAGAGCGGGGCGCGGCGCTCGGACTTTTTAAAACGGTGATCAATTTCGCTCTTCTGCTCGGCGCGAATTTCATCGTAAAGAAAATCAACGGCGTAGGGTTGTACGAATGAGGCGCATGATGAAAGGAACGAAAAAAAGAAAAATAAAACCGTTCGATATCGCGTTGGTCGTTTTAATGGGGGGCTTTGCGTTTCTTTGCCTGTATCCGTTTTTAAATCAACTGCTGATATCCTTTTCTTCCAAACAGGATTTTTACGAAGCGACGTTGTTCGTAATTCCGCGCCGTTTTACCCTCGATTCGTACAAGTTTATTCTGTATCAAGACCGAATCGGGTTTGCCTTCCTCGTATCGCTGTTCGTAACGGTCGCGGGCACGGCGTACAACATGCTGTTAACCGTTTTGGGCGCGTATGTGCTGGCGAAGCAGGGATTGCCGGGGCGTAAGATATTTTTCGTGTTCATACTGATCACCATGTACTTCGGCGGCGGGTTGGTTCCGTTTTATCTCACCATTAAAGAGCTGGGGTTAATGGATAACATTTTAAGCGTAATTCTGCCCTTCGGCATCAATTCGTTTAATATGATCATTCTGCGCAACTTCTTTTCGCAAGTGCCGAAAAGCATGGTGGAATCGTGCAAGTTAGACGGAGCAAGCGAATTTACCGTTTTGTTTCGGTTTGTGATTCCTCTTTCCAAAGCGGGCATCGCAACCGTCGCCCTCTTTTACATGGTAGAGCGCTGGAACGATTGGTATTGGCCGATGATGTTTTTATCCACGCCCGATTGGTTTCCGCTTGCGTTGGAACTTAGAAACATTCTTTCAAGCAATCAATCCACGGGGATCGGCGGGGGCGGATCGATCGATCCGGGCGTACTGTTCGAAGAGGGAAAGCAAGCGGCGATGATCGTGTTTTCCATGCTTCCCATTTTGGCGGTGTATCCCTTCGTGCAAAAATATTTCGTAAAAGGAGTAATGGTCGGTTCCGTAAAGGATTGACTCGATATAAGGAGGAACTTATGAAATACTTTAAAAAACTTTTGGCGGTTGCGGCTTCCTGCCTGCTTGCAGTGGGCGCGGCGGCGGGCTGCGGCGGGGCGAAAACCATTCCCGACGACAACAAACTTACGATTTTCCGTTGGGATTTTGCGGCTGTCGATTCCGCGCGCAAGCAGAAAAGCCCTATTTACAAGCAGATCATGGCAAACGCCGATGCCGATTATCCCATTTACGTGCGCACGTCGGGGGCGAACAACTGGGAAGACGTATTGAATCAAGCGTTTTTGGGGGATACCATGCCCGACATTTTCGTATGTTACGCGATGGACCGCCCCGCGAACTTCAAGCGTTGGATCCGCGACGGAGCCGTGCTTCCCGTAAGCGATTTCGTAAGCGAAACGCAATATCCCAACATTTACAGGCGGTTAAAAAAGTTCGATTATTTAAAAGACCGCATCGACTATTTCGGGGGGAAACACTATGCGATTCCCATCGAAACTTCACTCGAACACGGCATGTATCTCCGTTTGGATTGGATCGAAAATTTAAACGCGAAGCTTGCAAGCATTCTCGTATCCGACGGGATCATCGCAAACGAAAGCGCCATGACGCAAGAATTGTACGAGCGCTACCAGTTTAAAGTTCCCGAAACGCTGACGGAATTTTACCGCCTTACCCGCGCTTTTTCCAAATACGATCCCGACGGAAACGGCAGAGACGATACCTACGGCTATACCAGCAGCGAATCGAACATGTGGTTTAACAACTGGATATTCGAAGCGATGGGAACGAAAACGGAAGGCGCGCACGACTCCACCTATTGGGGTTGGGTAGACGACGGAAAGGGCGGCGTTACTTCGAGTTGGGTGACGGAAGGAAACAAAAAAGCGGTCGCATTTTTGAATAAGCTGTATGCGGAAAACATTCTCGATCCCGACTATATCGCAACAACGGCAACGCAGAAACAGACGAAATTCGTGCAGGGTAAAGTGGGCGTTATGGTGGGAAATCTTTGGTACAACACCGTGCTAAACGATTTTACGAGCGCGAACAACTGCACCGCGGAAGAAGCGCGTTCCCGTTTTACGGTGATCGATCCGCCTAAGGGCGAATACGGCGCGTACGGGTTAAAGGGCAATCCCGGTTTTTGGTGCAGCGTGTGCATTAACGGAAGACTTTCCGAAACGGAGCGAACCGCCGCTTTAAAGCTGCTCGACTACATTTACAGCGACGAAGCGGACGAACTGTTTACCTACGGCGTGGAAGGGTACCACTATCAGGTGCAAGACGGAAAAAAGGTAAGCGTTATGGGGCAGGATTCGGCGGGGTATAATTACACGCTCGAAACAAAAGATCCCGCTTGGGCGCTTTCCAGTCTTTCCTCTTGGAAATACAACTATTACAGCCCGTATCAGACGAATGCCGAATTGATCATCGACTTTATGGATCGCGCGGCGGAAAACAGCAGGGTAGACGCAACCGTTTACGTGCAAACGCCGCTGTACGTCGATAACGACAACACGCTGGCGAATTCTGCGCTCGAACAGTACGTCGGCATGATCAAAAATAAAAATTACTACGCTTCGTCGGATAGCGCCGATCCCGATTGGAACAATTTGTATTCGTATAACGAAGCGTTCGACAAAGCGTGGGAAAGCTATTTAAAACTGTATCTCGAAACGTGGGGCGGTCAGCGCATGATCGACGAGTACAGCGCGGAAGCGAAAAAGTATTTAAACGGATAAACGAAAGATAAGGAGGAAAGGTATGAGTATCAAAAAGGGAAAACATGCCGTTTGTTTGGGGTTTGCAGCGCTTTTCCTTTGTACGGGAAGCGCCGCGGCGGCGATCGCGTTCGGGGGAAAGCCGTATTCCGTTACGCATGCGGCGGGCGACTTTTTTACCGAAAGCGCCTCTTACGATATTTCGGATATCGGAAGCTGGTACGGCGTTCCTGTCGCGCAGGGCGAAAACGGATTTTACGCACTGTACGGCAAGGCGGAAAGCGAGTACTTCGAAATGACGACTTCGCAGACGGACGGCAATGCGTGGAAGGGCGGCGCGCAGTATAACAACATCGATTGGCGGCAAGATTTTTCGCCCGACGGCGGAAACGACGCTATTCTCGCCTGGCGCGCGCCTTATAACGGCAAAGTGAAGTTTCAAGGCAAGGTGGAAAAAAGCAGTTTCGAAGGGTCGGACGGCATTACGTTAAAGGCAATCCGCCGCGCAAGTTTAAGCGATTATGCCGAAGAAATTTATCATACCGAATATACGCAGCCGTTTACCGTATATTTCAGCGGGGAAGAACTTACGGTTGCAAGCGGGGAAATTTACTACTTTGCAATCGACCAAAGGGGCAACAGCGCAAACGACGGCGCAAAGTTGTTCGTAAAAGCGGAATTTACGCAAAACGCGGCGGATCCGGGCGAACCCGCTTCGGGCGGCATTTTGCCCTCGCCCGATCCCGAACCTTCGAAGTGCATTTTTAACCGTTATCCCGATTACGCGTTAGAGGGGAAGGAGGCGTATTACGCCGCGCCCGTAACGCAAGGCGATAACAATTTGTGGGCGCTGTACGGCAAGGCGGACGGCTTTTATGCGGAAATGACGGCGGGCACGCAGGGCGGCGGCAATCATTGGCAGGGAAGCGCGGCGAACAACAACATGTGGTGGCGGCAGGAATTTGCGCCCGACGGCAGCGACGACGTAATTCTTGCCTGGCGCGCGCCCTTTAACGGCAAGGTAAAGTTTACGGGAAAAGTGTTTAAAAACTTTTACCGTTCCGAATCGGACGGCATCGTATTAAAAGCATATCACAGGCAGCATAAAAACGCGCCCGCGACCGAGCTTTATAACGTAACGGCGGATAAAGGATACTTTGTTGCCTATTTCAACGGCGCGGAAATTCCCGTACAAAGCGGCGAAATTTATTATTTTGCAATCGGGCAGAATAAAACGCCTGCGTACGACATGACAAACGTATGGCTGAAAGCGGAATTTACCAAAGACGAATCGAACGCGGGCGAAGAGGCAATCGGCGGTATTATTCCGGACTATGCGGGCGATCCCTCCTGTATCTTTAACGAAACGCAGGGATATCCCATGGGGCAGGAATCGGAATATTACGCCGTTCCCGTCGCGCAGGGTGATAACGGATTTTTCGCGCTGTACGGTAAGGCGAACGGTTTTTATGCGGAAATGACGACTTCGCAAACGGACGGCAACGCTTGGAAGGGCGGCGCGCAGTATAACAATATCGATTGGCGGCAAGATTTTTCGCCGGACGGCGGAAACGACGCGATTATCGCCTGGCGCGCGCCCTTTAACGGCAAAGTGAAGTTTACGGGCAAGGTGTTTAAAACTTCGTTCGACGGATCGGACGGAATCGTACTGAAAGCATACAACCGCAAATCTTTGTCAGTTTCCGCAGAGGAAATTTACAATAAAACGTTTACGCAAAATTTTGCGGTGTATTTCAACGGGGTGGAAATTCCCGTGCAAAGCGGCGAGATCTACTATTTCGCAATCGGACAAAACGGTCATTCGGTAAATGACGTTGCCAAGGTATGGCTGAAAGCGGAATTTACCAAAAACGAATCGAATGCGGGCGAAGAGGCAAGCGGCGGTATTATTCCCGATTATGCGGGCGATCCTTCCTGCATCTTTAACGATGCGCCTTCTTACCCCTTGGGCGATGAAAGCGAGTATTACGCCGTTCCCATCGAGCAGGGAGGGGGTAATTTCTGGATTTTGTACGGCAAGGCGGACGGGCGTTATTACGAAATGACGACTTCGCAGACGGACGGTAACGCTTGGAAGGGCGGCGCGGAATACAACGAAGTAAATTGGCGGCAGGATTTCGGTCCTGCGGGCGGAAACGACGCGATCATCGCTTGGCGCGCGCCCTTTAACGGAACGGTAAAGTTTACGGGCAAGGTGTTTAAGGATTCGTTCAACGGATCGGACGGGATCGCATTAAAAGCGTACAACCGCAAATCTTTGTCCGTTTCCGCAGAGGAAATTTACAACAAAACGTTTACGCAAAATTTTGCCGTGTATTTCAACGGAGCGGAATACGAAGTCGTAAGCGGCGAACTGTACTATTTCGCGATCGATCAGGCGGGGAATTCGGCGTTCGACCAAACGAAAATTTGGTTAAAGGCGGAATTTACCAAAAACGAGCAGAACGCGGGCGAAGAAGCGAGCGGCGGGGTAGGCTGCGCCCGTCCGATCGACTACACGGGCTATTACGGCACGGAACAAGGCGCAAACGGCTGGTTTTACGCGCAGGGCAGTATCGAAAAATACGCGCTGATGGAATTCGGCGTCAATAAAAATTCGGGCAAACTCGTGTGGAACGGCATCGGCGATTGGCATTTGATTTCCGCCGATAACGTATCCCCCGGTACGAAATACGGCAGCTTGCGCATTTACGTGTGCGCGCAAGACGGGATCATTTCCGTAGAGGGCGCGCTCGTCAAAACGGGCGAGGGCGGCGACGGTATGAACGCGAAAATTTATCATAACCAAACGGAACTGTTTTCTTATGCGTTCGGCTCTGCTTACGCCGCGGCGGAACTCCCCCAATCGATGAAAAACATTCGGGTTAAGAAAGGGGATACCATCGCATATTATACCGACTGCGGCGGAAACGGCTCTAACGCGTACGACAACGTAACGTTCGCGTGCGAAATTTTCGTGGAATCGGCGGAAGGCGATCGGGCGGAAAATCTTATTTCCTACCTTTCCCCCGTAAACAAGTTGGAATTGCAGGGAATCGCGCTTCCCCCGCCCGAATTGGACGAAAACGAAGATTATCCCGAACAGCAAAGCGGGAGCAACGCGGGGCTTATAATCGGTCTTAGCGTAGGGGGCGGCGTGCTTGCGGTTGCGGCGGTTGCGGCGGCGTTGGTTTTCAAAAAGAAAAAGCGCGCGATCGATTCCGAACAGTCGGAAAAGGAGAAAGAAGAATGAAAAAGAGTGCGTACTTTGCAGCGTTATCCCTTTGCGCCGTAACCGCGCTTTCCGTGTGCGGGTGCGGGGAACAGCCTTCCGCGCCCCAAACGGATAGCCGGGTATACAACAACGTTGCGGATTTTTCTTCCCGACAGGGATATTTAGGCTGGCACTATCTTTACCGCGATTCGATGGGCGAAATTTATAAAATGACCTTCGATTACGGCACGGGGCGTTGGAACGGGCGCGACTTTTATTGCTACAATTCCCCCGTAGAACAGCACCCCGGAAACAACGTCGAAACACTGATCGGCTGGCAGGCGACCGTGGAAGGCAGGGTGCAAGTTACGGGAAGCGTTACGCGCAATCCCGCCGATTGGTCGGGCGACGGCGTGTTCTATTACGTTACCTTAAACGACGGCGAAGAGGACTATTTGTTCAGCGCGCTTATCGGCGCGGAAGTGCGCGAACCGTACGCGGTTTCGTTCGAAGCGCAGGTAAAGGCGGGCGACATGCTGTATTTTTGTATCAACGGCAACGGAAACAACAGTTACGACAGCACGGTAAGCGATATTACCGTAAAATACCTTTAAGCGGTGCATCATGAAAATTTTTCAACTCGATAACACGGCGATCGTTTTCGCCGAAGTAAACGGTTCTGCGGTAATGACGGCGGTTCCCGCCGATATGATTCCTTTTATCTGCGAAGAGAAGATAAACGGGAAAGATCCTTACGGCAATTTGCGTGCGGAAGCGGCGGTGCAGATTGCGGTAGAGGGCGAAGCGAGTCCGCGCGGCTTTTATGCGGGAAAAACGCACCGCAACAGTGAACTGTGCGAAAAATGGGGAATGCCCGAATTCCGCTTTACGGAAGGCGAGCAAACGGAACTCGTTGCGGAATACCGCACGGCGGAAGGATTGACCGCGCGGCAGTATTTTACCGCGCGCAGGGGAACGGGGGTAATCGTAACCTATTGCGAAGTGCAAAATAATTCGTCTCTTCCCGTCGTATTGGAAAGCGTTCCTTCCTTTTTGCTTACCCGCCTTTCTCCCTTTGTGCGCTATAACGACGAAGCGGAAGTATACGTTCATAAATTGCGCAGTTATTGGAGCGCGGAGGGTATGCTCGAAAGCCGTCCCGCGCAGGAATATCTGTTAGAGGATTCGTGGAGCGGTTTGGGTTACCGCGGGGAAAAAATCGGTCAGCTGGGCACAATGCCCGCAAACGGATATCTTCCCTGGGTTGCGGTGGAAGATAAAACGAACGGCGTTACTTGGGCGGTGAATTTGGAAGCGCCCGCCTCTTGGCAGATCGAAATCGCAAACGTTTACAACGCGATTTCCCTTTGCGGGGGGCTTGCGGATTTTACTTACGGGCATTGGAAAAAGAACCTTTCCTGCGGCGAACAGTTTCGCACCCGCACGGCGCAGATCGCCGTCGTAAAGGGGAATGCGGAAGAAGCGGCGCAAACGCTCGTTCGCTATTCGGACAAAACGGAACCCGTAATGCCCTGCGAGCGCAGTTTGCCCGTTATTTATAACGAATACTGTTACAGTTGGGGAAAACCCCGCATGGAAACGGTAAAACAGCTTTTGCCCGTGTGTAAGGAGTTGGGCGTTTCGTATTTTGTGGTAGACGCGGGTTGGTACAGCGTGGAAGGAAGATATTGGGACGCAGTGGGCGATTGGGAAGTAAACCGCTCGTATTTTCCAGACGGATTAAAGGGATATGCCGATCTGTGCGCGGAATACGGCATGCGCGCGGGCATATGGATGGAATTCGAAAACGCCAGTACGGATACCGATTTGGCGCGCGAACATCCCGATTGGCTGTTGACGTGCGGCGGAAAACCCATTCGTCACGGCGATCGGTTTATGCTCGATTTCCGCAAACAAGAAGTGATCGCGCATTTACGGCACAAGGTAACGGAAATGCTGTTGAAAACGGGCGTGCGGTATATAAAAATCGACTATAACGAAAGCGCGGGGTTAGGCGCGGACGGCGCGGAATCGCTCGGCGAAGGGCTGCGCCTGCATGCGGAGGCCGTGCAAGCGTTTTACCGTTCCCTGCGCGCCGATATCCCCGATCTCGTCGTCGAAATCTGTTCTTCGGGCGGTATGCGGCACGAATTAAGCTGGCTGTCTTTGGGTGGCATGTGCTCCTTTTCGGATGCGCACGAAGGGCGGGAAGGCGCCGTCGTCGCGTGCAATTTACACCGCTTTATTCCGCCCCGCAAGCTGCAAATTTGGGCGACGATCCGCGAAGACTACGGCGAAAACGAAACGTATTTTACGCTGGCAAAAAGCATGCTGGGCAGAATGTGCCTCAGCGGCAGGCTGTTCGGCAGGGAAGAGGGGATTTGCCGCATTTTGCGCGAAGCGGTTTCCTTTTACGGGGAAATCAAAGAAATTATTTTCGACGGCGTAACAACGGAAATCAAAAAAGAGGGGGCGGAAAGTTTTCGCAGCGTGCGCGGCGTGCAAACGCTTACGCGCAGTTCTTCCGACGGAAGCAAACTGCTTTGGTACTGCTTCATAATGGGGCGTCCGCAAACGGAAGTTTGCCGCGGCCTGCCCGAAGGGTATCGCTTTAAAAAATCGTTCGGAAACGCGGAAATTTCCGTTCGCGGCGGAAAAATTACGGCAAAGGGCGCGCCTTCCGATTGGTCGGGCATCATCGCCCTGTTGGAGCGGACATGTTAAGGGAAGATATCGTAATACGCGATCCGTTTTTGTTTGCCGAAAACGGAACGGGGTATCTTGTCGGCACGACGGACGAAACCTGCTGGCAGGGAAAGGCGGCCGGTTTTTTAGGCTACCGCACGCGCGATCTTGTTCACTTCGAAGGTCCTTTTTCGCTGTTCGAGGCTTCCCGCGGGTTTTGGGCAGACGAAAATTTTTGGGCGCCCGAACTGCACGCCTACGGCGGAAAGTATTATTTGTTCGCCTCTTTTAAACGGCAGGGAAAGCCGCGGGCTAGCCAAGCGCTTGTAAGCGATTCGCCGTTCGGAAAATATACTCCCGCCGCGAAACCGTTTACTCCCGCACAATGGAACTGTTTAGATGCAACGCTCTATCTCGAAAACGGGATCCCTTACACGGTGTTTTGCCGCGAATGGGTAGACTGTTCGGACGGCGAAATGTATTTGGGCAGGTTAAACGCTTCGTTCGACGGACTGATCGGCAAACCGCAGCTGCTGTTCCGCGCTTCCGAAGCGGAATGGACGGTTCCGCATAACGGGAAAGATTATATTACAGACGGACCGTTTATTTATCCGTTAAAAAGCGGTAAACTGCTTATGCTGTGGTCGAGCATGGGAAAAAAGGGATACGCGCTCGGTTCGGCGGTTTCCGAAAACGGAATCAAAGGTCCTTGGAAACAGCACAAAACGCCCCTGTTCGAAGAAAACGGCGGGCACGGCATGGCGTTTTTCTTTATGGGAAAAACGTACGTCGCACTGCACTGCCCCAATCAGCCGAGGGGGAGCGAACGTCCCGTTTTTTACGAGGCGGAAGAAAGAGAGGACGAACTCGTTCTCAAAAAATAAAGGAAGAAATATGATGAAAAAGAGGATTGTTTCTATGCTCATGTGCGCATCTTTGGCGATTCCCGCAATAGCAGGGTGCGCCCAATCGCCGCAAACGGTTTCCGTCGACTTCGGAACAAAAGACGGAGCTGCGGTTCAAAATTTGAAAAAGTTCGATAACTTTACGTCCACTTGGGCTTGGGTGGGGGAAGAACCGGGCACTACCGACCCTAACACCCTGCGCATGATTCCCGCGTTGGACGAAATAAAAGCGGAAAATCTTCGCTTTGATTTGTTTATGGGTTATCACGGTTTGGGGTACGAAATCGGGCGGGGCGGAAAAAACGGCAGTACCGACGAAGAATACGCGCAGACGATGCAACTTGTAAGCGAGTTGGTAAAACACAAAGTCGTACCGTATGTAGAGTACTTTGCCGCGCCCGAATACTGCGGCGCGAATTGGAAAAAGGTAGACGACTACGAAAAATGGCAAGAACTATGCTACAACATAGCAAATTACTTTAAAACGCAGGATATCCGCCTTGCCGCGCACGAGGTTTGGAACGAGCCGGATTTTAACGGAGCGTTCTTTTCGGGCGATTGGTTAGACTACATTCAAACGTATCTTGCGGCGGTAAAAGGGATACGCGCCGCGAATCCCGATGCGGTGGTCGCCGCGTTTAGCGTCGCTTATCCGCAGATCGCCTGCACGAAAAATACAAGCGTAAAAGGCGACGGCGAAAAAACGGATTTTCAACGGTTTATCGAACGGACGTACGACGGATATTTGCCCGACGCGGTAAGCTGGCACTATTACGGCAGACAGGGGCAAATTAAGGGCAGGGAAGACGAAACGGAAAACTTTTCCGCCTATTTAAACGCAATGCGTTCTTCTTTACAGGGATATCAAACGGGCGCGCATGCCGATCTTTCCGCAGGGGTAAGCTATCCCGCGTTGGAAACGGTGCAGCAGCACGTAAACGAGTTTAATATCTATCAACCGGGCGCGGACGCGATTTATCAAACGGTGGAAATGCTGCCGGGAATGTTTTACGCGTTCGACGAATTGCTTGCCGCAACCGACGTAACGCGAGTGAGTTGGGCTTCTCTCGTGGGCGAAAAGACGGGGAAACTCAGTTACGATTTAATCGACGGGCAGTCTTATCAGCGGTATCCTGCCTATCACGCACTGTGGATGTACGGCAGATTGCCCGTCGATCGGGTAAACGTCGATCTGCATAATCCCAATTTGGGTACGATGGCGGGCGCGGATTCCAACCGCGCGGGGCTTATCGTATATAACAAAGGGAATAAAGAGGAACAGGCGAATATTACGCTGCACGATCTCCCCTTCGAACGCGGGGAGCTCAGCGTATATCTTGTAGACGACGAGCATTACAGCTATACGACGCAAAACGCGCCGTTAAAGGTGCGCTACCGCGAAAACGAACTTACCGAAGGGATGGAAGTCCGCATGACGTTAAAACCCAATTCCGCGTATTATATCGAAGTGAACGGTCTTAACGGAACGTCCGATTTAGACGATTATGCTTCGGTGGGCAAAATCGTGCGCAAAGACTATTGGTATCCCGAACGGGGAGACGGACTTCCGTATGCCGATATGCACGAAAACAGCTTTACCGCGCACGTCGGCATGGCGGATCGCGAGGTCGGGAAATCTGCAATGGCGGTCACCCTCGACGGTATGAAGCAATCGAAAGGGCTTTCTCTGCGGTACGAAAGCTGGGGAACGCTTACGGGCGGCGACGATCGTGTTTTGGGCGTTAAAATCGATTACCGCAAAGCGGACGGAAGCTGGCAGGCGGGAAAATTGTATGCGCTCGAAGGATTCCGCGGAAACGCAGTCGCGCCCTTGGGAAGCAAAACGGCGGCGAGCGAAGTCGTATCCATGGGGAATTTATGCGGCGAATACGAAATCGGATTTGCGGACGCGCCCGCCGATTGGGACGGAAGGATTGCCATATCTTATTTGATTAAAGACGCGGGAAAAGGCGCAACGGCAAAATTCATTTTAAGGGAAAAACAGTAGATTACGGCGCGGGGGCGGGTTTGCCCCCGCGTTTTTACGGAAAGAGTTGATTTTTACCGTAATTGGGGTTATAATAAGGGAACAGGGGGCGGTTATGGCAATTACCTTTCGAAAATTGAAAAACGAAGTGCTGGAACCCGTTTCTTATTACATGAAAAAGTTTGACGGAACGTTTTCCATGTCGCGGCACTACCATCCTTATCTTGAATTTATGTACTGCCAAAGCGGGCAGTTCGCGTTCGAAGTGTACGAAGAAGAGGATGGGAAAAAGCAGTTTAATCTGTATACGATCGCCGCGGGCGCGTTTGTCGTGATCGACGCGATGGTGCCGCACCGCATAATTACCGAAACGGAAGCGATGATCTACAATGTGGAATTCGAAGTAAAAACCAAGTCGGAATACAATCCTTACGGCATTTTCGACGTGCTTTCCGTCAACTACGCAAGCATCATGGGGCAGGGCGGCTGGCAGCAGATCGCGGCGGCGAAGAACGGTTACAGCATTGTAACGGATATGGAAAACGTGGAATTTTGCGCGCGCAGTTTTCTTGCCGAATTGTACGACGGCGTAAAAAATTTCGAACAGGCGCTTTCCGTTCAGTCTAAACAAATCATGCTGCTTGCCGAAATCGGAAAGTGCAAATCGGTAGGAAAGCCGAGCGGCTGCCTTTGGTATATCAAACGGGTGTGGGAATACATCAACCGAAATTACGCTTCCGATGTTAAAATCGAAGAAATCGCCGCTTCCGTTTCGCTGAGCAAAGCGTATTTACAGCGTATTTTCCGCGCCTATACGGGAAGTACCATTTTACAGAGCATTAACGAAGCGCGCGTAAACAGGGCGAAACAGCTTTTGCGCGAAACGAATTTATCCGTCGGGCAAATCGTTTCTCAGGCGGGTTTTAAAAACAGTCAGCACTTGATTTACGAATTTAAACGCACCGCCGGCATTACGCCTTCGGAATACAGAAGAGAGATTCAACAGCGCAAGGTAAACCATCAAATGCTTACGCACGATTCGGGACCCTTCCGCGAAGATTTAGAAGAAATTTGACATATTGTGCGAATTTTCGCATACAATGTGTTGATGGAAACGAGTTTTTTGGAATTAAAACAAAAAGAAGTCGTAAACCTTTGCGACGGAAAGCGTTTGGGTAAGGTATGCGATTTGGTATTTAGTTATCCCGAAGGAAGGGTGCAGGGGATCGTCGTTCCCGGCGGAAGGGGATTCCGCTGGGGCAAAGCCGATTTGTTTATCGAATTGAAAAACGTGACGAAAATCGGAATCGACGTTGTGCTGGTCGATATTAAAGCCGCGCCCAAACCGCCCGAAAAGCATAAAGGAAGGTGCAGAGACGATCGTTACTGCCCGCCCTCGCCTCCGCCCCCGCCGCAGCCGCGGGAAGATCCGCCTCCCTTTTACAGAGGGGATCGGCGCGATTACGGCGAATACGAATAAAAAATCGGCGCGCCGCGTTTAAAAAAGCACGGCGCGCTTTTTTATGCGATCGTTTGCATTTTTCTTTTATTATATGTATATTTTTGTTGCGAGTTTTTGCAATCGTTCCGCCACGGAAAATCGTATTTTCGTTAGGGGGCAATTGTTTATGCAAAGCGGCTGTTTTTTTCTTTTATTATATGTATGTTTATTGCGTAGGTTTGTAATCGTTCCGCCGCGGGATATTTTCATAGGGGGCGATCGTTTGTGCAAAGCGGCTGTTTTTTTCTTTTATTATATGTATGTTTATTGCGCAGTTTTGCAATCGTTTCGCCATAGGAAATTGTACCTAAGATGGTTAATATCGCTTTTCCGCAAAAGCATTTAGCGAGAGTTTGTTGCGTAGTTTTGCGAGGGGAATATGAAAAGACTACAAATAAAACTTCGGCGCATAATTGTGCGAATCGCGTAAAAAAAGGGGAGCCATTCAAGTTACGGTTCCAACAATAAAACGAGGTAAAAGCGTTTGCTTTTACCTCGTTATTCCGTTATTTTACGATATCTTTCAGCAAGTCAGACATGCCGTACTTACCTGCGGGCTTTCCGCAAAGCCACGCCGCCGCTTTTATCGCGCCGGATGCAAACACTTTGCGCGATCGCGCCGAATGGGAAAGGGTGATAATTTCGTCTTCGCCCGCAAACATTACTTCGTGTTCGCCCACTATGGTACCGCCGCGTACCGCGTGTATGCCGACCTCGCTTTTTTCCCGTTCGCCCGTTAATCCCTGTCTGCCGTATACGAATTGTTTCTGTTGTTCGAATCCTTCGTTTACGCTTTCCGCAAGCATGAGCGCGGTGCCAGAAGGGGCGTCTTTCTTTTTATTGTGGTGCCGCTCGATAATTTCCACGTCGAAATTTTCGCCCAAAACTTCCGCCGTTCTTTTTACAAGCAGTTGCAGCAGGTTAATCCCCAGCGAAAGATTGCCCGTGCGGAAAACGGGGATATGCCGTTCCGCTTCCGCCACCGTTTTTAAATCCTCGTCCGAATAACCCGTCGCCGCGAGCACGATAGGGAGATTGCGCGCTTTGCAAAAATTCAGCCGTTCGCTTAAATTTTGTACGGAAGAAAAATCGATTATCGCGTCTGCCTGTTCGCGGACTTCTTGAAAAGAAGCGTAAACGGGAAAGGGCATGGGGCAGGGGTGCAAGTCTACCCCGCAAACAATTTCGACGCCCGTATTTTGTGCGACTTCCGCAACGTTTTTGCCCATTCTGCCGCACGCGCCGCAAACGATCAGTTTCATTTTACCACCTTTAATCCGTACGTTTTCATCGCTTCGCGCATGACCGCCTTGTGCGCCTCTTCCAAATCGGTAAGGGGAGCGCGGGGAAGCCCTGCGTCGAAGCCCAACATGTTTAAGCCCGCCTTTGCGGGGATAGGGTTTACCTCTAAAAAGCAGGCGTCGATCAAAGGAAGCAGTTTATCCTGCAATTCGTTCGCCTTTTTCAAGTCGCCCTGAGCGAACGCTATGTACATTTCCTTTACCCCCTTGGGCGCAAGGTTGGAAACGACGGAAATAAGCGCCGTTCCGCCGATGGCGAGAATGGGCAAATTCAAATTGTCGTCGCCCGAATACAAATCGCACTTGCCGCGGATACGCCGCATGGTTTCGCAGATCTGTTCCATATTTCCGCATGCTTCTTTTACGCCCGCCATATTGGGGATATGGGCAAGCCGTTCCATCGTAGCGGGAAGAATGTTCACGCCCGTACGCGGGGGCACGTTATAGCAAATAACGGGCAGTTTTACCGCGCCGCAAACGCTTTCGTAATAGTCGTATAAGCCGTTTTGCGTGCACTTGTTGTAATAGGGGGTAACAACAAGCAAGCCGTCCGCGCCCAGATCTTCCGCCTTTTTGCTCGCTTCTACGGCGTGGGCGGTGCAGTTGCTTCCCGTACCGAATATCAGTTTGATTTTTCCTTTCGCCTTTTTTACGGCAAAGCGCATGACTTCTTCTTTTTCCCGTTCCGTCATGGTTGCGGGTTCGCCCGTAGTGCCCAATATGACGAGCGCGTCCGTTCCGCCCTCCGTTTGGTAGTCGATCGTTTGTTCCAGCGCGCCGAAGTTTACGCCCGATTGGGTGAATGGGGTGATCAGCGCAGTTGCCGTACCTTTTAAAAAGCCTGTCATAGTCCGCTCCTTATCCTTTTTTACAGTGTATGTGAAGTATGCTTTATTCGTTCAATCGAAGTATCCTTTCGCCGCAAGCAGTTCGGCAAGCAGTACTGCGCCGCCCGCCGCGCCACGCAGGGTGTTATGCGAACAGCCGATAAACTTGTAATCGAACAACGAATCTTCGCGCAGTCTGCCCGCGCAAACCGCCATTCCCTTTTCTTCCGTGCGGTCGAGTTTGGGTTGCGGGCGGTTGTCTTCTTCCAAGTAGTGCAAAAACTGTTTGGGGGCGGAGGGGAGGTTTAAATCCTGCGGTTCGCCCTTAAAGTTTTTCCAAGCGGAAAGAATTTCTTCCCGTTTCGGCTTTTTTTCGAAGGATACGAACACCGCCGCCGTGTGTCCGTCCGTTACGGGAACGCGCAGGCACTGCGCGGTGATCGAGGGCGCGCTTGCATTTACGATCGCGCCGTTTTTCACCTTTCCCCAAATTTTTAACGGTTCCTGTTCGCTTTTTTCCTCTTCTCCGCCGATATAGGGGATAACGTTATCGAGGATCTCGGGCATCGTTTCAAACGTTTTGCCTGCGCCCGAAATCGCTTGATAAGTGCATACCGCCGCGCTTTTGATGCCGAACGCTTTCAGCGGGTGCAAAAGGGGTACGTACGATTGCAAAGAGCAGTTGCTCTTTACGGCGATAAATCCGCGCGCAGTGCCTAGGCGCTTTTTTTGCGCTTGAATTACGGCAAGATGTTCGGGATTTATTTCGGGAATGATCATGGGCACGTCCGCCGTGCCGCGGTGCGCCGAGTTGTTGGAAACGACGGGAACTTCTAATTTGGCATACCGCTCTTCCAGCGCTTTAATCTCTTCTTTTTTCATGTTTACGGCGCAGAACACAAAGTCGACGGCTTGCGCGATTTTTTCCGCGTCCGCCTCTGCGTCTAAAACGGTCATATTCTTTGCATATGCGGGAATGGGAACGGACATCGCCCATTTATTTCCCACCGCCTGTTCGTAAGGCTTTCCCGCCGAGCGCGCGCTTGCGGCAAGGCATACGGGGGTAAACCAAGGGTGCCCGTCTAACAGCGTTAAAAAGCGCTGACCTACCATACCCGTCGCGCCGATTACGCCCACGTTCCATTTGCGATCGATGTTCATAACATTCTCCTAAATATAAAATAAAAAGCGGTGATCGTTCACCGCTTTGCAGACAAATCCAATCCGGATCCCCGTAATATAAAGGGGATTCAGCCGAAAAGCGCTTCACCGCGGTGACAGTGATAACGGTATTAGCCGTTATCCCCAGCGCTGCGCTATTTTAAGGAAAAGCGTTGCGCTTCGGCGGCGATACCCTTTTCCGCAACCGTAATAGCGGATAATCCTTATTTATCCTCCGATCGGGTACTGATGTTCGTCCGCTCCTCTTCTCAACGCGATTATTTTACCATACGGGTATAGAAAAGTCAAAGAATTTACCCGATTTTAATTGAATTTTTTTCGCTTTTGTAGTACAATAACCTTAATACACGTGCATACGGAGAAACGCTTATGGCAGACAGAGAACATAAAGGATTGGTCGCGCGTTGGCTGGAAGGAAAGGAGCGAAGCGAAGATTACGCCCGCAGCACCTTGCCCACCAACCGCTGGTCGTTATTCTGGGATATTTTTAAAGGTCGGTTCGGCAAATTGATGTTCGTCAATTTGCTTGTTCTCGTCACCTTTCTGCCTGCGATCGCGGTGATCGTATGGCGGTACGTAACGCTGATCGCGCAGGGGGCGATCGGTCCGTACGGCGCGGGGCTGGGCGTAGGCTATCCCGCCATTCCCGAAATCGCGGGGGCGGCGGAAATGACGCTCGTTTCGTCCGATTTATTGTTTTTCGCAATGCTGATCCCTGCGGGGGCGATCGCCGCGTTGGGCATTTCGGGCGGCATGTATATCATCCGCAATTTGATTTGGACGGAAGGGGTTTTTGTCGCAAACGATTTTGTGCGCGGCATTAAGCGCAATTATTTAAACGTTTTAGAAGCTGTGCTGGTGTTCACTGTGCTGCTGTTTTTTGTAAATTGGGTAAGCAATCTTTCCGATCTGCTGCTTGCGACGGGCGCTTCGAACGCGGGGCTGTTGGTTGCGGCAAAGGTGATCGGGTTTATCTTCCTCGCGCTGTTTGCAATGATCTGTTTGTGGATGATTTCCCTTGGAGTAAACTATAAACAGGGTCCTTGGGCGCTTTTCCGCAACGCGGTTATCATGACGGTAGGTACTTTTCCGCAAACGCTGTTCTTTGCGGCGCTTGCGCTGTGGCCGTTCGCGCTTGCGGTGTTCGGCGGCGGGTTCTTGCTGGCGATCGGCGTGGTGCTTATGTTCCTGTTCGCGTTTTCGTACGCAATGCTCGTGTGGATGGATTACAGCCAATGGGCGTTCGATCGTTTTGTCAATCCCAAAATGGGGGTTGCCGTCGGCAAGGGAATATACAGCAAAGACGGCTCTGCTTCCGCGCAAAAGAGCGCGGCTGCCGTTACCGCTACGGAAAGCGCGGCAATGCGCGAGTACAAGCGTATGATTGTGGCGCAAGGGAAATCCAAACTCGTTTCCCGCCCCATCAAACCGCTCGACGACGATATGGAAGTGTATCAGCTTCCGCAATCGTTCTCCCGCGAAGACTTACGTCGCTTAAAGGAGAGCAAACAGGCGATCGAAGAGGACGTGCGCGTTTACGAAGAAGAGCATAAAAACGAAGAACGTTACGTGGAATATAATAAGCAGTTTGAAGAGCGTGAAAAGGCGTTAAAGGCGGCGGACGGCGGCAAGAAGAAACGGCCCAAGCCCCCCAAAATGCTAAACAAGCGCAAATAAAAAGGAGAATTATGCCGCAGGCATACGAATCGCTTGCCGAATGGTTTGAATATTTGAACGATGACTGCGACTACCCGAAGTGGTCGCAGTATTTTATTGAAGGGCTGAATCGGTTGGGCGCGGGAAAAAAGGGATTGGAAGTCGGCTGCGGAAGCGGGGCGTTCTGCCGCGCGCTTTATAAGGCGGGCTATGCGATGACGGGCGCGGATATTTCGCTGCCCATGCTCGACTGCGCGCGCAAGCGCGCCGCCCGCGAGGGAATGAATATTCCGTTCGTGCAAGCGGACGCCGTAAAATTGCGTTCGCCCGAAAAATTCGATTTTCTTCTTGCGCCGAACGACTGTTACAATTATATCCCGCCCGAAAAGCTGAAAACGGCATTTCGCCGCGCGTGCGATTGTTTGAAAAAAGGGGGCGTTTTTTGGTTGGATGTAAGCTCCGAATACAAGTTACGCGAAAAAGTTGCAAATAATATCTTTGCGGACGACCGCGACGAGGTGACTTATCTTTCTTTTAACGCCTTAAAGGAGAACAGGGTGGAAATGGACGTAACGCTGTTTGTAAAGGAGGCGGACGGCAAATTTTTGCGGTTTGACGAAGCGCACACGCAGTATATTCATACGGAAGAAGCGCTCGTTCAGGCGTTGGACGGCGCGGGGTTCGAATTGATCGGCGTAGAAGGGCATTTGGGCAGTCGAAAAGAAAAAAGCGATCGGTTAAACGTAATATGCAAAAAAAGATGAGCAAACTTATCAAAACGTTGATATGCGGCGGGGATATTTCCCTTGCCGTGCTCGATACCGCATGCGCCGCGCGCGAAGGGGTTTTGCGTCACCGCATGGCGCCCGCTTCCGCAAAGGCGTATGCAAGGGCTTTTACGCTTACGGCATATTTGTGCGGTTGGCTGAAAGAGGAAGGCAATCTTTCCGTTACGGTAAACGGCGGCGGCGCGGGCGGTAAAATCTGCCTTACGGGGGATTCGGACCTGTGCCTGCGCGGGTATATCGAGCATGCGGACGTTTCGCTCGGCGGCGGGGAAGAAGCGGTTTGCGCCTGTGTGGGCAAAAACGGCACGCTTACCGTTGTGCGCAGCGAACCGTATTGCTTGCCGTTTGTAGGAACAAGCGAGTTGGTTTCGGGCAATTTGAACGACGATTTTGTGCGCTATTTTGCAATCAGCGAACAGCGGGATACGTGGATCTGCGCGGGGGAATGCTTTTCCGATGGGGGCGAACTGCTTTCTGCGGGCGCGGTCGTGTTGCAGGCAATGCCGTTTGCGGCGGAAGAAAGCCTTGCGCGCGCCCGTTCGATCGCCGAAAATTACCGCGATATCGCATGTCGTTTGCAAGGCGGGGGTGCGGAAGAGATTGCGCGCGAACTGTCGCCCGAAGGGGAAATTTCCGCGCGGGAAATTCGCTTTCGCTGCCGATGTTCGCGCGAGCGCGCGCAGCAGGCCGTCCGTTCTCTGCGCAGGGAAGAGGCGGAAGAAATTTTGCGCGCGGAAGGCAAAATAAGCGTGCACTGTCACGATTGCAATACCGACTATTCGTTCGGGAAAAAGGAAGCAGAAGAACTGTTCTGCGGCGGGGAGTAAAGGGTGAAAACGAAATTTCCGAAAGACGATAAAATTAAAAAGCTCGATTTCAGCGACGAGTTTTTGCTCGACAGCGCAGACCGTCGTTTTCAGTCGGGCGATTATCTCGGCGCGCTTACCATGTTGAACAAGCGCAATCAAATGTATCAAAATTCCAGCGACGCAAGCGCGCTCGCCGCCGATATTTACGAGGCGATGGAACTTTATCCGCAGGCGGCGGACGCATGGTATCGCTTTTTGGACACCTGTAACGAGGCGGACTTTGCCGAAGGGTACGAAGGGCTTGCCGTCGCGTTTATGAATATGGGGTGCGAAGCGCCTTCCGCGTTATACTACCATAAAATGTTGGAAGCGGACGAAGAAATTCCCGAAGAAAACAAAACGCAGCTTTTGGAACTGTTTTTACAGCCGACCGAAAAGCCCAAACTGCGTTTGGTACATTCGGACGACGAAGCGGACAATACCGAAGCGATCCGCAAAGGCTTGTTTTTATTAAAAACGGGCAATTTGAAAGAAGCGAAAGAAGAATTAAGCGCCGTTTCGCAAGCGAGCAAAGATTATCCTTCCGCGGTGGGTATTTCGGCGATGTGCTCGCTGATGATGGGAAACACGGAAGAGGCGGAACAGGAATGCGAAGCGCTTCTGCAAAAGTATCCGGACGATATTCAGGCGCTTACCACCTACTGCGCCGTGCTCGGCGAACGGGAAAAATCGGAAGAAGCGAAAAAAATCGCAAGCCGCCTGATAGACCTTCCCGCAAAGAATACGGACGATCTTTATAAAATCGCGACGGTGCTGTGCGAAACGGGATTAGACGCGCCCGCTTACCAAAAATTGTGCCTTTTAAAAAAGGAAATGCCGTACGACAGAAGCGTTTTATACTTTCATGCCGTTGCAAGTTACCGTACGGGGCGCATCGAAGAGGCGATTTCCTCGCTCGAACTCGTTTGCACCCTTTATCCCCGTTCCGCCGTTGCGGAATATTACTTGATCCGCATGCGCGGTGAGTTGGACGGAAAAGAGGGGAATATTCCCACCTCGTACTTTTATAAAGTGCCCGAAAAGGAACACAAAACGATCGTCGGCTTTTTGCAGCTTGCAGACGGCGCTTCGCCCGAACGGCTTGCGCTTTTGGGCGATCTTTCCCAAATGGAAGATTTTTTCCGCATCGCGTTCGACGAAAAAGAGGGGCGCGACGAAAAGTTGCAATTGCTCGCCGCGCGCGTTGCGGTAAAGTGCGAACACGACCGTTTTGTGCGCGAAATTCTGCTCGATTACGAGGGGAACGAGTTGATCAAATTTTCCGTGCTGCACGCGCTTACGGTGCGCAACCGCGACGATTCGTTCGGAACGGTGATCTGCAATATATATAAAGAATTTTTCACGCACGAAATCGAAATCGGCGACCGCAAGCGGGAAGCGTTTTTAAACGCGTTTGCGGACGTATATTCCAAATACGCGCTGTTAGGGGAGGAAAACGAAAACAGGCTTTGCTATGCTGCGGAATCCATATACGAGGCGTTGGAACAAGGGGAAGCCTGGCACTGTATGGACGAGCGGGAAGCGCTCGCCGCGGCGATCTACCGCGAAGCGCGCCTGCGCGGTGGCGAACGGGGGATTAAGCGCATTTCCGAACTGTTCGACGCAAACAAAAAAGTCGTGCAGGAAATTCTCGATTATGTATTATAAACAATCTTTAAAGGGGAAAACAGTATGAAAACGCAGCCCATTCTAATCGATTTCGACGGTTTGTTCGACGAAAAACTTGCGCAGTATATGGAAGAGAACGCGGGCAAACATACCGAAAAGCAGTGGGAAGAACTCATTCCCAAACTGTATAAAAATTTCGGCGATACCTTTATCAAGCGCGCGCAGAACACGCCCAAGGGATATTACGCCGCCATGACGGACGAAGAGCTGACGGATTCCCTCGCCCGCCATATTGCCGAAAATGTTCCCGTATCCGACTTTTTATGCCGCGAATTGGAAAGCCGCGGCTGCCCCGACGCGCTCGTTCGCCTGCTCGATTCGGAAAACGAGCAGCTTTTAACTACGGCGATCAATCTTGCGGGGGGCAACGAAAAGGCGTACGCCGCATATTTCCGCTTGCTCGAACGGGAAGAAAACGCAGAACTTCGCGAGGCAGTCGTCGAACAGTTAAAGAACAATGCCGATCCCGCCAAAGAAAACGCGCTGTCCTTTTACGAACGGGGAATCGCGCGCGAAGAAATGCTCGAAATTCTTTCCCGCTGCAAATTGCGCGACGAACGCATTTATCTGCTGTTAGAGCGGGTGTTCCGACAAAGCGAAAATCTTCCCATGCATGCAAGCTATTTTGCCGCATACGGCGATACGCGCGCGCTTCCCGTTTTGCTCGAAGCAATCGACAGGGAAGAAATCAACTATCTCGAATATCAAGAATTGAAATACGCAATCGAAGCGCTGGGCGGGGAATATACCACGCCGCGCGATTTTTCGGAAGACGCGTATTTCCGCGAAATTTCCGAACAGTCGCAATTCACGCCCGATTTTACCGCAAAAGAAAAGCCGCAAGCATAATTTTACGGAAGGGGAAAATCTTTTTTACCGCAAAGGACAAGCAACAAGATATATTGTATAAACGAAGAATAAGATTTCTTCGCCGTAATCGACAAAAAGATTCATAACTGCGCCTTCGCCGCCATATAGTAAACAAGCAAGGAATAACGGCGGAGGCGTTTTTTTATGGAACAAAACAAGGTATACGAGGAGATTGCCGCGCGCACGGGCGGCGAAATTTACGTAGGAGTGGTAGGACCCGTTCGCACGGGCAAATCCACGTTTATTAAGCGGTTTATGGAACTTTTGGTGCTTCCCTCCGCTTCCGGGGCGAGAAAACAACGCATGACGGACGAACTTCCGCAGTCCGCTTCGGGGAAAACGGTTATGACGACGGAACCCAAATTCGTTCCCGAAGAGGCGGCGGAGATCCGCGTAAAAGACGCGGTTGCAAAGGTGCGCCTTGTAGATTGCGTGGGCTTTCCCGTTTCGGGCGCGGCGGGATTCGAAGAGGACGGAAAACCCCGTCTTGTCAAAACCCCGTGGGACGAAACGCCCGTACCCTTTCAACGTGCGGCGGAAGAGGGCACGCGCAAAGTCATTCGCGATCATTCGACAATCGGCATTTTAATGACGACGGACGGTTCGGTTACCGATCTTCCCCGCGCTAATTACGTGCCGGCGGAAGAGCTTGCGGCGCACGAATTAAAAGAACTCGGCAAGCCGTTCGTTATCGTGCTTAACTGCAAAACGCCGTCGGCGGCGGAAGAATTACGCGCGGAATTGCAGGCGAAGTACGAAACGCCGGTGCTGGCGCTGAATGCGGAAGAGGTAACGGCGGAAGGGATCGAAGCGGTGCTCGAACGGGTGCTTTACGAATTCCCCGTGCTTTCTATCGACGTAGATCTGCCCGATTGGATGCGGGTATTGGAAGCGGATAGTTCGCTTATTTCGGAAGTATTGGAAGGGGTGCGCGCGGTTGCGCCGAAAATCGAAAAGATGAGCGATTGCGCCCTTTTAGACGGTTTGTTTGCGCAAAGCGAAAAGCTGCTTCCCCCCGTCGGGCTTACGTTGGAACCCGCAACGGGCAGAGCGGTATGCAAAGTAGAAGCAAAAGAGGGGGCGTTCTATCAAATGCTCGGCGAACAGTGCGGCGAAGAGATCAAAGACGATTTCGCTTTGATGAATTACGTTACCGCGCTGGGCGAGGCGAAAAAGCTGTATGCGCGGGTCGGTCAGGCGTTTTCCGACGCGCGGGAATACGGTTACGGCATTGTTCCGCCCGAGGGGGAAGAAATGAATCTTGCCGAACCCAAAGTGGTAAAGCGCAGCGGAAGAGTGGGGGTAAACCTTCATGCAGACGCGCCCAGCTATCACATTATCCGCGTAGACGTAAGCGGGGAAGTGCGCCCCACGCTGGGCAACGAAGAGCAAAGCCTTGCGTTCGTCAAAGAAATTGCGGATAATATGGCGACGGATAAAGAACGCGCTTGGAACACCAACATGTTCGGCAGAACGCTGAAAGATATGTTGGGGGAAGAGCTGTTCGTAAAAAACCGCTCGATGGCGGAAAACGTGCAAAAGAAAATGCGCAAAACGGTAACGCGCATCGTAAACGAGGGAAAAGGCGGGGTAATTTGCATTTTACTTTAACGATTTTTCAATGGTGCGGCGTTTCTAACGGAACGCCGCGCTTTTGCATAAGGTGCGTCTGTCGAAGGCGGGATTTTTGTAGGAAATTTCGTCGTCCGCATTGACAAATGCCGTTGTTCGTGATATAATTCGTAATTGATATATTGTGCGGTTTTTTTACCGCAAAAACGAACGTTTAGGGAGTTTGTTATGAGTTTATCTTTATCCGTATGGTCGCTTTTAATAAAATTTACGACGACGGAAATCATCGCTTGCAGCGTGTTGGGCGGCGTTGCGCTTATTCTGCTCGGCGTATTGGCGGTCCTTGCCGTAAGAGCGAAAAAGAAGAACGGCGCGCCTCAGTCCGAAAAAGTAAAACAGAACGCGGAATCCGCGGAAGAACCCGCGGAAGCTGTTGCGGAATCCGCGGAAGAACCCGCGGAAGCCGTTGCGGAGCAGGCGGAAGAACCCGCGGAAGCCGTTGCGGAACAGGCGGAAGAACCTGCGGAAGCCGTTGCGGAACAAGCGGAAGAACCCGCGGAAGCTGTTGCGGAGCAAGCGGAAGAACCCGCGGAAGCTGTTGCGGAGCAGGCGGAAGAACCCGCGGAAGCCGTTGCAGAACAGGCGGAAGAGCCCGCGGAAGCTGTTGCGGAGCAAGCGGAAGAACCCGCGGAAGTTATTGCAGAGCAGGCGGAAGAACCCGCGGAAGCTGTTGCAGAGCAGGCGGAAGAACCCGCGGAAGCTGTTGCAGAGCAAACGAAAGAATCTGCGGAAGCCGTTGCAGAAAAAGCAGAAGAACCCGCGGAAGTTGTTGCCGAACAGACAGAAGCAACGGAAGCGCCCGTTGAAGAAGAAATTTCGGGCGAAAACATTTTCGTTCCGGAAGAGATCGTAAGGGGCGAAGATCCTGTTGAAGAAGAAGCGGAAAAGTTCGACGAAAAGGAAGCGGAAGAACTTGCGGGGGAATCGCTCGTCGGCGTCGTGCGCGAAGAAGTGCGCGGCGAAGAAGTATTGCACGCGTACGCCGTTCGCACCAAGCAGTTTGTCGCGGTCAGATATTCCAAAAGTTTTACGGCAAAACTTATTCAGTCGGAAGACGAAACGAAGGAATTTTATTCCCGTTTAAAAAACGAGCTGCTTTCTTATAAAAAGGTAAAAGCGCGCATGAGTTGGAAGCGCGAAAGTTTCCGCATCGGCAGAACTTTGATCGCGCGGCTGCAATACCGCGGCAAAAAGCTGTGTTTGTATCTCGCGCTCGATCCTAAATCGTACGAGGGCACCAAATATTATGTGGAAGACGTTTCCGCCGTCGCTTCTAATGCGCAAGTGCCGTTGATGTACCGCATCAAAAGCGAACGCCGCGCTAAATACGCGCTCGATTTGATTGCGGACGTATGCGCGAAATACGGCGAAGAGAAAAAGAAGACGTATAAACAGACAAACTACGCCGCGGAATACCCGTACGACAGCACCGAATCTTTGGTAGAGCGCGGGCTGGTAAAAGAGATCCGCTATAAAGAAACGCAGGAAGAGGTGCGCAGCGCGCTCGAACACGCGCGCGACGGGCAGACGAACGCCGAAATCAAAGCCTCGGAAGTAAAGGGCTTAATGCACGACGAAGTTGCGGCTGCGCTCGTTGTAGACAGCGTAGGTTACAGCGATAAGAGCAAAACGGCGGTCGTAAACGTCGATACGTTAAACGAATATTTTGCGGAAGGGGAACGCGTTTCACTCGAAGAGATGAAGCAAAAAATTACCTATCTTTCCAAAAAAACGACGTACGTAAAAATTCTTGCGCGCGGTTCGCTGAACAAGGCGCTTACGGTAGAGGCGGACGATTTCTCACTCGACGCGATCAAGATGATCGTACTTGCGGGGGGCACCGCGATCCGCAGAAAGGCGGGCGTAGAACTGAAAAAGTAATTACAAGAAAAAAGCGGCGGATCCAAGCGGGATCCGCCCTATTTCTGTTGTATGGAAAATTATGAAAACCGAGAAAAATTTTTGCAAGAATTTTTCGTTTATCTATTGATTTTTCGTTCCTTTTTTCTTATAATAGATATGTACTTTCAGTACCAAGTTTAACAAGACTTTAAAGGGGTTATTTATGGAGAAGAATGTTGCACGGCTTTTGGAAGAGGGCAAAACCGCGCTCGGCATCGAATTCGGTTCTACGCGCATTAAGGCGATCCTCGTAGACGAAGAGAACGCGCCTATCGCTTCGGGCAGCCACGATTGGGAAAACCGCTTCGAAGAGGGGATTTGGACGTATTCGCTCGAAGACGTATGGGAGGGCGTGCGCGACTGCTACCGCAAAATGGCGCAGAATGTAAAAGAGCAGTACGGCGTTACGCTGAAAAAAATCGGCGCGATCGGTTTTTCCGCCATGATGCACGGCTATATGGTGTTCGATAAAGAAGACAAATTGCTTGTTCCCTTCCGCACCTGGCGCAACAACAATGCGGCGCCCGCGGCGGAAAGGCTTACCGAACTGTTCGGGTATCACATTCCCGCGCGTTGGTCTGTGGCGCATTTGTATCAGGCGATTTTAAACGGCGAACCGCACGTAAAAGACATTGCGTTTCAAACCACGCTCGAAGGGTACGTGCATTGGATGCTTACGGGCAGAAAGGTGATCGGCGTAGGCGAGGCTTCGGGCATGTTCCCCGTAGACCCCGAAACAAAGCGGTATAATTCCAAAATGATCGCGCAGTTCGACGAACTGATCAAAGAATACGCGCTGCCCTTCCGCGTGGAAGAGATCCTCCCCGAAATTTTAGTCGCGGGGGAAGAAGCGGGCAGGCTTACCCAATCGGGCGCGCGCCTTTTAGATCCTTCGGGAAACCTGCAAGAAGGCATTCCGTTCGCTCCGCCCGAAGGGGACGCGGGCACGGGCATGGTTGCAACCAACAGCGTAAAAAAGCGCACGGGAAACGTTTCGGCGGGAACTTCGGTGTTTGCGATGATCGTGCTCGAAAAAGAACTTTCCGAAGCATATCCCGAAATCGACCTCGTCACTAC
This sequence comes from uncultured Christensenella sp., assembly GCA_910578065.1. Lineage (GTDB taxonomy): Bacteria > Bacillota > Clostridia > Christensenellales > Borkfalkiaceae > Gallimonas. The sequence continues at coordinate 13,111 of CAJTPB010000016.1, read as the reverse complement.
GCCTGTGGGCGATCTTGTGGGCATGGTGCACTGCAACAACTGCACGTCCGATTTAAACGCGTGGGTAAATCTGTTCGGCGAATTTGCCGCGCTTGCGGGCGTCGATATCCCCAAGTGGAAGCTGTACGACATGCTCTATTTCGAAGGGGAGAAAGGGGAAAAAGACTGCGGCGGCTTGCTCGCCTATAACTATGTTTCCAACGAGCACGTAACGGGGGTAGACGCGGGCAGACCGCTGTTCGTGCGCACTTCGGAAGGGCGGTTGAACCTTGCAAACTTTATGCGCACGCACCTGTATTCGGCGTTCGGCGCGTTAAAGGTGGGCTGCGATATTATGCTGAAACAGGAGGGCGTAAAGCTCGACAAAATTACGGGGCACGGCGGGCTGTTTAAAACGGAACGCGTCGGGCAAAGTTTTTTGGCGGCTGCGATCGGCGCGCCCGTAACCGTTATGAAAAACGCGGGCGAAGGGGGTGCTTGGGGCATGGCGATCCTTGCAAACTATGTCATCACGAAGGGCAAGGGGGAAACGCTCGAACGCTACTTGCAAGACAGAGTGTTTGCGGGGCAGGAAGGCGTTACGCTTGCGCCCGATCCCGCAGACGAAAAGGGATTCGAAGAATTTACAAAACGGTATGTAAACGGTTTGCCCGTGGTACGTCAAGCGGTGCAGTCGTTAAAATAATAGGGAGAAGAACATGTTAGAAGGGTTAAAGAAAAAGGTATTAAAGGCAAATTTAGATTTGGTAAAACACCGCCTTGTGCTGTTTACTTGGGGAAACGTTTCCGAAATCGACAGGGAAAGCGGGCTTATCGTAATCAAGCCGTCGGGCGTGGAATACGACGAAATGACGGAAAAAGACATGGTCGTAGTCGATTTAAACGGGAACGTGGTAGAAGGCGATTTGCGCCCCTCTTCCGATACGCCCACGCATATCGAATTTTACAAGGCGTTTCCCGACGTAGGCGGGGTAACGCACACCCATTCCACCTACGCTACGGCATGGGCGCAGGCGGGAAGAAGCATTCCCTTTTACGGCACGACGCACGCCGACTATTTTTACGGGGATATCCCTTGCGCGCGTTCGCTTACCAAAGAGGAGATCGAAGGAGAATACGAAAAAAACACGGGGCTTGCGATCGTCGAAAAGTTTCAAAAAGACGGGTTAAAGCCGTTGGAAGTGCCCGGCGTTTTAATCAAAAGCCACGGCGTGTTCGCGTTCGGTAAAGACGGCGACGGTTCCGTTTACAATGCGACGGTCATCGAAGAAGTGGCGAAAATGGCGGCGATCACCGAGGCGGTCAATCCGCAGGTGCAGCGCGCGGATCGGTTTATGATGGATAAACACTATTTGCGCAAACACGGGAAAAACGCCTATTACGGGCAGTCTAAAAAATAAAAATATATTAAGAGGTGGATTTTATGAAAGAAAAGGTTGTATATTGGCTTACGGGTTCGCAAACCCTTTACGGCGACGACGTGCTTGCGCACGTTGCGCAGCACTCGCAGGAAATGGCGGATTACGTAAACGGCAAAATGCCCGTTACGGTAAAATATCTTACCACGTGTAAAAGTTCGGACGAAGTGATCGCGGCGATCAAACAGGTAAACGCAGACGAAAACTGCATCGGCATTATCACTTGGTGCCATACCTTCTCGCCCGCGAAAATGTGGATCAAAGGGCTTCACATGTTGCAAAAGCCCATGTGCCATTTTGCAACGCAGTATAACGAAAAACTGCCCTACGATACCATCGACATGGATTTCATGAACGAGAATCAAGCGGCGCACGGCGACAGAGAATTCGGTTATATCGTTTCCCGTTTAAGAATGGATAACAAAGTCGTCGTCGGATATTATAAAGACGAAGAAGCGTTAAAAGAACTTGCCGCATGGTGCAAGGCGGCGGCGGGCATCGCGTTTTCCAAAACGGTAAAAGTATGCCGTTTTTCCGATAACATGCGCGACGTTGCCGTAACCGAAGGGGATAAGGTAGAAGCGCACATCAACCTCGGCTGGCAGGTAGACTATTATCCCATCGGCGATTTGGTGCAATACATCGAAAAGGTGACCGAAGGGGAAGTAGACGCGTTAATGGCGGAATACGATAAAAAGTACACCATGGCGACGAAAAATATCGCCGCGGTGCGCGAACAGGCGAAGTACGAAATCGCGATGGATCGGTTCTGCAAAGAAAAGGGCGGCTATCTCGGCATTGTCGATCACTTCGGCGCGCTTCACGGCTTGAATCAGCTTCCCGGGCTTGCCATTCAAGATTTACAGAGCAAGGGTTACGGTTTCGGCGCGGAAGGAGATTGGAAGATCGCGGCGCTGGGCGCGGTAATGCAGTACATGGCAGATCAAAAGGGCACGGGGCTGATGGAAGACTACACTTACGATTTAAAAGACGGTCTTTGCCTCGGCGCGCACATGCTGGAAGTTTCCCCGCAGTTCGCCGCGACCAAACCCGAAATTCAAGTGCACCCCTTGGGCATCGGCGGAAAGTCCGATCCCGCGCGCTTGGTGTTCGAAGGCATTGCCGCTCCCGAAGCGGTTGCCGTTTCCATGGTGGATATGGGCGATCGCATCCGCTTGATCGTGCAGAAGATCGAACTCGTGAAATATCCCAAAAAGATGCCCAATCTTCCCGTCGGCGGGTTAATGTGGAAGTATCAGCCCAACTTTAAAGACGGCGTTGCTGCTTGGATCTACGCGGGCGGCGCGCACCACACGGTGGTATCTTCCGTGCTTACGGTGGAAGATATGCGCTCGCTGGGCGACATGTGGGGTATCGAAACGGTGGTCATCGACGAGCACACCGATATTCACGAATTCAAAAAACAGCTTACCTATTCGGATATCATCTATAAATCGAGATTCTGATATCGGCGTTCAGCCGTAAACACGCGCTTGCGGTTTTCCGCAAGCGCTGTTTTGTAAGAGGAAAATTTTATGTTCGAAAAAAAATATCTGTTCGGCGATACCGCCGTGTATTATACGGAAACGCCCGTTGAAGGGCACGAGGGCAAAACGGCGATCGGTCTTGCGCTCTTTCCCAAAGAAATCGCGGTCGATCCGCATGAACTTCGGTGCGACAGTTTGGTGCAGGTTGCCTTTACGGGCGACGAAAACCTGATCGATTACACGCAGGGGCTTACCATGCGCAACCGCTCGTCTACGGTGCTGTTTGTCAAAGAACAAACGGCAGACGAAGCGGGGGTGCAAACGCTCCTTTCGGACGGCGCGGGCAACGAATACCTGCATATCCTTTGCTATTCCGCTCAAACGGGCGTGTTCTCGCTGCAAACGGAATACCGCAACCGCACGGGAACGCCGCGCACCCTCGAATTTTTGGCGAGCGGTTCCGTTTCGGGGATTTTTGCTCCCTCGCAAAACGGTATTACGACGAACGGGCTTATCCTGCACCGCATGACGAGCGCGTGGTCGCGCGAGTGCCGTTTAAAGAGCGATTCCTTTTCCCGTTTGGGGCTGGATATGAGTTGGGCGCGCTACGGGGTAAAGTGCGAAAAATTCGGGCAAAGGGGAAGCATGTCCAACCGCGATTATTATCCGTTCGCGGCGATCGAAGACGGCGAAGGCGGTACGGTTTGGGGCATGACGGTAGAAGCGCCCTATTCTTGGCAGATGGAAGTTTATCAAGAAAAGGAAACGTGCGCGCTTACGGGCGGGCTTGCCGATTACGAATTCGGGCATTGGCGCAAAGAAATTTTGCCCGAGCAAACATTTTGCACGCACAAAGCGTATCTTGCGGTAAAGCGGGGCGGCGGGGTAAAAGCCGTGTGCAACGCCCTTGTGCGGGAAGCGGATTCCCGTTTGCGCGTTCCCCCTGCGGAAGAAGATATGCCCGTACTCTTTAACGAGTACTGCACCACTTGGGGGTGCCCTTCCCAAGAAAACATTGAAAAAATCGTGCGCGCCGTAAAGCCGCTTGCGCCCGATTACTTCGTTATCGACTGCGGTTGGTACAAGCCGGACGACAAGGGGTGGTGCAACGCCATCGGCGATTGGCGGCAGAGCGCGCTGCTGTTTCCCGAAGGGATCGCGCGTGCGGTCCAAACGATCGAGCGCGCCGGCATGCGCGCGGGGATATGGTTCGAATTCGAAAACGCGGGCAGAGACAGCGAATGTTTTTCCCGCGAGGAACTGCTCCTTTGCCGCGGCGGCGCGCCGATCACTTCCAAAAACAGGCGGTTTCTCGACTTGCGCAAAGGGGAGGTTACCGCCTATCTCGAAGAAAAAATGTTATCCTTTTTAAAGGAAAACAAGTTCGGCTATTTAAAAATCGACTATAACGATACGTACGGCATGGGGTGCGACAGCGCAGACGGCGCCGCTTTGGGCGAAGGGGGCAGGCAGGTCGCGGAACAAAGCATTGCATGGCTCGACCGTTTGCGGGCGGAACTTCCCGATCTCGTAATCGAAAACTGCGCTTCGGGCGGAAGCAGGATCGAACCGCTTCGCATGAGCAAAGTCGGCATGTGCTCGTTTTCGGACGCGCACGAATGCGCGGAGATCCCGCTCGTTGCGGCGAACGTTTCGCGCGTGGTTCCCGCGCGGCAATCGCAAATTTGGGCGGTCTTGCGCGAGGGGGAAAGCGATTCGCGCACCGTTTATTCGCTGTGCGCCGCCATGATGGGCAGAATCTGCCTTTCGGGCGACGTGCTGCGCCTTTCCCCCGAAAAGACGAAGCTGATCGCGCGCGGGCTGGATTTTTACAAGCGTGTGAAAGAGATCGTGCGTTCGGGCGATATTGCGGAAATCGACTGCAACGTAAACTCGTACCGCAACCCCTTCGGCAGGCAAATTTACGTAAAAGAGTACGGCGGGCGGCGGCTCGTTCTCGTTCATAAATTGCAAGGGGCGCAAACAATCGTATCGAAGCATGCGGGGTATCGCTTGATCGATTCGTTTACCGATTTGCATTTTACATGCAGCGCGGGCGCGTTGACGATCGAAGACGGGGGCGAATACAAAGCGGGCGCGTTTTTATTCGAAAAAGAAATTTGACTTTCCGCGCAATATCGCTTATAATGAATCAGGGTTATCGATCGGAGGATGAAATGGATTACGAAAGTACAATGCGTTTGCTTCGCGGGCGGGGGCAGGAAGGGCTGCTTCGCTATTACGAAGAACTGAACGAAGAAGAGCAAAAAGCGCTGCTTGCGCAAATCGAGCGGTTAGATCTTTCCGTAACGGAACAGCTGCGGCGGCCGCAAAATTTAAGCGGCAAGGGCGAAATTTTACCCATCGACGGGTTGAAGATCGCGCAGATCGAGGCGCAGAAACAGGCGTTTTATGCGCGCGGACGGGAATGCGTGCGCGCGGGCAAAGTGGGCGCGGTGCTGCTTGCGGGCGGTCAGGGCACGCGGCTGGGGTCGGACGCGCCTAAGGGCGTTTACGATATCGGCGTTACCCGCCCCGTTTATATCTTTCAGTGCTTGATCGAAAATTTGCTCGAAGTAAGCAAAGATTGCGGCGCGTTTCCGCCGTTGTATATTATGACGAGCGAGAAAAACGACCGCGAAACAAAAGCGTTTTTAAAAGAGCACGCCTATTTCGGGTATCCGCGGCAAGAAGTCCGTTTTTTCATGCAAGACGTTGCGCCCTGTACGGACGGGGTGGGCAACCTCCTGCTCGAAGAAAAAGGGCGGGTCGCCACTTCGCCGAACGGAAACGGCGGTTGGTTTTCTTCTATGCTCCGCGCGGGATTGGGGGAAGATGTCGAAAGACGCGGGATAGAATGGCTGAACGTGTTCGCGGTGGATAACGTGTTGCAGCGCATTGCCGACCCCGTGTTCGTAGGCGCGGCGATCGAAAGCGGCGTAAACTGCGCCGCAAAGGTGGTGTGCAAAGCGTGCCCCGAAGAACGGGTGGGGGTGCTGTGCTTGGAAGACGGAAAGCCGAACATTATCGAATATTACGAACTCACGCCCGAAATGGCGCATGCGCGGGGCGAAAACGGCGATCTGCTGTTTACCTACGGGGTAATTTTAAATTATTTATTCCGCTATTCCAAGTTAAAGGAAATCGCGCAAAAGCAAATTCCCGTGCACGTCGTTAAAAAGAAAATTCCGTATATCGACGAAAAGGGCGAAAAAGTGCTTCCGCAAACGGAAAACGGTTACAAGTTCGAAACGCTTATTTTAGATATGGTAAAACTGATGGAAACGTGTTTGCCCTTCGAGGTAGAGCGGGAAAAAGAGTTCGCGCCCATCAAAAATAAAACGGGCACCGACAGTGTGGAAACGGCGCGCGCCTTGCTCGAAAAAAACGGAGTTGTTTTATGATGGAAGAAAAAGACGGAAGCGTCGAATTGTTTATCCAACGCCTTGCGCAGTTGAACGGCGTGCTTGCGCGGCTGTTTCAAAGCGGGGATATCGGCAATCTTACCGAAATGAACGGGCTGATCAAAGAAATGCACCGTTTGCAAGCGGGCAGCGATCTGCCCGCGTTTGCTGCAATCGACGAAGATTGCAAGGCGATCTATGGCAATTTCGATATGATCGTATCCGTTTTGCGCACTACGGAAAACGGCGTGATCGACGCGGGCGCACAGACGGCGTTAAATCGCTTGCTGCACAATATCGACCGCGCGGTGATTCGCATCGCGCAGACGTACGGCTTGATTCCCGCGCAGGAATAGGAAGATTTTTTTAAAGGATACATAAGATAAATTATGGCGCAGCGTAAAAATTCCAACAACAAAAAGAATTCGGCAAAGCGAATCGTAAAGCGAACGGTAAAGGTTACGGAAAAAACGATCGAAAAATCCGCGCATAAACCGTTGCTTACGGTAATTGCGGTGATCTTGATTATTGCGATAATCGGCTTTTGCGTTTATTGGTTTTACTTCCGCAAAAAAGAACCGCTTTCTCCGTTGCAGACGGGGGAACTTACCGTGCACTTTCTCGAATTGGGAAACAAGTATGCGGGCGATTGCACGCTGATCAAAATCGGCGATACCGAAGTGCTGATCGACGCGGGTTCCCGCAAGGGGTCCGCCGCAACCATTGTGCCCTATTTAAAACAATACTGTACGGACGGCGTGCTCGAATACGTTATCGCAACGCATGCCCATCAAGATCACATTGCGGCGTTCGTCGGTACCAAAGAGGCACCCGGCGTGTTCGACAGTTTTGAATGCAAAACGATCATCGATTTTACGCAGACGAATAAAGAAACGGAAATTTATAACGATTACGTGGAAAAGCGCAAGGCGGAAGTAAAAGCGGGCGCGGTGCATTATACGGCGTTGCAGTGCTGGAACGAAGAAGACGGCGCAAAAAAGTCGTACGCTCTTGCCGAAAACGTTACGATGAGCATTTTGTATAACCCTTTTTACGAGGAAAAGTCGAGCGACGAGAACAATTATTCGGTGTGCATGCTGCTTACGCAGGGGAATTATAATTATCTGTTTACGGGCGATTTGGAAAAGGACGGGGAAGAAGGGTTGGTAAAACACAATAACCTGCCCAAGTGCAAACTGTTTAAAGGCGGTCATCACGGAAGCCCCACTTCGAGCAACGATTGTCTGCTTTCCGTTATTCAGCCCGAAGTCGTATGCGTGTGCTGCTGCGCGGGCGCGCCCGAATATACGATCAATCCCGAAAATACTTTCCCTTCGCAGGCGTTTATCGATCGGATTTCGAAGTATACCGAAAAGGTGTATGTTACGTCGCTTGCGACGGGCGTTTCTTACGATCCAAAGTCGTGGGAATTTACCTCTATGAACGGAAACATTGTAGTAAAGTCGGACGGAGTCGCCTTTTCGGTAAAGGGGAGCAATCACGATATCGTTTTAAAAGATACCGAATGGTTTCGCGAGAACCGCGTATGGCGTACAGGCGGCGGATAAGTTCTTGCGGGAAATCGAAAATAAATTATAAAAAGCGGTATAAAATAGCTTGCCTTTTTTAAAAAAAACGGCTAAAATAAAAAGGCTTGCAGAGATGGCGGAGTGGTCGAACGCGCACGATTCGAAATCGTGTGATGCGGGGACGTATCCAAGGGTTCAAATCCCTTTCTCTGCGCCAAGAGAAACCTAAGTTGAACATCCTTTAATGGGTAGTTTGATTTAGGTTTTTTCTTTATGTAAAACGGCGGTTTATGCAGCGAAAGATGTCTTTCTCGCTGCAACGTCGTTTTCTCCTTTTCCCCAAAAGTTCTTCGATATTTTTTGGAAACCCTGAATATCTTTGCATTCTTTTCGGGTAGCAAAGACAAGAAAAACCCTCAATCGAACCTGTGACAGGGTCGGTTGGGTTTTTTATTTCGATTGGTAAGTTTAAAAGCTATCCGACTGATTTCGCGCGTTCGATAATAAACTCGCATTTAAAGAAAATAAAAGTTCGGCGATCTTTTGCTTTTTTTAATTTCATATCGTTTGTTTTAGAATAAACTATATTTTTTTATGTTTGTATATTGACAGTGCAAAAGATTGATAGTATAATTACGGCGAAGGAATTATGCAATTTATATTTGATACAAAATCGCTTACCGCAAAGCAGGGAAACGAAACGTTACAAATTATGGCGTGGGGAAACAATGCGCTTCGCATTCGTTCAACCGTGTTTCCGCAATTTACAGGGGAGAATCGCGCTCTTCAACGGGGAGAAACGCAAAACGTTAGCGTTGTGCGCGAGAACGACGGGGCACGGATTACCAACGGAAAAATAAGCGCTTTTGTGCATAACAACGGTTGGCTTGCCTTTTATTGTGAAAAAAAGCTGCTTTTAAAAGAATATTACCGTGATTTTTCTCTTGCGAATCCGCATAGTCCGAGCATGAAATTGAAGGCGCGGGAATTCAAACCGTTTTCGGGAGGAGGCGGCTTATTGACCGTTAGGTTCGAGGCGCAACCGCAAGAGAAATTTTTCGGTATGGGACAATATTAACAACCGAATCTCAATTTGAAAGGATGCGTTTTGGAACTTGCTCAACGCAATTCTCAAATCAGCGTTCCGTTCTATCTGTCAAATTTGGGATATGGATTTTTGTGGAATCTTTCGGGTGTGGGCGAAGCGGTGTTCGGGGAGAATATGACGCAGTGGCGTGCCTCGTGCACGGATGAAATGGATTATTGGATAACCGCAGACGACACGCCTAAAAAAATTATAGCAAACTTTACCGAAGTAGTCGGCAGAGCGCCGCTTTTTCCCGATAGCGCACTCGGGCTTTGGCAAAGTAAGCTTCGTTATCGCACGCAGGAAGAAGTGCTTTCCGTGGCACGCGAATATTATCGCCGCGGCATTCCGCTCGACTATATTGTGATAGATTTCTTTCACTGGGTGAGGCAGGGGGATTGGAGTTTCGACCCGGAATATTTTCCCGATCCCAAAGCTATGACGGACGAACTTCATTCCATGGGTACGAAATGCATGGTTTCCGTCTGGCCGACGGTGGATAGGCATAGCGTTAACTTTTCGGAAATGCTTGAAAGAGGGCTTCTTGTTCGCACAGAGCGCGGTTCAATGCAATGTTTTGATTTTCAGGGGGATACCGTCATTTATGACGCGACGAACCCTGAGGCGAGAAATTTTCTTTGGGAGAAACTGAAAAAAACTATTACGATTACGGTATAGACGGCTTTTGGCTTGACGAGGCGGAGCCGGAATTTGCCACATATGATTATGAGCATTTCCGTTATTATATTGGTTCGGATTTGAAAGCGGGTAATTGTTTTCCGCTTTTGCATACCAAAGGCGTATACGACGGATTGCGCTGTGCGGGAGAAAAAGAACCGGTCAGTCTTGTTCGGAGCGCGTGGGTCGGTTCGCAGAAATATGCCGCCGTCGTATGGTCGGGGGATATTTATTCGAATTTTTCGTCGCTTCGCGATCAGATGTCGGGGGGATTAAATATCGGTTTGGCGGGTATCCCTTGGTGGACGACGGATACGGGGGGATTTTTCGGAGACGTCACCGATCCGGAATTTAACGAATTGTTGGTCCGTTGGTTTGCGTTTTCTGCTTTTTCGCCCGTTTTGCGTCTGCACGGTGACCGTGGTCCGCACGATATTCCCAATCTTGCGGAGGGTGAATTCGGCGGCGGTTTTTCGCCTACGGGTAGGGATAACGAACTTTGGAGTTACGGGGAAGAGGTATATAAAATTTTAAAAAAATTTTTGGATATCCGCATTTCCATGAAATCGTATCTGAAAGAAATTATGCGTGAGGCAAGCGAGAACGGTTCACCCGTAATGCGTACGCTTTTTTATGAGTTTCCCGAGGACGAGATATGTTGGGAAATTGCGGACGAATATATGTTGGGAAGTCGTTATTTGGTTGCTCCCGTTTTGTACGGGGGAATACGTGAACGCGAAGTTTATTTGCCGAAGGGGAAATGGCGGCATATATTCGTTAATCGTATTTATGAAACGGGCAGATACACCGTTTCGGCGCCGCTCGATGAAATTCCTGTATTCGAGCGGATAGGTTAAATTGAAATATGCGGCGCTTGCCGCAACGAATCGACAAAAATTTGCGGTGTTTTTTATCGGTTCGGTTGGTGGCTGATGCGCTGCGCCGGTAAGAACGCAAGTAAAACGCTTGCGTTCTTATTTGTTATTTTCTTTTTTATACTTTCCCTTTACCCAGCCGATTTTTTCTCCGTTCAGCAAAAATAATTTCATCTTTTTTTGCAGCGAAGTCGTTTCCGGCAAATCTTGTAAGGTTACCGTTTCACCCGGAAAAACCCAATCGAGTATCGCCATGCTTTCCGTGTCAGCCGACTGTAATTCGAATAATTGCTTAAAATATAAAATATTCGAATTTGCTTCCAATAATTCGTTTAACAAAGGCGACAGCAACCAAGATTCGCAATACCAATCAACTTCCGACCAATCGGGGTAATAAGCGCTTAAAAACGCTTTAAACGCATTTAACGTGCTTTGCAGCCGAAAAGGCCGAAGGTCGGCGTCCGAGGGAATGTGAATGCTGATTTCCCGATCGGGACGATCGATCAATTCGAATTCGAGTTCTTCGATTCGAAACTCCGGCATGGCGATTTGTCGCGTAAACCACCAATCCCATGTAAAAGCGTAATGCCCGAAATATTTTTTCTGCCTTTTAATAAACCGAGAGCAAAATTCCATTGTGCGAATAAATATGTCAATAGAAATTCCTTTTTTCAAATAAGATTCGTAAGTATCGCATGCAATGTTTAACAGTTCCGCAAGAATACAAAAGCCGTATTGATCCGTTCCGATTCGCCGTTTTAATTCTTTTAAAGCCGTTTCTCAACAATCCCGCTTAGATAACTGATTTTTCAAACAATCGTCAACAACGCTAACGCGCTCGGAAAAATAACGTTCAATTTCGGCAAATACCTCTTCGGGTAAATTTATCATAGAGCAAAGCTGCAAAACGTTCATAGAAGTTCCCCTTATTTTTGTTATAACATGCCGAAGGACAAATTTCAAGCGTATGGAAAAAAGTAGGGGCGGCAACGGCGAATTTGAATTGAACGAACAAAAGAAGAAGTTCTTGACAATTCGAAGAGGTTGCGTATAATAATACTCAAGAATATAGGAGAGGGTTATATGAAAGTAACAGCCAAACAGCGGAACAGTAAAATGTGCGTAATTTGCGGATTAGATAACTCCGCGGGGGTACGCGCGCCTTTTTATACGATGGAAGACGGAAGCGTAGCCTCGCTGTTTTCCTATCGGGAAGAGCATCAAAGCTATCCGGGGCGGGTGCACGGCGGAATGATTACCGCCATGTTAGACGAAATGGGTTTGCGCGCGCTTTGGGCAAAAGAAGGCGGTGAAAAGACGTACGGCGTAACGACCTCGCTCGAAACGAAATACCGTAAACCGGTGCCTTACGGCGTGCCGCTCATCGGCAGGGGAGTTATCGTAAAAGAAAGCGGACATTTCCTCACGGCGGAATGCACGATCTCCGACCGATCGGGCGCAGTGCTCGCGAGCGCGGTGATCAAGTATTTAAAGTTAGACGTAAGCAAGATCGGCGCGGGGATCTCCGAACGGGAAGAAATGTGTTATCTGATCGAAGACGGCGTTACGGAAATTGCGCTGTAACATGAAAGAATACACGTTGATTACGGGCGCGTGCGGGGGCTTGGGCGGCGCGTTCGTGCAGCTTTTGGCTGAGCGCGGCGAGCCGCTGTTTTTAACGGGAAGAAGCGAGCCGCGCCTTACCGCACTTTCGCAATCGCTGAAAGAGCGTTTCCCTTCCCTGCCCGTGCAAATTTGCGCGTGCGATTTAACGGACGAGCATTCGCGTGCAAACATGTTTGCCCGGTCAAATGCGCAGGGGATCCGCTTTCGGCGGCTTGTATACGTTGCGGGGGCGGATATTCAAAAAGCGTTTGAAAAATATACGCAAGAAAAAATTCTGCTTCAAACGCGCGTCAATTTCGAAGGCGCGGTATCTTGCATCAAGTTCGCGCTCGAAAACGGCGCGCAAAACCGTAAAACGGAAATTCTTGCGGTGGGAAGCGTTTCGGGCATTTATCCCATGCCCTATTTTGCGTTGTACAGCGCTACAAAAAAAGCGTTAAACCAATTTTGCGCGGCATTGCGGGCGGAATATCGCGGCAGGGCGAATATCACGTGCGTGCTGCCCGGTGCGATCCCCACGCGTGCAGACGTAAAAGAAAATATCCGCGCGCAGGGCTTATGGGGAAGGCTCGCCGCAAAAAGTCCGCTTTCGGTTGCAAAAGCAAGTTTAAAGGCAGTGCAAAGAAATCACCGCACGGTAATTATCGGTTTTTGGAATAAGCTGATGCGCGCATGCACGGCTTGCATTCCGTTGTCTTTTAAACTGCGCGCGATCGCCCGCCGATGGTCGAAAACGGAAAAAGACGCGTTTTCGTAATTTAATTTATTATTGCCGCAGAAAAAACCACAAGATATAGTGTTGGAAGAAAGAGGAAAAGCGCAAGAAAAAAATATTTGCGAAAAACAGTTGAAAAAAGTAAAATCATATGATAGAATGATAATGTATATAAGTATAGAATAAAATACTGATGAAAAAGGTACGGAGCGCTGAAATGAACAAGTTATCCACAATGCTTAAAAAATTCGGGGGGGGGTACAATTATTAGGACCTAAACAGGCTTACGAAG
>CAJTPB010000015.1 GCA_910578065.1 uncultured Christensenella sp. | reverse complement strand
TCGGCATTAGCCTCTTCTGAACCCCGCGACTATCGCGGGGTTTTCTTTTATACAAAAATCTCCGTCGGAATAATCCGACGGAGAAAAAATATTTTTTCGTTATTTGGTTTCGCTGTATTTATCTTCTTTGTTCCAAGCGTACAGCTGACGAAGTTCTTCGCCTACCTGCTCTAACGGGTGCGCTGCTTCTTGCTCGCGGCACGCGTTAAAGTGCGCCCTGCCGCCGCTCTTGTTTTCCGTGATCCATTTGGAAGCGAACGTGCCGTCTTGAATTTCGGCAAGCACCTTTTTCATTTCCTTTTTGGTCTCGTCCGTTACAAGCCGTTTACCCGTTTCGTAATCGCCGAATTCCGCCGTGTCCGAAATGGAGTAGCGCATTTTCTTAAATCCGCCGTTATAAATCAAATCGACGATCAGCTTCATTTCGTGGATACATTCGAAATACGCGTTTCGGGGATCATAGCCCGCTTCTACAAGCGTTTCGAAGCCTGCTTTCATCAACGCGGTAACGCCGCCGCAAAGCACCGCCTGCTCGCCGAATAAGTCCGTTTCCGTTTCGCACTTAAAGGTGGTTTCCAAAACGCCCGCGCGCGCGCCGCCCACGCCGAGCGCATATGCAAGCGCGATATCCATCGTATCGCCCGAAGGGTCTTGATAAACCGCAACCAGATCGGGAACGCCGTGCCCTTCTACGTACTCGCTTCTTACCGTGTGACCGGGGCCCTTGGGAGCGATCATAAATACGTTTACGTTTGCGGGGGGAACGATTTGCTTAAAATGAATATTGAATCCGTGCGCGAACGCAAGGTATTTTCCTTCCGTTAAAACGGGCTCGATCGACTCTTTATAGATGTCCGCCATTTTTTCATCGGGCGTAAGCATCATAATTACGTCCGCTTTTTCCGCCGCTTCTTTTACGGCATAAACGTGAAAGCCCGCTTTTTCGGCAATCGGCCACGTTCTGCCCCCTTTGTTTAAACCGACGATCACATTCACGCCGCTGTCTTTTAAGTTGAGCGCGTGCGCGTGCCCTTGACTGCCGAATCCGATTACAGCAACCGTTTTCCCTTTTAAACGATTTAAATCACAGTCCGCTTCGTGAAAGATCCTTGCCGATTCCTTTTCGGGATCGTAAATTTTATGCGCCATTTCGTTACCTCCGAATGTAAACTTTTGTAAAATATTATACATTTATAATCCCCTTCCGTCAAGCAACTGACCGTATATTTTTTGTATTTTCAGTTATTTTTTTGTATTTTTATTCAATGCGCAAACAGCTGACAAATCCAGCGCGGCGTGCTATAATGTATTTATGAAAGATTTGGAACAGTTGACCGTATTTTACGGCATATTACAAAACCCGCTCGTTTCCGCCTTTGCGGAAGCGGTAAAGCAGCCGCAAAACGAACGGGCGCAAACGGAATTTTTCCGTAAGCTGTACGCGGCGGATGCGCAGGAAGATTTTTGCGCCTATTTTTGCAACGCCGTTTTACGCGACGAAAACGCATTTGCGCGCGCGTGCGCGGAAGAAAAGCCGCTTTCGCGCTACCTGTTTGCGGCAGCCGTAAGCGATCTACAACGCATCGGGCAAGCATTGAAAGAATGGAGCGCAGACGACCGTTTCAATGTCGGGCGCGCAAGCGAATTGTTCGAAGGCTGGAACGAAAAAACGGCGGAACGGTTATCTGCCTATTATAGAAAAAACGGTTACGGAAAGTTTTCGGAATATACTGCGTTCCGCTATACGGAGGGCGAACTTGTTCCGATACAATCCCCCTCCCGCGTTTCCCTGCGCGACTTAAAGGGGTACGAGCGGGAAAAAGCGGAAGTTTTAGATAATTTCGAAAACTTCGCCCGCGGTCTTCCCTTTTCCGACATGCTGCTTTACGGCGATCGGGGTACGGGAAAATCTTCTACCGTGCACGCCGCCGTAAACCTTTATGCGGCGCAAAAAGTGCGACTTGTAGAACTCGCCAAAGAAGATCTTCTCTGCCTGCCCAGCTTAAAGACGAAACTTGCACAAATCCCTATGAAATTCGTTCTGTTCGTAGACGATTTTTCCCTTTCGGAAAAAGACGAACGCTTTTCCACGTTAAAGGCGGCTTTGCAAGGAAGCATGGAAGGTCACGCAAAAAACGTTATGATCGCGGCGACTTCCAACCGCAGGCATATTGTAGAAGAAAACTTCGATACCCGCCGCAACAGCGTGCACGAGGTCGACAGCGAGCAAGAACTTTTATCCCTTTCTGACCGCTTCGGCATAACCGTGCTGTTTTCTTCGGTCGGGAAAGCGGAATACCTTGCCATTGTTTCCGCGCTTGCGGACGACGCCGAATTGACGACGGAAAAAGAAACGCTTTTTCGCCTTGCGGAAACTTGGGCGCTGATAAAAGGCGGCAGGTCTCCCCGCCGCGCAAAACAGTTTATCGATTATGCTTCCGCCTGCGAACGGAAGCACAAAGAAATACAATTATAAATGTTTATCGCTTGGGCGGAAGGACGAGAGATCTTGCGATTTCGTAAATATCACCCGCGCCCAACACCAAAACGATATCCCCCTTTTTCAACGCGCCGCAAAGGCGCGCTTTTAACTGCTCGGGTGATTGCACGTATCTCGCTTCGGGAATGTTGGCGCAAAGCGCATAAGCGCTTCCTGCGCCGTCGAACGCTTCGCGCGCGGCAAACGTTTTATAAATAATGGGATTTTCCGTTTCTTTTAATACGGAAACAAACTCTTCCATCAAATCCTTGGTGCGGGAATAGGTATGCGGCTGAAAAACTACGCGCACCGTTCCATTGCTAGCCGCTTTCGCCGTTTGGATCGCCGCCGCAAGTTCCTTGGGGTGGTGCGCATAATCGCATATTACGGGAACGCCGCAAAGCGAGCCGACGCGCTCGAACCTGCGTTTAACGCCGCGAAACTGTTCCAACCCCCGTTTGATCTCTTGTGCGGAAAGCCCGTAACTGCGCGCGGCCGCAAACGCCGCAAGCGCGTTGTAAACGTAAACTTTTCCCGCGGCGCGCAAACGGATTCGTACAAGCGGTATTCCCCGCTCGGTTACCGTAAAGGAATATTTTTCTTTTTCCGCACGCAAATCGACGGCGCGGTAATCTCCGTTATACAGCCCGAACGAAGCCGTGTGCGCAAGTTCGCGCGCACGCGTATCGTCCGCATTTACGACGACCGTTTTTGCACTTTTTGCAAATTGGGAAAAAGCCGCGATCAAGTCGGCTTCGTCACGGTAGCATTCCATATGATCGCGGTCGATATTTAAAATTACCGCGCATTCGCTTTTCAGCGAAAGAAAACTGCGCTGATATTCGCACGCTTCCGTAATAAAATACCGATCGCCCGCGCAATAATAATTGCCGAACTCGGAATCTTCCCCGCCGATATGGCAGGTAAATTCTCTGCCCGCTGAACGGAAAATATGCACCGACATCGCCGTACAGGAAGTTTTTCCGTGACAACCCGCTACGGAAAGGACGTGCGGATATTCCTCCGCAACCGCCCCCAAAAATTCCGCGCGCGAAATCAAGCGTTTTCCCGCCCGACGCGCCGCGTCCATCTGCAAGTTATTCGGGGGGATCGCCCCCGTATATACAACGGTATCTTCCGTAATTTCCTGTTCCCCGTTTAAGGAAACTTCGATCCCATTTTCCCTTAACTTTCGCACGAACGGTCCGTCCGAAGCATCGTACCCCCGCACGCGCGCGCCCTTTTCGTGCGCCAACTGCGCAAGCGCGCTCATGCTGACGCCGCCGATCCCGAGAAAATAAAAGGAATTGGAATGAAACAGTTTGTCGGAAAACATATTCCATAATACGAAATTTTCCTTGAAAGTGTGATTAAAATGCAACGAAAAAAAGAACGCGGAACTCCGCGTTCTTTTATCTCAGTTAATCCGTTTAAGCAACGGGCACTACGTTGACTGCGCGCAATTTGCCGCTGTCTTTGGGATCGGGTTCGGTTTCAAACGTAACCTTCTGTCCTTCTTTCAACGTGCGGAATCCTTCCGTCTGAATTGCGGAAAAATGTACGAAAATATCGTCCCCGCCCTCGTCGTTGGAAATAAATCCGTAGCCTTTGCCGTCGTTGAACCATTTAACAGTACCGTTCACAATTATATCCTCCTGTGGCATCGCGTAAAAATGAAAATGCCCGTAACAATAAGCAAAAAAACGACTATCATTACGAGCCATAATACATTCAATCTTTCATTGCCTATACTATTATATCAATCTTATCGAAAGTTGTCAAATACTATCAGCAACATTCTTACTCTTTTTTCAAATAATTTTCAATCAGCGCGGTATTCGCCTCTGTAAACGCATCCCACTCTTCCGAAGTAAGCTGGCGGTAAGCAAGCAGCGCAAGATAATAAATTTGCATAGCGGAACGGCTGCGCTTTTCCTCTTCCACGCCCTTCAACGCGAGCACCGCGGCATTTGCGGTATTTACGACAAGCGTTAAATCTTCGGGCGCTTCACCCATTTGATAAAACGAATTCATCTCGGACATTCTGCGCATAAATTCGGAAACGTTTACGATTGCGGGAACGGCAGCGTTTTTCAGCTTTTCCGTTTTGATTTTTACCTTTTTCTTCCCCAACGCGGCGGTAAAAATCTCTTCGATTTCTTTGTCTTCGCCGTTTTCCTCTTTCAGCGCGCCGTCTACGTCCGCATCGATGCGCATAAACTTTACGCGCGTAGGATTTTTATATTCGAGATAGCTGATAAAATGCGGGTCGATATACGTATCGCAGACGATCGCATCCATTCCTGCGTCGCGGAACATTTTAATGTACTGCGCCTGCTTTTTCTCGTCCGAAGCGTAATAAGCGATTTGCGCTTCCTTGCCCTGTTTGGCGTCTTCTTCCTTAACTTCTTCGCCGAAATAGGAAGTAAGCGGGCGGTATTCCCCCGAAATATTTTTAAAGATAATAATATCTTTTACCTTATTATAAAATTCGTCGTCTTTAATGCACCCGAATTTTACAAAAGTGGCAATATCTTTCCAGCAATTTTCATACTTTTCTTTATCGTTGCGGTAAAGTTCGCCCAACTTGTCTGCAACTTTTTTGGTAATATGTTTGGCGATTTTCTGCACCTGTCTGTCGTTCTGCAAGAAAGAACGGGAAACGTTCAGCGGAATATCGGGGCAGTCGATCACGCCGTTTAACAGCATTAAAAATTCGGGGATTACTTCTTTAATGTTATCGGCAATAAACACTTGATTGCAGTACAGTTTAACCTGTCCGCGTTCCAATTCCACCTGCTTTCTTACCTTGGGGAAATACAAAATTCCCTTTACGCGAAAAGGATAATCCATGTTCAAATGAACCCAAAACAGCGGTTCGTTATAATCGGAAAACGTTTCGCGGTAAAACGTTTTGTATTCTTCTTCCGTGCACTCTTTCGGATCTTTTGCATACAGAGGAAGCGGGGTGTTCAGCGGTTTGTTTTCTTCCCCCTCTTTTGGATTCAAATAAATGTGATACGGCATAAACGAGCAGTATTTGCGGATCAACCCGCGAACGGTATTTTCCTGCAAAAACTCTTTTTCTTCCGCCGCAATGTGCATTACGATTTTTGTTCCGCGCGTCTGCTTTTCGCAATCGCCGAGCGTATACGTGCTGTTTCCGTCCGATTCCCAATGCACGCCCGCAGAACCTTCTTTATACGATTTCGTGAATATTTCGATGTTTTCCGAAACCATGTAAGCGGAATAAAACCCAAGCCCGAAATGCCCGATAATTCCGTCGCCGCCAGCTTTTTCGTATTTAGATACGAAATCCGCCGCGCCCGAAAAGGCGATTTGTGTAATATACGTTTCCACTTCTTCGGCGGTCATGCCGATTCCGTTATCTTCTACGGTAAGCGTTTTTGCCTTGCTATCCGTCGTAACGGTGATTTTATATTCCTCTTCGTCGAACGATGCTTCGCCCATTTCTTTTAACTTTTTCAATTTCGTAATAGCATCCGAAGCGTTCGCTACGATTTCGCGCAAAAAGATATCCTTTTCCGAATACAGCCACTTTTTAATGATCGGCATCATGTTTTCGCTGGAAATGCGAATATTACCCTGTTTTTCCATGTAAAATATCTCCTTCTTACTTTACGGCACCGAAGACCGTTGTTTCACAGATTATTTATAAACGGAAAAATCCGCCGTTAAGCGGATTTTTTCTCTTTTCAAGATAATTTATTTTTCTTCTTCGTCGAGATGAAGCATTTCCGCAATAGAAGCGCCGCCGTAGCCGCCTTCGTTCCATTCTCTGTACTCGTCTTCGTCCGAAGCCGCGGAAGACGATCTGCGCGCCTTTCTCGCTTTTACCGGTCTGTCGCTTTCCGTTTTCACGTTTACCGTTTCGGGCTTTTGTTCGAGCGCCTTAATGGAAAGGGTGATCTTCTTCTCTTCGGGGCTGAACGCAAGAATTTTTGCATCTACTTCCTGCCCGATGCTGAGCACGGACGTAGGATTTTCCAACCATTCGTGGGAAATCTGCGAAACGTGCACAAGCCCGTCGATTCCCTTTTCCAATTCGACGAACGCGCCGAACGGAACGATACGTACGACTTTTCCGTGCACCACGTCGCCCTGCGCGTATTTTTCCGCCGCAAGATCCCAAGGCTGCGCCTGCAACTGCTTGTATCCGATCGAAACTTTTTTGCTTTCTTTATCGACTTTTAAAACCTTGAACTCGTAACGCTTGCCGATTTCGAGTACGTCGGTCACCTGTTTTACGCCCGTCCAAGAAAGGTCGGAAATGTGCGCAAGGCAGTCGAAGCCGTTTACCGAAACGAACGCGCCGAACGAAGTTACCCGTTCAACCTTGCCTTCTACCACGTCGCCGACTTGAACGGAAGCGAAAAACGCTTCTTCTTTTTCCGCTTTCGCCGCTTCTTTCGCCTGCTTCTCTTCTTCGAGGATCACGCGTTGGGAAGCGATAATCTCTTTTCTGCGTTCTTTTCTGATTTCGATCAGCTTTAAACGAAGTTTTTTGCCCGTATATTTATCCAATTCTTTTACGTAACCGGAACGGATCTCTTTTGCGGGAACAAATACGGGATAAGTTCCCAACTCTGCGGTAAGACCGCCTTTATTAAAACCGGTACAGGTGACGGTAAATTCGGCGCCCGCTTCGATATCCGAAAGCATCGCTTCCTCTTCCTTTACCTTTTTTACCATCTTTTGGGAAAGTTTAACGGGATTCAGCCCCGTAACCATTACTTCGATTTCCTCGCCTACTTTGGCAAGATAAGCGTCTTTGCTGTATTCTTCGCAATCGACCTCGTCTTTGGAAACCATGATCTCCAATTTTCCCGAAGCGGAAACGTAAATTCCCTCTTCCGTCGCGGATACGATTTTTGCGGAAATGATCTGACCCTTTTTGTAACGCTCTTCCTTTCCCATCTCCTCAACAACGTCTTTCATCGTCGTTGCCTGTACTTCTGCATCGTTTACTGCCATCTTGAAAAGAACCTCCTGAGTCTGCCAATCGGGAGTACTCGCCCCCGCGATAACGCCGACCCTTTTAAAAATTAAAATTTTTTCATATTCGAAATCGTCCGCATTTTTCAATCGGTAAACCCGAGGACAATTCGCGGCCGCAATTTCGTAAAGTTTGTTGGTGTTGCTGCTGTTTAAACCGCCGATCACCAAAACGGCGTCGCAAATGCGCGCAAGCTGCGCGGCATCCCTTTGCCGTCCAATAGTAGTATAACAAATTGTTCTGAAAATCTCAACTGTTTTTCGGCATACTTTTTTAAGATTTTCCGCGATTTTTGAAAATCTTTCCGCCGAAAAGGTCGTCTGCGACACCAGCGCTACTTCTTTTTCTTTTAAAAAACCGAAATCCTCTTCTTCGGAAGAAAAAACATAGCTTTCCGAATCGCACCAGCCGACAAGCCCGCGCACTTCGGGGTGTTCCGTTTGCCCCGCAATTACGATCGTTTTTCCTTCGGCGCTTTTCCGCTCTACGATCTGCTGAATGTTTTTTACGAATCCGCACGTGCAGTCGATCACGCGAAGATGCCTTTTTTCGCACAATTCGTAAACATCTTTCCCCACCCCGTGCGAACGGATCAATAAAGTTGCCCCGTCGGGCACTTCTTCCACACGTTCCGCCGTGCGGATCCCGCGGGCGGAAATCAGCTTTACCACGTCTTGATTGTGGATCAGCTCGCCCAGCACGTACGTATTTTCCGCCGAAACGGAAAGCGCGGTATCCACCGCATTTTTTACGCCGCGGCAAAATCCGCAGTGTTCGGCAACGATAACTTGCATGACGTTCCTTTTATTTCCGTTTCCGCTTTTTCTCGCGCAGAAATGCGCGGTGCTCTTCGCGTAGAGTGTAAATCGCGTTTTTCAGCTTTTCTTCCGCTTCCTCATAATCGGCTGCGGTCAATTTTTTGCCGTAATATTCCGTAAATTCCATCGGCTCGCCGAATACGACGTGCGTTTTGCGGAATACTTTGGGGCGGTTGCAAATGGCAAAAGGTATTACGGGCGTTTTCGTTTTAATCGCAAACATCGCCGCGCCGCCGTGAAAAGGCAAAAACTCTTCGTCCGATACCTTGTTGCGCGTACCTTCGGGGAAAATGGAAATTTTTTCTCCGTTTTTCAACACCCGCATGGCGTCCATTACCGTGCGAACGTCCGATCCGTCGCGCTGGGCGCCGATCACGCCGCACCCGCGCGCCCACCTGCCGACTATGGGCGCTTCCAAAATGGATTGTTTTGCAAGGAAATGGATCCCCTCCCACGTCGTATGCGCGGGATAAAAAATATCCCATAGGCAATAGTGGTTCCCCACATAGACGTAAGCGCCCTTTCCTACCTTTTTATTACCGTATAATTTAAACGGATATACGATGGAATGAATGGGATAAAACATGATGCGCAATAAATCCATTACGCGCATTTTATGCTTCCCTTTTTTATTTGCGGGGAATAAACGCACTTCCCGCTTTTTTTTCAGCTTTTCCGCTTTCTTTTTTTCTTTCTTGTCTTTGCGGGAAAGTTTTTTCTCCTCTTCGGACATTATATTTTCTCCTGAATTTTACGCTTGATCTCCGCAAGCACTTCTTGCACGGAAAGGCAAGAAGTATCGATCACAACGGCGTCTTCGGCAACTTTTAACGGGGAAAATTCCCGCGTGCTGTCTTGCAAGTCGCGCGCTTGGATCTCCTTTTTCAAATCGTCGAAATTAACGTCGTGCCCCTTTGCCTTTAATTCGTCAAAGCGGCGTTTTGCGCGCACGTCGGGCGAAGCCGTTAAGAAAAATTTAAATTCCGCCGCGGGCAGCACGACAGAACCGATATCCCGCCCGTCTAACACGCAAGACATTTTCGCGGCGATTTCCCGTTGTTTTTCCACCATTTTTGCGCGGATGGAAGGATATTTCGAAACCGTCGAAGCCGCCATGGAAACGCTTGGTTCGCGGATCTCTTCCGAAACGTCTTTTCCGAACAACAGCGTGTGCTGAACGCCGTCGCGGTACTCTACATCCAAAGAAAGCGTTTCCGCCATGCGCGCCACTTCCTCTTCGCTGTCGAGAGAAGCACACGCTTGCATAGCCGCCAACGCGCAAGCGCGATACATGGCGCCAGTATCGAGATACAAAATTTTATAATCGTGCGCAAGCGCTTTTGCTACGGTCGATTTTCCGCTTCCCGCAGGTCCGTCGATGGCGACGTTAAATTTTTCCGCAACGTCTTTGCGCAATACGCGCGCCCCGCGCAGATATATATGTTTGGGAAGAATATTTTTTTCTAGAAACAGCATTACCCGAATGCACAGAGGCAGGCCGCCGTCGATTTCCGGTTCCATGGCGGAAAAAAGCGAACTGCTTTCATACCCCGCTTCCCGCGCCGCTTTTGCGGGATAATATGCGTGAATATCCGACGTGCTCGAAAATACAATGCTCAATATTTCGCTTTTTTCGATACGGTTTGAAAGGGTGATTTTATCTAACAGCTCTTTTACAGCCGCCTGAATTTCTTCCTTTTCATCCCGCTCGATCGTCGTTGCGCCGCGAATTACTACCATGTTTTTATCTCCGTTCGTTTTTCCGTTTTATTATAACTTTTGTTAAGAAAAATGTCAACCGTTCGCAAAAATTTTACCCGAAACTATATACTATGTCTGTCGTAATACTTTACAAACGACTAAACTATCGAATTTCCGGCAGCAAATCCCGTAGAAAATGCCAATTGCAAGTTAAATCCCCCCGTGTACGCATCGATATCGAGCGTTTCCCCGCAAAAATATAATCCTTTTACAAGTTTGCTTTCCATTGTTTTGGGATTGATTTCTTTTAAATCCACCCCGCCCGCAGTTACGACCGCCTCCGAAAAACCGCGTAAAGATACGGGCTTTAAAGAAAACTTTTTTAAAGTTTCGACCAATCGCACACGCTCCCCTTTCGTAACCGCATTCGCCTGTTTTTCGGACAACACTTGCGCCGCGGAAAGCACGGGAAAAACCAACTTCGCCGGCAGCAAGCCGCGCATTACGTTTTTTAACTGCTCGTTCTTTCGTTCGGAAAAATCGCGCACAAGCCGCGCGTCTAACTTCGCTTCGTCGAGCGCGGGTTTAAAATCGAGAAACAGATCGACTTCTTTCAAATCGATACGGTTGATTTCCGCAGAAAGAGAAAGCGCAAGCGGACCGCTGATCCCGAAATGCGTAAACAACAATTCACCCAAGCGCGAACTAATCGTTTTTCCGTTACGCTCCGCCGTAAGCACTGCGTTTTTTAACGAAATCCCCTGCACATCTTTCCAACCGCCTTTTAAATCGATTCCGACAAGGGAAGGAACGGGCGTTACGATCTTATGCCCGCAATCCCGCGCAAAACGATAACCGTCGCCGGCGGAACCAGTAGCGGGATAAGACATTCCTCCAGTACAAATAATTGCGCAATCGCACGGATATTCCCGTTTTTCCGTTATTATGCCACACGTACTACCTTGCAAAACGTTGATTTCTTTTACTTTTTCAGAAAAAATAAAGGTAACGCCCGCTTTTTTACATACTCTTTCCAAAGTTTTCGTTACGTCGCTTGCATGATCGCTTACGGGAAACACACGGTTGCCTCGTTCCGTTTTTAACGGCAATCCGTTTTCTTCGAGCAGCCCCATCAGCTTTTGCGGCGAAAAGGAATAAATGCACCCCGTTAAAAACTTCCCTCCGTGCACTACGTTTTGCAAAAATTCATCGGGTAGACAATCGTTCGTTACGTTGCACCTGCCTTTTCCCGTAATATAGATTTTTTTACCGAGTTTCTCGTTTTGTTCGATCAACGTTACGCTGTTTCCGTTTTTCGCGGCGGCATACGCCGCCATCAAACCGGCGGCGCCTCCGCCCACGACGACGACTTGTTTCATTACATGCTCCCCCGCTTTGCCCAATAACCGTAATCG
This sequence comes from uncultured Christensenella sp., assembly GCA_910578065.1. Classification (GTDB taxonomy): domain Bacteria; phylum Bacillota; class Clostridia; order Christensenellales; family Borkfalkiaceae; genus Gallimonas. The sequence continues at coordinate 36,345 of CAJTPB010000015.1, read as the reverse complement.
TTCATGTCCGCGCTTAACGGCGACAGCGTAATATAACCTTGCAAGATCAAATATTCGTCGCAGTCTTTCTCCGTTTGGTTCTTCGGTTCCGCCCATTTCCGGCGGTACGTGCCGTCTTGCAGCCGTTCGTATTGCGAACGATATTCGCTGCGCGCCAATTTACACAGCCGTTCGCCCGCAATTTCCCGATCGACGGGAATATTAACATTCAATCCGCCACGCGTATTTTTGGCGAGCAAAAACCAATCGTTTAACCGTTCCGCCGCGATCCTTGCGCACTTATTAAAATCTTCCCCGCCAAAGTTCCACGAAGAAAAAACGCAGAATGCGGAAATCGCGATAGAAGGAACGCCGTTCAGCGCTCCCTCGACTGCGGCGGCAACCGTACCCGAATAGATGCAGTCGCTTCCGAGATTCATTCCTTCGTTGACGCCGGATATAATACAATCGGGCGAAATCTTTAATCCTTTTAAGGAGAACAAGGTACAATCGGCAGGCGTGCCAGAAAGCGCGTACGCGCAAATCCCATTTCCGTAATCGGCTTTGCGCAAAGACAGCGCGTTTTTGAGCGTAAGTTTATGGCTGACGGCGGAATTATTCTCTTCCGGCGCGACCACCGTAACGGTATGACCTTTTTCAAATAACACGCAAGCGAGGGCGCGTAAGCCCTCGCTTGCAATTCCGTCGTCGTTGGTAAGCAGCAAATTCATATTTACTTTCCTTAAATTTATACGGGATAGACGCCCGTTTTCGCAAGATCGGAATCCACCCCTTGATTTTTCGCCTTTCTCCATTTAAAGAAGTTTTCGGCAACTTCGGGGAAGGAAGCGTAGGATAAAACGTCTTCTTCCTGCGTATAAAATCCCTTTGAGACAACTTCCGCCTTTAAGCGTTCGTATTCGGGTTCCAAATCGTCCGCGGGGCGGTAATCGATTCGCTTTTCTCCCTTTAAAACCTTTTTCGCGACCTCTTCGTTTACGGGCATAGGAAGCTGACCGTATTTGCCGGCAAACAAATCTTTCGTTTCCTTGGTGACCATTTTATACCGTTCGCCCATTACAACGTTCATTACCGCCTGCGTTCCCACGATTTGGGAAGAAGGCGTTACCAAAGGCGGATATCCGCAATCCGCGCGCACGTTGGGAACTTCCGCAAGTACTTCGGGCAGTTTGTCTTCTTTACCCGCCTTTTTCAGCTGATTCATAAGGTTGGAAAGCATCCCACCCGGAACTTGATAGATCAAGGTATTAACGTCTACCTGCCGAACCTTGGGATTGAGCGTGCCCTCTTTTTCCAATTCCTGCGCCACCTTTTTAAAATGCGCCGCAATGGGAATCAGTTTTTCGAGGTCGATGCCCGTATCGTATTCGGTGCCTTTCAGCGTAGCGACAAGCGGTTCGGTCGCAGGCTGAGAGGTTCCGTTGCCCAAAGGCGAAAGCGCGGTATCCACAATATCCACCCCCGCTTGGATCGCCATTAAGTTTACCATGTCGCCAGTGCCCGTTGTATTGTGCGTGTGCAGGTGAATCTTCGTTTCGGGGCGCAGCTGCTTTTTCAGCGCCGTTACAAGCTGATACGCATCGAAGGGCAACAGCAAGTTCGCCATATCCTTAATGCAAATGTTGTCTGCCCCCATATCTTCGTACGTTTTTGCGAGTTTTACAAAGTATTCCAACGTGTGTACGGGGCTTGTCGTATACGAAATTGCAGCTTCGCAAACGCCGCCGCACTGCGCGCCGTATTTTTTGATTGCACGCATGGAAGACTGAATATTACGGGGGTCGTTAAGCGCGTCGAACACGCGAATGACGCGCACGCCGTTTTCGAACGATTTTTCTACCACTTTATCGACAAGGTCGTCCGCATAATTGCGGTAACCGAGCAAGTTTTGCCCGCGGAGCAGCATTTGAATGGGCGTTTTCTTTAAATATTTGCGCAGCGTTCTAAGCCGTTCCCAAGGGTCTTCGTTTAAGTAGCGCATGCACGAATCGAACGTTGCGCCGCCCCAGCCTTCCAAAGAATAATATCCGATTTCGTCCAACTTTTCGAGGACGGGAATCATCTGTTCCGTCGTCATACGCGTTGCCGCCTGCGATTGGTGCGCGTCGCGCAAGATCGTATCCATGATCAATATTTTTTTCGCCATAATACACTCCTTAAATTTAGCCGCCGAAGCAAGCGAGCAATACGCCCGCCGCAAGCGCCGAACCGATCACGCCCGCAACGTTAGGTCCCATTGCGTGCATCAGCAAGTGGTTGCTGGGGTCTGTTTCCCTGCCCACGTCTTCCGAAATACGCGCCGCCATAGGCACCGCGGAAACGCCCGCCGAACCGATAAGCGGATTGATCTTTCCCTTAGAAAGTTTGCACATCACCTTTGCAACGAGCAATCCGCCGATCGTACCGAGGTAGAATGCGATAATGCCGATCGCAAGAATGCCCAACGTTTGCGAAGTTAAGAAGATATCCCCTTTCGCTTTGCATCCGACGGATATTCCGAGGAAAATAGTTACTGTGTTGATAAGTCCGTTTTGCGCCTGCGAAGAAAGCCGTTCCACAACGCCCGATTCGCGGAAGAGATTACCCAGCATCAGCATGCCCAGCAAAGGCAATGCGTCGGGCAAAAGCAAGCCGACCACAAGCGTGACCACTACGGGGAAAATTACTTTTTCCACCTTGGAAACTTGGCGGAGCGGTTTCATTTTAATGGCGCGTTCCTTCTTCGTCGTCAACAGCCGCATGATGGGCTTTTGAATGGCGGGAATCAACGCCATGTAAGAATACGCCGCAATCGCAATGGTAGGAACAAGGTGTTCGGCAAGCATTTTCGAAACGTAAATCGCAGTAGGTCCGTCTGCGCCGCCGATGATCGCGATCGCCGCGGCTGCCGCCCCCGTAAAGCCGAGCAGAACCGCGCCGAACAGCGCGATAAAGATACCGAGCTGCGCGCCCGCGCCGATCAGCATACTTTTGGGGTTTGCGATCAACGGTCCGAAATCGGTCATCGCACCGATCCCGAGGAAGATTAAAGGCGGATAAATAACTTTATCGACGCCGAAATACAGATACCATAAAAGCCCTCTGTTTTCGGTATTATCATAAGTATGTTCCACGCCCTCGGCATAAGTGCCCCACAGAATTTTTTCCGCCCCCGGAATGTTGATCAAAAACATGCCGAACGCGATAGGCAATAACAGCATCGGTTCGTACTTTTTCACGATCGCAAGATACATGAGGACGAAGGAAATAAGCAGCATAACGTAATTCTGCCAAGTCCCCTGCGAAACCCCCATCGATTCCCACAGATTGGAAAAAATACCGCCGATATCGACGAGTAAATTTATTTGCATAACCGTTTCTTCTCCCGATCAGCCGATTACCGCAAGAACCGCATCCGATTCCACGTTCGCGCCTTTTACGACTTGATAGGCGATCTTCCCGTCGCACGGAGCCGTGATATCGTTATCCATTTTCATTGCTTCCAATACGAGAATGGGCTGATCCTTTTTTACCGCCGCGCCGTTTTCGACAAGCAGGTTTTTAATCAGTCCGGGGAAGGGAGAAAGCACCTTTTCCCCTTTTGCGGAAACCGCGGGCGCGGATACGGGCGCTTTTGCCGCAGGCGTCGCCGCTACGACGGGCGCGGAAACGCTTTCCGCTCCGCCTACTTCTTCCACTTCCACTTCGTATTTTTTACCTTCTACCGTGATAATAAAGTTGCGCATATATTTATGATCTCCTTAAATTTTCCTGATTCTTTTTACGACAAAATCGCACTTGCTTGCCTGCTCTTCGGTATACGCCGCAATCGCCGCCGTGATCGCCGCGATTACTTGGGGAGATACCCCCTCTTCTTGCGTAGCTTCGGGCAATGCCGCCGTTTCTTTATCCGTTTTGGGCTGTTTTCTTTTTCTTCCGCGCCAAGCGTCCATCCCCTTCCCCAAACAAGTTAAGATGACGATCAAAAGCGTGATTCCGAGAAAGACGAACATAAACCCGAATATCGCGTAAAACGCGGCGTCGCCGACGGGGAATTGAAACCATCCGTCCAACAAATTGATGCCGTTCATATTTCCCTCACTTTCCAAGCGTTTGCAACGCCATGATCAAATACTGTTTTATAAACTGCGGTTCTACGATTTCGTCGAGATAGCCGCCGCGCGCCGCATGAACGGGATCCGCCTGTTCTTGCGCGTACCGCTCCGCAAGTTTTTCTTTATCCGCTTTTTCTTCCGCAAACTCGATTTCCGCGCCCTGCGCGCCGTCGAACAGCGAAATCTGCGCGGTCGCAAGCGCAAACGTATAATCGAACCCGACGGACTTCGCCGCAAACAGCGAATAGCCTAATCCGACCGCTTTTCCCGTTACAACTGCGATTTTCGCCGTATCCGTTGCGTCTAAGATAGAAAGGTATTCGGTAATTTCCTTTAAAACGCTACTGTCGTTTACGCAAAGTTCGGGCTTGATCCCCGCACAGTCTACAAAGGTTATAAGCGGAAGCCCGTAACAACAAGCGAGTTCGGCAAAATTTTTGATTTTTTTCACGTTTAACGCGTCGAGCAAAACGCCCTCGCCGAAAACGACTGCGGCGACGGAAATGCCGCCTATGCGCCCGAGCGACGTTTTGATTTCGGGCGACGTATTCGCGCCGACTTCGATACGATCTTCGAGAATAGAGCAAACGGATTCCGCCGTGATCCCTTTGTTGAGCGCGGGGCACGCTTTATTGAGTTCCGCTTCGGAAACTTCTTTTACGGCGCCGTTTAAAAGTTCCGTAATTTTTGCGACCGAAGAGGATACCTCTTTTATGCTCTTTACGGAAACGGCGGGGATTCCCGCATTTTTCAAAGCGGCGTATCCGCCCACCTCTTCTTTTTTCAAATTCTTTCCCGCTTTTGCGGAAAGCACGAGCGGAGAATTTACGCAAAGCGCGCTTTCGGGCAGAAAAAAGACAAAATCACAAATTGCCGCAAGCGCCGCCGCAGAACCGTACACGTCGCCCAAAATTACGGCGTATTGCGGCACCGTACCCTTTAACTGCGTTGCCTTCAACAGCAGTTCCCCGATGCCTTCCATAACGTGAACGCCTTCGCCCACCTGCACGCCGTGCGTCTGCAATAAATAAATAACGGGCGTTTCGTTCTTTTCCGCGCCGTTTAACGCGCGCGCGATCTTCGCGCAATTCGCCTTAGACATTCCGCCCGATAACACCGCGAAATTTTGCGCGATGATGGAAAAGGGATATCCTTCTACCGTCGCAAATCCCGTTACAACCCCTTCGCCCAATGCGCCTTCGTCAAAAAATTCGTTTTCGGAAAAGCTGAAAGCGGAAAGTTCCATAAAACTTCCTTCATCCGTAAGCGCAGCGATCTGCGAACGGATCTGCGTTCCCGCCGCGATTACCGCGGACTTTCTGTCTTTTAACAGCTTGATTTTGTCCATAGAGAACCTCTGAAAAAATTTCGGAAAAAATCACAATTTTTACCAATTAGCATTATACACCAAACGAATGAGAAATGCAATCTTATAGCCGAAAATTTTTTAAAGTTTTTCCGATAAAAAATAAACCCCGCCCGTTTTAAGGGGCGGGAAATAATATTTAGCGGGAATCGGAATTTTCCTCTTTCTTCCGTTTGGTTTCCGTTCCCTCTTTGGAAACGTTTTTATCTACGATCGCGCCGTCGGGATCGACGATTTGAACGGTAAACTGACCTTCTTGTTTCTTTTCCGAAATGCGCGTTTCTCGGTGTATTTTTCGGTAGATCCAATTTTGGATCGCATCCGCTTTTTTATACAGCACCACAAACAGCACGCAAACGAGCGCGAAAAAGACAATCCACAACGTAATCCCCCACCAAGTGTTAAACGGGATCAGCGTAACCGAATAGCACGTTGTAAAAATCGCAATTACGCGGGAGATCAAAATCACCACGAGAAAGAACACAAGCGACATAGACGAAAGTCCCGCGACAAAACATAATATGTCGTCCGGGAAAACAGGCAGCAAAAACATTGCAGAAAGCAACAGCTTATCTTTACCCTTTACCTTTTTCAGCCACTTATCCAGCGTTTCTTTGCCGATGAGCCAGGCAACCGCGCGATATCCGACGTATCTTCCTACGACAAAAGCAGTCAACGAACCGACGACGATGCCGAGCAAGCTGTAAAGCGCGCACTTTAACGGCCCGAACAGCGCCGTTCCCGCCGCGACCGTTACAAAACTGGGAATGGGCAAAATGACCACTTGCAAAAATTGCAGCGTGATAAATAAAACACCCATCCACGTTCCCGCCCGTTCGAGATACGCTTCTAAACTGTCTTTATCGCGGATGATTTCCAAAAACCCCGTTTTTAAAAGGATATAAAAAACCGTCAGCGAAAAAAGCAACAGGATAAACGCGGTAAGAAACGATTTATAAATCAATTCTTTTTGCAACAGATAAAAGACGATTGCAAGAACGCACAGGGCGAGATTCGCCGCCGTTCCCAGCGAAACGATCAAAGGATAAATCGCGCCCTGCCAATTCGCGCGGAAAAAGGCGACGCTCAGCAAAAAAAGCGTTTGCACGCCCGCGGTCATTAAAATGACCGAAACGATATAAATTGCGTTTTTTGCCGATTTTGACATAATATCCCCTTAACGATCGCCTTGCTTTTCTAACATTATTATATACCCAATCGGCGCAATTTATAAACCGTTTTTTAGTTGGGTATTTTCGCAAGCGATAAAATCGCTTGCCGCGCCAAAAAATCGCAGTGATTGTTTAATTCGTTATCCGCATGACCTTTTACTTTATGAAACGTTACCTCGTGCTTTTGGGTTAAAGAAAGCAGCCGTTTCCATAAATCGTCGTTTAAAACCGCTTTTCCGTCCCCTTTCTTCCAACCGTTTTTCGCCCAGCCGTATACCCAGCCTTCCGTAAAGGCGTTTACCGTATAGGCGGAATCGCTGTATACGTCTACCTCGCAGGGATATTTTAAACGTTCCAACCCCTCGATCACTGCGGTGAGTTCCATGCGGTTGTTGGTCGTTTCCGCTTCTCCCCCGCTGATTTCGCGCTTGTGCTCCCCGTAAAGCAGCACGGCGCCCCAGCCGCCCGCGCCCGGATTTCCGGAACACGCGCCGTCGGTATATAAAACAATCCGTTTCTTTTCTTCGCTCATAAAGAAAGTTCCTCCGCGCGTTTTACAGCCGCGGCAACCGCGCGGGATACGCTTCCCGCCCAATCGTCGCGCGAAAAACTTTCCAATGCGGCAACCGTTGTTCCCCCTTTGGAAGAAACGGAAGCGATCAATTCGGAAAGCGGAGTCTGCGGGGAAGCTTCCGCCAACGCCAAACCGCCTTTTAGCGTTTGCAGCGCAAGCGCATACGCTTGTTCTTCGCAGAGACCTTGTTCTTTGCCCGCTTCCGTCAACGCTCGTAAAAACAAAAATACATATGCAGGTCCGCTGCCCGATACGCCCGTTACGGCGTTTAACTGCGCTTCTTTTACTTGGGTCACTTTTCCCGTAGAAGAAAACAACTTTACCGCAAACTGCTTTTCTTCTTCCGAACAGTCGGAAGCGTCGAGCGCGACCATTCCCTCGCCTACCGAGCAAGGCAAATTGGGCATTGCCCGCGCAACCGTTGTCCCCGCGCCCAAAACGGATTTAATGGCTTTTTTCGTCATACCCGCCATGATCGACAGCACGGCGGGAATTTCCTTCTCTTGAAAATCGCGCGCGGCTTCGGCAAACGTCTGCGGTTTTACCGCAACAAGCAAATATGCGCAATCGGCGGCAACCGCGCGGTTTTCCGCAACGGAAACGCCCAAAGACGAAAATACTTTCGCACGGTCTGCGTTCGGTTCGCCGACGATGATTTGATCGGCGCAGAGAAATTTTTTCGCGATCGCCCCGCGAACGATTGCTTCCGCCATTTTTCCGCCCCCGATCACGCCGAGGGTATATTTCTTTTTCATTCGATCGCTCCTTTTTTTTGCGATTTGCGCCAAAAATTTCTTGACAAAATGCAAATTATAAGATATGATGATAAATGTTTTTAGGGGAGTGGCTCAACGGTAGAGTAGCGGTCTCCAAAACCGTAGGTTGCGTGTTCGAATCGCGTCTCCCCTGCCAAATTTGCACTTCTGATTTGCGGAAGTGCAAACCCGACAAAAAAGATCGAGCAATTTTCTCGATCTTAAAAAGAGAATAAAACCTTTGGGTTTTTGCATTACCCCGTCGACAGCCAACTGCCGTCGGGGGTATTCTTTTTAAGCCGAGTTTCCGAACACGAAAATACAGGCTTTGAAGACCGCCGCTTTTCGTTCCGTTTTCATACATTCGGATGACAAGTGATCCAAAATGTTCCCGTTGGGATATTCTGTTATATTTTGCGCAAATGCCCTTGCGCAAATGCAAAAACAGCGCAAAACGCGGTCGAGACGTTAGCGCTGTTTCGTTCATTTATATAGACGAGCATTTGCCCTATCTATCATGAGTTTATAAATCATCCCGACCATGATTTAAATATATCCTACCATAATCTTTTATCGCCGTCAAGTATTTGCCGTCACTTTTTTGGGAAAAAATTTCCCCTCTTTCGATAGGGGCGCAACCTTTTCGCAAAGTTCGTTCAGTTCGTCGGAATAGATCTTTACGTATTTTTTCGTTTCTTCCATGGTTCTGTGCCCCAGCCACTTTTGCAAAAGCATGGCGTTGCAGTTATTCTTCACCATGATTTTGCCGAATGTATAGCGGAACAGGTGCACGCCCGTTTTATTCACGCCGCATTCTTGCAAATAACGTTTTACCGATTTGTATACGGCGGAACGGTCGTACATTTTTCCGCCGTCGGTATTGCAGAACAGCCAGCCGCTTGTCATTTCGAAGTGCGCGATGTATCCCGCAAGCAATTCCGCAAGCGCTTGCGTAAGCGGCAGTTTTAACGTATCGTGATTTTTCGTGACCCGCACGCAGAGCGTTTTTTCCGCAATGTCTACGTCTTCGACGCGAATGTTTCTAAGCGACTTGGAACGCAGCCCCGTATCGAGCGCAACCGCCACCAAAATCGAACTGCGGTTTTTGCAATCGAACTTTTCCACCAAACGCATCACTTCGCTGTCCGTCAACGGGCCGCGCACCGTTGCGCTTTCCCGCTGAAAGGGAAAAACCGGAATGCGATACGACGGTTTAAAATTCTTTTGATAAAAATAACACAAGCGGCGAATTGCCTTTAAACGGTTGTTGATCGTGCGGGGCATGCAGCCGCGATTGATCTGCCCCATCACGTACGCCTGTATTGCGTCGTCCGTCAACTGTTTAAAACGCGCAATAGACGATTGTTGGAAGAACCCCAAAAAGTCTTTTGCGCTTGCCCGGTATGTTTCCATACTCTCTTCGGACAAATTTCTTACGAGATTGTCCTTTTGCCATGCTACCACTGTTTCTTCAATTTCGTGTTTCATCAAAAAACCACTCCTTAAAAAATGTAAAATACCGTGCGCCGAGGAAAGCGGACGGGAATATAATTTACAAAACTTTCGAAACGGTTGTCAAGCTACTTTGTCCTACAACTTTAAAACAATCGGTCGAACGTAGGTACATTTATGTAAGTACATTTTTGTACGAACAAACGCCCGCATCTTTCTTTTTTGCCTGTAAGGCGTTTTTCTCCGTTTGTCGAGCGATCCGTCTATTCCGCTTATAAACGGCTTACAAGCCCGTTTAGGCGCATTAAAAATGTCAGTACGTTTTTGTACTGACATTTTTAAAAGTTATTTTTCGTATTTCTTTCCCGGAACATAGCCGGGAAGTTCGAACAGCGACCGCACGGTATCGTGCGCTTCGACGTGGAAACGCGTTCGCTGGCGCGTCGAACAAATGGCAAAACAATCGCCAAGTTCGGCGTTGGACATAAACGCCCGTTCCGCATCGTTTAATCCGCCGACGTTTCGATATAGATTGGTAAGAATTTCGAGATCGGCGGGCGCAAGCCCGAATACGAACGAATACTGCGAATTGTTTACGATCGCCGTCGTTTTGGCGATGACGCTTTCGTTGCCGAAAATATCGCTTAAATTTTGCGTTGCAAAGAAAATGCTGCCCTCGTATTTTCGAATGCGTTTATACCATAGATATACGAACTGCAATGCGACGGGGTAATCCGCATCGATAAAGTTGTACCCTTCGTCGAGCAAGATAAACGGGTGGATCTTCTCGCCCGATCCGTTACGGTTTAATTCGCGGATATTGATAATCTGCATATCGAGATAGCGCATTACGACAAGGATCTGCGCGTTTGCGACCGTCTTGTTCTTTGCGCCGAACAGCGATTGAAAGTTGAACACGACAAACTTCGAATCCACTTCGAGGGTGGAAGGTCCGTTCCAAAGGGAAGAATACATACCGCCTTCGGCAAATTTTTGAACGTATGTATAAACGCGCTCTAAATTCGTTTTGCGCATGGCGGAAATATCTTTTTTCCTCATTTCCTTTTCTACGATTGCTTTTAAAGCGTCGAAAGTGGGAAAGCGTTCGGGCGCGAAATTCGTGCAATCGGTATCGTGCGTGATCCCCTCGTTTTCGTACATGATCCGCACAAGGTTGTTCAGTTCTTCGAACGAATCTTGCGCAATGCCCTTTAACGTGATTTTAAAGAAGTCCTCTAAAAACTGCAAGTGCGCGTTGAATATTACGTCGGGCGCGGCAATCTCCCCTTCGTCCGTTAAAACGGGATAGATATGCAGGGGATTGATCCGTCCCTGCGTTGCGTTTCCGATATCGAGAAACAGCCCGCCCACATTTTTGGCAAGCGTTTGATATTCGTTTTCGGGATCCAAAATAAAGATGCGGGAATTCCCCGAATACACGAGCGTGAGCAAATCTTTGGAAAAGAACGACTTCCCCTGCCCCGATTTTCCGAAAATAACGCCGTTGCTGTTTACGTAATCGCGCCCGCGCTTCCAAATATCGAGGATCACGGGATAATAGTCGCTGCCGAGCATGTATCCTTCCGTATCCAAAACGGTAGAAAACACAAACGGGAATACCGCCGCAAGCGAATCGGAATTGATCCCGCGCTCGAACGCTTTCAGCTTCGGGCGGCGCGCCACGGTAGATTTTGCAAACCCTTCGAACTGCCTGCCTAAAAGATAACTCATGCGGAATCCGTTTGTAGTAAGTTCTCTGCGGATCTCTTTGCGGAAAGCCGCATTGTCCTTTTTTGTATGATTGATCCCCGTTACCGTAAGGGTACAGTCGAACAGCAATTCGTTCTCGTTTTGAAGGCGCGATTGCAACGCGTTCATCGTTTCGATATGCGTATCTTGATTGCGCATTTCCGAAAGTTTTGCCGCCCCGCGCGAAGCGCTTTCGACGACCGTTCGATCAATCCGCTTGATCGCCCTGCTTTTATCTACGGGCTTTATGGTAAGCACTGCCTTTGTATTGTCTATATTAAATATTTCCGAGCCCCAAGCGTTGCCCACGTACAGCGGATAGTCCTTTACCGCAAGCGTAAACGCGTATACGCCGTCGATCGTATACCCCGCCAGCCCGAATTTTACTTTATTCGGCTTGACGTAATCGGCAAGTTCGGAAACTTCTACGTTGTCCGCTTCCCGCTCGTCGAAATCACGCGTATAACAGTATTTGAAAAAGACAGCCGCTTGCCTTGCGTTTAACAGTTCCGAATCCAACCCCGCCGCGTCCAGCCCTGCGCGGCACGCGTCCACTTGATTAAGCAATACGTTTTCGCGATCTTCGTAAAGCGCCAAATAATAACACGGCCTATACAATGGCATTACGTTGTTTACGGTATCGATTTGCTCTAAACGGCTTTGCAAAACAGCAGTTTTGATTTTATCGCCGCTCTCTTGTTCCGCCTTGATTTTTTGGAACAATCGCACCGCTACGTCGTCGTACTTGATCGGGCGGTCGATCTTGATCAGTTGGATCACAGAAGATTGACTAAGCCCGTTTAAAACGCGCGCAAACGCCGAAATCCGCCTATCTTGCTCTTCCCCGTCCAACAGTCCGAAATCGATGCTTCCAACCTCTACGATCGCGCCGAAATAGCCGTCGTATTCGATAATGCCGTTTTCGCGGATCGATTTAAACGGGATCAGTTCGTTCGTGCTGCCGCGTTTTGCCCCTTTCAGATACGTTCTACGCGAGGCGCAGTACCTTAATAAATAGCCGATTTCCGCATATGTTCTATCTTCGTCCTCGCCGATAAACATAACGATGCAAAATACGAGGAACGCCGCAAGCAGCAGCCACCTGTTTGTAAAATTAGACAGCAAAATCAACACGGCGATCACAAGCATAATGCAGATAATCAGCATATCGAGCATAGAAAGCCGTTTGAATACCGCGATTTTCATTTTGCTGTTTTTCGGAATAATACGTTCCATAACCTTTTATTTTTTTCCTTTTGAATTGTTTTTGAAAGCGCCCGACTTGTGTTCGGGATTGCCCGTTCGCAAACTTCCGTTTGTCGGCCGCACGGAAGGCGAAGCGCCCTTTCCCGTTCGATTCGCCCCTCCGTTTCCGCCGCCTGCGCCGGGCAAGACGTTCGATTGCATCATACCGCCTTTGCCGTCCTTTCCGCCGCCCCCGTACGGCGAAGAATGGTTCCCCATTTTGCCCAGCGTTCGAACAAATGCCGCCCCGCGGCTTCCCGTATAACCGTCTTTGCCGATGCGTTCGCCCACGGCGTTTACGCCGCGGAAGATATGCGAAAACGCGCCCACGCTCTGCCTGCCGTAACGGTTGAGTCCGCCGAACGCCAAACGCTTTCCGCCCATTGCAAGGCGGCCGATTCCCATTGCGCCGAACGCGCCCAAGCGCACCCCGCTCCTAATCGCGGCAAACGACTGCATTGCCTCCCGCCCTTCGTCTGCGGACGTGCCGAGAATGCGCGCGATCAGCGTTTGACTTGCGTTGATGCACATCGCCCCGCCGAGAAGCAAGATCATTTGGAAGATAGAAACCGCTTTATCGTTTAAAACGCCCGTATCGATCAAATAAGTTAAACTGGAAGCAAAGCCCGCGCCCATGATAAAATCGGCAAGGATAAAGAAAACGTTTAAAGCGATTACCGCGCCGAACGCGACAAGCAGCTTCGACATAAACGTTTCCCGCCAGGCGCGGAACCTTGCGCCGTCGTCCAGCGGAATGGTGCCGCATACGAGGGGCATACAGATCATTAACACGATGATATCGTATATCCGCTTTACAAGCCCCACCGAAAGCATGAACATAGAAATAAGCATGACTACCGCCACAAGGTACGCCGTAAACAAATTAAACGATTCCAGCCGCACCATCGGCTTTATCGTATAATCCTTGTCCGACTGCTCGAACAGTTTTACCCAATCCTTTTCGTGTACGCCGAAAACCTCGTCGGGCGACATCGTCCATACGATATCCTTTGCGGAATACTTCTCGTTTGTGCCCTCTTTGTTCGCCCACCCCGATTCGACGATATATTGACCGGTAAAAGGATCTTTTTTATACGGGTGATACGGTTCCAATTTCTGTTTGTAAACGGGATTGTTGTTTTCGTCCACTTTCGGATTTCCGTTTTCGTCCTTTTCCTGTATCAGGTTTCCGTTTTCGTCGTATTCGTACACATAACGGTATTCCCATGCGTCCCCGTCAAGCACGTATGACTGTTCGACGGATAATTCGAACAGGTTTTGCGAAAGCGTTTTATTTTCCGCAGGCGCGATTACGTCGTTCACTGCGTTTAAAAGCATACTTGTAAACGCAATCAGCATAAACATGAAGAAGATGCAGACGACGGAAGTAATAATTGCCATAACCCCCTGCCCCGCCGTAGCGGCATGGGATACCGGCTCGCCGCCCGTTTTAAACTTTACGACGTTTTTTACCGTTTTTACCGCAACGCAGGCACCCGCAATAATCACCGATACCAAACAAAGCCCCAGCAATACCTTTGTTGAAACGGCGCTTTCGGCAAATATTTCCAAAAGCGTTTTTCCCCCTTCGCCCGCTTCTTGCGTGCCTGTAAGGATATTGAAAATCGCCCCGATCGCATCGATAAAATCGTACAGCCAAAACAAGAGCTGCGCAAACATCTTTTCGATCACGATACTCATAATTGAAACCGCCCCCGCACGATCTGCGCGAATTCAGGCACGTCGTTGTCGAACCACGATTGGAAGCACGCGATAATTACGGGCACAAGCGCCGCGATCACAAATACAACGACGATGCCGATAAAAATACCCGTGATAAAGTTCTTTGCCTGTTTCAACTTTTGCTCGTCGCCCGATTGCGCCGCAAGGATATACTTGATTCCCGCGGCAAGCGCGAACACCGCCGCCGCGGCGCCTAAAACACCCAAAAGAGGACCCCACCATTGACCGAGGAAGGATTCGAGCAATCTGCCGACGTTATCGAAATTGCCGGCAAGCACATTGATAAATTTCATACTGATTCTCCTAATTTTTTATTTTTTTTCGGCGCGTAACAACGCCGTCTTTCTTAAAAGATATTCCGCTTAAATCGAAGCGCAAGCAATACGCACAGCCCGACAAACGCCAAAACGGAAACGGCGGCGATCAGCGCGACGGAAGCGGCGCTCATGTAATTTAACTCGAACACGTATTCGGTGATATTGCCTACGTCGTCCGTGCAAACAAGCCTGTAACTTCCGATTTCCGTCAGTTCGGTACCGTTCTGCATGCGGAAAGAGGTTTCCGCGCCGTTCAGATAAAGTTTATACGTAACGCCGTTTTTGTTCGGGTTAAAAATTTTAATGCTCTTTCCCGTATTTTCGATGTCGATCGTCGGTGCGACGTGATCGATTTCGATCGCCAATTCGAAGCGGTCGTTTCCATCGATAAACAGCAGAACGTAGACGCCGTTTTCCGTAAGCCTTAAAAGATCGCCGTCTAAATCCGCCTGCGCGAGCTCCCCGTCCTTTTCGACGGATACCGAAACCCCTTCGCGCAGTTTGAAAGTATATTCCCGCGCCCGCTTCGGTACGATCATCCACGAAAACACAGCAACGTTACCCACACCGTCCGTTACCGTTAAAACATATTCGCCCGCCGCCGCGATCTCGCCGCGCACATAGGAGCTTTCTGTGCCGTTTTGCATCAACACTGCAGTTACCTCTTCGCCGAAAGCGAACGAAACCCCGCCCGTGATTATGCGCCCGTTTGAAAGGGGCACGACGGGCGTTACGTCTACATGCAGATCGATGGTAAACGATTTGACCGCCGTATTCCCCACCTTATCCCGCACGGTCAGCAGATACGTGCCTTCCGCTTCGAACACGACGCCGCTTTGCACGTTTATTTTGTCGCCGCCGTTCATACGGTAATACGCTTCCGTATAATCGCCGAATGTCGCCGTAACGGGCATATTCGTTTCGCCGCCGCCCGATAACCCGCTCAGTTCGATCACGGGCGCAGTCATGTCGATTTCGAGCCATAAGGTGATTTCGTTGCCCTGCATGTCCTGCGCGTACACTTCGTATACCCCTTCCGCCGTGATTCTGGTATCCGCGCCGTATTCTCTGCCGTCTTGCCCTTTGATATAAAACGCCTTCATCTCTTCTCCAAGCGTTACGGAAAGCCAGCTTTTTGCGGCGTAAACGCCGTTATGTACGACGTACGATCCGTTTACCGTAAGCGAAACGTTTTTGTTTACGATCACTTCCGTTTCGGCAACATTCCCCAAATAGTCCGTGATTCGCACCGTGTATTTACCCGATTCGGTGATCCAGCCCCCCGCATAATCGATCAAAGAAGTTTGAAAGCCGACTTTGATTTTCGCCCCGTCTTCTTCGCACACGATGCGGAACGATTGGTTGGTAACGACCGACCCGACGTACTCTGTACCGCTTTCGGTAATAATGCGGATGGGCGGAGCCGTTTTATCGATAATAAAAATCAATTCCGTGGTGTTTCCCGCCGTATCTTGTATTTTGATAAGATAGCTACCCTCTTCGGAGATCCGCTTCGCAGGATCGACAAAAACACCCGTTTCCGTTTGGACGGTAAACAGCGCGGTCTCTTCCAACACGACCGCTTGCAGCCACGTGCGCGAATGATACGCCCCGTCTTTAAACAGATACGATCCCTCGATCCGATAACTTAAATCGCGGTCTACGGTAACGCTTACCGTTGCGACGTTGCCCATAAAGTCGGCAAGGCGAAAGGTATATCGCCCCGCTTCGTCGAGCAGCGAGCCGTTATAAACCGCATAGCCGACGCTGCCCTTCGAATAGGTAATCGCAACGTTTTCTTCTTCGCTGTAAACAAAAAACGCTTCTTGCGTGCTTGCGCCGTTTGATAAAATGCGTCCGCTTTCCGTTTTGATGACGGGCACGGGCGGAAGCCGATCGATGATCAGCGTAAGCGACAGTTTATTCGCGTGCATGTCTTCGATTTGAATGCGGTACGTTCCGTTTTCGTCTATTTTCTGCCCGTTTGCCACCGTTAGCCCGTTTGTCGATTCAACCTTAAACAGCGCAAACGGCTCGGTTACCGTTAAAACGTAATTCCCGCGCGTGATATAGCTTCCGTCTTCTAAAAGCGTATACGATCCGTCGAGGGTAAAGCTGACGCTGTTATCCAGCGTAACGGTAAAAGAAAGTTCGTTGCGCGCTTCGTCGTAAAAGGTAAACACGTACGTGCCCGCCGCCTTAATAAGCGTTTCTTTCGTATACTGCGTATCAGACAAAGCGCCTTGCTTTTTGTAATAGGCTTTATAGCCGCTCTCCGCCCAAGTAATGTAAAAATTTTGATTGGTCACCGTTTCGGGGAAAAGCGATTCGCCGTTTTCGGCAAAAATGTTTACGCTCGGCGGGATTCCGTCTATTTCGAAGGTGTATTCGCTGAACAGGTTTCGATCGTCCGTTACGTACAACAGCACTTTATACGTCGCCGTGGTTTCTTCGCCCGCGGCAATTTTAATTACGTTTCCCGAAATGCCTTGCGTCAGTTCGTACAAATCGGTAATCACCCATTCGCCGTTCGCCCAAATATACAATTCTGCCGTCACGCCGATATCGTACGTTACGCTTACGTCGTTTTTTGTGATTTCCCCGTCTTTTACCCCCCGCAGAGTTGCCAAAGGAAGCCCTTTCATGTAAAAAATCGGGTTCGTGCGCACCGTTCTTCCGTATAGATCGGTAAACTCGAATATGTACTTTCCGCCGACGGCGATTTTATACACCAAATTTTCCGCCGATATCTCCGTTTCGAAAGAGTCGACGTAAAGCCGTTCTTCGCCGCCGTTGAAATGTACTTTATAGAGCTTGATATCTTTGATCTCGTTGTTGCCGTCGTTCAGCGTTACGGTAAACGTGCACAGCGTATCGGCGGTAAGCGAAGAATGTTTCAGCGCGGGCGCTTCCCCCGCGATGCACACGACAAATTCCAAAAGATTGCGGGAACGGTCGTATACAAAAATCGTATACGCGCCCGAATAGCCGTTTTCGAAGCTGAGAAGGGGCACATCTTCGCCGTTTACATACCGTGCGTCTAAATTGCGTCCTTCGATCGATACCACGGAAAACGGATCGATATTATCGATCAGCGACTGCACGGAAAATTCCATATAGCGCATTGCGTCCTTATTTTCGTCGACGTACGCTTGATTGTAGGTAATAAGTCCCGTACTGCCGTTTCCGTACGTCACTTCTGCAACCAAATCGGGCTGCTGTAAGTCGATATAGATTAAATACTCTTCCGAATTTCCACACACGTCGCGCTCGGTAACAAGATACCACCCTTGTTCTTGGGCTACTAAACTTAACGCTTCGCCGTATCGAAGGGAGAGTTCCTCCCCTTCTCGCATGGAAATTCCGTCCGTAAGAAACTTGATCGTCGCCGTAGATCTGTTTCCCTCTGCAATGGTTTGCGGAGCAGACAAGCTGCCGCTTTGCAATGCCAACATAAATCGCAGCCCCGAATAAGAGGAAAGCAGCGGCGGAAGCTGCGTCAACTGCGCCGTTAATGCGTCCGCCCGCGTAACCCCGTTTGCATCGGTGGGATTATTGGGAAAAGCGCCGTTTTTGCCTATGATCTTTTTTTCGCCGATATTTTTCCGCGCATACTTTTCGATCACCCTGTCCAGTTCGGCTCTGTCCGTATAGATCTGTCTTGCGTTCTCGTTGGCGGCAGTCACATAATTCCAACTCTTTTCGCCCTCTAACTTGATAACGCGGCACGCCCACTCTTTTGCGACTGCAAAATCGAAAGCGTGTTCGTATTCCGCAAACGAATATGTTCCGGAACTGCCCGCATAATTTTTTTGCGACAGCGTAACAACGTAGTAGGCGGGAGTAAAGTACGCATTGGAAATTTTATCCGAATTGCCGAACGTTTCTCTGTAAACGTGATTGACGGTAATCCATTCGGAAGCATTTCCCATTCGGTCGAATGCGCGTATTTTCCACGTGCCGTTATAAGCGGCGGTTCCGCCCAGCGTTAAACTTTCCGCATCTTCCCGTTGCAGATCGCCGTCGTTCAGACTGTATTCCCAACCCGCCATGCCGCTGAATTTATCCTGCGCAGACAGAGTGAAAGCCGTGTTGATATACGTTTGAACGGGTGTGACGACGGGCGCGTTTCTGTCGATAAAAAATTGGTACGAAGTGCTGTTGCCGGAACTGTCTCTTATTCTCATTTTATAATACCCGTCTTCCGTAATTTCCGTACCCGCCGTATAATTCGACTCAATAAAAGCCGGATATTCACCATATGCATTGCTTTTATATCGCTCATATGTTACTGTCAATTTATCTCCGACATGCGATATCGGCGAATAAACGGTGCCCGTCGCCGTGCTCCACGTTGCGCTTACGCTTGTGTTCGTTTCGCCGCCATCCGTTACGCCGTGTAAAGAAAGTACGGGCGCGGTTTTATCGATCGTAAACGTATACGATTTGCTTTCGTATTCGTTACGTACGACAAAAAAATAGTTCCCTTCCTCTTTCCACCTATTTTTAATGTCGGTAACCGTACCGGCAGAAGTCGGATAATTCGACGAAGTCGTACGTGAATACCGTATTTCTTTTAACGTGCGCCCCGAATAATCGGACGAGTAGATCTCTTGCGCGTAGCCTTGATATAACGTGGGAAGGTTTGCTATCGTTATCGTCGCCTGTGCGCTGTGTTTTTCTACCCAAGAGCCGTTTTCGAAATTTTTAAAAGACATTTTGCATTCATACGTACCGTCCGACACAGAAATACTATTCGATCCGTTCCCCGTTATCGTTCTGCCGAGTCCCCAATACGTTGTGCGTTGTGTACTTGTAGTCGGAAAGCTCGTCGCAACATACCCCGTCGGCTTTCCTATCCAAAGATAATTACTTCCGGACGTATTTGTTACGGTACCCGTTCCGTAAAGTTTTACGGTGCCGCTTATTGTGGCGATCGAAACTTCCGCGCCTGCCGCCTTTGCAGTTACAGGCGCTTCTTCCTCGCTTTGAAAAAACAAACACAAAGCCGATATGAATATCCCCGCCAAAAGCGCCGCAAGCATGATGACGGTACATTGCGTTTTAATTTTTTTACGAATCATGTACATGATAATTGACCTCCGTATTTTGCAATTCCAATTCCGCGCTTTCCGTTCCGCAGTGCTTTAAGAAAACGCGTATCTTTTCTATCCGCATCGCCAAAAACAAATCGCCGCTTACCGCCGCCCGTTCTGCGATCCCGTCTAACAGTTCGACTTTCTTTGCCGCATCGGCGGAAGCAAGGCGCAAATAGTCCGCTTCGTCGACCAGCGCTTTTAACGCCTGCATTTCTTTTAAAACTTTTTCTTGCAAGCGGCCGTATGCCGCGCTTTGCGGCGCGCGCTCCGCCATGCCAAAAGCGAGTTCCTCGTTCTGCCCCTTTTCGTCCGGCGGCTTTTCGGGCGGTTCGTCGTCGAGCGCGTGATGAAGATACACTAAGTTCATAAAATCGTACCTATTTTCCGTTTCGTCGAAAATCATAAAGTCCTTTTTGGGGATCTCGGCGTTTTGATCCAATCCGTAAATATCCGCCGCCAAAAAATACGGCGTTGTTTTTCCCCTGATAGGGAACGTTTCCGCAACCGAAACGATCGCATTTCCGAATACCCCGTTGCTCGGATTATTTAAATTTTTCAGTTCGGAAGGATAAATAAGCGGCACGCTTTGCGCGGAAGTCGAAACGCTCATTTCTTTGTTCTCGCTGTAACTTACGCTTTTTACCTTGTGCTTCCCGCACGCTTCCGAAATTTCGTTGCGCGTCTTTTCGTCGTTCGTTCCCATAAAAATGCGGATGTTGCAGTTATCTTTAATGATCCCCGCGTCCGTCTGCCCGTATCGGGCGTCTAACTGATTGTAGCTTTGAATTACGGGCATTAAGAAGATCTTGCGGCTTCGCGCGATCGTTACGATCTGTTCGAACTTATGGATGCGCGGAAGCGAGCCGAATTCGTCCATAAGAAAGTAACAGTTGCGTTTTAGGCACTCTTCCGACGTTTCCCCTACTTCGTTGTTGCGCGACGCCTTTTCTAACAGCGCCTTGTAAATCTGCACCAGCATAAGCGATATCAGCACGTGCCGCCCTTCTTTCGCGTCGGGCACTTTGATAAACAGAACGTTGGGCGATTCGTCCCATTCGCTGAACTCGATTTCGTTTCCGCTTGTTAGCTGCGCAACGCCGCCGTCCGCAAGCCAATGCAGATATTGGTTGACCGACCCCAAATAGCTGGAAAGCGTTCGGTCCTCGCTGACGAGCACCGTGCTCGCCATGCTTTGCGAGCGCGATTTTTCGTCTGCGCACCCGTCGATATATTCCTTTAATATCTCGCAATCGCCCCGCGCATACTCGGTCAAATTCCACCATAGGTTATACAAATTAAACTTCTCTTTCGGCATATAGCCGTCGCGCACGTCTTCCCACATGCGAAGCGCCGTTCCGAAAATCAGATCGCGCGCGCCCTGTTGCCAGCTTTTATCCTGCGCCGCCTCTACCGGGCACGCCGTGTAAATAAGATCTTGCAAATCTACGTAAATTTCGTCGTTTAAGCGCACCGTGTACTCTTTCTTTTCCCGTTCGGCATCGGCATACGTTGCAAATACCCTTCCGCCCCAGCGATACTTGTTGCGATCTTGCACGATCGGTTGAGAGATTTTTTCCGTCTTGCGCCATACGTCGTTAAAGGGATTCCACAACGTCGATTGATAGGTCATCGACAGGTTGATAATATGTACGCGGTAGCCGCTTTTCTGCAACGTGTTCGCGTGCCGTTCGTAAAGTTCCCCTTTGGGGTCGGTGATCACCATACACGGTTGCGTCGCCGTGCGGGAAATGATTTCGATAAACGGACTGACGTACGCCGACGTCTTCCCCGTGCCCGTTGTGGCGATGATGAGCGTATGAATGGGTTTGTGCAGCACAACGTTTACGTCGTCGCGGCGGCGCTCTGCCGAAATCAATACTCCGTCGTTTACGTTTCCGATCTCCGCAAATTTGGTTACCGTAAAACCTCCGTCTTTGGCGATTTCCCGCTCGCTCATAAAGTGCGAATTTTCGAGATCTTTATTTGCCTTTAAAATACGGCGGGAACCGGGCGTTCGAAACTCGAATACGAAAAACAAAGCGATCGCGAGCAATGCCGCCGCATATAACCCGTAAAGCAGCGGACTTCCCCACACCGCAATAAAATTCATTTTTGTAACGAGCGTTAAAAACAGTGCGAGGATCAAAAGCAGCAATACCGCCGCAGCGGATAAAACCGCGCCGCCCGTAAGAATTTTAAATTTCAGCCCGCGCGTTTTCCATCGGTTGAAAATTTCTTTTTTTTGCATCTTTCACCCTTCTTGGTTTGCGCCGCTTCGCCGCTCCTTTGCAAGTTTACGGCGAAACCGCGCAACTAAATTATCTTTTATCTCGCGGTACGTATCGGGCAGCGCCGCCAAATATCCGCTGTCGAGCAGTTCCTCGTTCAACTCTTCCCCTTTGATCGCCGCCCGCTGCACGTTGAATACGGAAGCCGTAAGCGCTTCGATAGAGTTCATTAAAATGTACATATCTTCGGTAAGAAGCCGCACTTTTTTCAGTTGCCGATCTACCCGATCGATCGCATCCAACGCGGGAACTTCGGGAATTTCGCGCGGGCGGGAAAAGTGCCTGCGCTTTCCTAACCCGAGATAGATTTTTTCTATCCCGATGCCGATCGCGCAGTTCATCAATTCGTTGATGGAAGCATACCACCCTGTTTGGATCAGCTCTCCGATCGCCCGCACCGTTTCGGCATCGTACAGACGCACGAAAAAAGCGTTTTTTATTTTCTTTTCCTGTTCCATATGTCTTCCTTATTTTGAAAGGGTATTTTCAATTCCGCCGCGGATTCTGTCTGACGTAATACTTTATAACTTTGCACTTTCCGCCGCCCGATCGCCCGAATCGCGAAAAATGCGCTTAGAAATGCCCGTCCTTTCCCGATCGCCGCGCGCATTCGAAAACCCTTTAAAACCGTTTACCGATCGCTGCCCCGATCGTTTTTGCCCTTACCTGCATCGGCGCCCGGCTTCGCGCCGAAGGTTGGGCGCACCGACAGCGTATCGATCGCCTTGCCGATCGTATGCTTATAATAGTTATCCGATTTATTCGGGCGATACGACGCGCTCGATTTCATGATCCGCAAACTTTGTTCCGCATCGCAATTTGTAAAAAAGGCAAGTATGTTTGCAAGTTTCATATCGTCTACGCTTGCATTGCCCGTAATACCCCGCCCCGAATACAGCGCGTCGAAGTCCGCCCCGCGCTTGCTCTTTCTAATGCGGTCGATCACCTCGCTATCGCTCCCCATGCTGTAATTAAGAACGTCGTCGCGCGGTTCCGCCGCCTTTGTTTTTTGCCGTTCCCCAAGCGTTTCGCGTAAAAACTGCGTTGTCGCAGTCGGGCACTTGGTAATTTCGTTAGTTTTCGAAACCATATCCCCCGTCAGCGAAATGATATGCGCACTGTCGTATACTTCGAGTTCGCCCTGCTCCGTCCGTGCCGTGCTTTTATACGTTCCGTCTTTCAGCACGTCGTCTTTGATAAAGATATGCAGCCCGTTGCCGCTGACCGATTTTTCCGTATAGGTCCCGCCGAGTTCGCTTGTCAGTTTTTGCGCGATCCCGTTATACGTTCCGTCGGCATTGATACACTCGTCGAGATCGATGCACGTAAGCCCGCCGTCCTTCGTAAGCAATAGCGAAAGCCCTTCCTTGTTATGCTTCCGCGCATAATTCATCGCCGTATCGAAATCCGTCCAAGTTTCCGTATCGTTGACGCGCACCCATTTTCCATTGTTCGGCGACAAGATCACTTTATCGCGCTTTTTCTTATTCGGATCGTCGGGCTGCAACGTAAAATATACGCCCCAATAAGGCTGCTCTTTCAGTTGAGCGGGAATATTTTGTTCCAGCCGATCGAGCATGGCGCGGCTGCGCAAAACGGGATTGCTTTGCTGCGGCTCCTTGCCCAGTTGTTCTCCCGCTAAGACGGACTGTAATTCGTCGCACGTAAGTTCTACGTACTCGCCGTTTTTTTGAATGCGATACGTTAACCAATCGCTAACGGCAAGCTCGTAAGCTCCGACCAAGCTGTCGTTTAAAAATTGAGAGGGAACGGTCAGCTGAAAACCGGAATATTCCCCTTCGGGCATGTTTATGATCACCTTGTCTGCATCTCTGCCTGCCAGCATACTGTCGTCTAAATCCACTCTGTTTAAACGGTAACCCTTTTCCCGTAAATCTTTTTCAAACTTGTTTTTATTTTCCGTTTGTTCGAAGATCAGTTTATTTAAAAGATACATACCGCTTACCAGCGGTTTCGTCCGCAGAAAATCCTGCGTCAACGATTTTTGATAACCGCGCTTGCTCCATGATTGCAGATCGCTTAATCCATTTCGATACATTCTTTTGTAAATTTTGTCGATTTCTTCTTTATGTAAACTTTTGATATCTTGGTTGTAAACCTTCATTTGAAAGATACGTTCGTTGATCAATTCGATTCCGTCGTTCCATTGGCGCACACTGTACGGCGAATGGAAGACAACGGGGCAATCTATGCCGATCGATTGCAGCGATTGCATTTTTTCTTTGTTCGCGTACATGATCGATCCCGCCGCAATATTTTTATTGAAAAAATCTTGAAACTCTTTTCTGTGCTCTTCATTTTCCAGTTGATAAAAAGAACAAGACATGCACACCAATTTGTAGAAATTTTGAAATTTTATCAACGCGATCGTCGGTTTGTTTTCTTGATTTTGTATTTCCGAATAAACATAAAATCTGCGTTCTGGATCGGAAAAAGAATTGCATACCATCATCGGCGATTGAAAAATTTGCGGTAATTGCGCAACGGCGTCTACATGCGACTGCCCTGCACGTTCCGCGCTTTGCAATGCGTTTTGTATGCACTCGGCGGAAATGACAACTTCCGCCTGCGAAAATCCCATTTTGCGATAGATGTCGGGCGCAAAATCGAATACGGACAAATAATAGTCTTGAAAGCGATTTTCCGCCACCTCTTTTACCTGTTCCGCAAACAGATCGTTCTGCTTGGATACGATCATATTCTCTCTTGAATTTTTTCTTTCTGCACTCCAAACACTATCCGCCTGCAGTAGATTTTCCACCACGTAATCGGTTATTTTTTCCGCCTCGTTTACGGCGTAAATAAACTCTTGCTTTCTATCTATGATACCCGCGTTATCCAACCAGCCTTTGATATAAAAAGCGTGCTTTTCCAAATGAAAGCCGTCGAGCGCAAGTCCGAATTCGCGCTGCATAAACATGCTTGCCAGTTCGGCGCGCAATTCTTCCGCCATGCGATCTTCTTCGCTCAGATTTCTTACATCGCGATTCAATCGGTTTTCATGTGCGGTCGAATGTGCGAGTTCATGCAAGAACGTAGCATAATAATCGTTTATCGAATGAAAATGATCTAACCGCGGCAAATGAATACTGTCCGTTTCGATGCTATAATAAGAGTGATCTCTGCCGTCGTACTTGATCGGCACCCCGCAGTTTTTGATCAGCTGTTCGATGCGCCAATTTATCTCCGTCAGATCTTCCCCCACTTTATCCCGTTCCGGAAAATTTACGCACTGAGCCGCATTATAAACATAGCAATATCTCATTTTGCAGCGCACTTTATCTTTGATGCGCTTCTTCTTTTTCCGATCGGGCGCGTTTTCATCCGCTTTCCGATCGTTTTTCGATTCTGCTTTTTTGCCGTATTCCTCAAAATAAGCAACCAACGTAGGTTCTTCGCCTTTTTTGATTTTAACGCCGAGTTTTTTTGCTTCTTTCTTCGTTACCCAACGAGGATCGGTATAGCCGTATCGGCCCTGCTGGGCGAGTAAGTTGAAAGCGTTCATGCCCTCGTACGGTTTTCCGTCGACCCCGTTTACGGGTATCTGATTGGTATCATGCGCCCAGCCTTTCGCCCATTCCTGCGGATCCCTATCGATCGCGTCGAGCAATTCGCCTACCATGTTTTCGCGCATTTTTTTAATTGCTTGATAATCGTTTAATACTTCCATCACATTCCCCTTTGAATTACAAATTCGATTTCGATCACGCCGTCGCAGTCTTCTTCCGCGGGCATTTTTTCGCTGCTGTAAGTTTTGTCGATGCCGAGTTCTTTTAAAATAAACGTTTCGATCTCTTCATCGGTGGTCAGTTCTTTGGGAACCGGAATCTGCACTTTTGTTTTTTCTTTCATGATTTATTCTCCTTTTTTTGAAAACACAAGAAAAAAAATAATTTTTAAGTATAAGTTTTGCTTATATCTGCAACCCCGCACGCGGGCGCGCAGGCGCGTTGATATATCCTGCTTACTTGAAAAGATTATCTTTCTTGTGTTTTCTTGTTTCTATTTTTATTTATCCTATTACATATTCGGTCTAAAATTTAGAGCGGTAGCGCTCTGATATTTAGAGCGGTTCGCTCTGTTTTTAAGAGCGCTCCGTTTTTTAGAGTAGTATGATTTTAAGAGTACTCTAAATTTCAGAGAGGTTCGTTCTGCGGCTTCACTTCAAAAAGCCCTTTCTTCTTTTGTTCGATCGTTTGCAAGTTGGCTTTATAGGCAACGCGCGGCACTTTTCCGTCGAAATAACTTCGTTTTAAAATGTAATTTTGCGTTACAAGCCCGTTTAACGTGGTTATGACCGTTTGCTGCGATTTGATATTCGCAAAACTTTGCAAGTATCTCAGCGACCCCGTAAACTCGCTTTTGCCGTCTTGCGAAAAGGAATATATAATGGCAAAAACGATCAATTCGTTCCCTTTCAGCTGCAACACGTTCAGCATCCAGCCGAGTACCGTGTAAAAATTTTCGTCGCGTATTCTGTTCATCTGCCCGTCTCCTTTCGGCTGCGCGTAATTGTACGGACGTTCATGTACGTACATTTTTTCAGCGGACTATTTTTCGCCGCCCCAATGCAGCGGCGTACAAAGCCCTTCGAACGCTTACTCTTCAAAATTCAAAATTGCGCCGTCTGCCGCGATCGCCTCGTCGATAAAGCGGCGCAACGCAACGGACATCGCCCCCCGCCTGCTTTTGGCAGGGCAGCGCTTTTGGCAGATTTCTTTAAACAGCAGCAGTTTGTCCTCTTCGATGCGCAGCTGCAACGTTACTTCTTTCACCTTTTCGCGCCTTGCCCCTGTTTCGATCAGCACAGCCGCCGTTTCCGAAGCCTTCGGCTGAAAATCGGACAACATGTTTCTTCCCAGACTCATTTATGCTTCCTCCAAGGCGTTTAAAATATTACGGGCAAGCCGTTCGTAATCTTGCGTTACGTTCGATTCGGGTTTGTAAGCATATAAACTCTTTCCGTAAGAGGGCGCGTCTGCGCAAGCTACGCTTAACCGTACGGCGGGAAAGAACACCTTGCAAGTTTGACGCGCAGCAAATTCTTTGATCGTTTCGATCGCTTCTTCTGCCGATTTGGTTTGCCGCGCCATTGTGACCGCAAATCCCAAAACGTTTAAACTGGGTTGGATCTCTTTCATTTGCTCGATATTTTCGAACAGCTGAATGATCCCTTTAAAAGAGTTATACTCCGGCTTAAACGGCACCAGCACCTGATCGCTTGCGTACAAAACGTTCATCGTAAGCTGCGAAAAGGAAGGGTTGCTGTCGATGATCATATAATCGTAATTTTCTTTTTGCGCGATGCCGTTGATCGCCCGCCGCAAATACCGCTCTTTCCCCAATAAGTTCAACAGTTCGGTATTCGCTTTTTCCAGCCCGATATCGGAAGTGATGATATCGAGGTTTTTTGCGATATGCTGCGCGCGGGCAGGCGATCCGTTTCTGTTCAGCGCGAGAAAGCGCAGCGCTTGCGGATTATCGGTATCTTCCGAAAGCCCGAACGAAGTGGTAAGCGAACCCTGCGGATCGAAATCTAACAACAGCGTTTTTTTGCCCGCCCTTGAAAAGTAATCCGCCAAAGCCATGGCGGTGGTCGTTTTGGCAACGCCGCCCTTTTGGTTTACCAGCGAAAGGACTTTCATCTTTTCACCTCGCCGCACCCGAAATACGGTGCTTTGCCCATTTCCTGCAACCTTTTACCGCACAATCCGCCGCAAATAAAGTACGGCAAATGCGGAAAAAAGTTTTTCGGCAGCCTTTTTACTGCCAAGTTTAAGTTGTTCATACAAGTACCCCGCTTGTTTCAGTGCCCCCGTACAGCTGCCGGCAAGAAAGCCGACAGCTGAGTGAGGGGTGCCTGTGTGCCGAAAGTCCGACCCGACCGGACTGCATTCCGTTGGTTTCGGCATTGTGCCGACGTTTTCGTCAGTACATTACCGCGCCGCGCCCTTTGCGGCGGAAGCGCTTTTTTGCCTGTTTTTCAGCTGCGTTTTCATCTGTTTCGAAAAATCCTCCCCTTGCTTTATCGCCCCGCCGATCAGATCGGCGGCATATGCCTTACCTTTTTCGGCGTCGTAAATTTTCGAACTATAATAAATGCGCTGCATTTGTTCGGCGTTGGACGCTGTAAAAAAGTTTAGTATCGC
Organism: uncultured Christensenella sp.; assembly: GCA_910578065.1. GTDB lineage: Bacteria > Bacillota > Clostridia > Christensenellales > Borkfalkiaceae > Gallimonas. The sequence continues at coordinate 8,321 of CAJTPB010000015.1, read as the reverse complement.
CATAAAACGCTTTTCGTTCCGTTCGTCTATTTCCGCTTTGCCCGAATAGATCCGCTTAAATTCCGCGCCGCGCACCGATTTGTTTATCGCCGCGATCACCTTTAAATCGCGATCGAACAATTCGGCTTTTTCGAAAAGTTCTTTCTTGACCGCCGTTTCCGGTTTGTTCTTCTCTTTCTTTTCGTCCATACATAACCTTCCTTTTTTGCCCTTGCTTATTTTTTCACCACATCGCGGAACAACAAAAAAAGACAACAATGCGATTTCACATTGTCGTCTTTTTTCTGTATAAAACGGTTGGATTTTACGGAAATGCTTGCTTAGAAACCGTAGGTTGCGTGTTCGAATCGCGTCTCCCCTGCCAAATTTTGCACTATTTTCTGTTATGCGGTAATCTTACGCTTACCTAACTTTTAATTTGCGTGTAATCTTTTTGCGCTCAAATGCGCGAACACAGCGTAATTTGAGCGGCAATCGTAATTTATCTAACTCTTGAAAGCCCCTCTTTTTTCTTCGCATATAAAAAAAGGAAAAGCTATAAAATTGCTTTTCCTTTTTTTAATTTCATACTGAAAACCGATATTCTGTTAAACTTTACGGATATGCCATACCCATGTGCCGAAATCGGATAAATGCGGCAAAATACAACCCGCGCGCATAAGCGTATCCCCTTTTAACGTTATGCCGAGTTCTTCCACCGTATAATCGGCTGCGCCGTCTAACCCCTGTAAGCGGATACGACGCAAATTATCGTCTGAATTGGTTAGAATTTCTTCCCCGACGACGTACGCTTCCGAACGGTCTTTCGCAACGATTTGCACGCAAAAATAATTGCTATGGAACGGATCGGATAAGCGGTATAAATCCCCCTCTAAAATCAAGCGGGAAACGCGCCGATACGCTTTGATCTGCAAACGCATTTCTTCTTTTTCTTCCGCACGCAGTTTACTTAAATCGAGTTCGTACCCCGTTGCGCCTAACGAAGCGACATCCCCTCGCGTTTTTAAAGAAACGGTACGCTTTGTTTGATGGTTGGGGCACACGGAAACGTGACAGCTCATTGCCGAAAGCGGATACGCAATAGACGTGCCGTACTGAATTTTAACGCGATCGTATCCGTCGGTGTTGTCGCTCGTCCAAATTTGCGGAAAGTAGTACAGCATGCCCGCGTCGAATCTTCCTCCGCCGCCCGAACACCCCTCGAACAGCACGTTGGGGAAAGCGCGCGTTAATCGATCTGCCAAAGTATATACGCCCATAATAAAGCGATGCGTAAATTCCCCCTGCCGATCGGCGGGAAGCGCCGCGGAAAACTGTTCGGTAATATGCCGATTCATATCCCATTTTACGTAAGAAATATCGTACGCCGATAATATATCGGAAACTTGTTTATAAATTGCCTCTACGATTTCGGGGCGGCTGAAATCGAGCACAAGCTGATGTCTGCTTTCGCAATATCCCGCGGAAACTTTTCCGACCGCCCAATCGGGATGAGAGCGAAACAGTTCGCTGTTTTTCGAAATCATTTCCGGTTCGAACCACAGCCCGAATTGCATCCCCTTTTCTTTGCAGTGCGAAATGACCGCGTTCAACCCGCCCTTCAGCTTTTCTTCGTTTACGGACCAATCGCCCAAGCCCGAAGTAGGATCGTTTCTTATCCCGAACCAACCGTCGTCTAACACAAAGGTATCGATGCCGATTTTCGCCCCTTCGTCTACGATCGCGTTCAGTTTTTCTACGTCGAAATCGAAATAAGTCGCCTCCCAATTATTGACCACGATAGGTCTGCGCTTGTACGCGAATGCGGGAGAAATGACCCGTTCGCGGTAAAAGTCGGCGTACGCGCGCGACATGCCGCCCAATCCCCGATCGGAATACGCCAAAAACGCTTGCGGCGTTACAAACCGTTCGCCTGCGGAAAGCGACCAGCGAAACCCCTCTTCGCAGATCCCGCCTTGCACGCGTACGGTATCCGATTGAGAAACTTCCGCCGTAAGCGCGAACGAACCGCTGTAACAGAGCGCCGCGCCGTAGCACTCGCCGCCGTGCTCGGTGCAATCCTTTTTCAACAACCCCATAAACGGATTCATTTGATGGGAAGAAGCCCCTCGCTCGGAAGAAAGCCGAATCGTTCCGTGCGCAAGCGGCGTACATTCGGGCATGCGCTCTAACTGATGCCGTCCCGCCAAACGGAGCAGAGAATAATCGTCCGCAGGCAGATCGAAACAAAAGGAAAACGCTTTGTTTAAATACAGTTTGCCGTTCGTTCCGTTGTAAAATTCCGCATTGCGCACAAGCACGTCCGAATGTTCGAAAACGGTGTAATGCAATACGATTTCCATACCCGAAACGGCGTCTTTCAAGCGGACGGAAAGCGTCTGCGCGCCTCCTTTTTCCGCGCGGGCGTGCGGAAGCGCACCCCAATCGGGCGCGCCCTCTTCGATTTCGTGCGAGCAATAGCGAAAGCGGCTCATGCGGGCGCCGTCTGCCTGTTCGATCACCGCGGAAGGCGCGCGAAAATCGCTTTGCCCGAACGAGGCGTACTCGCTCGGAATCAGATCTAACGAAACGCCTTCGATCAAAATATCGGGCGGCGTGGGCGAAAACGATTTAAAATCAATTTGTTTTAAATAGGTCAAATTGTCGCCGCCCACTCTGCCGCCGTAATGCAGACATTGCAGATATCCCCATTCGTTTACGAACATAACATAGCTGTAAGAAGCCCCGCGCAGATGAAAGAGATTTGTTTTTGCGTCGAACGCGATCATAAAAAACTCCTTTTAAAAAGCGGGAAAAGCCAAAAGCGCCCTTTCCCGCAATCGATAAATTTAAAGTTTTGTAACGGTGATTCCGTCGCCGACGGCGGAATCGTAAAATTCCGCAACGTATCCCGTCGCCTTGCGGTACCGTTCCGCGACCGACGTTTTAAAGTTTTCCACCTCGGAACTGCGCACAAGCGAAACGGTGCAGCCGCCGAAGCCCGCGCCCGTCATGCGGGAGCCGATACATGCGGGATGCGCCTGTGCAGCGGCAGCCAAAGCGTCTAATTCTTTTCCCGTTACTTCGTACAAATCGCGCAAAGACGCATGGGAAGCGTTTAACAGCATGCCAAGCACCCGCATATCCCCCCGCTTCATTGCGGCGGCGGCTTGCCGAACGCGTTCGCACTCTTCCACCACGTGCTTCGCCCTGTCGTAAACCTTTCCGCCGAGAACGCCGCCGATCTTTTTAAAATCTTCGGGCGTTAAGTCGGCAAGGCAGCCGATTTCCGCCTGTTCGGATAAAAGGCGATATGCTTCTTCCGTTTCCTGCCTGCGCTCGTTGTATTTGCTTTCGACGAGGTTATGCGGCTTTTTGCAGTTGGCGATGACGAGGGAATATTCCCCCAGCTTAATGGGAACGTATTCCCGTTCGAGCGTTTTGCAATCAAGCAGAATCGCGCAGTTCTTTTTGCCGCAAGCGGAAGCATATTGATCCATAATTCCGCAATTTACGCCCGCGTATTCCCGTTCCGCCTTTTGGGCGAGCAGCGCAACTTCTACGGGATCGGGCGTTTCCCCTGCGACCGCCGCAAGCGCCGCTATGGTAGAAACTTCGATCGCAGCCGAAGAAGAAAGTCCGCTTCCGAACGGAACGGTGCAATCGTGCAGCATATCGCAGCCGATCACCTTGTGCCCCGCGTTTTTCCACATCAACGCGCTGCCCGCGGGGTAGTTGCCGTATTTCATCGTTTTATACTGTTCCAACCCGTTAATATCGAGCGAAACTTTATCGGGGATATCCGTCCATTCGATATTGATCTTATCCGTTCCGTTGGGGCGGACGTACACCGTATTGCACAAAGTCAGCGCGGCGGGAAGCACTTTTCCCCCGCAATAATCTACGTGCTCGCCGATCAAGTTCACTCTGCCCGCCGCCGTAACGCGATATGCGTATTCCTTCTTATCAATCATGCGTAAATCCCAATCCTTTTAAAAATTCCGCGGTTTCCTGCTGCGTTTTAAACACCGCGGTGTTGTTCAAAATGCGCCCGCAAATATCGCCGAGCTGTTCGCGCACCGCAGCTGCCGCCTCCGCCGCGGTAAACGACTTCCGCTTTGCGCGCACTTCCGCATAAAAAGCGGAAAAATCCGACAAGTCTTCGGGCAAAGGCGCGCCCGAAACGAGCGTTTGCTCCATTCTGCCCAGCTGTTCCACCAATCTTCCGGGAAGAATAAACAGCCCCTGCGCTTCGATCAAGCCGATCGATTCTTTTTTGATTACGTGATATTCGGGATGCGCATGGAACACGCCGTCGGGATATTCTTCCGTCGTAACGTTGTTGCGAAGAATAATGGTCATTTCGTATCCCTTCTGCGTTTTTACCGCAGTGGGGCTGATCGCGCTGTGCACGCCTTCGCCGTCTTTGGGAATTATGCCGAGCGCGCGGTTTTCGTAATTTTCCCAACCGATTCTGATTTTATCGGAAACTTCCGCAACCGCATCATTCTCCTCTCCCGTTACGCGAACAGCCGTTCCGAACCAATCGAGCACGCTGATTGAAACTTTGGGATACGCTCTATCTTTTAACAGGATCGAAGGAGCCGCCGTATGCAGCGGAAGCGTTTCTCCCCCGCCTTGATAATGATCGTGCGCGAGCACGCTTCCCCCGATGCGCGGAAGCGCGGCGTTGCAGCCGAGGAACCAATGGGGAAACCGATCGACGAAATCCATCAAACGGTAAAAAGTGCCCTTATCTACGTGCATGGGCGTATGTTCGCAGTTTACCGCGATCCCGTGCTGATAAAAGTATCCGTACGGCGAAAACTGCCAAAACCATTCCTGCCCGCCGAGGTTGAGCGATACGGTGCGCAGCGTGCGCTTGCTTCTGCCGAAAAACCCTTCGTTCTCGCGGCAAATGGTGCATGCGGGATATCCGCCTTTGGTGCTGTTTCCGCTTGCCGCCTTTTTCGGATCGCGGAATTCCGGCTTCGCCTTGTTAATGGTTACGATCAAGCCCTTATCCGTGTTAAAACGCGGGTTGGAATCGAGTTTTTCCTTTTTTACATAGTCGGAAGCAACTGCATAATCGTACAGCCAATCGGTCGCCGCCTTAGACGATCGCGCCGCAAGCGCGCAAAACTTTTCGTCCACTTCCTGCGGCGTAAGGCAAAGCGCGCCCATTACCGCATCGCCGACGCGTTCCGCGTCCTCTTCGCCGAACAGCCCTTTTGCGGCGCACGCGCCCATCAATGCGTCCAGCAAACTTGTAATGCTTTCGCCGCAATATTCGCATCCCGTGCGCTCGTAGCGGTCTAACCTAAGCAGATCGAGCACGGTATTTCTTACGTAAAATTCGTTGCGTTCGGCAAGACACAGCTTTTGTTTTGCATACGAAATCAGCTTATCGACTGCCGAAAAAATCTCTTTCAATCCTTTTCCCTCCCGATTTTCGAACAAAATCCCCCTTTTTCCCCGATTTCTATTTTTTACAAGACAAAAAGGCGATATTAAATACCGCCTTCTTGCCAAAATGATATTAGGGGGGATGAAGAAGGGTTATCTTGACAAATTCCGTCGAACCAACGGTAAAACCGCTTTCCGATTTCCTATTGTCGTAATAAGTATAATCCATTCGGCAGCCGAAAACAAGCAACTTATTGCCCAATTATAGACATTTATTGACATTATCCTGTTGACAAATAAATTATTTCACGTTATAATGAAACAAAGGTGTTGTATGATCGCAAAAAGAGAAATTTGGAATTATTCCGATAAAGGAAAAGTTTGGGCGGGTAAGTATAAAAACTCGCATAATCTTCCCCATTGGCACTACGATTACGAGTTGATACAGGTAGAAGAAGGCTGTATTAACGTGTTTTGCGATAAAAAGAAGTATACGCTGCAAAAGGACGAAGCGCTTTTGATCGACAGCGGAGCGGTGCATTCCATGCACGCCTGCACGACGGATACCAAACTGCGCGTATTGATATTTGCGCAAGACGTGTTAAAGCCGTTTGCCGAAAATATTCGCCTTGCAAGCCCCAAATTTTACGGAACTTACCCCGTAAAACAACTATATTCTGCCGTTTTGCGCATTTTATCCGAAAAAGCCCCCTATTACACCGAGGAGGCAATTTGCGAGATTGTACGCTTTATGATCGGCGTACTGCGCGGCGAACGGGTGGTAAAACGGGTAAAGTCCGATTCCGCTTCGCAGGCTTTCAAACGGCTATTGGAAGAAGTGGGCAACCGATACGATGAATTTACTTTTGAAGACGCGGTATCGTTTATGGGCATGAGCGACGCTTATTTTTCCCGCTACTTCCGCGCGATGGCAGGAATTCCTTTTTCCGAATATCTGAATATCGTGCGCACGGAAAACGCGATCAAACTGTTGCAGACGGAAAAGGATATTTCGGTAACGGAAATTTCCTATCGGTGCGGATTTCCTACCATTCGCAGTTTTAACCGTATTTTTAAAGAAATTACGGGGTACGCTCCCAAACAGCTCCCCGCCGAGTTCACCCTGGAAGAGTCTATCCCCACCAGCGACGAAACGTTTAACCCCTCTTTATTCGGCTGCGAACTGATCGAATTTCCTTCTTAAAATCCGAATCCTCGACGGCAATTTTTTGTTTGATTTTTCGCTACCGCAGCAGGTTTTGAACGTTCCCGACCATATTATTGTATAAATCTATTTAAACGCCTATTATCTAATTTCCACAAACCAACTTTCGCTTTCCCGCTCGTAAAAAATTTGTTTTTCCTTTCCGCCGATCATGCACGTATAGCGAACGGGAAGTACGGCGCTTACGTGCGCAGGCGCGCGCTCGCAATATTTTACGCGGTCGACGTAAAATTTTCTTCCGTCTTGCCAAACTAAATACAGCGGGCGCATACCCCCTTCGGCAGAAAATTTTACCACGACTTCTACGGGAATTTTACGGTAACTCATACCCGTAGTGTGGCGATTTTACCGCATTTTATGAAAACGCAACCTAAGGTTGCGCTAATTTTTACAAATGCAACGCTCGCGCGGTAGACATTTTTCCGCCGCGCCGTTACAATGAACGTATCAATTTGTTTGCGAGGTAACAACATGTCTTTCGGTGAAAATTTACAATCTTTGCGCAAGAAGCATTCCGTTACGCAGGAAGAACTTGCCGACGAACTGCAAGTCAGCCGTCAAACGATATCGAAATGGGAACAGGACGCCTGCTATCCCGAAATGGATAAACTGATTGCCTTATGCAAGCGGTTTTCGGTTACGATGGACTCTCTTGTACAGGGAAAAATAGAAGCGGACGCGCAAGAAACGCTCCCCGCTCCGCCCGCCGTAAGCCGCTTGGAATACGACCGCCGCATAAAAACGTTTGCGCTTGCGATCGCTTCGGGCGTGTGTTTGATCTTGCTCGGCGTTGCGTTGCTTATCGGCGAACTCGCCCTTGAAGAAGGATACGGCTTTGCGCTTTCTCCCCTTGGAACCGTTTTGCTGATCGCATGTATCGCCGTTGCCGTCGGCATTTTTGTTTGGTTCGGAATGCGACACGAAACCTTTTTAAAAAACGTAAACCCTGCCGATTATCAATACGAGAAGGAAGAAGTCGCTAAGCACGATAAACTGTTTGCCGCCGCGATCACCGCGGGCGTATCGCTGCTGCTTACGGGGATCCTCTTGATCGTGCTGTTTTCCGAAAAAGGAGAAGCGCTGACGTTAGCAATTACAGCCCTCTTTTTTGTATTGATCGCTTTTGCCGTTTTTCTGTTTATCTATTTCGGCATTCAGCACGATAAATTCCACGGAAAGCTGCAAAGCGGCAACCGACCGCAAGATAAAGCGGAAAAAATATGCGGCGCGGTATGCACTTGCATCATGCTTTCAGCAACGATCGTATTTTTACTGCTCGGCTTTTTAATCAATTTATGGCATCCCGCTTGGGTCGCTTTTCCCGTAGGCGGAATTTTGTGCGCGATCGTTTCCGCAATCAAAGAAGCGCATAAAAAGTAATCTAAAATAGTACGTTTAAAATTTGTAAACAATCTGTATCAAAAGCAAGGCGGAATTTTGTGTGCGATCGTTTCATCAATCAATAAAAAATAAAACTATGTACACTTTGGTGTGTAATATATAAACAATCTGTATCAAATAAAAACGGGGCGCAAAAAGCGCACTTCCCATAGGGAAATAAAAAACTAAATTTTTTAGAGTTGCACTTTCAAGCGAGGACAAAAGCTCTCGAACATATCGTTCGAGAGCTTTTTAAATACACATTATTTTCAAAGATAAATTGAAATTTATCTTATTATGATTATCTTAACTGTCGCAATTTTTTAGACTG
>CAJTPB010000014.1 GCA_910578065.1 uncultured Christensenella sp. | reverse complement strand
GGCGCGAGCAAGAGCGGAAGGAAGAAAAGGAGCGCAGGGAAGAAGAGGAAAGAAGAAGACGGGAAGAAGACGAGCGGAGACGTCGGGAAGACGAAGAACGGAGAAGAAACACGCCGTTGCCCGTACCCATGGCAATGCCGCAAGCGCAAATGCAAATGGGAGCAAGCATGCAGCCGATGCAACAAGCGCAGGCAATGCCCGCGCCGATGCAAGCGCCTGCCCCCGCACCCGCACAGGCACAGCCCAATCCTCAGCCCAAGCAGGAAAACAAACCGAGAAAGAAGCCGAACGCCGAACCGAGCGGAGCGTATATTCAAGGATTCGTACCGACGTCTAATGGAATGATGCCAGTAAAGATCCACATGAAGAAGAAAGGCGCAGGGGACTTCCCGCAAATGCCGATGAACTTCGGAAACGCATACGGAATGGGAATGAATCCTATGGGCATGATGAATCAAATGCCTATGATGCCTCAGCCCATGATGGGCGCAGGCTATGGCGGGGATATGCGTTCGGCAGAGTTGCGCGCGGCGGAAGAGCGTGCGAGAACGGCAGAACTGCGCGCAGCAGAAGAGCGCGCGAGAATTGCGGAAGAACGCATGAACACGCGGATCGAATCTGATTTACGTTTGGCGGAAGAACGGATCAAGACGGCGGAAATCCGCGCGGCGGAAGAACGCGGAAGAAAAACGGAAAACGCGCCCGCGTCTACGACGGGAATGAGCGCGGAAATGCTTGCAATGTTCTTTGCGGCAATGCGCGGAATCGGCGTAAATACGCCTGCGTATCCGCAAGTGCAGCAACCTGCAATTCAACAACCTGCGCAGCAACCGCAACCCATTCTTATTACAAACCAGCAACCTGCGCAACCGCAAGACGGACGGCGCGTAGTTCCGCCCGGGGCGGTAATGACGACCACGAGCACGACGACGATAGACGCCTCGAAACGGCAAAATCCCGCAACGGGATACAGCGGTTACGAAGACGACTACGATTACAATGTGTACGAACGGTTAGACGACAAAAACAATTAAATAAACAAAACCCCCGCAGATATCCATCTGCGGGGGTTTTTAACGTTGTAAGTGTAAAGCCTACGTTTTGGGCATAATATTCAATTGTATTATACCCAACAATGATAAACAAATGCGTTATATAAGCGGTTAAACGAAAAATAAGCCCTCACGCAGACAACTGTCAATGGTATTGTAATGATAACTTAACCGCTTTAATAGAAATTCATGATTTACAAACAAGTTGTATTACAGCAATAAGACTATAATTATCATTTTACAAAATGGCACTAGTATCCTGTATACTATAACACATGCTTATAGTAAGCATAATAGATTGCGATTGAGCAAATCGTGCAGAAAGGGCGCGAAAGATTGGCAAGAAAAAAGTAAATTTGATATAATAAAGATATCAAAGTCAAAGACTGCAGCGGTAGTCGAAGGAGAAAGCAGAATGCAGTATGTAGAAAGAGTTCTTGAAGATTTAAAAAAGAAAAACCCTAACGAGCCGGAATTTCATCAAGCGGCGACGGAAATCTTAAACGGATTGAAACCTGTAATAGAAAAGCATCCCGAATACGAAAAAGCGGCGCTTTTGGAACGCTTTGTAGAGCCCGAACGGGTAATTCTGTTTCGCGTTCCTTGGGTAGACGACAACGGCGGCGTACACGTAAACAAGGGCTATCGCGTGCAGTTTAACAGTGCGATCGGACCGTATAAGGGCGGGCTGCGTTTTCACCCTTCGGTAAACCTTTCCATTATCAAATTTTTGGGATTGGAACAAATTTTAAAAAACAGTTTAACGGGCTTACCCATCGGCGGAGGAAAGGGCGGCAGCGATTTCGACCCCAAAGGAAAAAGCGATAACGAAATTATGAAATTCTGCCAAAGTTTTATGACCGAATTATACCGCCATATCGGGCAGGATACCGACGTTCCCGCAGGCGATATCGGCGTAGGCGGCAGAGAAATCGGATACATGTTCGGGCAGTATAAGCGGATCCGAGACGAGCACGTAGGCGTTTTAACGGGCAGGGGACTTTCTTACGGGGGAAGCCTTGCGCGGAAAGAAGCGACGGGATACGGCCTTGTATACATTACCGCAGAAGCGTTGAAAGCGCGCGGCGACAGCTTTCAAGGAAAAACGGTAGTTATTTCCGGTTCGGGAAACGTAGCGATTTACGCTTGCGAAAAGGCGCAGTCGCTCGGCGCGAAAGTCGTTGCAATGTACGATTCCAACGGATACATATACGACAAAGCGGGCATTCAGCTTGACATTGTAAAGCAAATCAAAGAAGTGGAACGCGGAAGAATCAAAGAATACGCGGCGCGGGTAAAGGGCGCGGAATATTACGAAGGGTGTAAAGGAATTTGGACGATTCCCTGCGATATCGCCCTTCCCTGCGCGACGCAGAACGAAATCGACGAAGAGTCTGCAAAAGTTCTTGTAAAGAACGGCGTAAAATATGTGGGCGAGGGGGCGAATATGCCTTCTACGTTGGAAGCGATTGCGGTATTCCAAAAAGCGGGCGTTGTGTTCCTGCCTGCAAAGGCGGCGAATGCGGGCGGCGTTGCGACGAGCGCGCTCGAAATGGCGCAGTCCAGCGGGCGGCTGTTTTGGACGTTCGAAGAGGTAGATGCAAAGCTGAAAAAGATTATGATCGACATATACCACAATATGGACGCGGCGGCGAAAGAATACGGCTGCAAAGGGGATTACGTTGCGGGCGCGAATATTGCGGGATTTATAAAAGTGGCGAACGCGATGATGGCGCACGGAATCGTTTAAAGTTTATTCGTTTTGTTTTGGAGAAAAAAGGCGGCGTTTTTACGCCGTCTTTTTTGTGTTTAGCGAAAATTTTTCGTTATCGGTTGTTTTTTTGCGGGCGCTATGATATACTAATATAGAAAAAGTGCGACGAGGTATTTATGGAAGAAAAGAAAGGCGTTGCGCCTTTGGAAGAGGAAGAGAAAGAAAATCTTCCGCCCTCTTTAAACGGAGAGCAAAAGCCTTCTAAGGCGGTGGAATTTCTTGCCGATATTTTGCGCGGCGTGATGATCGGCATCGCGTTTATTATTCCCGGTTTTTCGGGCGGTTCCGTTGCCGCGATTTTGGGGATATACGAAAAGCTGGTTGGCGCGATTGCGGATATCTTTCATCAATTTAAAAAGAGTTTTTTAACGCTGCTGCCCATTTTGCTGGGAATGCTTTTGGGGATCGCCGCGCTGATTTATCCCATACAGTTGGGATTAAAGCATTTTCCGATTCCGACGGTGTGCCTGTTTGTGGGGCTTGCCGTAGGCGGGCTTCCTTCCGTGACCGAGAAAATAAAGGGAAAGCCGAATTGGAAAAATTGTTTGGCGTGTTTGATTCCGCTTGCGGTTGCCGTAAGCCTTGTGTTTTTGCCCACGGCGCAGCAGGAAGAGGGGTTTTTGTTTCACCTTAACTTCGGCGGGTATTTGTTATTGATCTTGATCGGCATGGTGGGAAGCGCCGCGCTCGTAGTGCCCGGGATTTCCGGCTCGATGCTGTTGTTGATTTTCGGCTATTACAATCCGTTGGTGCAGATGGTGACGCAATCGCTTTTGCAGGGCGAACAGGTGGGGATTTGCATTGCCGTGCTTGCGTGTACGGGGATCGGTGTGCTGATCGGCTTTTTCGGGATTTCCGTAATTATGAAATACTGTTTAAAAAAGTTTCCGCGAGGCACGTATTTTGCGATATTGGGCTTTATCGTAGGGTCTATTCCCACCGTGTTTTATAAAACGGCGCAGGAGGCGAATATGACGTTTGCCACCTTGCCGACCTCTCCCGGTTATTGGATCGCGGCGGTCGTATTGCTGATAGCGGGGATCGCGCTTTCTTATTCCTTTTTGGTGATTGCCCGAAAAAAAGAAAAGAAAAAAATATCTTAAAAGCGTAAAAACGGTTTCCATAAAAAGGACGCCGTTTTTTTATAAATCGCATGGAAAATTTAAGAAAAGGGGATTGTTTTTTCGTGCAAAAGATGATACAATAAATAAGAAGTAAATAGTAAGGTTACGGTTATGTGCGAAAGAAAAAAGAGTTTTTGGGGAAAGACATGGAAGTTTATGCTTGCATTTGTTTTTCCCATTTTACTTTCGGGCGTGGTGCGTGCGGTAGCGGTTTCGATGTTCGTTTCGCCCAACAACTTTGCGCCAGGCGGAATTAACGGCATTGCCGTTTTGCTCGAATACGTGTTCGAAATTAATTCCGGTTGGTTTTTATTCGCTTTGAACGTTCCGCTCTTTTTTATTGCGTTTTTCTGTATCGGAAAGCAAGAGGCGATCGTCGCTACTCTTTCGATGGTCATGTCTTCGGTGCTGTTGATTTTGTTCGGGTTGATTCCCTCGTTCCCCGTTTATAAAACGGAAACCAACGGGTTTCTTGCTGCGATCGCGGGCGGAATTTTGCTCGGCGTCGCGCTTGCGATCATGCTGAAATGCTTCGGCACGTCGGGCGGAACAACGGTGCTTGCTTCGGTCGTGAATAAAAAGTTCAAACGGCTGAATGTAAATTGGCTTACGTTTATATTCGATGCGGCGGTCGTAATTTCTTCCTTTTTCGTTTATAACCGCGGTTTAAGTTTTACGGCAAAGCTCGACCCCGTATTGCTCGCGCTTGTATCGCTGTTTGTAACGAGCAAAGTTTGCGATTTGCTTTTGCAGGGCTTTAAAACTGCTTATAAGTTCGAAATCGTAACAACGCACCCCGAAGAACTTTCCGCCGATATATTATCGCAGCTGCACCACGGAGTTACGATGATGCCCGCGATCGGAATGTTTTCGCATGAAGAGCGCAGCATGCTCGTATGCGTAGTGCGCAAACGGCAGATTTCAGAATTGCAAAGGATATTAAAGAAGTATCCCGAAACGTTCGCGTATTTCAGCTCTACCGCCGAAGTAATGGGGAAGTTTTTGAAATAGGCATTTATGAATAGATTTCTTGCAAGCGGAATAGTAGTAAGGAACTGCCCCCAAGCGAGTATAAATTATATGAGTTACTTTTAGTTTTGTACGGTTGTGAGAGTAGTGGATATGGTTGAAATAAATACAACCCAACAACAATTAAGTATGGAATAGCGAACAAAGAATCAATCGCAAAGGTTATATGTTTATAAGCCGTAAATAGCTGCAAGTGACGGAGCAGGTATACGGGCAGACAGGGCAGTAATATGTTTACGTGCCCTAAGCAGTTGCTAATAGCAGGCGGATAATATGGCGATGCGACTGCGGATTGATAAATAATTGCAAATATCGTATTAGAATATAAAGAAAAGCGGTTTCGTTTACGAAACCGCTTTTCTTTATTTTTCGATTAGTATCTTGTTTGAATGGTGTGGCGGGGGCACGCTTCCGCGCACTTGCCGCACTTAATGCACTTTTCGTAATCGATTACAGGCAGGTTGTCTACCATTTCGATCGCGCCCGAAGGGCAGGTCTTTGCGCATTTGCCGCACGCGATACATCCGAACTTGCAAACGTCCATTACCGCTTTTCCTTTATCGTGCGAGGAACATGCGATATAAACTTTTGCATCTGCGGGAATGCGTTCGAACAGGCGCTTGGGACAAGCCGAAAGGCACGCGCCGCACGAAGTGCACCGATCGGGATTTACGCTTGCGCGTTCTTCCTTTAAGCAAATCGCTTCTTCGGGGCATACGCGCACGCAGTTTCCGTCGCCTAAGCAGCCGTATTTACATGCTTTTGCGCCGCCCGAAAGTTTTGCCTGTTCGTTGCAGTCGCGCGCGCCCGCGTATTCGAACGCGTCGGCGGCATTTTTTCCGCCGCTGCACTTGCACACGCTTACGGTGGGCACGTCTTGTTCGAAAGGAACGCCGAGTACTTCTGCAATTTCCTTCTTTTTATCCGCTTCCGTTACGTGACAATCGGCAAGGCAGGCTTCTCCTTTGCACAGCTTTTCCGCAAAGCCCGCGCAGCCGGTGCAGCCGCACCCGCCACAGTTCGCGCCTGCGAGGTTAGAGAGGATCTTTTCGATTTTTTCATCGGCATTCACTTTGCAGAATTTCGCAACCAGCAAAATGCAGACGACGAGCACCGCCGCGATCGCGGCAAAGATTCCGATCACGATTCCTACTTTGTCCCATTGAACGGACTGTAATAACATAGATTGCATATCGTAATTCCTCCCTTAAAACGCGATCAGCGTGAACACATAGAACGCCATCGCCATAAAACTTGCGATGATCATTGTAATGGGGAAGCCCTTCGCGCACTTTGCAACGGGAAGTTTTTCTACCCGTTCGCGCACGCCGCCCATAAGCACCATTGCAAGGGTAAAGCCGACTCCCGCGAACAGCGCGTAGAGGAGGGCGAAGCCGAGGTTCATCATGATATCCGCGCCCGCCGATCCGATAATGGAAGTGAGGTCGGGCGTAAGCACCAATTCCGCCACGCCCAAGATCGCGCAGTTGGTAGTGATCAGGGGCAGGTAAATTCCCATCGTGTTATACAGCGCGGGGAAGAACTTTTGAATGAGTTTTTCCAGCATTTGCACCAACGCCGCGATGATAAAGATGAAGAAGATGATTTCGAGGTATTCGATTTCGAGCGGAACTAACACATAGGTGTAAAGCGGCCAAGTGACGAGGGTAGCGATCACCATAACAAGGGTAACCGCAAGCCCCATCGAAAGGGCGTTGCTCGTGCGTTTGGAAACGCCGAGGAAGGGGCAGATTCCGAGGAATTTCACCAAAATGAAGTTCTGCGAGAATACCGCCGCGATAACGATCAACAGAATATTCGTAAACATTTACGCTTCCTCCTTTGCGGTGGGGTCGTCTACGGGGTCGAGCGGTTCGTCGCCCGTGGGGACGCGCAGCGCTTGTGCGCGCTTTGCGCGGATGTTTTTATCGACCGCGTCGGTAATAAACACGAACAGCGCAATGCAGATGCCGTACACGAAGAACGCGCCCGCCGAGTTAGAGAAGAAACCGATCGTGAAATCCCACAGCTTGATATCGAAGAAGCTGCCGTTCCCCAAAAGTTCGCGGATGATGCCCATTACCGTAAGCGCGGCGGTAAAACCGAGCCCCGTTGCAACGCCGTCTACCGCGCTGTCTAATACAGGCTGTTTGCTTGCGAACGCTTCCGCTCTGCCCAAGATCATACAGTTGACGACGATCAACGGCAGGAATACGCCCATCGCCTCGTACAGATCGGGCAAAAATTTAAACAGGAACATTCTGAGCAGGGTAACCATCGTTGCGATGATCACGATGAACGCGGGAATACGCACCGTGCTCGGGATCAGCTTTCTAAGCAGGGAAATAACGACGTTGCTTAACAGCAGTACGACGGTTACGGAAAGCCCCATGCCCAGCCCGTTCATGGCGGAGGAGGAAAGTCCCAGCGTCGCGCACGTTCCCAAAACGAGTTTAAACGTTGCGTTATTGGTTACAAGACCGTTTAATGTAATTTTTCCGTATTTATTCATTGTTGAGTTCCTCCTTCTTTTGCAAGGAAGGTTTCGTAATTGCAAAGCGCGTAAGCCGCCGCATACAGGAAGCATTCCGAAGAGCGGGTCGCGCCCGTAGTAAGCGTTCCCAAATCGGAAGATTCGAGTTTTGCGCCGTCTTCCTTAACGATCGCAAGAATGCCCGCTTTTTCCATATTGTGAAAGAACGAACCGTCTTTCAGCGAAGCGGCAACGTCGGAAGCGTAATCGTCGTCGGTGGCGATTTTACCTTCGTACGTGTAAGCGGTAATCTTTCCGTCCGTTACCGTTACCTTTACTTTGAACGAGGGCGCGGGCGGATTTTTCTTTATCGTTAATTCGTAAGCAACCGCGTTGCCCGTAACGGTGTGCGTTTCCTCCGTGATCCAATCGCCGTAAACGATGGGATACAGGAAGGCGTCGTAGTTGCAAAGGGCGAATGCCGCCGCGTACAGGAATACTTCCGAAGAGCGGGTTGCGCCCGTGGTAAGCGTTCCCAAATCGGAAGATTCGAGTTTTGCGCCGTCTTCTTTTACGATCGCAAGAATGCCCGCTTTGTCCATGTCGTTGAAGAACGTGCCGTCTTTTAACGAAGCTGCAACGTCGGAAGCGTAATCGTCGTCGGTGGCGATTTTGCCTTCGTGCGTGTAAGCGGTGATTTTTCCTTCTTTCACGGTAATGTTGATCTTGAACGAAGGAGCGGGCGGGTTTTTCTTCATCGTAAGCGCGTAAGTTACCGTCTTTTCCGCCGCGTTGGGGGTGATCGTCGATTCTTCAAGGTTTACCCAATTTGCATACAGGTAGGGGGATTCTTCCGTTTCCACGCCCAAGACGACCGCCTTAAAGTAGTTTACCGCCGCATTCACCGCCCCCGTAAGAGAAGCAAACGTAAAGGGAGCGGAAGCGCCCGTTTTTACGACGTCGATCCCGCCGTCGCCGAAAATTTTGCCTTCCGCAAGGGCGGAATTGTGTTCGGAGAACTGCTTGTAATCGGCTTCGGTAAAGCGATTCATAAACGACTGACCTTCGTTGGAATCGTAAACGACCTTTTCGATCCCCTTGAATTGCGCGCCTTCGCGGGCGAGGATCACCCATACGGTGATCGTTCCGTTGGCATAACCGTTTTTGCCCGTCGCTTGAATCAAGTATTTTCCGTCGCTCATCAAATACGCTTGATTGACGGAAGCGGAAGAATTGTTTTTGTATTCGTCCGCAACGGTAAGCGTTTCTTTTACGCTTGCGCCGCTGTCGCCGTAGATTTTGGCGATCGAGCGTTCGAACTTTTCTTCTTCCGAAACGTAAAGCACGTCGTTGAAGATCGCAAGCAAGCCGCCCGCCAAAATGACGATGGTTAAAAGGACTGCAAGGCTTTTAAACGCCGTGCTCTTGAAAAACTCTTTCACAGTCATTTATTTGCCCTCCTTTTGCGGTTTTTCTTTTTTTACGCGTTTGTATCCGAACGGGCGGCATTTGATAAAGCCGTCGATCAAGAATACAACGAAGTTCATCAATACGATACAGAAGGATACCACTTCGAGTTTGGTCGCCGCGCGCAAGCCCGCGGTCAAAAGCCCCAACAGTACGAAGTAGATGATATTGCCCAACGTGCTCTTGGGGGTGGTTACGTAGTCGGTCGCCATAAAGATTGCGCCGAGGAACAGTCCGCCCGAAAGAATGGAGGGCAGGAATACGTTGATATCCAGCGCGAGCAAAGAAGCGAACAGCCCCGTTACCGCAATATAGATGACGGGCAAATACCATTTAATCACTTTGCGGACGCACAGGTAAATTCCGCCCAGCAAAAGCGCGGCTTTGCACGTTTCGCCGATGCACCCTGCAACGCCCGTTCCGAGGAACAGATCGAGAGGGGAAAGGGTTGCGGTATTTCCGCCCAGCAGACTTTGCAGCTGGGTCGCGCCCGTGGTAAGCGAACCGCTTCCCGTAAGAATCGCGCCGAAAGAAGCCGCGGGGTATGCCGTCATCGCCGCGAACGAGATGAACAGGAAGATCCTGCCGCCCAACGCGGGGTTAATGATATTTCTGCCCGTGCCGCCGAACAGCATTTTTACGACGGCGATCGCGAAGATCCCGCCGAGGACGGGCATGTACCACGCTTCGACGTTCGCGGGGGAAACGAGGGCGAGCAGCAATCCCGTAATGACCGAGGTAAAATCGAACTGTTTTAAGAATTTGCTTAAAACGTCTTTGGGGTTCGCCCATATTTTATTTTGCAGTATGTAGTAAACAAATTCGGTTAAAACGGCGGAAGCGACGGCGAGAAGTTCGACGACGAGCGCCTGCCAACCGAAAAATACAATACCCGCAATCGCCGCGGGCGCGAGCGCGATCAGCACGTCTAACATAATGTGCTTGGTCGTTCTCGGCGTTTTTACGTGCGGTGCGGTGGATACGATAAGTTGACTCATGCTTATTGCTCCTCCTTAACTCTTGCGGCGAAGTTCCGCTTTCGCCGTTTTGATCGCTTGCGCCAAAGGTCTGCGCGCGGGGCAGATGTACGAGCACGCGCCGCATTCGATACAGCTTAATACGCCGCCGTATTTGTTTGCGCTTTCGTAATCTTTTGCCGAGGTATAGAACGCCGTTTGCATGGGCATCAGCTTCATGGGGCAAACGTCGGCGCACTTTCCGCAGTTGATGCAAGGGGTGGGTTCCTGCGCGTTCGTTTCTTTTGCCGTAAGGAACAAAAAGCCCGAAGAGGTTTTTGTAACAAAAGAATTTGCGCCCGTGAGCGCCGCGCCCGTCATAGGTCCTCCCGCAACGTATTTTACCGCCTCTTCCTTTACGCCGCCGCACGCTTCCGTCAAAGCGGAAAGGGGGGCGCCCAAGGGGCAAAGCAGGTTTTTAGGCGCGTTTACGCCCGCTCCCGAAACGGTAACGACCCGTTCAATCAATGGTTTGCCCTCTTCCACTGCTTCGCATACCGCGATAACGGTTGCAACGTTCTGCACGATCACGCCCGCGTCTGCGGGAAGTTTGCCAAGGGGCACCTTTCTGCCCGTGCTGCAATAGATCAAGTGCTTTTCCGAACCCATGGGGTATTGCTTTTTCAGCGCAACGACGGAAAGTTCCGTTTCTTCGAACGCCGCAATGCAATCGGGCTTGTTCTTTTCGATGCCGATGATCGCGTTGCCGATGCCGAGCGCCGTTTTTATGTACTGTACGCCGCGCACGATCTTATCGCGGTTTTCCAGCATTTCCCTGTGGTCGCACGTCAAATACGGTTCGCATTCCGCGCCGTTCACGATCAGCGTATCTACCGCGGCGGCGGGTTTCAGCTTCACGTGGGTGGGGAAGCCCGCTCCGCCCATGCCTACGATCCCCGCTTCCTGCACGCGCGCAAGAATTTCTTCCGCGGTCGGATTTGTAAGGGGGGGCATAAAGTCCGTTTCGTCCTTTTCGGACGCTTCGATCACAACGCAAACGGATTTTGCGCCCCGCCCGTCCGTTCTCTCTTCTACCGCTTTCACCGTTCCGGCTACGCTTGCGTGAATGTTCGCGCTTACGTATCCGTCCGCTTTCGCAATCAGCTGCCCGCGTTTTACCGCTTGTCCCGCTTCCGCAATAGGAAGGGCGGGCTTTCCGATATGCTGCGAAAGGGGAATTACGACTTCGGTAACGCCCGTAAGACGCTCGATCGCCGCTTGGGCGGAAAGCGATTTCTCGTCGTGCAGATGGATTCCGCGCGCGAAGAATTTGCCTTTCACTGCTTTCAATTTCGATCCTCCATACCTTGATTTTTTTTCAGTTCTTTTTCTCCCGCGAATTTTTGAAAAAACGAGAGAGGGATTTCCTTTACCGCGTACGTCGCCGCAAGCCCAACAAGCACGCCCGCCAAAACGCCCAGCAGGGCGAGGTAGGGCATGTAGCCGAAAATAAGCGTCGTCTGCGTCAGTGCGCAATACACAAGCAGTTGCACGGTATTGTGCACCACGGCGGAAAAAACGCTTACGCACAAAAGGCTGATTCTCGGCAGGGCGAGCATTAACGCGCCAGAAACGAGCGTGCTTGCGATTCCAGCGGTAAAGCTGTAAAGAAGAAGGGATACGTTTCCTGCAAACAGACTGCCCAAAACGGTGCGCGCGGTTACCACGAGCAACGCTTCGGGCAGTCCGAATACGACGAGGGCGAACAGCGAAAATACGTTGGAAAGCCCCATCTTCGCCCCCGGAAAAAAGAGGGGAGGAAACAGGCTTTCCAGCATAAAAGCGATCAGCCCCAAAGCCGTAAGCAATGCGAGCGCGGCTATCTTTTTCGCGCCGAAAACGCGCTTCTTCTTTTCCATATTTATATATTATAATCATTTCGGGCGAATTGTCAACGCTTCCGTAAATAAAAGAACGCCTTTCTTTGCATAAATCCAAAGAAATATACGCCGAAAACGCGCTTGGTGTTGACAAATTTATTACAATCGGGTATACTACTGATATATTGCGGTTACATATAGAAGAAGGACGGAGAAATCCGCCTTAGGGGTGACATCGGTATGGAAAGAATTTACGACGTTACTGTTGTCGGCGCGGGCATTGCGGGTTATTCCGCCGCGCTGTATTTAAACAGCAGAAAAGCGAATTATCTTTGGCTGGGGCAAAAGGGATTCGGCGGCAAACTGCGTTCGGCGGAGTGGGTGCGCAACTTTCCCGCATTCAAAGGCACGGGCAAAGAGTTTGCCGAAGCGCTCGAACGGCAAAGAACGGAAGAAGGCGTTCGCCTGACCGAAGCGCGGGTAGACGGCATTTATAAAACGGACGTGGGCTTTTTGCTTACCGCGGGCAGGTTGCAGTGCACCACCCGTTCGGTGATTTTGGCGACGGGCGTGGCGACGGGCGCAACGGTGCGCGGCGAAGAACGCTTTCTAGGCAAAGGGGTAAGCTATTGCGCCGTATGCGACGGCGCTTTGTATAAAAACAAACGGATCGCCGTCGTTATTACTTCGGAAGATCTTGCCGAAGAAGTGGAATATCTTGCTACGTTTGCGGAAGAAGTGTTCGTATTTTCGCAGCGGAGGCTGCCCTACTTCCATGCGCCCAACGTAAGGCTCATTCCCGAATACCCGCGCGAGATCGTGGGGAAAGATCGGGTGGAAGCGATCGTTACGGCGCGGGGCGAACTTCCCGTAAGCGGCGTTTTCTTTTTGCGCAACGCCGCGCCTCCCGCTTCGTTTGCAGGCGGGTTGATCACCGAAGGGGCGCATGTAAAAGTGCGCGAATGCTTAAAGACCAATTTAAAGGGGTTGTTTGCCGCGGGCGACGTTACGGGAAGACCGTATCAGTTCGCCAAGGCTTCTGGGGAAGGACTGTCCGCTGCGTATGCGGCGCTTGAATACGTAAAATCGCTGCGCAAGGAGAAACCGTATGAGCGCGAAAGAGGCGGAACGCTCTATTATTAAAAAATTCCGTAAAGAAATTTGGTGCCCGTTCGTAAAAAGCGTTAAGGGGTACGAACTGATTTCGGAAGGCGATCGCATTGCGGTTTGCATCTCGGGCGGAAAAGATTCTTTTTTGCTTGCAAAGTGCATGCAGGAATTAGAGCGGCACGGGCAGTTCCGCTTCGGGTTAAAGTTCATCGTAATGGATCCCGGTTACGCGCCCGAAAACCGTGCGCTGATCCGATCGAATGCGGAAGAGTTGGAAGTGCCCGTAAAATTTTATCAAAGCAATATTTTCGAGGCGGTAACTTCCGCGGGCGGCGGCTCGCCCTGCTACCTTTGCGCAAGAATGCGGCGGGGGTATTTGTACGAATTCGCAAAACAAGAGGGTTGCAATAAAATTGCATTGGGGCACCATTTCGACGACGTGATCGAAACCACCCTGTTAAGCATGTTTTACGGAGCGGAAATCAAAACGATGATGCCCAAACTGCATTCGACAAGCCATAAAGGCATGCAGTTGATCCGTCCGCTGTACGGGGTAAAGGAAAGCGCCGTAAAAAGTTGGGCGGAATATAACAAATTAAGGTTTTTAAACTGCGCTTGCCGCTTTACCGAACGGGTGGCGAATAAAGAGGACGAAAGCAAGCGCAGGGAATTAAAGGCGTTGATCTCTTCACTGAAAGAAGTGAATCCCGATATCGATAAAAACATTTTCCGCAGTATGCACAACGTAAACCTCGATTCTACGCTCGGCTGGCGGAAAAAGGGCAAGCTGAAAAGTTTTTTGCAAGAATATCCCGAAGAATAAGGATGATTTTGCAGCGGCGTGCAAAACGGAAACCGAACAAAGGGCAAGCTGAAAAGTTTTTTGCAAGAATATCCCGAAAAAGAAGGATAATTTTACGCGGTTTCACAGTATAATAATACGGAGGAAATACATGAAATTACGGCAGTTACAGCATTATCTCGATCTGATCAAATGGCGCGAAAGCGAACGGCGCGGGTGCGACATGTGCGAAAAATACGCGCGCTGCCGCTATTGCAACCGCCATACGCCCAATCCGTGCGCCGTTGCCTATTTAAAATTAAAAGAAGAGGAAAAACGGGGCAATCAAATTGCCCTTTCCGCGGGAATATATCCCGAACCCGAACTGCCCGAAAAGTTCGATCCCGAATCGGTCGCGCGGGCGGTCGCCGTTTACGAAAAGCCGAAGGCGAAGCCCGCCGCAAAGCGGGAACCTCTTCCGCGCGCAAGCGCTCCTGCCGAAAAAATACCCGTTCTTACGTTAAAAGTAACCGAACGCGGCGAAAAATCGGCGGAAGATACCCGCTTGTTTGTGCTTTCGGGCGAAAATTCCGCACAAAGCCGTTAATTTTTGTTTGATGCCGCCCTTAGGGTGGTATTTATAATTATTCTATTTTTATTAAGGAGATTTTGTTTTTTTCTATGGACAGTACCACGATAGGTCTGTTAATCGCTTTGCTCGTGCTCGTTTGCGTTTCCGGCTTTTTCAGCGCAACGGAAACCGCTTACACAAGTTTCAGTACGGTGCGCATGCGCCGTTACGCAAATAAAAAGCGCTCTGCGCGGCTTGCGCTGAAACTGAGTGAAAATTACAATAATGTTTTAACCACCCTTTTGATCGGCAACAACATCGTAAATATTTCCGCGGCGTCTATTTCCACGGTTATGTTTACGCGGCTTGTAGGCGATTTCGGCGCGACCCTTTCTACGATCGTGCTGACGGTGGTCATTTTGATTTTCGGGGAAGTTACCCCCAAAACGCTCGCAAAAGAATCGCCCGAAAAATTCGCATGCTTTTCCGCATACGTGCTGTATGTGTGTTCCATCGCGTTTATGCCGCTGAATTGGCTGTTCGGGTTGTGGAAAAAACTGGTATTTTTGGTGTTCGGCTTAAACAAGAAAAAGCCCAAGTTTACGGAAGAAGAATTTAAAATGCTCGTTTCCGACGTCCGCGAAGAAGGGGTGTTAAACGAGAAGGAACACGATTTAATCACCAAAACGCTGCGCTACGACGAATTGCACGTCGGTTCGTGCATGATCCCGCTCGATAGGGTGATTACGGTAGAAGTGCGCGCAAACCCGCATGCCGTTTACAAACTGTTCCGCGAAACCAACTTTTCGCGTATTCCCGTATATAAGGGGAGCAAAGGGAACATTATCGGCGTATTGTACCGCGCGGACTTTTACGAAAATCTGCTTTCGGGCAGGGAAGATTTCGCCAACATACTGCGCCCCGTTTCTTGGACGACTGCGGACGAAAAAATTTCCGACCAGTTAGAGCGCATGCAAACACTGCGCGAGCATATGGTGCTTGTCGGCGGCGAGGGGAACGCATTGGGGCTGATTACGCGGGAAGATATCATCGGGGAACTGTTGGGCGATTTAGACGACAAGTTCGATTTAACGCCCGATACCGAACCCATTCAGCCGTTTATTCCGGAACCGCAGAATCCCGAATCGGTAGACGATACCGAAGAATAATTACAAGCGGTTACGGCGGCGTATGCCGCCGTTTTTTGTGCGGAGGAGATACCTATGAAGTTGCTGATCCCCGTTGCGGCGGGATTGGAAGCGCCCTTAAAAAGAGAATTAAAGCGGCTGGGCTACGGAGAATGCCCCGCCGTAGACGGGCGGGTGCGCGCCGAGGGGGATTGGGAAGATATCGCCCGTTTAAACGTGTTTTTGCGTGCGGGCGAGCGGGTGCTTTTGTGTTTGGGTGAATTTCCCGCCCGCACTTTCGACGAATTGTACGAGGGCGTTTTTGCCCTTCCGTTCGAGGAATTTTTAACGGCGCATTCCCGCATTTTGATCGACGGAAAGTGCCAAAAAAGCGCGTTGATGGCGGTTAAGGCTTCGGGCGGGGTGGTAAAAAAGGCGATCGTCAACCGCCTGCGCGAAAAGTTGGGCGTGCGCACGTTAGACGAAAAGGGGGAACGCGCAATCGTCGGGTTTTCCATTATCGGCGATAATGTCACGGTAACGCTCGATACCTCTGGCGACGGATTGCATAAGCGGGGATACCGCACCCTTACTTACGACGCGCCGTTGCGCGAAACGGTTGCCGCCGCGCTGTTAGACTGCACTTTTTTTCATGCGGAAAAGCCGTTTGCCGATCTCTTTTGCGGAAGCGGTACCATTCCCATTGAAGCGGCGATGATTGCCCGCAAAATTGCCCCGAACGGGGCGCGCGAATTCGATTTTACGCGGTGGAAGTGCGCGCCTTCCGTGCTGCAAACGGCGCGCGAAGAAGCGCGCGATTTGAAAAACGAAAGGGCGAAACCGCAAATTTTCGCCTGTGATATTTCGCCTAAGGCGATCGAAACGGCAAAATTTCACGCGCGGCGTGCAGGCGTTGAAGATTGCATCGCCTTTCGCGCGGCGGACGTAAAAGATTTTTCTTGCGATTTGCGGTACGGGGTGATTCTATCCAATCCGCCGTACGGCGAACGGTTGGGCAAATCGGAAGATCTGTTCGCCCTGTATTCCTCTTTTTCGCGTACCTTCCGCCGTTTGCCCGATTGGAGCTGTTATTTTATAACGGCTTACGGGGGTGCGGAACGGGCGTTCGGCAGGCGCGCGGATAAAAACAGAAAGCTGTACAACGCCGATTTAGAGTGTTATTTTTATTCTTATTTGGGCGCAAAGCCGCCCAAAACGGAAAAGCCGTAAATGATATTGTTGTGAAAATTTACAATATATTTGTTTCTGCGGTTGACATTCTCTTTCAAACGCGTGTATAATATCATAGAATTTGTTCAGTACGGAACAATCATTACCCAACGTTTTCGGGAGGAAGGGCATGGAAATCAACGAATATCTCGTCAAATTCATTCAAATCGTAAAAGAAATGGAAAGTCTCGACTTTTTTATGGTGGGCGCGAAGTTGAGTAAAACGGAATTCCGCTTGCTGCGCGAAATTATTATGGAGGGGGAAAAAGATCAAAAAATCATATCTTCCGAACTTGCGCGCAGATTGGGCGTTACCCGTTCCGCCGTTTCGCAAATCGTTTCGAAGATGGAAGAGCGGGGCATTTTGCAGCGGGTAGATTCCCCTACGGATAAAAAAATCGCCTACATACAATTATCCGAACAGGCTTATGCGGTGTTCGAAGAGCAATGCAAACAGGCGAATTCTATTATGGAACAGGTCGTTCAACGGCTTGGGGAAGAAAAAACCAACGGGCTGATTCGCACGTACGACGAATTTGCATCTACCCTCGCTTCCGTCCGCGGCGAAATGGACGAAAAGAGTTTGTAACAAGGAGAAAACGACATGTTACGGTTATCGGAAATCACAAAAGATTACAAGGTTGCGGATAGCAGCGTTCGCGCGTTGAAGGGCGTTTCGCTCGACTTCCGTAAAAACGAATTTGTCTGCATTTTGGGGCAGTCCGGCTGCGGAAAAACCACGCTGCTCAATATCATCGGCGGGTTAGACCATTATACTTCGGGCGATCTTGTTATTCAAGGCAAGTCTACCAAGCATTTCAACGACCGCGATTGGGATATTTACCGCAACCACAGGATCGGGTTCATTTTTCAGTCGTATAATTTGATCCCGCACCAAACGGTGCTCGGCAACGTGGAAATCGCTTTGACGATCGCGGGGATCGGCAGAGAAGAACGCAAACAGCGCGCTATGCAAGCGCTCGAACGGGTGGGGTTGGGCGAACACGTAAACAAGCGCCCCAACCAACTTTCGGGCGGGCAGATGCAGCGCGTTGCGATCGCCCGTGCGCTTGTGAACAATCCCGATATTTTGCTTGCGGACGAACCGACGGGCGCGCTCGACTCGCAGACGAGCGTGCAGATCATGGAACTGATCCGCGAGATCGCGGGGGAACGGCTGGTAATTATGGTTACCCACAACCCCGAACTTGCCGAACAGTACGCTTCGCGCATCGTGCGCTTGAAAGACGGTTTGGTAGACGCCGACTCTAACCCTTACGACGGTTCGGAAGAAACGGAAGCCGCATTCCAAGCGGAGGAGGAAGCGGCCGCTTCAAAAGAAGAGCCGCCCCAAAACGGCAAGAAGAAAAAAGAGAAAAAGCAGCGCGCCAGCATGAGTTTTTTAACCTCGCTTGCGTTGAGCGCGCGCAACCTTTTAACCAAAAAGGGCAGAACCATCGTTACTTCCATTGCGGGCAGCATCGGCATTATCAGCGTTTGTTTGGTGCTTGCGCTTTCGGGCGGGTTCAATAACTATATCAATGCTATGCAAGCGGAAATGCTTTCCGCCTATCCCATCGAGATCAGAGAAACGGCGTACGATATCACTTCGCTTTTGGAAGAAGGCACCAACCGCGAAATGGATATTACAAAACTGAACGACAGGGTTTACGTCGATTCCTTTTTAACAGGCATCGCAAGCGGCATGAACGTTACGAATAATATTTCGGACGACTATATCTCTTACGTGCGCGCGTTGTACGAAAAGGATTCGGAAGGCTATAAACAGGAATATGCCGAATATCTGTACGACGTTACGGAAGGTTACGGCAACAAAATGCCGTTGAATTTTTACACCGAATACGTCAGCACGGTAGAAAATCCCGTAACGGGCGAAAAGAGGGAAATCGCAACGCCGATGTCCGTTGGCGCGCTGATCGATACGTATAAAAGCATGCTGGCGGAACAGCCCGAATACGCTTCCCTTTCGCAGATGATGAAGATGATGACGCCTTCCGTATTGCGCAAATTGCCCAACAATACCGAATACGTCCTTTCCCAATACGACGTGATCAAAGGGAAGATGCCCGAAAAGTACGATGAAACGGTGCTTATTTTAAACGGCGACAGGCAGATTTCCGATTTGTCGCTTGCGTTGCTCGGCTATCTTTCGCGCGACGAATTTTTGGAACTTGCCAACAGCGAGGGCGGCGCCGATTCCGAACCGATGAGTTTGACGTTCGACCGCATTCTCGCCAAGCCGTTTACCGTTTATCCCAACGATAATCTGTTTACGAAGAATCCCGCGCTCGAATACAGCTATAACTATGCGGCGCACAAAACCAAGATGGACGAAGAAGGGGGGATCCCCTTAAAAGTCGTGGGTATTTTACAGATCAAAGAGGGGCTTACTTACGGCTGCTTGAATTCGGGATTGGGTTACACCAACGAATTGAACGAAATGCTGCTCGAACGCAACCGCAATTCCGCGGTTTGCCGCGAACTGAAAGATGCGGATGTCGTTACCGCCACTTACAGCTGGCAGATTTCCGCAAACAGACCGCCCGTAAGCGAACAAATCACCTTCCGCGAATTGGGCGGGGCGGAAACGCCCAATTCTTTCCGCTTATACGTAAAGAACTTCGAGGGGAAAGAAAACGTGATCGCTTATCTCGACGCATGGAACGCCGCAGAAGGGCGCGCGGAAGAAGATAAAGTTACATATACCGATAATCTTTCCGTTATGATGGGTATGATCGGCACAATGATGGATTTGATCACTTACGTGCTCGTTGCGTTTACAGCCATTTCTCTTGTCGTTTCTTCCGTTATGATCGGTATTATCACCTACGTATCCGTTGTGGAACGGGTAAAAGAAATCGGCGTGCTGCGCTCGCTGGGCGCGAGGAAGCGGGATATCCGTAATCTCTTTAATGCGGAAACGTTTATTATCGGGCTGGCGGCGGGTATCTTCGGCGTTGTGGTGACCTATTTGCTGTCGTTTGCGATCAACGCGATCTTGTTCTCGCTTACGGGAATCGCGGGGCTTGCGGCACTGCCCGTTACGTCCGCGCTCGTAATGGTGCTTATCAGCGTATTGCTTACGCTCGTTTCGGGATTGATTCCCGCTTCCGCCGCGGCAAAGAAAGACCCCGTTATCGCGTTGCGCACCGAATAAAAAGCAACCGCGCGGGGCATAATAAGAGCGACTACTTTTTAAGGAGTTACTTATTATGGCAAAGAAAAACAAAGTTCCCCGTTTAACGGACGAGGAATACGAAGCGTATTTAAAATCGCTTGCGGAAAAGTAAAAAAAGAGGAGCTTATCGGTTAAGCTCCTCTTTTTTTGCGCTTATCGCTTTGCCGAAAGTTTTTCTATCGCCTCTTCTAAATCTGCGGCAAAAAACACTTGGGTTCCGTTGTTGCTTTCGTAGATAAAATCTTTCAGCGGTTTGCTTGTATAGCAAGAAAAATCGCCGTAAATCGCAATGCGGAACCGGTAGTTTACAAATTTTTGCAAAATTTCGCCCGCCAGGCCGCTGCTCAATTTAAAAAACGATTCGCAAATGCGCTCTTTTGCAAGAACGGCGCTTTCACAGCCCGACCGGTATTTTACCGTCGTCATAAAATCGAGTGCGGAGGGCACGTCGGCAATTAAAATACGGTCGTCCGTTACATGGGCGATCGGCTGCGTAGTTTCGTTTATTATTTCGATCTGCATGGTTTCACCTCCCTAATATTATAACAAATTTCGCGTAATCAGGCAATCGATTGGGGCGCCGCTCATTTCCGCTCTTTCCGAATCCGCGCGTTTTTCTTCTCTTCGACAAAATGGGAAAAAATCACCCCCGCAAAAAGAGGTATTATTTTTTAAAAACGGTGCGCGCGGGTGCGCGGGGGAGTAGCAGTATGGCAAGAAAAATCGTCGTCACGTCGGGGAAGGGCGGGGTCGGAAAAACGACGGTCACCGCAAATTTGGGCGTTCAGCTTGCAAAGCGGGGGGCGCGGGTGATCGTGTGCGATCTCGATTTCGGTTTAAACAACGTCGACGTCGTGCTCGGCGTGGAAAATCTTGCGCTATACGACGTTGTAGACGCGGTTGAAGGCAGATGCCGCCCCCGTCAGGCGCTTGTGCGGCATCCGCGCTTTCCCACGCTTTACTCGCTTGCGAGCAACCATCTTTCCGACCGCTATGTTTCGCCGCAGGCGGTTCGGTTGATTTTAGACGCGCTTGCGCCGCAGTTCGATTTTATTTTGATCGACTCGCCCGCGGGCATCGAAGAGGGGTTCCACCGCGCGGCGGCAACGGCGGATGAAGCGCTGCTTGTTACCACGCCGCACATTTCCGCCATGCGCGACGCCGACCGCGTTGCGGGCATGCTGAAAAGCTATCGGCTTTCGCAGGTGGGTCTGGCGGTTAATCTCGTGCGCGGGGATATGGTAAAGCGGGGGGAAATTCTTTCGCCCGAAGAAATTTCGCGCACGCTGAAACTGCCTCTGTTTGCGGTGATCCCAGAAGAGGACGGCATTTTTTTGGAAAACGTTTCCGAACGCTCGCGCGCCTTCCGCTTGCTTGCGGGCTACTATGCAGATGGAAAGATCCGCTGTTTAAAGCCGGAAAAAAAGTACAACGGACTTGTCGGCGCAATCAAGCGCGGCTTAAAACGCAATTTATAAGGGGGGAATCATGAGGGAAGAGTTACGTCGGTTAAACGCCATTTTGGAAGCGGATAAAGAGGAGATGAACGAAGAGAGCAAGCGCGCGGCGCTGCGCGATTTTCAACGGATCGCCCAAGAGTATTTCGATTTAGACGGAGAACTTTCTTTAAAAACGGAACGCGTGAAACAGGGTATGCAAGTTTCGCTTACCTTTCGCGCCGTTCGCATAAAAAATTTTACCGCATTAAAATAAGTCCTTTTCGAAATCTTGACAAATTTCGCTCTTTTTAGTATACTGGTAAAAATATGTGCGATAAGGTGGGAATTATGCCCGAAAGAAAATTTGCGATCGTAACCGACTCTTCCTGCGATTTTCCCGAAGATTATTATCGGGAACACGGCGTTGCGTGCGTAAAGCTCGGCTTTATGATGGACGGCGTCGTATACGAAGGGGAAGACGGGCAGTCGATCGATATCAAACGGTTTTATCAAGCGCTTCGCGGCGGCTCTATGCCGACGACCTTTCAAATTTCCGCAGAACAGGCGAAACATGCGATCGAGCCGCTGGTGAAAGAGGGGAAAGACGTTTTGGTCGTTGCCTTTTCTTCCGGACTTTCGGGAACGGCGGGTTCGTTTGCCGTTGCGGCAAGGGAACTTTCCGAACAGTACGTAGGCAGAAAGATCCTTGTCGTCGATTCGCTTTGCGCTTCGCTCGGAGAAGGGCTTTTCGTCGATTATATTGTAAAAAAAGCGGATACGGGCGCTTCTATCGAAGAAACGCGCGATTATGCCGAAGGGCTGAAACAGCACATTTGCCACGTGTTTACGGTGGATAACCTGTTTCATTTAAAGCGCGGGGGAAGGGTTTCCGCCGCGACGGCGGTCGTCGGATCTATCTTAAAAATCAAACCCGTCTTGCATGTAGACGAAAAGGGGCATTTGATTCCCATCGGCAAAGCAATGGGAAGAAAAAAGTCCATTTCCGCATTGGCAGACCGCATGAAAGAACTTTCTACCTTGGAAGCAGACGATCCGATTTTTATCAGTCACGGCGATTGCATGGAAGACGTTGAATTTTTGATCAAGCTGATCCGCGAACAATTCGGCGACAGAACGTTTTATGTGCACTATGTAGGCAGCGTGATCGGAACGCATTCGGGCGCGGGAACGCTTGCGCTTTTCTTCCGCGGGAAACACAGGTAAGCACATTCGCCGATATTTCGGCGAATTTCAAACGGAAGGTTGGCAGAGAGGCCGATTGCGCCAGTCTTGAAAACTGGATTAGTGAAAGCTAACGGGGGTTCGACTCCCTCACCTTCCGCCAAGAGCAATCGCGTTCTAACGCCGATAAAATGCAGTACATTTTCATAAACGGACTTGTGGGCTTTATCGCCGAATGGCAACCCAAACCGCCAACTTATGAAAACAACTACAATGTTCGGGAAAACGGAAAGTTTGTCAGAGCGCAGTAAAAGAAAAGAGCAACGGAAACCCGTTGCTTTTTCTATGTCCCCACCCAAAGAAACCCACCCTATGAGGTGTAAATCAAAGTATATATTTTTCGTCATAGATTTACTTTTTTCTATCTTTTTTACGCCAAAAGTGTGACAGTGTTACATAGTGGCGTGGTAATACTATACGCCACTGCGGGCGGCTGTCGCCGCCCGCACATTGCCTTGTATTTGCTTAAAATTACGTTACACGTTACGGGGTGGACTGGTAATAGTATATATACACAATTAAGCCACGTCATTGCTTTTTTTACAAGTGTTGTCTATAAATTTATATATTTCTATTTGCATATTGAAAGTCTTACTTATCACGGGAACGGCAAAAGTTCACGGTCTAATTCAAAAAAAAATTTTTGATTTTTATGTAAATTCGCGTTAAGCGGTTGGCAATAGCAGACTTGCCGACATTTTCCGCTTTTGCTATTTCCGTAATTGTCTTGCCCTCATAAAATATCTTTTTGATTAGTGCTTGCTGTTCGGGCAATAGTTTTGTTATTGCGTTATGTATGCGTTCGTCGTCCTCGCGCCGTAGGTATGCGGAAAGAGAATCAGCGGCTTTGTCCTCAAAATCTATTCCGTTTTCGGTCAGATAGTTTAATGAGATATGCCGCCGTGTTTCTTTCCAATGGTTGCGCTTTTCTTGTTGTACTAATTCCAAGTGCAGAGCGTATAATTCGTCCGTAACCTCGATTTCGCTTGTTGTGCCGTCCGCAAATTCGTATTTGATTTTTTGCATTTTGAAAACCCTCCGATTTTGATTTTTTTAAAAAATCGCTATCGGCGGTTTTCGCCGTATATAGAAAAAGCCCCAACAGCGTGCAATACGCCAGCGGGGTGCAGTAGCCTATAAATGAAAAAAGACCGAACGAAAGCAAACCCTATTAAGGCGGTATTGCTCCGTTTCGGCACTTTTTTGTATGCTGAATTTGGCTCGAAAACAGATTAAAATATTCTGCGGTATTTATTGCATAAAAATATAAAAACCGCCGTTCGGAGTATAACATTTCTAACAGCGGCAAAAATAAAAGGCTTTGTCAGATTATCGCTTATTTTATAGAAAAAACGCCGTTTTAGGCGTTCTTAATATTTGTGCTTATAATTCCGTTATTGATTACAACGTGTATGTATTTTTCGCATTTCGGGCATTTGATATAGCCCTCTAAACCGTTTTGCGCTTGAATTAGCACGGCTTTGCAGTTCGGACAGCAAGCATAATAATATGACACTTTTATAGTTTTTGTTTCTTCCATAGATTACGATATAGTATCTTGATTTTTATTCAATAATTCCGTTAGCGTAATATGTAACTCTTTGTTTGCATCACTATCCAAGAAAAATGTTCTATCAATTTTATCAACGGCTTTTACGGCTTTGCTTAATAGACTTTTACCCATATTGGTATTTACGATAGAATTAGCGCGTGTGTCAGTTTCGTGTTTCGAACGGGAGATTAAGCCTTTTTTTGCAAGTAGTCTAACCGTTGACGATACAGTCATTACATCTATCATTGAAAAGTCCGATATGTTCTTTTGCGTAACCGTTTTATCTTGTTCGGTTAATTCCTCTATAACTGCCAATATAACAAATTGCGTGTGCGTTAAATCATACGCTTGCAAAACTTTCTTAATTTTTCTTTGCCATAACATAGACACTTGCCAAAAAAGCAAGCCCGTACTTTCTTTATGATTTTTTATTTCTGAAAATCGCATAGAATTATAGGGCTATAAGTCGTTGCATACATTCAGGAATATTAGCAACTATACCTTTACCCATACCCTCCATTTGAATATCGTTACCGCCCTCAATAGTAACAGTGTGCGTAACTGTAATCAATTCGCCGCACGGTTTAATCTCGTGTCCGAATGTTACAATTATGTTGCCAAGTTTTGATTGTGTAGTAAAACTTTTTTCCATTTCGCACTCTACAATCGAAAAGGGCAAAGCCGAGCCGTCAGCCATATTCATAACGCCGTTTGTAGATACGGCAAAATTGCCAAAAAGATTAACGGACTTAATCCCTTTATCCCATAATTGCCATTTGTTGACATCGGAATATAAATTCCAAAGTTTTTGAACGGTTGTTTTTCCCGTTACAGAGTTTTCGTATTTGAACATAAAACACCTCCATATTGTAAGTACACTTATTATAAATATATTTACGATTTTTGTCAAGTAACTTGCTGTAAAAAAATAAATATGTTATAATCTAAAAGATTTATTAGGTATTTTTATTCCAATAAATGTTTGATAGTTTTTTGTGTTCGCTTGTGCTTACCGCCTTATGGCGTGGGTATCACCGCCTTGCGAATTGTCAAGGGCGGCTATTTATCTCCCGTGAGGCATAAAGCCGCCGTCCCCTACGGGGCAAACCCTTGACAATTTACTGCGGCGGTATTTTTTGGCTAATTAAGGCGGGTAAGCACCCAAGCGAACACAAATTTTTAAGCCGCAGTCCGCACACCGAGCAGACAGCGCAAAGGAGCAGGCAATGAAAAACGCAGTTATTTATGCACGTTTCAGTTCACAAGGACAAAATGAGCAGTCAATAGAAAGCCAAATTCGCATTTGCCGCGAGTATGCGGAAAATCAAGGCTACAATGTTGTCAACGCATACAACGACAAGGCAAGAACGGGAACGAACGACAGCCGCCCGTCGTTTCAGCGTATGATTAAAGACGCCGCCAGCGGCGCGTTTCAGTACATAATCGTGTATATGTTTGACCGCTTCGCCCGTAACCGCCGCGACAGCATAATGTATAAAGAAATGTTAAAGCAAGACTACGGCATACGGGTATTATCGGCTACCCAGCCCATCAGCGACGACGAAGGCGGCGAGTTCTACGAAATGTTTTTGGAGTGGAACGACGAGAAATACGGTAAGCGACTGTCAAAGCGTGTGCGCATAGGACTTGACACCAGCGTGGAAAATGGCACGTTTTGCGGCGGTTTTCTGATTTACGGTTACAAGATACGCAAAGAGCCGATAGCGGGCAAACGCGACAAGTTTATAAAGTATGTTGAAATTGACGAGGAGCAAGCGAAAATCGTGCGCTATGTCTTTACCGAGTACGACAAGGGCGTGCCGAAAAAAGAAATTGCCGACGCGCTCAACGCACAAGGCAAACGCCTAAATGGTAAGCCGTTCACGGGCAAGTCGTTTGATAAATACATAGTCAACCCCAAGTACACGGGCGAATTCTATTTTGGCGAAAGACTATGCACGAACACATACCCCGCTATTATCGACAAAGCATTATTCGAGCGCGTTCAAAAACGACTTGCGGCAAACCGCTATTTTGCAGGCGGAGCGGCAACGGCGCGTGTGCCGTACCTATTGACGGGCAAAGCGTTCTGCGCACGTTGTGAAACGCCTATGGTTGCAGACGGCGGCACGAGCAAGACGGGCAAAACGCACCTATACTATGCTTGCAAGCGCAAGAAAAAAGGCGAATGCGACAAGCACCGCGAGGAAAAAGACCGACTGGAATTTTACGTTACTCAATCGGTATATAACTTTTTGAGCGACAAAGAGAACGCAAAAAAAGCCGTGCGCGACACGCTGGCGTATTACGGCAAGCGGACGGGCGCGGACAATATAAAGAGCCTTGAAACACGCATAGCGAAAGCGCGCAAGGACATTGAGGAAATGACAACGGCGTTTATCGAGGCGAAAAGCGCATTACTGCGGGAAAGCATAGAAAAGCGAATGACCGACTACGAAAAACTGATAAAAGATTTAGAGAGCCAAAAGACACAGTTAGAGTACGAGCGCGGTTTGCAAGTCAGCGAAAACGACTTGCTGGACTATATAGCCAACCTATTGAAAGGCAACCCCGCCGACAAGGAACACCAAAAGCAGATTATAGACAACCTTGTTTATAAAGTGTTTGTCGCCGACGATTATATAAACCCGCTTTTGACGATAGGCAACGGCAAGGAAATACAAAACGTGCGGCTGTCGGAAGTGAAAGAGGTTTTGGAAAAACTTTACGGCAAAAGTGTTCAAACGCAATTACCACCCGCCCGCCACAGCCCCGATTATCGGGGCTGTTTGTTTATAAAGGAAAGAACTAATGTTAGAGGAAAGCGCAATAATAGCAAAGATAAAAGAATTGGCAGTGCTCATACATTATATTCCCAATGACATTACCTATCTAACAAAAGCTATGTATTGTCAAAGAATTCACAGTTCGGGCGACGGCAAGAATAGAAGGAATTATACAAACGATTCTTGGGCAACTTTGGGCGATTCCCTTTTGAAGTTTATTTTAACTGAATATCTTTTTGATAATAATTATGACAAAGCCGATATTACCCAAAAAAAGCAACAGTTGGAAGATAATAATACTTTATATAATCTTTGTAATGAAAGCGGCATTTTCCGCTATGCTTATAATGATTTGCACTTTTCAGATGAAGCACCTTTGGAAAACCAAGTTTATCATTCCAAACACGATGTTTATATAGAAGCTATAATTGCCGCAATTTACAAAGACAAAGGAATTGAATATTGCAAAAATTGGACTATTTCATTTTTTAAGCAACATAATATATTGTTTAAATAAATAAATTGCTATTCTATATTATATCTCCATATTACTTTTCCGTGCGGTTTTTCTTTGCGTAAATTCGAGATAGTCAAGGTGCTCGTCATAGCCGGTAAAGCCGATCTATTGCATTTCGGCTTTTGCTTTTGTATATTTGTTTAAGTATTGTTCCAAAACTTTACGCAAGGCAGACGATACTATATTTTATTTGCCATTTTACTGTAAAAATGATATAATAAAAAAAATTTGGGTGCCAATATACTTTAAAAATTCGTTTTAGCTGTTTAACGAAAAAGGTACGAATAAGGGGAAAAATTATGGCAAAAGGCATTATTTACGTTATGACGACCGCAATCGACGGTTTGATAAAAATCGGGAAAACGGGAAGCGCGAATTTCGAACAGAGAATGCGCTTTTTGGAAAATAACGGTTACCGCAATATTAACGGGTTAAAGCGTCAGTTTGCGATCGAAGTAAGCGATTACGATAAAAAAGAAATGCTGCTCGACAGTTTGTTTAGCAGAAGCCGAGTTTCCAATACGGAAATATTTTCGATGAATGTAAACGAGGTGATACAGCTTTTATCCTCTTTCGAAGGAAAGATCGTTTATCCCCCGCAAGAGAGCAAAAGCGAAATTTTCGTACAGGCGACCGAAGCGGTTGAAAGTGCGTTGATTCCGAACGGCGTTTACTATTTAAAAACGGCTGTGCGCGGCAAGGGCGTGCAGGTAAATGCGACCATGACGGCGCAAAACGGGAATTTGACCGTTTTAAAAGGAGCGGTTCTCGGCGATAAAAATACTCTTACCGTTGAAAATTGGAAGGCATGCAGACAATCGTTAGCGCGAAACGGCAATGTTTTGGCGGAAGATTTTCGCGCGACGTCGCCTTCGATGGCGGCAGCCGTTGTGCTGGGGTATCACGTAAACGGTTGGAAGAAATGGGAAAATGAAAACGGTGAAGCGATCGACGTTTACCGCGTTCATTTAGAAGAAAGCGATAATTAAAGTATTTGCGCATATGAAAAAGGCGGCTGCAAGAATAAATACATTTCTTGCAGCCGCTTTTTGATTATCGATGAAATCCTTTTGCAAAACTTACCGTTCGGTAAACACATTGCTTAACGGTAGATAATAAAACATTCGCTGTTTTGCGCGCATAATCGCGAGCAAAAGGGCATTACAGCCAAACGCTTTTAAGCGGCTTGTTTTTGAATAATCGTGCAGCGGGATTCGTATTTGCTGTTTTGCGTGTAAATAATTTCGCCGATGCGGTCTGCGACGATTTTTCCCGCTTTTGGATTTTTAACGGAAAGAACGCTGCCGATCAGTTCCGCTTCCACTTCGGAATATTCGAATGCGAGATCGGCTTCTTCCAGCTTGCAGTTGACCAGTTTTAAATTTTTGCAATAGCAAAGGGGTTGGGTACCGACGATCGTACAGTCGATAAAGGTAACGTTTTCCGAATACCAGCCCAGGTACTCGCCTTTTACGACGCAATTTTTCACCGTAACGTTTTTTGCGTGCCAGAACGCGTCTTTCGTTTCTAAAATACTGTTTTCGATCAGTACGTTTTCCGTGTATTGAAAGGAATATTTCCCCTTAAAATTCACCCCGTTTAACGCAAGATAGGAAGAGAGTAAAAAGCAGTATTCGGAAGCAACGTCGCTTTGTGTAATGTTAAGGTTGCGGCTTTTCCAACCGAATTCGGGCGAGCAAATTTCCGAATGCGAAATACAAACGTTTTCGCATTCGCGCACCGCTTTTATGCCCAGCATGCGCGAGTGATCGATTTGCGCATTTTGGGTATACCACAAAGCGGCGCGGCAGCGATCTGTCATGGTAACGCGGGTAAGACGTATTTTTTCGCCGTGCCAAAGGGGATAGCGTAAATTAAAAAAACAGTCTTCCAGCGCAATGTTTTGTGATTCTTTTAAGGCGGATTCCCCGTCTTCTATGCCGTCGAACGTACATTTGACAAGCCGAACGCCGTTTGCGCCGTACAGATCGCGTTCGTTGGGGAAATTTTTATTTTCGATCGTCTGCATAAGTTAAACGTTTTTCCCCATTTCGTAGGCGCGTGCGGGAAATTCCGTTTTCAAAATTTCACCTTTGCCGTGCGCGCCTACGCCGCGCAGAACGTCTTTTAAAACAACGCCGTCGAAGCAGTCGATCCAACCTTGGATATCCGAAACGCAGCAGTCCATCGCGCTTTCTTCCCGTTCGGCGGCGGTTGCCAGCAGGTACACTTCGTTAAAACGGTTTTTGCGCGGATAAAGGGGGTTTAGGCGATCGAGAAAAGTTTTCAGCTGACCGCACACGGCGTAGAAATAGACGGGCGTAGCGAAAACGAGAACGTCGGCTTGTTGCACGCTTTCGTAAAGGGCGTTCATGCCGTCGTTTAAAACGCATTTCCCGTGCGATTGGCAAAATAGGCAGCCCGTGCAGAATTTTAAACCCAAATCGCGTACGGTGATTTGTTTGACGCAGTGCCCCGCCTCCGTTGCGCCGCGCGCAAATTCTTGGGCGAGAATTTCCGAGTTGCCGCCCGTTCTGGGGGTGGAATTTACGATTACGATATTTTTCATGTGTGATCCTCCGAATAAAGGGTTATCGATATGATTTTTCAAAGATGCGTTTGCAGTCTTCGTGCGTCATTTCGCAGGGGTTGAACAGGAACAAGCCGCCCATCGTTTCGCGCGCATTTTTGGCGAGCGCGTCCGCTTCTTCGTAAGCGATTCCGTAATTGCTCATCTTCAACCCGTACACGCCGCAAGCCTTTTGCAGATCGATAAGAGCGGTAAGAAAATCTTCCGGCTTGTTCGCATTCGAAATGCCCATCGCGCGCGCCATTTTAATAAACTGTTCGTCGCAGGCGTGCTTTTCGATAAAGAAGCGCGCAAACTCAACCGAAATCATGATCAGTCCCGCGCCGTGGGGGAGGTTATGGTGGTATGCGCTCATGGCGTGTTCCATCGCGTGTTGGGCGATGGTAGAAGTAAGCTGCATGGCGATTCCCGCGACCGTCGAGCCGTACGCGACCGCTTCCCGCGCCTGTTTATCGTTTCCGTCGCTTACCGCGCGGGGCAGATAGGTTGCAATGTTTTCGATTGCGGAAAGGGCGATCGCTTCGCTGAAAACGTTTATCCCCTTGCTCATCATCACTTCAATATTGTGGAACAGCGCGTCGAACCCTTGATAGGCGGTGTATTTTGCGGGCACCGTCTTCATCAGTTCGGGATCTACTACGGCGAGTGCGGGAACAAGACTTTCTTCGCCGAATCCGATTTTTTCCTTTGTTTGCAGGTTAGAGATCACCCCCCAACAGTTGACTTCCGAACCCGTTCCCGAAGAGGTGGGCACGGCGACGATGGGCAGACCTTTGCGCTTTAACGCATATCCTTTGCCCGTTCCGCCGTGCACGTAATCCCATAAATCGCCGTCGTTTACCGCCATCGCCGCGATCGCCTTCGAACTGTCGAGCACCGCGCCCCCGCCCAAAGCCAGAATAAAGTCGCATTCGTTTTCACGCGCAAACGCCGCGCCTTCCATAATTACTTCGCGCACGGGGTTTTCCATAATTTTATCGAACAAGGCGTATGCGATATGCGCTTGTCGCAACCCTGCGATCGTCTTATCGAGCGAGCCGTTCAGCTTTGTCGAGGTTCCGTTCGAAATAAGCAGCATCGCCTTTTTGCCCGGCAAGGGCAAGCGGGCAAGCTCGTTCAGTTTTCCCGCGCCGAACACAATGCGCGCGGGGTTGTAAAAGTGAAAGTGCGTATTCATAACAATCCTCCTAATCGTTTTCTTTTTTGATGCGATATACGAAATAATCGAGGCAGTCGATTTGTTTTTGGCTTTCGTGCAGTTCGCCGAGCAAAACTTCCCGTCTGCATGCGATCAGCCGCAGCGCTTGCGTCTTTTTGCCTTCCCGCAACAGCATAATGCAGCTGCGGGCGGTTTGCTCTCGGCAGCCCGCGTCGAGCAAATTGCGGTAAGCGGCTTGTTCTTTTTCGCTGAAAAAATCCATATCCCTGTTTCCTTAACGGTATTATAGCGCAGTGAACTCATAATAGCAAATACTTATTTTCTATCGTTTACCATAGTTGACGGGAATGATAGAGTGTGGTATACTTGTAACATGGAATTACGGGTATTGCGCTACTTTTTGGCGGTAGCAAGGGAACAGAACATTACTGCGGCGGCGGAGCGTCTGCATATCACGCAGCCCACTCTTTCCAAACAGCTGATGGATTTGGAAGAGGAATTGGGCAAAACGCTGTTTTTGCGGGGGAAGCGGAAAATCACGTTGACCGAAGAAGGGGAGTTTTTGCGGCAGAGGGCGCAAGAAATTTGCGACTTGGCGGAAAAAACCGAACGCGCCTTTCAAAAGAGGAACGAAACGATCGCAGGCGACGTATATATCGGCTGCGGAGAAACGGAGGGCATGCGCCTGCTTGTAAAGGCGATGGCAAACTTGCGCGAACGGTTTCCCGACGTGCGCTATCATTTATACAGCGGTAACGGCGAAAACGTAAGCGAATGGCTGGAAAAAGGGCTTGTCGATTTCGGTTTGTTTGTGGGCAGCGTAAATTACGATAAATACGATTATATCAAACTGCCCGTATCCGACCATTGGGGGCTGTTGATGCGAAGCGATCATCCGCTTGCGAAAAAAACGCGGTTTCCCCGCAAGACGTAAAAAGCGCCATGGCGCTGTGCTCCCGCCAAACGCTGATCAACAACGAACTTTCGGGCTGGCTGGGCTGCGACATGAAAGAACTGCAAATATCAGCCACCTTTAATTTGATCCGCAACGTGATCATTATGGTAGAGGAGGGGATGGGCTGTGCAATCGGCATTTCCGGCTTGGTAAATACGAACGGAACGGATTTGGTATTCCGCCCGTTCGAGCCGCGCGTTGCGGCGGATCTGTTTGTGGCGTGGAAGAAGTACCGCATTTTTTCCGCGGCGGCGGAAGCGTTTTTAACCGAGTTGCAGGCGCAAATCGGCTTTGCGGAAAACATTTCCTGATTCGTTTTGTTGACGCGAACGTACGTTTGTGTTATAATCGAAAGCGTATCGTCGCAAGGAGGGAAAAATGGAACGCCGCGTTATATTACACAGCGATGCAAACGCTTTTTACGCTTCGGTCGAGTGCGCGTTAAACCCCGCCCTTCGGGGCAAGGCGGTGGCGGTGTGCGGTTCTACGGAAAACCGTCACGGAATCGTACTCGCCAAATCCGAACTTGCAAAGCGCGCGGGCGTAAAAACGGGTATGGCGAATTGGCAGGCAAAGGCGCTTTGCCGCGATTTGATTCTTGTTTCGCCCCGTCACGATATTTACGCGCAGTTTTCCGAACGCCTGCGCGAAATTTACGCGCGGTACACCGACTATATCGAACCGTTCGGCTTAGACGAATGCTGGTTAGACGTTACCGCGCGCAAAATCGATCCCCGCGCCCTTGCCGATGAAATTCGCGAGCGGGTAAAGGCGGAATTGGGCATTACCGTAAGCGTGGGGATTTCCTTTAACAAAGTGTTTGCAAAGCTCGGATCCGATTTAAAAAAACCGGACGCGGTTACCGAGATCACGCGGGAAAACTTCCGCGAAAAAATTTGGCGGCTTCCCTGTTCCGAACTTTTATACTGCGGGCGCGCAACAACGGAAAAATTCGCAAAAATGGGCATTAAAACCATCGGCGATTTGGCGGTGTTTCCGCGCAAAACGCTGTTTTCCCGCTTGGGCAAAAACGGGGATACGCTGTGGAGGTTTGCAAACGGGTTAGACGATTCGCCCGTTACTCGTTTAGAAGAATGGGCGCAGGCGAAATCGGTAGGGCACGGCATTACCTGCGTTGCCGACCTCGAAACGGCGGAAGAGGTAAAAGGGGTGATCGTCGCGCTGGCGCAAGACGTAGGGCAGCGGCTGCGCGCTTACGGCTTGCAGGCAAGGGGGATTCAAATGACGGTGCGCGACAGCGCGCTTGCCTTTCATTCCTGGCAAAAGCAGCTGCCCTTTCCCACCCAGTGCGCGGCAGACTTGGCAGACGCGGGCGCGGCGCTCGTAAACGAGCGGTACGGCTGGGCGAAAAAGATCCGCGCCGTTACGGTAAGCGCGATCTCCCTCGAACGGGCGGATACGCCCTATCAGCCTTCGCTGTTCGACGAAGAAGGGCAAAGGCAAAAGCGCAAAAAAATCGAATGCGCGTTAGACGGGATCCGCGAGCGGTTCGGGCAGCAATCCATTCGCCCGGCCGTGCTTTTGTGCGATAACAAACTGCCCGAAGAAAAGGGCGGGCACGCCGTATTGCCCCGCGCGCAAAAATCGAAAAAACCGTAAAAATTTTTGCAAAAAAACGCGTACAAAGGTTGACAATCATTTCCAAAACAGGTAAAATAAAATCAATCCAAAACAAAACAATTTTAAAGGAGAAGAAAACAATGAAGAAGTTTTTTGGTGCACTTGTTGTTGCGGCGTTGACCGTTCTTGCTTGCGTTGCAATGGTTGGTTGCGGCGGCACGTCTTATAACGGCGAGTACAAGTACGAAGCGCACGGTCACACCTACGGCGTTAAGGTTGAAGTCGTTGTAAGCGGCGACACGATCGACAGCGTGAAGATCGTAGAAAGCGATTACGTTCAGCTTTCCGATGCAAACCCCGACTACGGTTGGACGGAAGACAGCAGAAAGAACTACACCGATAACGAAGCGAATTTCTTAAAGTCTTTCGAAGGCAAGAAGGTTGCAGACGTTAAGGCTTACGCGGTTAAGGTAACGGACGGCGCACCCGATAAGAACGGCATTACGGCAAGCGGACTTGATCTGATTACCAATGCTACGCAGTCCTGCGGAAGAGTGATCCTTGCGGTTCAGAACGCGTTGAAAGACGTTAAGTAAGTAAAATTACAACAAAAAGAATCCGAAAAACTTCGGGTTCTTTTTTTCTTGTCTTTTTTTATCATTTGCGGTATAATAAAATCGATATTTACCAACGGAGAATTTATTGTGCGAAAACGGTTTGCGGCAATTATATCGGCGGCGCTTTGCCTTTTGTTTTTATTTCCCTTTACGGCGTGCGGAGAATCGGGAACGCTGATCGGTTACACCTCTTACGCGTATTTTAATACTTCCGCCGTTTGGGCGTTTCGCTCGGAAAACGGCAAAGAAACGGATGCGGACGCCGCCGTTTGGGAACAGATCAAAACCCGATTGGGGGAAATCGAAAACAGCGTTTCTTCCGAGGCGGAAGAAAGTTCGATCGCACGCTTTAACAGAGCGGCGGCAGGCGAAACGGTGCAAATCGACGGCACGGCTTACGCATTGCTGTTGCAGGCGAAGGAAATGTATGTAAAAACGGAGGGCGCGTACAATCCCGCAGTCGGTCTTCTTGTAGACTTATGGGGCTTTTCGCCCCGCTTTACGGGCACGGAAGGCGCGGCGGACCCTCAGCCTTACGATACGCTTGTCCATTACGATTCGAACGGCGACGGTGAAGAAGATGCGTACAAGTTTGTGCTTCCGCAAGAAAAGTATTTAACGGCGTTTCGGAATCTTTCCGATTTTTCCGCCGTAGAACTGTTCGAAAAAGACGGGGAATACTTCGCAAAAAAACCGAACACGGCGTTTGCCGTCGTTGCGGACGAAACGGGCACGGAACATACTTATACCATGCAGTTGAATTTGGGCGGCATCGGCAAAGGCTACGCGGTGGACGAGGCGGAAAGATTGATCCGCGCGGCGGGGTATCGGTTCGGATATTTCAATTTGGGCGCAAGCAGCATGTGCGTATTGCGCGATTTCAGAAATAAAGACGAAGCATGGGAAATCGGTTTGGGCAATCCCCGCCTTAGCGAACGCTTTCCCGTTTCCGAATACGGCACCGTAAAGCAAACGGATATCAGTCTTTCTTCCAGCGGCGATTACGAACAGTATCACATGATCGAAGGCAGAAGGCATTGCCATATCATAAATCCGTTTACGGGATATCCCATCAACGCGCAACCGCAGAATGCGAAAGGAAGCGGCATTATCGTCGCTTCGGTGTTCGGGCTTTCCGCAGCGGAAGGGGATGCGACCACTACCGCGCTTATGGTTATGGGGAAGGAAAAAGCGCTTGCTTACCTTGCGGAAAAATTACCCGAAAAACAGTTTGTTTTTATTTACTATAACGGCGAAGACGATTCGTATACCGTTTATACGAATATGAACGATAGTTCGCTTTTCGGTATCGTAAGCGGCATGGCAACGGAGAAGATATAATGTCGCTCCGTCGTATCGAGCAGGTAAAGGGCAAAAAGCCTTTCGCCGTATGGGATTTGTTGATTTACGGCGTTTTGGCCGTATTTATCGCGGTTCTGTTTATCGTTTTCGTGTTCGGCGGAAACCGCGATCGGACGGCGGGCATTCGGCTTGTATTCCGCGAACAGGTGGTATATACGTATTCCTTTCAAGAGGGAGGAAAAGCCGCGCAGGGTTGGGAAAACCGCGTTGCGCTTCGCACCGAGGGGGATACCGTGTTTTTAACTTTTTATTCGGACGAAGAGGGAAAGCGGTTTAATACACTTATGCTCGATTTAAAAAACGGTTCGGCAAAAATGACGAACGCGAATTGCAGCC
This sequence comes from uncultured Christensenella sp., assembly GCA_910578065.1. Classification (GTDB taxonomy): domain Bacteria; phylum Bacillota; class Clostridia; order Christensenellales; family Borkfalkiaceae; genus Gallimonas. Next base: position 18,166 of record CAJTPB010000014.1, on the reverse strand, counting down.
GCCATAAAGACTGCACGTTTATGGAAGAGATCACAACGCAAAAGGGCGTTATCGTGTGCGTGCCGCACGGGTTAAAGGTACTTGCCTTAGAGGGCAGTGAAAATTTCGATAAACCTTCTTTGGGGTAAGCGCTGCGTTTGCGTTACACTTTGGCGGAAGAGACTAACAAGGCGAACTTACCCAAGCGATACAGTGTATTGCGTTTTATGTAATACTTTGGCAGAGAAGCGCTCGCAGGGCGAATGCGAACTTACCAAAGCAATACAGTATGATAAGTTTTGCGTTGCACTTTGGCGGCAAATATGAAGAGCGTGAGTCTAACGCGCCGCACAGTCAAATCAGGATACGCTTTTGCATGATCTTGCGGCGATAGGTGAATCAAGGGGCGGCGTTATTCTGCGGTTTTATAATCGATCTTCTGCTGAAAAGGCGGAAGATTTTTTTAATTTTATGCGGAATATTTGCCCGCTTGCGGGAATAAAATAAGCTATCCGAACTTGTCCACAATAAGGAAAAGTTTTCCACATATAAACGTATCCGTTTGTGTAGAAATAGATAAAAATTGCAAATTTTCAAAAAAGTTATCCACAATTATTCCACATTGGGGGCTTTTTCTTCCACAATTCGACACTTCTCAACGAAAAGTGAGAGGAATTTTGCCGCACGCTATCCACAGTTTGAAAAAAAGTGTGGATATTCTTTTTTTGTGCGTGAAATAAGTTGACAAAAAAAATCAAAACGGATATAATAATTGAGCATTTAAAAATTGCAACAGTTGATCGCACCGTTAGCTAAGCTGGATATAGCGTCGGTCTACGGAACCGAAGGCCAGGAGTTCGAATCTCTTACGGTGCACCAAGGCGACCTTGAAAAAGGGTCGCTTTTTGTTTTGCGTAAAAATTTTAATCCGTTATTTTTTGCAATTTTGGTATGCGATAACGGGCTTTTTGATCAGCGGATAGCGGCTTAAACTGTTCGCGTCTAAATTTTCCGCAAATAGGTCTACGGCGGAAATCGCGCGGTTTTCGTAAGTCGTGTAATAATAAATTCCTTTATCTACATTCATGCAACAGGTGTATACGGTAATTTCATAAGCGTTGTTTTCTAAGGCGCAGCAGCCGCGCGTTTGTTCGACCGCGCCGAGTATGTGGAAAAATTGACTTACGCTTTCCTGTTCCGATTTTCCCGAAACGGAATTCAGTTTGGTAAACGCCGCCCGCACAAAACGCGATTGCGAAGATAAATCGCCCGGAAGTCCCATCGCGCCCATGCCTCGGCTGTAAGACTGTAATTGCAGCCGTTTGGAAAAAGCGTTTTTCGGCGGCAGAGGAGAAAGATTCATATAATCGTTTAAGCGAAAAAGCTGTTCGGGAAAGGGGGGATTGTTAGTTAATACGCCTGCGGGATTATCGTAAATTTTTAAGCCGTCTTGTACGCATTCTACCGTAATCGCCTGCGTTTTATCCGCAATCAGCCAGTGCAGGCTGGCGCAAGGCAGCGAATCGCTGTAAGAAAGTCCGCAAAGATTGATTTGCGACAACGCTTTTAACGCATCTTTTACGTTTGCGCAGGTTCCTAAAAGGTAGGGGATCAGTTCGAATTGCGCAAGATTACATTTATCTTTCTGCTTTTTTCCGTATATGGCATTTCCCGCAAAATTTAATCCTGCAATGCAAAGTCCTTTTTCGTTTGCCGCGTCGTAGTAAAGGGGATAGCCATCGGGAACGTGCGCCATACCGATTATTGCATAGTGCGTTTTTAAACCGCTTGCAAGCCGAAAGGAAAGGGGAAAATTGCGGGGCGTAATTACGACTTCTTCCGAATAGGAAAAATCGTTATCGAGCGTGCGCCCGAAGTAAAAATCTTTGGTTTGATAGGTGATTGCAGTGCACATAAAAAATCCTCCGTCGTTTGTATTGCCATGCGCGGCAAAAATAAAACGGTTTGAAAAAATTTATAAGCAAAAGCGTTGTAAAAGCAAGGGTTTTGTGGTACAATAAAAGCAGAAAACAAACGCAAGGAGTTTATTATGGCAAAAAAAATTACGGCGGACACGTTGATTGCCGAATGCTTGGAATTGAATCCCAATTCTGCGGAAATTCTTTTATCTACGGGCATGCACTGTATCGGTTGCGCGATGGCGCACGGCGAAACGATTGCGGAAGCGGTAGCCGTTCACGGCGAAGATTTAGACGCACTGCTGAAAAAGCTGAATGAAGGCTTAGAAGATTAAAAAGAACGACGCGCAAGAAAATATCTTGCGCGTCGTTCTTTTTTTTAGCGGTATGACCGGTGTTAAATTCTACGGTGATTTCGGCAAGGATTTATTGCGCGTTACAATCGTTTTATGGATAGCATTAAGTTTGATTGGCGTATCTGTAATCGTTTTAATCTGTTTTGCAATACAAGTTCGCGTGAAAAATCGGTCTGCAAAACGATCGTTATTTTATGGGGCAAACAGGACCAAATGCTTATTACAATTATGGGAGCCGGAAAGGATTGCAACTTGTTACGGTTGGCAATGTAAATAAAAAGGTAAAGAAAAATCGGCGGAAGTATTTCCGCCGATTTTTTATTGCAATGCGATAAAGTATTTGCGAAATCGCACACGCAAGGCAGGGAATCATAAACATAATCTGTACCGATACCGTTTAAAAGCCTTTTGTCTGCGTCCGCTGCACGATCTTCCGAAACGAGAACGGTACCGTTCCCGTTTCAAAGAAAGACCGATCGCTTTGTTTTATTCTTTTCCCGCCATCTTCTTATAGCCCGCAAGGCGCGCCTTGGAAGATTCTTCCGTCTTTTTAAACAGTTCTTCCGCAACTTCGGGCTGCGTCTTTTTCAGCGAAGCGTAGCGCGTTTCGCCTAAGATGAACGCTTGATAATCGCCCGAGGGGTCTTTGCTGTCTAACGTGAAGGGATTTTCGCCCTTTTCCGCAAGTTCGGGGTTGTAACGGTACAAATGCCAGTAACCGCAATCGACTGCGGATTTTTCTTCCGCCTGCGATTTGGTCATGTTGATTCCGTGGTTGATACAAGGCGCGTAGCAGATGATAAGGGAAGGTCCGTGATAGCTTTCCGCCTCTTTCAGCGCTTTTACAAACTGATTCTTATCTGCGCCCATTGCGCACTGTGCAACGTAAACGTAGCCGTAAGACGCCGCAATCATGCCCAAGTCCTTTTTCTTAACGCGCTTGCCGCCCGAAGCGAACTTCGCAACCGCACCGATGGGGGTGGATTTGCTCGCTTGGCCGCCCGTGTTGGAATAAACTTCGGTATCGAGTACAAGCACGTTTACGTCTTCGCCCGAAGCGAGCACGTGATCGAGTCCGCCGTAACCGATATCGTATGCCCAACCGTCGCCGCCGATAATCCAGAAGGATTTTTTCACAAGGCAGTCTTTTTCCGCATAGATTTCTTTTTCAAGCGCGTCCGCTTCGCAGCCGCAATCTTTGCACGATTCGATGCAGGCAAGAAGCGCTTTTGCAGCCTGCTTGCTTCCTTCCGCGTCGTCGATATTGTTCAGCCAAGCGTTGCATGCCGCCTTGCCTTCTTCCCACTGATTCCAAACTTCAGCGAGTTTTGCAACTTTATCGGAAAGGGTCGCTCTTCTCGCCTTGTATGCGAGCTGCATGCCGTAACCGAATTCCGCGTTGTCTTCGAACAAAGAGTTCGCCCAAGCGGGACCGTGCCCCTGTTTATTGGTGGTGTAAGGGCAGGTAGGGGAGGATCCGCCGTAAATGGAGGAGCAGCCCGTTGCGTTTGCAACGATCATTCTGTCGCCGAACAGCTGCGTAACGACTTTTACATAAGGGGTTTCGCCGCAGCCTGCGCATGCGCCCGAGAACTCGAAGAGGGAAGGGGTAAACTGCGATTTTTTCACGTCTGCCATCTTCACTTCGGAAAGGTCGACTTCGGGAAGTTCTACCGCGTATTCCCAATTCTTCGCTTCTTTGCTTTCTACTTCGGCAAACGGCTTCATTACAAGCGCTTTGTTGCCCTTCATGCCGGGGCAGACTTCCGCGCACACGCCGCAGCCCATACAGTCGAGCGGGGAAACCTGCATTCTGAACGAATAGCCGGGAATGCCCGTTGCGGGTTTTACGTCGAAATTTTCGGGTTTTGCGCTGTCGTTGGGAACGAGCGCGGGGCGGATACAAGCGTGCGGGCAAACAAACGAGCACTGGTTGCACTGTACGCAGTTTTCTTTTACCCATTCGGGAACCAAAACGGCAACGCCGCGCTTTTCGTACTTCGTGGTGCCCGTAGGTACGGAACCGTCTGCATTGAACGCGGAAGAGGGCAGTTTGTCGCCTTCCAGCGCGAGAATGGGCGCAACCACGTTGCGGAAGTAGTCGTTATCGGCAAGGGAAATCATTTCCGCGCCTTCTTTCGTCGTAGCCCAGCTTGCGGGGATATCGATTTGAACGAGGTGCTCTTTTGCCGAGTCGATCGCGTTGTAGTTCATTTGAACGATCGCGTCGCCCTTTCTTGCGAAGGACTTGTACGCCATCTTTTTCATCAACTCCACCGCGTCTGCATACGGCATGATCTGTTCGTTGATAAGGAAGAATGCCGACTGCAAAATGGTGTTCGTTCTGCCCTTTAAGCCCAGTTTCGCCGCAATGGAAATTGCGTCGATCACGTAAAGTTTCGCCTTTTTCTTGGCAAGCGCGTTCTTTACCTGTGCGGGAAGGTTTGCTTCCAATTCCGCAACCGTCGTCCAGGGCGCGTTCAAAAGGAATGCGCCGCCTTCTTTCAAATCGGTTACCATGTCGTAACGGATTATGTACGAAGGGTTGTGGCAGGCGATAAAGTCCGCCGCGTCGATCAAGTATTCCGACTGAATGGGCGTTTTGCCGAAGCGCAAGTGCGAAACGGTAATGCCGCCCGACTTTTTGGAATCGTAGAAGAAATACGCCTGCGCATACATATCGGTATGGTCGCCGATGATCTTAATGGAGTTCTTATTTGCGCCTACGGTACCGTCCGATCCAAGCCCGTAGAACTTACAAGAGGTGGAGCCTGCGGGCGCCGCGTCGAACTTTTCGGAAAAGTCGAGGGAGGTATTGGTAACGTCTTCGTAAATGCCGACGGTGAAATGGTTTTTCGGTGCTTTCTGTTCCAAATTCTTGTAAACGGAAAGAACCATCGAAGGGTTGAATTCTTTGGAACCCAAACCGTATCTGCCGCCCACAACGTCGATATTCTTCATGCCCTTTTCAAGCAGAGCGGTGCATACGTCCAAATAGAGGGGTTCGCCCAGCGAGCCGGGTTCTTTCGTTCTGTCGAGTACGGCGATCTTTTTGCACGTTTTGGGGATCGCCGCGATGAATGCGTCGGTCACGAACGGGCGGTACAGTCTTACTTTGATCAAGCCGTATTTTTTGCCCTGCGCGTTCAGCTTGTTAATGCTCTCTTCGATCGTTTCCGCACCCGAACCCATAACGACGGTAACGTATTCCGCATCTTTTGCGCCTACGTAGTCGAACAAGTGATACTTTCTGCCCGTTAAAGCGGAAACCTCGTCCATCATTTCCTGTACGATCGCGGGGGTCGCGTTGTAGTAGCTGTTCGCCGTTTCTCTGTTCTGGAAGTAGGTGTCGCTGTTCTGCGCCGTACCCTTTTGAATGGGGTGCTCGGGATTGAGCGCGCGCGCCTTAAAGTTTGCAACGTCCTTTTCCAAACCTTTTTTGTCGTAGATCGCTTTCATTTCCTCGTAGGAAATCACGTCGATTTTCGAAACCTCGTGCGAAGTTCTAAATCCGTCGAAGAAGTTGATAAAGGGCACTTTCGCGCGCAGCGTAGAAAGGTGCGCAACCAACGCCAGATCCATAACTTCTTGAACGGAGCAGCCTGCGATCATCGCAAAACCCGTTTGGCGGCAAGCCATAACGTCTGCATGGTCGCCGAAGATGTTCAGCGAGTGCGCTGCGATCGCGCGCGCCGAAACGTGCATTACCATGGGGAGCAGTTCGCCTGAAATCTTGTACATGTTGGGGATCATCAAAAGAAGTCCCTGCGAAGCGGTGTAAGTTGTGGTAAGCGCACCCGCCGAAAGCGAGCCGTGCACTGCGCCTGCCGCGCCGCCTTCCGATTGCATTTCGGCAATGCGGAGCTTCTGCCCCCACATGTTTACTCTGCCTTGGGTCGCCCATTCGTCAGCCGATTCCGCCATAGGGGAAGAAGGGGTGATGGGGTAGATCGCAGCCACTTCCGAAAACGCGTAAGCGACGTGCGAGGCGGCGGTGTTGCCGTCGATTGTCATCTTTGTCATCAAAGAAACCTCCATAAAATATTATAATTATTGAAATTGACGCGCGCAAAAAGTAACGTTTTTACACACTATTCCTATTATATTAGTTTTTTGCCGTAAAGTCAATAGCGGAGCAAAGAAAACTTGTCCGAAATTGTGAAGAAATTTAAGAATAATAAAAAACCGCCCGCGCATATGCGCGGGCGGAGATGAATTATAACACAATGTCGCCGTCGGTACAGTGTACGGTCGTAATGGAAGAACCTGCGTTCCAAGAAGTTTTGTTAACTTCGTTCCATTGCGCTTTTGTTCCTTTATACGTGATTGCGGTAAGCGAAGTGCAACCGCTAAACGCGCTTGCGCCGATTGTCCTAACAGAGCTTGGAATTTCGGCGCTTATAATTTCCTTTCTGTTCCGAAAAGCGCGCGCGGCAATTACGGTTACGGGCGTTTCACCCATGGCGGCGGGAATGATCATATTCCCTTGGTAGCAATATTTCAATTCCGTAATTTCGCAATAGGTTCCGTCGTTGCTTGTAGAAGTGTAAAAACACGAGTGCATGTCTGCTTTACGGCAAGTTTCGCAAACGCCGTCGTTTGAAAAGTTGTGTACGGCGTGGTCGCCTTTTATATCGCACGAATCGTTGCACTTGTGCCAATGATAGTTGTCGTCGTATTCCCATTCCGTTTTCCAATTATGTATATGCTCGTAGACAGGCGGTTTGGGGTGTCCGCTTCCCGATCCCGGTCTGTTGTAGCCGTCGTGATGATTGCATGCGGAAAAGCAGATTAAACTTGCCGTAATACAGCAAATTGCGGAAGCGATTGCAAATATCTTTTTATTCATAAATCACCTTACAAAAATATCGTAAAATGAGTATAGCGCAAAATCGGGCGAAAGGCAAACGATCCCAATAATTCAATTTTCGATCGTTTCGTCGGTGCAATGGATCGCGGGGCGTGCGGGGGAAAATATGTTTTTCCCTTTTTTGATCCCTTCCCATTGCGCCCGCGTGCCGTAAAAGCGAATATCGGTAAGCCGTTTGCAGCCGTTAAAGGCGTATCCGCCGATCATTGCGATTTTGGGGAATATGGTAACCTCGGTCAAACTTTCGCATCGGGCAAACGCTTCCCGCCCGAGCACGCGCAAATTTTGGGGCAAAACCGCCGCCGTTAAGGCGCGGCAGCCTTCGAACGCGCTTTCGCCGATGGATACGATCGCATCGGGTAAAGTAATTTCGTTTAATGCAACGCAATGAAGAAAGGTTTGCGCTTTGATCTCGGTCAGCGCAGAGGGGAGCGATACCGATTTCAGCGAAGCGCACTCGGCAAACGCGCGCTTGCCCAAATAAGTTAAACTTTCGGGCAGTACGGCGCGCGCTAAATTTTCGCAGCCGTAAAACGCGTCGTAAGCGAGAAAGGTGATCCCTTGCGGAATTTTGATTTCCTTTTGCAGCTTTGCCCGCGCAAACAGTAAGGGCGTTTTTTCCGCCGCGCTCTGTTTGGGGGCGGGATATTCGTATCCGCATTGGGGGCAGAATTTCGTTTGCGGCAACCGCGCCCCTTTGCACAGAGGACAAACGTTTTGTTTCTGTTTGGGTTCTCCGCATTGCGGACAGTAATTGCCCGCAAATTCCCTTCCGCAAGATTGGCACCGTTCCATGTTTTCCTCCGTAAAAAAAATAAGTGTGTTCCCAAAGTCGGAAACACACTGCACGGTATCTCCGATATTTGTTACCACACAAAATCATTTTCCACAATGAAAAAGAGATACACAATGCCTATGTTGTGCACATGTGGAAAACCTATTCGATTTTGTGTGGTACATTCAGTATAGCACATTGAACTAAATTTTACAAGCATTGCATGCAAATTTTTTCGTGCGCATTTCAAATAAAACTTTTCTTAAATTTCACACCGATTTCATTGTAAAACGCGAAAAACTTTGCTATAATATTTTATGATTTCAATTTTTAGAGAGTAGTATGAACGCAATCGAATTTCGGGACGTCCGCTTTTCGTACGGGAGCGGCTCGTTTTTGATCGATCATTTGAATTTTTCCGTAGCGGAAGGGGAGTTCCTCGCCGTACTCGGTCATAACGGAAGCGGCAAAAGCACGCTTGCGCGCCTTTGCAACGGTCTTTTGGAAAAAGACGGCGGCGACATTACCGTGTTCGGGCAGTCCGTTTCCGAAAAAAAGAATCTTTTTTCCGTGCGCAAAAATGTGGGGATCGTGTTTCAGAATCCCGATAACCAAACGGTTGCTTCCATTGTCGAAGACGACATTGCGTTCGGCGCGGAAAATATCGGCTTAAAGCGGGAAGAAATCGGCGAGCGCATTGCATTCGCCTTAAAAGCGGTAGGCATGGAAGAATACCGCCACTCTACCTGTACCCGCTTATCGGGCGGGCAAAAACAGCGCATCGCGATCGCCGGCGTGCTTGCGATCAAGCCCAAGGTGATGATCTTAGACGAATCTACCGCTATGCTCGATCCGCGCGGGCGCAAAGAGGTAATGGACGTGATCACCCGCTTAAATAAAGAAGAGGGCATGACCGTTGTTTTGATTACGCACTTTATGGAAGAAGCGTTGCGGGCGGATCGGGCGATCGTAATGAACAGGGGCGAAATCGTTATGCAGGGAACGCCTTCCGAAATTTTCGAACGGCACGAGGAATTGCTCACATACAATTTAACGTTGCCGCGCATCGGTTATATCGTAAAAAAATTGCGGGAGGGCGGTTTAAACGTATCCGATTCGTTAGACCCCGAAACGCTTGCAAAGGAGATTGCGCAATGCGTATCAGGGCAGAACATTTAAGCTATACCTACAACGCCGCTTCGCCCTTCGCTTCCCGCGCGCTGAAAGATATTTCGCTCACCGTGGAAGAGGGGGAGTTTTTCGGCATCATCGGGCACACGGGTAGCGGAAAGTCTACCTTTGTGCAGCATTTGAACGGGCTTTTGCGCGTGCCTTCCTCGTTAAAAAAGTACAAGCCCAAAAAGCCGAAAAAGGGACAGGTGCTTCCCCCCCAAACGGTTTTAACGGTGGGCAGGTTCGATTTAACGGATAAAAAAACGGATTTCCGCGCCCTGCGTTCGTGCGTAGGCATGGTGTTTCAGTATCCCGAATATCAGCTTTTTGCCGAAACGGTAAAAGAGGACGTCGCGTTCGGGTTTAAAAATTTCGCAAAAGAAAAACCGACGGAAGAACAGATCGAAACCGCCGTACGCGAAGCGTTAGAGATCGTAGGGCTTTCGTATGACGAGGTGAAAGACGCTTCCCCCTTCGATTTATCGGGCGGGCAGAAGCGGCGCGTTGCAATCGCGGGGGTAATCGTTACCCGCCCCGAAGTGTTGGTGTTAGACGAGCCCGCCGCGGGGTTAGACCCCCTCGGCAAGCAGGAAATCATGGACGTGCTGCACCGCTTGCATCAAACGTGGTGTAAAACGGTGATCATCGTTTCGCACGATATGGACGAAATTTCGGAAAACTGCACCAATGCGGCAGTCTTTTCTGAGGGAGAGGTGAAGTTCGTCGCTCCTCCCGCCCAACTGTTCCGCCATGCAGAAGAACTTATTTCTTTGGGGTTGGATATTCCCCTTACCGCCAAACTGTGCCTTGCTCTTCGCCGAAACGGGGTGGAAGTGGATTGCGATTTCACCACGGAAGATTTTATCCGCCGAACGCTTGCGCTCAAACGCGGGGAGGGCAACGCATGAAAGACGTTACCTTTGGGCAATATTATCCCGTGCAGTCGTTTTTGCACAAGATGGATCCCCGCTTAAAACTGCTGTTTTTGATTGCCTATATCACCGCCGTATTCCTTGCCAAAAACTTTTACGGAATCGCGGCGTGCGCGTTTGTTTTGGTTGCGGCGGTCGCCTTTTCGCGCGTGCCCGTAACAAAGGTGCTGCGCTCGATAAGGGGCATTTTATTCCTTGTCGCGTTTACGGCAATCATCAATACGCTGTTTTATCAAGGCGAAACGGTATATTGCAGCTGGTGGATCATAAAAATATCTAAGGAAGGGCTTATATTCAGCGCGTTTCTCATTTGCAGGCTGTTTCTGCTTGTGCTGTGCTCTTCGCTGTTGACGTATACGACGACGCCCGTCGCCTTAACGGACGGGATCGAAAGTTTGCTTACGCCGTTAAAGTGGATACGCTTTCCCGTGCACGAGCTTGCGCTGATCATGAGTATCGCGCTTCGCTTTATTCCTATTTTAATGGACGAAACGGAGCGCATCAAAAACGCGCAAAAGGCGCGCGGGGCGGATTTCGAATCGGGCGGGCTGATCAAGCGGGCAAGGGCGATCGTGCCTATTTTAATCCCGCTGCTGTTGAGCGCGTTCCGCCGCGCGGAAGAATTGGGCGACGCGATGGACGCGCGCTGTTACATGGGCAGTAAAAACCGCACCAAGTATAAAAAACTGCGGTTCGGCTGGCGGGATCTGATCGGGGTATTGCTGGCGGCGGCGCTCATTACGGGCGTAGTGCTTACCCGCATTTATCTTGGGGCGCTGATATGAGATTTGCGTTAAAGGTTAGTTACGACGGCACTTTGTTCGAAGGGTGGCAAATTCAGCCCAACGGGCGCACCGTGCAGGGGGAATTGGAAAAGGCGGCAAGCAACGTTTTCGGCGTTCCCGTAAAAATTACGGGCAGCGGCAGAACGGATGCGGGCGTGCACGCCGAAGGTCAGGTTTGCATGTTCGATGCGCAAACGACCATTCCCGCAGCGAAACTGCGCGAGTGCTTTAACAGGCTTCTGCCCGCCGACGTGCGCGTGTTAAAAAGCGTATGCGCGCCGCAATCGTTCGACTGTACGCGCGGGGCAAAGAGAAAGACGTACCGCTATACCGCCTATTATGCGGAAAGCGATTTGCCCTTGTTAAGCCGCTATGCGGCGCGAATCGGTCAAAAACCGAATTTGCAAAAAATGCGTGCGGAAGCGGAACTGATCGCGGGCGAACACGATTTTAAGGCGTTTTGCGCAAGCGGCAGTTCGGCAAAAACGAGCGTGCGCACCGTATATTCTGCGGAAGTTTCGGAAAAAAAAGAAAACGGCTATCTTTTGTACACGGTCACGGTGTGCGGAAACGGCTTTTTATATAATATGGTAAGGATCATCGCGGGGCACTTGTTCGCGGTGGGGTGCGGCGTAAAAGAGGAAAAAAGCGTGCTTGCCGCCTTTGAAACGGGCAAGCGGTCGCTTTTGGGCAAAACCATGCCGCCGCAGGGCTTAACGCTTGCAGGGGTAGAATACGGCGATCCGCTGTTTTCGGCGGACGGGAGGTAATAATGGAATTTTTCGATTGGGCGAATTTTGTTTCCGTATTTTTCGGACAAACGATTTTGGTAAAAGAGTTATACATCATTTTCGCAGTCGCGGCGGGCATTTATTTGGTATGCCTCGTGTTCGGCGGAATCGGCATGCACGTAATGGCGCAAAAGGCGGGGGTAAAGCACAGTTGGCTTGCGTTTATTCCGTTTGCAAACACCTTTTACGCGGGGAAACTTGCAGGCGAGTGCAACTTGTTCGGGCAAAGGTTAAAGCGGGGCGGGCTGTATGCGGCGCTTGCCGAATTTGTTTGCTTTGCGTTAAACGTGTTTTATTACGTGATTATCATTTTGCTTGTGCCCTATTACGTGGAATACCCCGCGGGCGACGTGCAGACGAGCGGTTATCAAGGCGTTCCCGACAGTTTGATGTGGTTGGTAAACGGAAAATGGGTGGTAAATATGCTTTCGTCTATTGCGATGATCGTACAGCTCTTTTTGCTGTGCCTTGTATTCTTTGCGCTGTACCGTAAGTATTACGCGCGCAGTCCGTTCGTTATGACGCTCGCAAGCGTGATCCTTCCTTTCCGCGGATTTATTTTGTTTGCCGTGCGCAACAATGCGCCCGTAGACTATAACGAGTATGTGCGCCGCCGTGCAGAGGCGTACCGCACGCAGCAGGGCATGCCCCCTTATAACAACGCGCCCAATCAAACGCCGCCGCAAAGCGGGAACGGCGCGGGCAGCGCAGGCGATCCCTTTTCCGAATTCGGCGGAAGTTCCCCTTCGGGCGGGGCGGACGATCCTTTTTCCGAATTTTCGGGCGGCTCGAACCCCGACTCGCCAAACAAGGAAGAGTAGCGGCAAAGGCGCATCTTTCGGGCAAATACGGCATGTTGCATAAAATATAATTAAGGAGCGGAATTTTCCGCTCTTTTTTTTATAAAACGGTTGCAAATTTATAAAAACGTGATATGATATAAGCGGAAGTTATAAACAAACAATTGATATACTGAAATGTTAAAATTTTGCTTATAGCCCGCAAACGGGCGAAGGGGGCGTAATATGAACGACGTAATAGCGGCAATCGCAACTGCGCAGGGGCTGGGCGGCGTGGCGATCGTGCGGCTTTCGGGCGCGGGATCGTTAGATATCGCAAAAAAAATGTTTTCGCGCAAGGGGGATTTTACGCCCAACATGTTGTATGCGGGCACGATCGACTGCGGCGATTTCTCCGATTACGGAATGTGCGTGTATTTCCGCGCGCCCAAATCGTTTACGGGGGAAGACGGGGTAGAGTTTCACTGCCACGGCGGCAGAGCGATCGCGCACGGGGTGCTGCGGCAAACGCTTGCCTGCGGCGCGCGCCTTGCCGAACGGGGCGAATTTACCAAGCGCGCTTTTTTAAACGGAAAACTTTCCCTATCTGCGGCGGAGGGAATGGCGGATATGATCCACGCCCAATCGCAGGCGCAGGTGCGCGCGGGGTATATGCTGTACGGCGAAAAGCTGACGAACGAGGGAAAACGTTTGCAGAACGAACTTACCGTTTGCCTGGCGGGAATCGACGCCGACCTCGATTATCCCGAAGAGGATTTAACGTTAGATACGCGCGCGGAAATCGGTAAAACGCTTGCGCGCGTAAAAGAGCGCCTTTTCGAGTTGTTAAAAAGTTATCGCGCGGGAGAAAAAATCAAATCGGGCGTAACCGTCGCCATCTGCGGAAAGCCGAACGCGGGCAAGAGTTCCCTTTTAAACGCGCTTTTGGGGTACGATAAGGCGATCGTATCCTCTGTGGCGGGAACCACGCGCGACGCGGTCGAAGGCTCGATCGAGTTAAACGGCGTGCTGTTCCGCTTGATCGATACGGCGGGCTTGCGCGAAAGCGACGACGAGATCGAGCGCGAGGGGATCCGCCGCGCCGAAAAAGCCGCCGCTTCCGCCGACGTGATCGTACACGTTAAAGAAGAAGAGGAACCGCCCTTCGCTTTTTTGACGGATGTTCCCGTTATTACCGTTGCGAGCAAGGGGGATATCAAACGCCGCGCCGATTGCGACGTTTGCGTTTCCTCCGTTACGGGCGATGGATTGCCTGCCCTGCGCGATCTGCTGTACGAAAAGGGCTTCGGACGGGAAAACGACGGCGCGTATTTAATGGAAGAACGCCATTACCGCGCGCTTTCTTCCGCAAAAGAATGGGTGTGCGCCGCGCTCGATTCGGTAAACGGCGAAGCCCCTGCCGAGTTATACGCCGTAGAAATCAAACGCGCGTGGGATTGTTTGGGTGAAATCAGCGGCGAAACGGCGACGGAAGCGATCATAAACGAAATCTTTTCCAAATTCTGCGTAGGCAAGTAACGTTGCGCGGCAAGAACGAAAAAAAACGAAAACGAATAAGGAGAAAGTGCAATATGGTTAACCTCGAACTATACCGCGTGTTTTACACGGTGGCGCGCTGCGGCAGCCTTACAAAGGCGGCGGAAGAGTTGTTTATCTCTCAGCCTGCCGTATCGCAAGCGATCAAACAGTTAGAAAACCAGTTGGGAACGGCTCTTTTCAACCGCACGCATAAGGGAATGGAACTCACCGCGCAGGGGGGTGAAGTCGTCTTTCATGATATCGAACGCGCCCTGCAACTGCTGAACGGGGTAGAAGATAGACTTGCCGAATTAAAAAATTCTCCTGCGGGTACCCTTCGCATCGGCGCGTCCGAAACGATTTTTCAATATTGCTTGGCAGACAAATTGGTAAACTTTCATAAAATGTACCCGCAAGTGAAGTTCGAACTCGTTTCCGACGTATCGCCCAAAACGATCGAGCAGTTAAAAACCGATCGCATCGATATCGGTTTTTTAAATCTTCCCATCGAAGAAGATCCCGACGTGCGCATTACCGACAGCATTATGCTGTTGAACGACGTATTTGTTGCGGGCAGAGCGTTCGAGCATTTAAAGGGGAAAGAACTTTCCGTTTGGGATTTGCAAAATTATCCCCTGCTGTTAATGGAACAGCGCACCGTTGCGCGCAACGCGGTCGAACATTTTGCCAAAAGCGTAGGCGTTACTCTTTCGCCTGCGATCGAAATCGACAGTTGGGGGTTTATGAAAAACTTGGTTGCCGAGGGCATGGGCGTCGGCTGTATCCCGCGCGAATACGCGCTAAGACGCATCGGCGAAGGGCAGCTGTTCGAACTGAACGTAACGCCCGCAATGCCTTCCCGTTCGGTGGGAATGGCGCTTCCGAAAAATGCGGCTCCATCGTTTGCGCTTCGCGCGTTTATCAAATTATTCGGGGCGGAAAAGGCTTTTTCGCAATAAAACGTTTGCGTTTGCAGCCGTTTAGGCTGTCGAAATTTGCCTATTCCACAAGATATAGTGTTGGAAGAAAGAGGAAAAGCGCAAGAAAAAAATTTTTGCGAAAAACAGTTGAAAAAAGTAAAACCATATGATAAAATGATAATGTATATAAGTATAGAATAAAATACTGATGAAAAAGGTATGGAGCGCTGAAATGAACAAGTTATCCACAATGCTTAAAAAATCTGGGGGGGGGTACAATTATTAGGACCTAAACAGGCTTACGAAGTAAGGCTGTCCTTTTCGCGTACAGGCACGGTAGAATTATACCGTGCTGTTTTTGCGTGCAAAAACGTACCCTTCCAAGAAAACAATGCGGTAGGGGGTGCGGTATGAAGAGTACGGTAAAAAACGTATGGGCGGCAATTTTGGCAATGCTTGCGGCGTTATGCCTTGCCGTGGGCGGGGTGTTATTCGTACAAACGGAAAGCAGACTTTCCGCAAACAATAACCGCGTGCAGGCGATGGGCGCCATGCAGTCTTACGACGAAACGTATACGTTAAAAGACGGCGACGGAAAAACCAAAAAAGACATTTGGTCGAACGAGGTGCTTTCTGCAAATAATGTAAATAAAAAGATCCTTGTCATTTTGGGCGAAGATTGGTGTTTAGACGGAAGCGGTCAGTTAAACTCGTCTTTAATGGTTCCGGCGAATTACGATATCACGTTAGATTTAAACGGGAAAATCCTTTCCCGTAATTTATCGAGCTTTGTTGCAGGCGGAAACGTAATTAGCGTGATTGCAAGTAGTACCTTTACTTTAAACGATTCCGTAGGAACGGGCAAAGTGACGGGCGGAAAAAACGGCACGCCTAATCCGACGACTTCCTCTTCGGAATATAGCGGCGGCGGAATTTGCGTGTTTGGCAATTTTATCATGAACGGCGGAAACGTTACGGCAAACCAATCTACGTTCGGCGGGGGCAACTTGCTGGTCGCTTACACGGGTGTGGCGGTAATGAACGGCGGAAAGATAACAAATGGCGTTGCTGGCGTAAGCGCACCCAACAATCCGCGCAGTAGCGGGGGCGGCGTATTCGTATACGGAACATTTACGTTAAATGGCGGCGAAATTTCGGGTAACTCTACTCAGCATTTTGGCGGCGGAATATTTTTGTTTAAACTGAATATTTCCTGCCCTGCAATCTTTATTATGAACGGCGGAACCATTTCCGGCAATACGGGGAAGGGCGGCGGCGTTAATTGCGGAGCGGGGATGAACGGGAATGATAATGATAAATTTATCATGAACGGCGGCATTATATCAGGGAACACTTCAATAAGTGTCTCGCACGGTGCGGCAATCGCGGCGGGAGTCGGCACTGAGTTTGTAATGAACGGCGGGTTAGTTACGGCGCATACGACAAACGGAGTTCCAGTTGTGACGATTGAAAATTCTCATATGACGATGAACGGCGGCGAAATTTCGGGCAATACCGTCGCTAGTCATGCTATTGTTTATACAGTCGCTTCCGCAACACCCAATTTTACAACTTCGTTTACGATTTCGGGCGGTTCCGTCGTCAACAATTCCGTTTCTAATTATTCGGGCGTGGCTTTAACTAAAAACGTTACCGGTACTTTTATCGGAGGGGAAATTGCAAACAACAGCGGTTATGGCGTTACGCGCGACACTAACGTTACCGTCAACGTGGGCGGAAGCATTCAAGTCGTTAAAAACGGATTGGGCGATATGGCGATATCGAGCACTTCGCATATCATCAACGTTGTTTCTCCTTTAAAGGGCGCAAATATCGGACTTCAGTTAGTCGATAATCCTGCCGCCGCAGCTAGTAACAACGGTATGTGTATCACAAGCGGTTACAATGGAGGAAACGGCGCGGGCGGATCCATGGGCGATTGGTATCAAAATTCGTTCTTCTTCTCCAATAATCCCGATTATTATATCGATCAAAGAGGATCGTCTTCCACTATTAACTTCGCAGAAGTATATATAAAAACGATATCGCGCTTAGTGGGATCGAATTATGATAGAAAGCAACCCTACGTATGGCAGTACGAATTAGACGGCACTATGCAGTCCGTTACCGATATGTATATCGAAGTAGAGTACGGTCACACCATCGGAATGGTACAGGCGGATGGAACTTGGACGAATAATAATACCCCCCAAACCGACCATAAAGACACAAGCATGACTCTTCCTGGCAGATTGCGGGTATTTAAAGACGGCGTTGCATTAAACGACGGCACGGATATTTACACGTCGGCAAAAGACGTAGGCGTATATACCTACGTAATTAACGGGGGGTATAGCGGCGGTTACGTTCTAAATCCTGTATTGACGATACGCATCAAGCCGAAAGACGTAACGGTAACGTTTAATAATTCAAACATGAAAGCGACGTTCGGAATGACGGACGCAGAGCTTTTGGCGTATTTAAAAGCGGGTAAAAATACCACGGTTACGCCGAATACCGATTTATGGACGGTAACGGGATTAGTCGGTTCCGATACGTTAAGTTTGGATTTTATTAAAGATTACGGAACGGACGCGGGGGAATATTTTGTAACGGGCAAGCCGGATGTTGTAACGCGCGATTCGAACGGAAATATCACTTCGCCCAAGGCAAACCCCAACTATAACATTAAGTTCACAAACACGGGAAAATTGACCATTGTACCGCGGGAAGTAACGATTATCTTAAACGACGATTACGCAACGTACGGCGATTCGAATATGAAAGAATCGCAGGTAACGGACAGCGCGGCGAACAATAACAACGCGCTTGCGGGGAATAACGTTATCTCTCAAAAAGAGAACGCAACCACAAAATATCAAGATATCGAAGGGAAAGACGTCACGTCGGACGGAACGACGTCGGGCACGCCGTATTATAAAGGCGGGTGGCAGTATCCGTCAACGGCAAAGGCGGAAAACAAGTTTGTAGCGGCAACGCTTACGGGCGGAGTCAGCACGGGCGCGGCGGAATTCTTAAAGTACACGTTCGAAACGTTAACGTCTGGAACGGATTACGATGCAAACGATACCAACAAGTATTTAAACGTGCGTTCTGCAAGTTCGGGCAGTACGAAGGCATACTATACGGTCAAGGTAGAAAACACGAACAAAAACTACGTTGTAAAATTCCAAGACAAAACGGGAACGTCCATCGGCACGGACGACAACGGGGAATTCAAGTTCGAAGTACGGGAAGCGGACTTAGGGAACTTAAAAAGCCCCAACGAAAAACCGAGCGGAAGCGATCATAAAATCGCAAACTATAAGGGCGCAACGTACGACGGAA
>CAJTPB010000013.1 GCA_910578065.1 uncultured Christensenella sp. | reverse complement strand
GACTTTTGATAATTCCGTACAGTTATTCTTGAAGAAACAAGCGGTTTCTCTATTAGCATTTTAAAAGTTCTCCGTTAAGTTACTGTTTATCGTACAATCATTATAGCACGAAAAATGAAAGAACACAACCGATTGAATTTTGCATGCTATATAAAACATATCTATATCCTAGTTCGTCCACGAAAAAAGTACAGAAAAGGCACAGCTTAGCGCTATGCCTAAATCTTTTTATTTGCGCTTTACTAAATTCCATATGGGAATTACCGTAAAATGCGCGGGCTTTTTAATTTTGTTGTTTTATTTGTGCGGCGATTGTTTTTGCGTCTTTGATCACGCTCGATCCACTTTAAGTCTTGTTGCGATAATACATTAGCGCGACGATCGTTTTTGCGTCTTTGATTTCGCCCGAATCGATCATTTGATACGCCCGATCGAGCGGAATTTGTTCGACGGACAAAAACTCCCCTTCGTCTAATTGCTGCTCGCCTATTTGCGCGGACTCCGCTTCGTACAGATAAATTTTCTCGTTCGTATAACCGGGGGTGGGATACAGCGTAAAAATATGTTTTAACGAATTGCAAATAAGCCCCGTTTCTTCTTTTAATTCGCGCGCGGCGGTAAGCGCGGGATCTTCCCCTTCGTTTAATTTACCCGCGGGAATTTCGTATAGTTCTTCCCCGTACGCATAGCGGTACTGTTTGACAAGCAGCACCTTTCCTTCCCGTACGCAAAGCACCCCCGCGCCGCCCGAATGCTCGACGATTTCCCGCTTGCACGGCGTGCCGTCGGGAAGCAACGCGTCGTCGCAGCGAAGAGATAAAATTTTTCCGCGATAGAGATAGTTTTTGCCGACCGTGCGTTCCGTCATATCCATAAGCAGCCCCTTTACAGTTCTTCCGCGATCGCAAAGATGCCGTCGCTTTCGCCGCTTTCCGCCCCGACACCCTTTAAAAAGTAAAAGTAGCCGCACAAAAGCGCGCGGATCTCAGAACGATCCCCTCGCCCCGTTGCGGCGATCAATTCGGAAAGGATCAGATCTCCCGCCACTTTATCCTCTTCGCGCAGTTCGAGCGCGGCAATGCGCTGACGTTCGGCGGGAATCGCCGAGGAAAGCGATTCGAGTACGCTTTCTTCCTTTTGCCGCAATCTTGCCGCTTCGCCGCGCAGACCGACGTTGGGAAAACAATCGTACACGATATCGCGGAAAGGACGGATCAAGCGGGTTACGAACTGTTCGTAACTTGCGGTATAACTTCCGTCTTCGTAAAAATATTTTAACAGAAAATCGCCTAATTCCATAGCGCCGCCGTCTAATTCCACCAAAAGGCAGAATACGAACGCCAAAATTTCGCTTCTTTCTTTGGGAACGCAAACAAAGCCCTTGCCGGAACCGCCTTCTTCCGCTGCGCGCAAGTACTGCTGCTTTGCCGCGCCGAAATCGTAATTTTCCGTTACCGCCGCAAACAGCGATTTTAACTGTTCGCCCGCGGCGATCGCCTTTAAAATTTCGCCGATTTTCCCTTCCGCCGCAACGTATTTGCCCGTAAGCATTTCGTCGCACGCGGCTAAGAATTTTTCCGTCGCCAAGTAAGATTCTTGCATGGTAACCTCCCCAAAAACAGCAAAATGAATATCTTTTTCCCTTTTCCTTGCTATTATAGCACAAAAATAAAAATAGTTAAAGAAATTTTCCGAAAATATCTTGATTTTATCACCGTTTTTATGTATAATATGGGCAAATATGATTCGTGGAGGATTTGAAACATGAAGTCTATCAAAATTTCGCTTGAAATGGCTCAAAAGGTAAAGGAATTCGTCGCGATTACGCAGGAGAGCGAATGCGAAATTCTGCTGAAAAGCGGAAAATACGTTGTAGACGCAAAGTCTATTCTCGGTATTTTCAGTTTGGATCTTTCCAAACCGCTGATCGTAGAAGTTTACAGCGACGATTGTGCCGACTTGCTCGCAAGCCTTGCTAAATTCGCGGCGTAATATTCTCGAAATTCCGATAAAACGCAAATAAGCCGCTTATAGTTTAAGCGGCTTATTTATTCGGCTCCCCTTTACAAGAAGCGCATTCAGGAAACACTATGCAGATAAAAGGCGAAACTTCCGTAAACAAGTTAATACTTTTATTCGTATTCGACAAGATGGAAAGCGCCCTTTCCGAACGCACCCTTGTAGATATGTGCACGTCGTCTAACGATTGGATCAACTATATGGATTGCGTTGTGCTGATTCATAAATTGATCGGCGACGGCTTTATTTGCGAAATTCCGGGCGACGACGATCCTCTTTACACCATCACGCCCGAAGGCAGAGAAAGCCTTGCGAACTTTTATATCAACATTCCCAAAAGCACGCGGGAAGAAATTTCCCGCTTTATAAAAAACAACAGCGCCAAGTTCCGCAACAAGCAGGAATGCAAGTCGGACTACTATCAGAACAAAGACGGCACTTACACCGTTTTTTTGAAGATCCTTGCCCCCGTTCAACCCATGCTGGAATTGAAATTTGTCGTACCCGATAAAAAGACGGCAAATAACATTTATAAAAAGTGGGAAGACAAGGCAACCGAACTGTACACCGTTGTATACGAAACTTTGGTTGATTAACAAGAGGTAAAACATGGTAACTTATTCGACAAAAGGAACTTGTTCCAAACAAATCATCTTCGATATAGACGAAGAAAACAAAATCCACAACGTTAAATTTATCGGCGGATGCAGCGGAAATTTGCAGGGCATCGGAAAATTGGTAGAAGGAAAAACGGCGGACGAAGTTGTTCCCCTTTTAAAGGGTATCCGCTGCCGTCAAAATACTTCCTGCCCCGATCAGCTTGCAACCGCGCTTGAACCTTATTTAAGCAATAAATAATAGTTGTAAATTCAAAAAACCGTATTTTCGGCACAATATCTGGAATTGCGTTTTATAAGCGATAAAATTCCACCGCGAATAGTAAGCATATTATAATAACTTTATCAGCAGAAAAAAAGTCAAGCCTTGTCAGTGAATCCCGGGATACAATTTCCCGACGTTTTGGCAACGCTTGACTTTATTTTATAATACGCAAAGGCAGAACGTTTATCAAGCGTTCTGCCGAAAATATTTTAAAAAACGATTTTGAGGATTAAAGCGTTTGGGATAGCGTAAATTCGATTTACTCTATTATACTTAACGGTGCAACACTAATTCAATATACCAAAAACGCCGCATGTTTGCGGCGCTTTTTAACACACTTTATAGCTGACGGCAAGCCCGCCCTCGCTCGTTTCGCGGTAGCGCGCATTTAAATCTTTTCCAGTTTCGTACATGGTGCTTACGATCAAATCGAACGAAATTTTTCGCGTACCAGCCAAAAGATGGGCAAGATCCGCGCTGTCGAGCGCGCGCAACGCCGCAACCGCATTGCGTTCGATGCATGGAATTTGCACGTATCCGTTTACGGGATCGCATGTAAGCCCCAACTGATGTTCGAGCGCCATTTCCGCCGCATATTCCGTTTCCTCTATCGAATAGCCCAAAATACTGCATACCGCCGCGGCAGCCATTGCCGTAGCCGTGCCGATTTCCGCTTGGCACCCCGCTTCCGCCCCGCTGACGGAGGCGTTCGTTTTTACGACGTTGCCGATAAATCCCGCAACCGCAAGTGCCGCGATCACCCTTTCTTCTTCCACCGCGTAACGCTCGGAAAGATAGGTCAAAACGGCGGGAAGCACCCCGCTCGCCCCGCACGTGGGCGCCGTTACGATTATTCCGCCGCTCGCGTTCTCTTCCGCCGTTGCATAAGCATAACTGCAAATCAAACGTTTTTCCCGCTCTTCCGCGCCTTCGCCCGTCCGCGGGCTGCACAGGCTCGCCGCCTTTCTTTGCACGTGCAACACGCCCGGCAATTCGCCCGTACGGTTCAGTCCAAGAGAAACGGTTTCTTTCATCGTACGCCACACGCGACGCAAATATTCTTTGATTTCTTCTCCTTCGAAAGAATAAACCGCCTCTTCGATCGAAAGCCCATTTTCCGTACAATATGCGCGCATGTCGCCGAATCCGCGAAAGGGATAAACGCACTTTTTTTGCAATTCCCCTTCCCCGCGTTTACGAACGGTACCGCCCCCGACGGAAAGATACACCGTGCGCGCAGTTTCATCCCCGTTGCCGTCATAGGCGATAAATTCCAGCGTATTGGGATGTTCTGGCGTTTCCGTTTGCAGGTCGAACTGTATTTCCAACTGCCGATCGCCGAATACCGAACGAATCGCTTCGTCCGTCAAGTGCCCCCTTCCCGTTCTCGCGAGCGATCCGTACAATACGGCGCAATAGCGCGCGCTTTGCGGATACGCCTGCAAAAAATCGCGCGCGGCGCGTTCCGGCCCCATTGTATGCGAACTGGAAGGTCCTTTTCCGATACGGTATAATTCCTTTAACGATTGCATGATCCCCTCTTGCGGTTAATTTTTAAAGTGGCGCGCGCCCGTAAACAACATGGCAATCCGATACTTATTACACAGTTCGATCATCTCCTCATCGAGCGGGCTTTCGCCCGTCTGCATAATCGCGGTAATCCCCGCCGCATGGCACAGTTCCACGCATTCGAGGGTAGGGAACCGAAAATCGGATACGGCAACGCACCCTGCCGCCCCCTTCCCCGCAATGGAAAGCGCCGCTTTTAACGCTAACGTACGGTTTGTCTGCCCCGTTCCGATCCCCGCCGTAACGCCGTCTTTTCCGATGACGACCGCGCTCGAACGGGCGTGCTTCGCCACCTTATAATTAAAATCGAGCGCCTTTCTTTCGTTTGCAGTCGGCGCGCGCTCGGTAACACAGCGCGCGGTTTCGTACGTGAAGGTATCGTAAGTTTGCATCAGCAATCCGCCGTATATCTTCTGTAAATGGAACGTAAACTGAACTTTACTGCGTATATCGGGCATTTCGAGCAAGATAAGCGATCGTTCGAATTGCAAAACGTTCATCGCCTCGGGCGTGAATCCCACTGCCACAACTACTTCTGCGGAAAGATTTTTCAACGCTTCGGCAGTGCGCGCGTCTAACACGCCGTTCACCGCAAGAATGCCGCCGTACATCTTTAACGGGTCGGCAAGATACGCCGCTTCGAACGCTTCGTATACGCTTTCACCCGTGCCCACGCTGCAAGGCGTACAGTGCTTGCATACCGCAACGGTCGGACCTTCGAATTCTTTTACCAAACCGATGGCGGTATTTGCATCGTTTACATTGTTATAGGAAATGACCGGTCCCGAAAGCTGTTTCGCGCGGGCGAGAGAACCCTCTTTTAACAGCGGTTCGCGGTACACTGCCGCGCGTTGGTGCGGATTTTCGCCGTAGCGCATATCCTGCGCCTTTTCGTATGTTACCGTAAGCGTCTGCGGAAACAAAATGTTCAGTTCGCGCGCCAAATACTGCGATACGAGCGCATGATAAGCCGCCGTATACGAAAACGCCTTATACATAAAGTACATGCGATCTTCTTCGGAAATTTCGCCAACGGCAAGTCCGCAAAGCAATTTTTCGTAATCGTCGGGATCGCACACCGCAACCGTTTCACCGAAGTTTTTCGCCGCTGCGGAAAGCGCCGCTACCCCTTGAGTGTCGATCAGCGCGGCGGTTTCGCGGAACGCCGAACCGCTTTCCATATCCTTTTTAAAAGGATACAAATTTACGATCGCAAGTTGAATATTTAAATCGAATACATTTTTTCCGCACACGGGGCGAACGGGGATTTCCGCTTTTTGCAAATAAGAAAGCGTATCTTCTTCCGCGATCAGCTCATAACCGTATTCTACCAAATAGCGGCAAAATTCCGTAAGCCCGCGCTTATCGTATGTTTTTATATACGCAAGCTTTTTTTCTTTCATGTTTCCCCCTGAAAATGTCGATATTTTTTTCATTTCGCACATACTGATTGCGATATGACATTTTTATACGTTATGCTGACGGTATATATTTTAGCGGTAAATTTTTATTCGTTCCGCTTGATCAAATCCCAACGGGACGAATATGAATCGGGAAACGAAACTGTGGGAAAAAGCGACGGAAAATTGATCCTCGCGGCGCTTTTAGGCGGTGCGACCGCCGCATACGTTTCGATGTTCTGCATGCGGTTCCGCCTGGGGAATCTTCTTTTGATGATCGCGATGCCCGTTCTTGCGGTGTTGAATTTTTATTGCTTCTTTTTGGGATACCGCGCCATTTATCTGTTTCTTTAAAAAGCCGACGCGCGCAAAATAGAATTGCGCCGAATTTAAAATCCCGCGCAAAATCCCGAATAGCGCGCCAGCCATTTGGCAACGCCGTCTTCTTCGCAATATCCTACGACGCCCGTCGCTTTTTCTTTCAGCCAACTGTCCGCATTCATAACGGCATACTTTTCGTCGCATACGTCGAACATGTCCGAATCGTTCGAAGTATCCCCGAAGCAAACCGCTTTATCGCAATGCAGATAATCTTTTAAAAAAGCAACCGCATTCGCCTTTGTCGCTTCGCGCGGGGAAATTTCCAACCAGTAATCGTTATGATACGTTTCTTGATGGAAAATGCAAATCAGTCTGCTGTCGTATTTTAAAACATTCCAAACCGCTTCTATTTGTTCTTTCGGACCGACGCATTTAAAATTGAACGCATGAAAATCGAGCAATTCCTCTCTCCCCGAAGCGGCAGAAAAACGCTTATCTCCCTGTCTGCGGCGCAAATAGCGGCACATGCCTTCCGTTTCGCTACCCGCGTTCCAAGCCACCCGTTCGCTACAATCTTTGGCGCCGAATATAAAGGGATGAATCCCCCCATCGTTTAAAACGGACAAAACGTAACTTTTTAATCCGTCGTCGAACAACACTGAACGAAGCACTTCTTTCGTCGCAAACTTATAAATCAGCCCACCGTTATATAGAACAACGGGCGCGTTTACGTTAAGTCCGCTTAACGCTTGCTCGGCGCTTACCGCCGAACGCGCCGTTGCATAGGTAAATAACATGCCGTCGTCGATCAAGCGGTTTATAATTTCATTGCTGTAACGGGAAACCCGCTCCTCTTTGGTCAAAAGCGTCCCGTCCAAATCGGTTACAAACAAAGTTTTCATATTTCTATCTTGCCCGAAAATGTAAATTCTCTGCTATTATTATATCATTCCGATTGCAAATTTTCCACAGAGAAATCGTCAAATTTCCACTTTTCCTAAAAATGATAATTTTTAACAAAAGTCGCAAAATAATCTACTGATTTTGTAAGCAAAGTTTGAAAATTTCCCCCTATGGCGCACCCTAAAACGGTATCGGTTCGCAAGGAAAAAATAACAAAAAATTTTCCAAATAATCCCCGAAATCATTTGACAATTTTCGCTAACTTTGATAGAATGTACAAGCATTAACCGATGCGGGTGTAGTTCAATGGTAGAATCCCAGCCTTCCAAGCTGGTCGCGTGGGTCCGATTCCCATCACCCGCTCCACTTTTTTTAAGCAGAAGCATTAGATTTGCGACACAACTTCGCTTAAGGCAATGAGGGTATGCGCCTGTAGCTCAGTAGGATAGAGCAACGGCCTTCTAAGCCGTGTGTCAGGAGTTCGAATCTCTTCAGGCGCACCAAATATTATATGGCGGGTGTAGCTCAGTTGGTTAGAGCGCCAGATTGTGGCCCTGGAGGTCGTGAGTTCGATTCTCGTCGCCCGCCCCACTTTTCACTGGGGTGTCGCCAAGAGGTTAAGGCACCGGATTTTGATTCCGGCATTCGTTGGTTCAAATCCAGCCACCCCAGCCAAAACGGCCCATTAGCTCAGTTGGCAGAGCACTTGACTTTTAATCAAGGTGTCCCGGGTTCGAATCTCGGATGGACCACCAATCATGCACTTTTAGCTCAGTTGGTAGAGCAATTGACTCTTAATCAATGGGCCCAGGGTTCGAGTCCCTGAAAGTGCACCATTAAAACGGGGTAAAAACGCATGTTTTACCCCGTTTTTTCTATCAAAAATGCCCGTTTTTCATGATTTTGAGCAATACCGCAAAACAATGCATAAAACGTTTTCCCCAAATTTCCTCAAAAAGTAAAATATCGTTTCTGCGCTTCCCGCACCATTCATAGCGTAAGTGGAACACAGTTCGGCTTACGCTATTCTTTATAATTGAATAATTGTACCATACGAACCATATTCAAATTCTTCTATATAATCCTCTCCCGTAATTTCAAAATCACATATGATATTTTGCCGAATTTTAGGTTTGATATCTTTAATTTTATCGAGATAAATGATAAACAATTTATTGCTTTCGATAATATACAATTTATTAAATGACTTCTGAAATTTAGCTGCAATTTGTCTATAACAATACGCTATCAATAGCATCATACAATTTTTTGGCGCGATATATAATGCTGATACATAAATCGATTTCATTGGTAATTCCGCTATAATTACCATTGTTTAGTTTAACTAATTTTTTGTTTATTTCTCTCTCATAAATCGGCTTCATCTAATCGATGCGATGCGGCTTTCCGTTAGCGATAAAGCAAACTACTTTTCCGTTATATTCTTCTAAATGATATTTATTAGGAAATTTTTCATCACAAAATTTTTTGGTAAGATCAAAATCCCCGTTGTTTTTCTCCATCTCATTCCAAATATATTTGGTATCTAAATCTTCCGCTCTTTCCATTTGTACGACTTCAATTCCAATAGATAATTCTTTGGAATATATATCGGGCAATTTTAATTGCGCTTGATCGCCAACGACCAATTCAGTATCCTTAAAAACGCAGAATTTTAAAACTTTTGCTGCGTTAATTTCCGGTTGCTTTGCTGTTTGATTTTTAATTAAGACTTGAACACTCATTATAACAATTATATCAGATTTTTATAATATATTAAAACAAAAATTAACATGACATAAAGAAAAAAGGCGGGATAATTCCCCCGCCCTTTTTTTAAAAAGTTATGTGCAATTAAAAATTTAAAAAATCTTTACGATAATTTACGCCGAAAAATTCGGCAAGCTCTTTCATTTGCTCGTCGCGAATGGTATTGACCCGCTTGCTTCCCAACGTAAGCATGTAAATCTGCGCGGCTTTTTCCACCGTTTCGATAAGCCCGAACGTTTCGTCCATCGTTTTCCCCGCGCCGTAAATTCCGTGCATTGCCCAAACGACAAGCCGAAACGCTTCCATCTTTTTTGCCGTCGCCTCCCCGATCGAGTTGGTACCGCACAGCATCCAGGGCAAAATCCCCACTCCGTCGGGAAATACGACGATACATTCGGTACACATTTCCCAAAGCGTATGCGTAAATTTCTTCTCGTCTAATTCGTGCACGTAATTCATAGCGAGCGTGTGCGTCGGGTGCGAGTGGATCACCACTCTGTTTTCGGGATCGACTTTTAACCGCGCCGCATGGCACATTAAGTGCGAAGGCAATTCGGAAGTAAACTTTCCGCCGTCGCGATATCCCCATAAAAGCTCTGCTGTTATGCCGTCTTGCGCAATGCGAACGATTCCGAGATTCGTTTCGGGATCGCGTTCTACATTTTTAAAGTATTTGCCCGTACCAGTAACAAGAAACAGCTTTCCCGCAAGTTCGGGCACCGAAAAGCCGATCGGAATGGTACGAATAGGACGGTTTACGTTTAAATACTGTGCAACTTCCCTTTCGTCGAGCATGTAACTGATATTGCCTCCGTTGCGCTCGTCCCAACCCAAACGGTACATGTTCGCCGTCGTTAGCTTCATTTCTTCGATAAAAGGAGCGTTTAAAATATGTTTCATCTTTTTCCTAATACCTCTTTTTCATACTGTTCGATTTCCGAAAAATAGTCTTCTTGCACTGCTTCGCGGCGCAGATACTCTTTCCATACCCCGCCGAACGGCAGATCTTTTACCGCCTCTTGCAAAACCATAAGTTCTGTCAATCTTCCGCTTTCCTGCAACGCACGCAACCGATCGTTTGGAAGCAGAAGCGCATACAAAAGCGCGCGCTGCATCGCTCTTTGCCCCGTGACCCATGCGGAAAGCCTGTTGATGCTCGCATCGAAATAATCGAGCCCGATAAGCACTTTATCCGTTGCGTTGTTTCTTACGATTTCTTTCGCGATTTCTTTGATCTCGTCTTCCAACAAAACCACGTGATCGCTATCCCAACGCACGCCGCGCGTAACGTGCAGCGCAATTTTATTATAAAAAGCGAGCAATGCGGGAATTTTATCGCTTACGACTTCGGTCGGGTGATAATGTCCGTTGTCTAACAAACAGCAAATTCCCTTTTGCGCGGCGTAATTTTGATAAAATTCGTTACTGCCCACGGTGTAACTTTCTACGCCGATGCCGAATACTTTGCTTTCTACCGCGACGATCACCTTATCTTTATCGTAATCGATGGAAAGAATTTCGTCTAACGATTGTTTTAAGCGTAAACGCGGCGAAAGCCGATCGGCGGGAACGTCTTTATATCCATCCGGAATCCAAATATTCACCAAGCAGTGCGAATTCATCTCCTGTGCAAAATATTCTGCGATCCGAATGCAAGCCTTACAGTGTTCCACCCAAAAACGGCGAATGGATTCGTCGGGAGAAGAAAGCGTTAACCCGTCTTTCACGTTTTTATGGCTGAACATGGTCGGGTTAAAATCGATCCCCTGCAAACCAACCTTTTGGGCGAATTTTACCCACGGGGCGAAGTGTTTGGAAGAATATTTGTCGCGATCTACCTGTTCGCCGTTCAGCACTGCGTAACTCGCATGCAAATTCAACCGTTTCTTCCCCGGCATTAGCGAAAGCGCTTTTTGCAAATCGGCGCAAAGTTCGTTAAAATTGCGCGCTCTTCCCGCATAATTGCCCGTGGTTTGAATGCCGCCCGATAATCTACCTGCGCCGTCTAACCCGACGACGTCATCCCCCTGCCAGCAGTGCACGGAAATAGGAATTTCACGCAATGCGTTGATTGCGCGTTCGGTATCGACGCCGTAACTTGCGTATTCCGCTTTGGCAACCTCGTAATACTTGTTCATTGTGACCTCTCCATTTGAATTTTTAAATTTCCGAGTGCGGTTGCCTCTATGGGAAGCGCCGCAACTTTTAACTTACATATTTTTTCGGTAAGCGCGTTAAGATAGTTGTTTTTCGCACCTCCGCCCACAAGATATAATTTTGTAAATTCCCTTCCGACCTTTTGCCGCATTTCTTCAACGGCAACGCGATATCCGTGCGCGAGCGATAAAAACGCGCAGTTAAAATAATCCCTTTCTTCGCGCGGCTTTTCCGCTTTTTCCGCAAACCAAGTATCGAACGCCTCTTTCATGCTCTCGGGCGATAAAAACGCTTGGGCGTTGATATCTGCCGTTTGCTCAAACGCGCTCGATTGCGCCTCTTCCACGATTTGAGAAAAGGGCTTATTGGGGCAAAGTTCGTCGCGCAGACGGTTTACCACCCACATACCCATAATGTTTTTTTGGTAACGGTAATATCCGATCCCGCCCTCGTTCGACCAATTCCCCGCGCGGCTTGTATCGTCTGCAATCATATGCGGAACTTTGATCCCGAGCAGCGACCAAGTACCCGAAGATATATACGGCTGCCCTTCTTCCGGCATGGGAATCCCTTCTACCGCGCTTGCGGTATCGTGCGAGGCGCAGAAAATTACTTTGCACGATCCGCCTACTTCTTTGCGGATCTCTTCGGTAAATTCGCCGACTGCCGTTCCCGCCGGAACGACGGCGAAAAACAGTCTTGCAGGCAAACCCAACTTGGCAATTATTTCCTGATCGTATTCGCCGTTTGCGTTTAACAAACCTGTTGTGGTGGCGTTCGTGTATTCGTGCGCCTTTACCCCCGTAAGTTTGTAAGAAAGATATTCGGGGATCATTAAAAAGTCGGTTGCCGATTGCAGCCGCTCGGCGAGCAGATCGCTGTAAAACTGATAAATTGTATTAAACGGCTGAAACTGTATTCCCGTTTTTTTATATAGCGTTTCGAACGGAATTTTTTCGTGAACGGCGGGAATCGCCGCTTGCGTACGCGAATCGCGGTAAGCGTAACAGGGCGTAATTTCCCGATCGCCGTTTAAAAGCACGTAATCGACCGCCCAAGTATCGATGGCAAGACTTTCGATTTGCGGATACTTGATAAACGCTTGTTTGATGCCCTCTTTTACGGAAGACAGCAATGCTTCGATATCCCAAACAAGGCTGCCCTCTTGCGATTTTACGCCGTTGGGAAAGCGGTACACTTCGTCTGTACAAATTGCGCCGTTTTCCCGCCAGCCCACGATGTGCCGCCCGCTGGAAGCGCCGATATCGATTGCGAGATAATACTTCAAAGCCCTTTTTCTCCTAAAAAACAGTGATTATGCGTAGCATAGTACCTTGCATACTGAGATTTTAAACGATTTTCTGCACTTTTCCGCCCGCCAACAGCACTTTTTCGCTTAATCGGATATCAGCAGACGACGCTCCGACGAGAATTTCGTATACCCCGTCCGATACAATCCATCTATCTTGCGAAACCGACCAATGCGCAAATGCGGACAAATCGATTTTTAAATTTACTTCTGCACGGGAATTTGCTTCGATCTCCGTTTTGGCATATGCCTTTAATTCCTTTTCGGGGCGGTAAACAAGCGGAGCGCATTCTTTGATATAGACTTGCGAAACTTCTTTGCCCGCGATATCGGAACGGTTTTCTACGGTAAAAGAGATTTCCGCGCCCTGTTCGCACGGGGTCACTTTTAAATTGCAATAGTCAAATTGAGAATAGCTCAGCCCGTACCCGAACGGATAGCGAACACCTTCTTTACGGCGATCGAAATAGCGGTAGCCGACGTTCAGCCCCTCTTCATAGCAAGTAACGCTTGCGTCTACATACGCATGCGCCGCGGGGCTGTCTTCGTACGTTTTTGGGAACGTTTCGGAAAGTTTTCCGCTGGGATTCACCTTTCCGCAAAGCACATTGCACAGCGCGTGCAATCCCCTTTCTCCGCAGAAACCCGCGTAGACGATGCCCTTTACCCGATCTGCCCATGCGCTTACGTCGATCGCGGAACCCGCAAACAGCACCACGACGGTGTTGGGATTTACCTCCGCCAATTCGAGAATGGCGCGTTCCTGCGCGACGGGCAACCGCATATCCGCCCGATCGAGCGATTCGTATTCGAACGGCGCGCCCGTGCCCGCGCACACAACGCAAACTTCCGCAAGCGCGGCTGCCGTTTTTCCTTTGTTCGGCTTTGCTGCCCAGTGCATGTAGCCGTTCGTACCCAAAACCTTATCGTAATAATACATGGTTTCAAACGGGATCTCTACGCCGAGGGCTTCTTCGAGCAAGGAAACCAAATCGAATTTTTCCGTTAAAGAAACAGCTTGCGAACTTCCGCCCCCTGCAAGCATGCCCCGCTCGGGCTTGGCGTAACAGCCGCACACGGCGGTTTTCGTTCCCTTTTTTAACGGAAGGATATTCCCCTCGTTTTTAAGCAGCACAATACTCTCTTCCGCAAGATACTGCGCAACGTTCAACCGCTCTTCCGTCGAACGGGAAATTTTCCGCTTTGCCTTCATCTCGTCTAAACGGTAAACAAGTTGTAAAATCCGCTCCGCGCAGGCGTTTACCTCTTCTTCGGAAATAATTCCCGCCGCATAGTCTTTTTTCAGTTGTTCGTAATTCTTTTCGCTGTATGGAAATTCGAAATCGCAGCCCGCTTTTGCCGCTGCCGCGCGGTTGCGCACCGCTTCCCAATCGGAATAAATAACCCCGTCGAAGCCGAATTCCTTGCGCAAAACGTCGAACCCCTTTTTGTATTCACTCGCATACGTGCCGTTAATGCGGTTGTACGCGCTCATAATAGATACGGGCTTTGCCTTGCACGCAAGTTCGAACGGTTTGTAATAGATTTCGCGCAGCGTGCGTTCGTCTACCTCGCTCGATTGCTCGAAGCGGTTATATTCTAAGTTATTGCAGCAAAAATGCTTTAAACACGCGCCGATCCCCTTTTGCTGCAATCCTTCTATGTACTCGTATCCCAGCGTGCCCGCAAGGTAGGGATCTTCGGAAAAATATTCGAAATTGCGCCCGTTCAGCGGGTGGCGTTTTATATTCACCCCGGGGGCAAGCAAAATATCGACGTCGTGTTCGATACAATCGTCGGCAAGCGCTTCGCCCGTAATGCGCACGCATTCCTTGTTCCAACTGTTTGCAAGCGATTGCACCGAAGGATAGGAAACGGAAGGTACCGTAACCGTTTTTCCCTCTTCGATGATTTCTTTCCGCAGCCCTACGGGACCGTCGGAAACGGTGACTTGCGGAATTTTCCCGTTAAAGTTCACCGTGTGCCAAAAATCCTGCGCGCAGATCAAGCGCAATTTTTCTTCTGCCGATAAATCGGTTACCGTTATTTTTTTCATGGATCGATTTCCTTGTTTCGAATATTATTTTATGCGGTGCTGCCGCACTTGTAAAGCCTTTGCTTTTAACTTTTTTTAAGCCGCAATTTTTGTAAGTTTATTCTTTTTTCAGTTTCAAATTGTGTAAGTTTAGTTCAATATCGATGTTAGCGCGCAATAAATCCGTCTTGCGATTTCCGCCATACCTTTATCGCCCGGATGCGCCGCTACCCCTTGGTGAGAAAAAATCCCCGTCGCCTTCATCTCTTCCGCATTACCCAAATCGTGCAACCGCGCAAAGGCAAACCCTTGCTCTTTTGCAAACGATTGCACAAACGAATCGAACGGCTCGTATTCCCAAAACAGATCGGTAACGACCGCCCGCGCGCCGTCTGCCGTAAAATAAGCTGTCATATCGCGATAACAGGGCAGAAAAGCGGACAAATTTTCCGTTAAGCCCGCGTTTTCGCCCAAGCGCACGATTACGATATCCGCGCCGAACGCCTTTGCCGCCGCATACCGCGACGATAACAGCGACATATCGCGCGTACGTTCCCACTCGCTTAAATTCGCAACACAGTAAGAAACGCACTTTCCGTTCTCTTCCAAAAGTCGCACAAGGGTATGCACGTAATCTTTTTCCGCACCGGACGCCGCCATGCCCCAATCGCCCAACCAGCCGAGCGATTCCGCTTTTCCGTGGCGGGTAATGGAATTGCCCAAAAACAGCAGTTTGATATCCGCATGTTCCCGCAGGCAAAAACTAACGCTTTCGCTTTCCTTTAACTGCCCCGAAGCGGGCACATCGTTTATTAATAAATCGTTACAAATTTTCATTGTTCTTTTTCCATTTCGAGTAATAATAAATTCCAACTTAAAAATCCCGCGTGCAAAAAGGGTTCGCCCGTATCCGGATGATAACTTTCGAACAGATCCCCGTGCTCGCGCAGCGATTTTTCGGCAAGCGCAACGCTTGCGCGGCGCAACCGTTCGGCAAGCCGATTTTTGCCGTAACGAAGCAGCCCTTTGTATATGCAATAATTGGCGATCGTCCAAATCGCGCCCAGCCAGTTGGAGGGATTTCCGCTTTTTTCAAGGCTGTACATTTTTTCGTTGCGCGCAAGCGTTCGAATGCCGTAAGCGGCGAAAACGTCCTTCTCTTTTAGGTGCGCGCACAGCCGTTCCGCGCGTTCCGCATTGCAAATACCCGCGTACAAGGGTAAAAAACACCCCCAAAAACGGATTTTTAAGGGAAGCGTTTTCCAATGCGGCGCAAATCCTTCGTAAAAGCATACGTCTTTTACCTTGCGTTCCGTACGACAGAACCCGACGTCTTGCGAATAGTATATTCCGTCCCGTTCGTCCCACATTTCCGCATTGATTGCAGCTTTCAGCGCATTCGCCCGCTCTTCCGCCGCGGCGGCGCGTTCGTCGTGCAACGCGGTTAAAATGCTTGCAAGCGCTTTGTATTCGAGATATAAAAAACAATTCAAAAAAATATCGGCGCAGCTTCTCGGCGGGCGGAAAAATACGGTGGGATTGTTGTCGATCCCCACCATAATATCGTCTTGCCATATGAACAAACCCGAACGCGCGTCGAACTGATGCGTTTCGTAATAACAAAGATAGTTTAACGCCTTTTCCAAATCAAACCAACCGTAATCGCCCGTAAAAGCGCTTACGTTTAAAATCGCTTGGCACAAAAACGGCTTATGTTGATTAAGCGGCGTTCCTTTTCGGTATTCGTTATGAAAGTACCCTTCGAATAACCCCCCGCTCGATACCATAACGGGCGTATAGCCGTCTTCTTCCTGTGCGTAAAGAAAATTTAAAACGCTCCCCTTTGCATACTCTGCCGCCCGTTCGCTCAAATGTTTCGATTGACTATCGTTAACCGATAACAACGCATGCGCCGCCCAATACGAATCCCAATCCCACAGTTCGCCCGAATACCCCGCGCCCGGATCAAGATACGGAAAGTTCAAATCGCCCGAAGGAACGCGAAAAACACCTTCCGCACGCGACAATAAATATTCTTTGATGATTTGTTTCATTAAAACTCCAATTCCATTCCGTCGTATGCGGGTTCGATTCCGCTGCCGCGGAAATACTCTTCCACTTCTTCATGCACGCCCACATAATTGTGCGTAATGTGCGATACGACGACGCGGGTTTTTTCGCCGACCAAACCCAGCTCTTGCAATTTCTTGTTCAACGCGATATTTTCCGCATAATTCATGTGGCATTCGTATTGCCCCGTAATGCCCATCGTGCCGTCCATCACCACGCAAGAAAAAGGCTTGTTCTTCTTTGCAAGAAAGCGAAGCGTTTCTTGAGTGGGATAACCGCTGTCGATTAAGTACAGCAACGAAGATTTTCCGTCTTCGACGATATAATTAAGGGCGGTTTGTTCGTAGGCGTGCTTCGCCTTTAAAACGGTAACGGTATAGCCGCCGATCTGCAATTCTTCGCAGGGGTTTACGGTATGAAACACGATTCCGTTGCGGATGTTTTGCGAAATAGGAAACACGTTGAACACGCCGTCGAACATGCGCGCCTCGTCTGCATTGCCGTATATATGCAGTTTTTCCGATTTTAAATTATGTGCAAAATCGTCGCCGCGAGTTTCTAAAATGTTGGGAACATAATGGTCTGCATGCGTATGCGTGATGAGCAGATTTTCGATTTCGCCGAAATTTAAGCCGTATTTCAAACAGTGACTGTGCGACGCGGCGGGCAGATCGATCAACAGTTTTCCGTCGATCAAACTTTGCGAAAGCGAACGCAAACTTTTGCCGCCCGCTTTGCGCGCCGCGTTGCAGTGTTCGCACCCGCAGAAA
The DNA here is from genome assembly GCA_910578065.1 of uncultured Christensenella sp. Classification (GTDB taxonomy): domain Bacteria; phylum Bacillota; class Clostridia; order Christensenellales; family Borkfalkiaceae; genus Gallimonas. The sequence goes on along the minus strand of CAJTPB010000013.1, from coordinate 43,640 downwards.
AGCGCGGGGAAGCCTTCCCCTCCGCCGGAACCGAGAATTTTTAGTTGCATAGCGGTTTTTCTCCTTCGCTTATTTCGATATCTTCTATCATTCCGCGTTCGATCATATCCTTTAAAATCGTAATTTCGTTTTTTACGCATCGATTTAAACGCAAATCCGATTTCCACGCTTTGCGTTGACTCTTAATTTTTTGCGTAAACCCGTTTACGCGAATGAACGCGGGAAACAGCATTTTTGCCAAATATAAACTCCGCCGCATATGAAACGGCTCGGTTATTACCGTAACGCTATTTACCCTCGTAACGTCGCAACGTTTGCAAATTTCCGCAAGCGAATACACCATATTTTGCATCGTATCGTACGCGTTCGGTTCTTCGATTACCGCGCAATCGGGTACGCCGCGCGCCTGTAATTCGTTACGCAAATACGCAGATTCCGTTATTTTATCATTCCATACCGCCGCGCCCGAAACGATGATCTTTTCCGTTCCGCCCAAGCGGTAATAAGCGGCGGCGATATCCGCGCGAATCGCGGCGAATTTCGGATCCGTGCCGAGCAAAAGCGCAAAATCGCTTTTTACAGCCGTTTCCGGACAAGCGTCGAATAAAACGGAATCAATTTGCGCTTCCGTAAGACAATCGGCATTTACAAATTCGGATAAATACATTGTTGCGTTCCTCTACAAATTATTTGCAAGCGCCGTTTAAAAGCGTAAGCGGAATATAATACGATTCCCCCCTGCCGTTGGGCGCAAGTTCTAAAATAAGTTTATACTTGTGTTTGGTAAGCGCGGCGGGCGTAAAAATAAAATCGAACCCGTTTGTGTGTGCCTTTTTGCTGCCGTGCCAATGTTCTAACCCTACGCACCGTTCACTTCCGTTTTTTACGTTCCATTCGGCAGGCACGTCGAGCACGCGCACGGTAAAATACTGCGGAAGATACAGTTTGTTGCACAGGATAACGGAAATTTTCTTTTCCGCGCCCTCTTCGATTTCCGCAAACGCCCCGTCGTACGTTACTTTAACGGTAACCGAAGGGAAATGATAACGCGCCGTATACGGCGATTCCCGCAACAGTTCTTTTAAATTTTCTTGCTGATAGGGATAGAACGCGTCTTCATCGTAGATAAGGCTTTTCGCCGCCGAAACTTCGAACCCGTTTTCCGTAAACGTGCACGCCGAAGAAGAAAGCACGGGAAACTGCTTTATTACCCGTTCGCACAGCGCGGTAACCGTTTCGGGCACGTTTAACAGCAGATCGGGGCGCAGGGTGCAAATTGCGATTTTTTCCGAACAGCCCTTTTTCCACTTTTCGGGAATTTCTTCCTCCCCGCCGATGATCCCGAGGATCGCGCCGAGTGTGCCTGCGGTGCAATCGGTATCCTCCCCGCAGTTTACGGCGATACAGACGGATTTGCCGAAATCGCCCCCGCCGTACAGCCAGCCGATCAAAACAATGCCGATGCTCGCGGGCGCATCGTACCCGTGAACGGCTTGGGGAATATCGGGGTCCTTTTGCTGCACGGGGCATTTTTCGCTTGCGGAAACAAGCGCCGTTCCCTGCCATTCCCCGCCGATTTCGCCGAAGCTGGAAGGATAGGCGATAAGCAATTTTTTGCGCGCCGTTTTCCAATCGTCTCCCCTGCGGAAACATTCGCACACCAAATCGACCGCGCCGCGCACCGCGCATTTTTCGGGCAGATACGAAAGACCGATTTTAACGAGTTCCGCAACGTCGCTTTTAAAAAACGCCGCCGCTTGCACCGCCGCAGTAAATACCGCCGCATAGATCCCCTCTCCGCTGTGATCGACGCATGCGTCGTAATAAGCGTAGTTTGCCGCAAGCGCGGGATTGCCCGCGCACAGACAAGCCCAAATTTCCGTGCGGATCCACGCGCCGTTGCTTTCGCGGTTTTCGTTGCGCAAATGTCCGCAAAGCGGAGGCGCGATCCCCATGGCGTAATTGTTCTTTCCCGTGCCGTATTCGGAGATCACGGAAGAAACGTAATTTTCCCAATACTGCGCAAGAATATGCGAGTCGAGATTTTTCCCTTCGTGCTCGACGGCGGAAAGCCATACAAGCTGTAAATCGACGTCGTCGTTGGGAACGGGCGCGGATACGTCTTGCATAAAATAATCGATATCAAACACGCCGCGGAAGCACTCGAAGGGCGCGCCGATCGTTCCGCCGATATTTTTGCCGAGGTAACACCCCTTTACTTTGCTGCAATAAGTTTGAAAAGATATTTTCATTTGAAATCCTCTTGTTCGGTATTATACCACACGTTTGATACCATTACTATATTTGTATTGACTTTTTTAAAAATTTTTTATTCAGAATCCCCCCGAAGGCAGAAAGCCTTCGGGGGGTTCCGCATACCCGCAATTTCAGCCGTTAAGCGTCCGTTTTGGGTGTTCCGTACAAAGATGTTACGTAAACGGTTTTACCCGACACTCCGCAAAGTCTGTAAATGAAATGCCCTGCGCCGCCCTCATAAGGATTTACGTTACCCGTTCCGGTAGGTACGCCGTCGTGATGAACCGCACCGTCATGATACGTCCAGTTGGTGTTGCGCGTAACGGTTACCTTCGTCCAAGCGTTTTCTGTGCAGTTGGTATTCGCACACCAATAAGTTGCGCCTTGTATTCCGCTATCCGCCGTATAAACATAAAAGTAAATATTCTCGTAATCGGTTAAATCGGAAATGTAAGCCGAAGAAATATTGATGGTCACGTCTCCGTTGGAATCCGCCTGCATTGCAGAAAGTTTCAACACTTCGGTTTCCTTTACGTTAGAATCGGAAATCGCCGCGGGAAGCGCCGCATACTCCTTATCCGCCGAACCGCTGATGAGTTTCGCAAACTGAATATCGCTGATTTGCGTTTCGCTCGACTGCAAATCCATAAACGTACCGCACGTTATCTTAGAAAGATACACGTTTGCGCCCGCAATTACGCTATCGGACATAATGCGAACGACAAACCGATTGTCTGCGCGCCAATGGTCGGGATGAATATCGGAAAGCCGCAAAACAAATTTCGTCCATGCATTTTTTGTAAGAGGCGTATCACCCGTCCAATAAGTACCGATTTTTACGTTGTCTTTATCCGTATAAGCGTAGAATTCGACATACTCGGTCGCCCTATCATAGTCGTACGCACCGAGAAGCACTTTGGTATCTTTTGTATCCGTTCCGCCGACGGTAACTTTTAACGAACCGCTTTCGCCGCCGAACTTGATCGAAGTATCGTATCCGACCGTATTTCCTTCGCCTGCAATCAGTGCCGTATTATCCGCCGCGGGAGCGTATACAACGTTATCGTTACTCTGTACCGTTACGGCAGCAACCGACATAACGTTCTGCCCTTGCACTTTGTACGTGATCGTAAGCGCTATGGAACCGCTGATAGAAACGATTATCTTTCCGTCGTTTACCGCATACGATTTGCCCAATGCGTCTTTTACGGAAACAACTTCTACCGTGCCCGCCGTTTCGTTCCCTTCGGAATCGACGATTTTTGCCGTGGGAAGGGTGTATTCGCCGTTGCTTCCCAGCGTTACGTATTCGTCGTAATCGTTCAGCTGAATGAATTTTAACGATTGCATATAGAACTGCGTCTTCTTTTCGCCTACGACGAAGCGGATATTTTCGATGGTCGGGTTGCCGAAATCGCTGCGCCAGCCGTAACCGAACGCGTTCGTATAATTGTTGTCTGCAATAAACTTTTCAAGGGGAACTTCCGCCGCAAGAACGAATTCCGTTTGCGTGGAAATATATGCCCTTAACACATTATTTTGCCGCACGTAGATCACCGTAACGGGATCGGAAGCAGTTGCGCCGTTTAAAATATCGATTACTCTTTGCGAAAGAGTTACGCTTAAATCTCCGTTGCCCGCAGTTCCCGCATAAACGTGCCCGTAAAGGTTAAACGTTTTGCCCCACGAAGCCAATTCGAACGCGGCAAGTTGCGCCGTTCCGCCGATATAAACGCCCGTATACCACCCTGCATTGTTGGTATTGACGTGCGTAATTTGGTAAGAAAGCGCCCAATGATCGCCGTTGCCCAATTTGGTAACTTTTACTTCGCTCGCCCCCGTAGGTTGAACGAAGTCTGGCGTATCCCAGTGCATGCCTTCCGCCGAAGCCGCCGTTTTATGCGCAACGGTATACGTTGCCGAAGCGGGAACAAACGAATCGCCGTCGAGCTCGCTTCCGTTTACCGTAAAGCAGTCGAACGCTTCGTTTTCCCCTACCGTGCCCGTGTAAGCGAGCGTTACCGCTATGCCCTGCGGTACGACCACCGTGCCTGTTTTACCGTTTGCGGTAATTCCTTCCGCAAGGGTAAGCGTGCAGGTATCCGCATAAACCGCCGCAACCGTGTAAGCGTCGGTCGATGTTACAACAAACGAATTGCCTTCGATCTTCTTTCCGTTTACCGTAAACCAACAGAACATTTTACCCGCGGGCGCTTCGTCTGCGGTAAACGTTACTTCGTCGCCGACATAATATTCCGTTCCCGCAAGCGTAGCCTTATCTACGGTTACAGTCGCCTTATAATCTTCCATAAACAAGTTCAAACGCTCGGTACCCATAACTGCCTTTGCGTTTTCCACAACCACAGGCGCGGGCGTTTCGCCCTCTAAACGCCAACCGTAACCGAAGTTGCCGTCTAAGTTCAAGCCCTTTAACGAAGTGGTGCAAAGCAGTTCGCCGTCTACGAAAATACTGAAACGATTGCCCTTTTTCACCGCGTCGAAATGAACGCGCTTTCCTTCTGCGTCCTCCGCATTTTTGATTTTCTCTACAAGTTCGGCGGGAAGGTCTGCGACCTTAACGCCCCAATTCTTTCCGTCGAAATACCATTTGCAAACGTTGGGCGTGCTTGCCGCCTCGTTGATCTGGATTTCGATGCTGTTCGTCGAACCGAGCAAGAAAGAAAGGTTGAACAGCTGGTTTACGCCCTCATGCTTTTGGTAACCGCCCACCACGTCGAGCGAGATTACGCCGTCGCCGTTGCCCGCAAAGAAGGGCACGATTTCATTTGCCGTATTGGAATCATCGGTATAGTTAAACGCCGTGCCCCACGTCATATTCTCTTTGGTGAGCGCGCCTTCCACATAGCTTACGGTAACCGAATAGGTTTTTTGCGTAACCACGAATTCTTCGCCGCTGATCGGCTTTCCGTCTATATAGTAACAATCTACTACTTTTCCTTCGATCTGCTTCGCGCTTAATCTTACCGTATCTCCGAAGAAGTAACTGCCGTCTGCCTTGTCGAGCACGACGTTTTCGCCCGCCGTAACTTGGCTCTTTTCCTTAGGAATCGCCCGCATAGACGAAAGATAGAAATCGCCGTGCGGGATCGTTTTTCCGTCGTACGCGAAAATAAAGCGAATGTTCGTACCCGTAATATCCCCTACCCCGCGGATATTCACGTTAGAAGAATCTACGTTGCTGCCTGCGCCGCCCCAATTTGCGACCGACCAGGTAAGGCGCGTCCATTCGTCTTTTTTCACTGACTGATCGTTCCACCAACGCGAACCCATAATGATATCCGCGCCGCAATCGTTATAAACGTACATTTCCAATTCTTTATAATCGGAAATATTCGTAATTGCGGGAACTTTCATTTCGATATAGCCTTCGTTATTTGTCGTTTCCACGCCGTTGAACGAAACTTTATAAGCGCCCGCTTCGTCGCCGTAAACGTGCGCGCCGTCCGCAGTTTTAGAAACGAATGCGCCCGTGTAGCCCGATCCCAAAGCCGAAACCTGCCGCGCGCCGAATTCTTCGTTAAAATACAATACGGTATTTTCGACGATCGTTTGCGGTCCGTCCACTTCGCGCGCATACTTATAATCGTTATAGTTTCCCGCCGCGTCTTCGAGGTGGATGCGAATTTCGTACTTGCCTTCGCCTTTTTCCACCAAGAATCTGCCGCCGTCTACCGCAACCTTTGTTTCTTGATTCTGCGCGTCGAAATAATACACTTCCGCTTTGCACTTCGTAATGTCGTAATCGCCGTCGATGGTATACGCGGGCATATCGTAATAATTCCCTTTGATAAAGAATTTGGGAAGGTTGCCCGAATTGTAATTGATCGTAGGCGCCGTTCTATCCGCAAAATCGATGGTTACGGTTGCGTCTTCGATGTCTTTCGTGCCCGTGGTATACACGAACGTATAATCGCCCGAACCGTTAAGGGTAACGGTGGTGCTGCCCACGCCGCGCGTAATTTCGCAATTTTCGCCGTTATGATCGACCGCCGATTTGAGCGTAACGGTATAACCGTACATAATTACGCCGATCTCGTTTACGACTTCGTATTCGGGAACGATATACGTTCCCGCGCCGATATCTTCTTCCAACCGTGCAGGCGCGTTAATGCGCTTTTTGTTCCCGCCGCATGCGGCGAGCGCCAAACTTAACGTAACCAACAGCATGGCGGAAAGGATCGCGATCCAACATTTTTTTAAGATTGACTGTTTCATTTATTTCCCCTTTCCGAAAAATCAGGTTCCGGATCCGCTCGTTTCAAGCGCCTTCATGTATTCGTCCCAGTGGTCTACGATGCTTTGCTTTGCAAGCGCGAGCAAACCGGACGAACTCGTTCCGTTGAAAAGTTTTCCGTCTACACCGCCGCCGACAGACATATCGCCCATACCGCCGCGATACATGATAGGAGAAGCATTGCGGGGGAAGATTGCCACCATGTCGTTGCCGAATACGGAAAGGCGCGAACGGATAAAGTTACTTACCTGAACGCCGCTGTTTTCGTCAAGCACATTGAAATCCACAGGCATGGTAAGTCCTTGCAGCGACGTCGCGTAAATCTTTTGCGCGCGGTCGGAATGCAGGTAGACCAAGAAATCTTTCGCAAGCTGTTTTTTCGCCGCGGGGCGGTTTGCAGGAATGCCCACAGGATAGTTGGGCGTCGCGGTATACACCATTAAACGTGCTTCTTTTACGCGGGCGAAGTCTTCTGCGCTTACGCCGTCGTACGAGGTTTTGCCCTCGTCTACCGCCTTTACGACCGCCGAAAGCGTTGCTTCCGAATTAACGGTAGAAAGTTTTTCGATCAATTCGCTTACGACGGGCGCGCGCATCATTGCGATATCTTGCGGGTTGGAAAGCAGCGCGGAAGCCATTTCGTTTTCCAACCAGTCGCCGTTTACCATAAACGCAACTTTGGTTTTATCGCTTAAATACCCGTTGTTCAAGAAGGAACGCTGCGCCGTGGTGAAATCCATATCCTTCGATTTCGGGTGAGTATACCCGTTGCGCGAAGAAAGAATGGTAGAAAGCGTTTCAAGCGCAACCTCTCTGCCGCGCGCGTCTGCGATCTGCGCGCCCAGCTTCCATTCGCTCGTAGCGGAATCCCAATACTTTCCGTAATAGAAGTTATTGTAGCTATCTATGCCCTCGTACTGCGCCCACCAAACGGTTCCGATATAATCCCAATAATAGTTGATTCCCGTAGACGTTGTAAACGCGTAATACCCTTTGTTCTTTAACTGCGCGGACATTTCGACAAGTTCGTTCGTCGTGCGGGGAAGTTCCCACTGTCCCGCGCCGAACGCTTCGTTCAGCGTGCCGATGTTATAGCAGATCGCGGAAACGGAATTGGTTCCGAACATTTGATAGCGCTTGCCGTCTTTCGCCTCGATATAATCGTAAAGGCTTTTGTTCATCTTATCTTTGATCGGCTTGCTTTCGCCCGTATAAGTGGCGTTGTATACTTCGGTCAAATCTTCAAGCAAGTTTGCGTCTTGCGCGGCGTACATGTTTAAAAGAGGCAATACAACGTCGTTTTTCTCCTGCCCGGAAAGCAGCAGGTTTTGGATCTCGCCGCCCGAATAGCTGGCGTTGAACTTTACGCTTACCCCCGTAAGCGCCTTATAGTCGGCTGCGATTTTTTCGTACACTTCTTTTCCGAAGCCGCCCGCCATGTAATGCACGCTGATGGAACCGCCGCCGTTGCTTCCGCCGTCTCCGCCGCTGCCGTCATCTTTTCCGCAAGCCGTTATGCCGACAGCCATACATGCGCCCAATGCCAAACAGCTAAGTTTGAGAATCTTTTTCATTTCTAGTTTTCCTCCTTATTTTTATACCTGCACGGGAATGACAAACATGCCTTCGCCCGATTCAAGATTCAAATTCAGTTTTCCGTCTTTCACTTCGTATACCTTTTTTACGCCGTTGCGGTATACGATTGCACGGTTCGCCTTTGTAAAGTTAAAGTCGATCCTCGTATTCAATCCCTGCGTGGGCTCGGTGTAATTGGTAACCATAAGCCCGCAGTTACCGTCTTTATCCTTAAATTGCCCTACAAGCGCGTCTTGCGTGGAAGTTACGCTGCCGCATGCAAGCGAAGAAAGTTTCGACTTTTCGTAAATATTAACAAAATCGGAATTTTCGTATTCGGGATCGTCTGCCGTGTTCAGCGTTCCCAAAATAGGCATTACCCCTTCCCAATCGAACGAAAGGTAAACGTGATCGAAAGAAGCAAGTTCTGCGTTTACTTCCTGCACCCAATCGTACAAATACGTTTTCGTCGTGCTTACGTTGTTTTCTACGCAGCCGCCGCCGAAGCCGTCTAAGAACGATTTACGGTAGGTAAACCACGAAAACGCGTTTACGCCGAACGCCATGTCGGTATATACCTGGAAAGTCAGATCCGCTTTGTCGACGATGTCGCGTTCGTTGCCCGCAGAATAGCTTTGCAGGAAGAAGTGGAAATCGCAATCGTATTCCTTCGCAAACCAACCGTACGTGCTTAAACGTTCCACCCATCTGTCGTCGATGACGTTTTCGTTAAATGCCGTTTTCTTTAATGCGTAAACGTCGGTGGAAAGAATTTTTCTGCCCTGAATGGAAGGTAATACTTCCGTACAGAACTTCGTTAAATAATCTTCCGTCGAAGTAGTGCCTGCCGTACCCCCGTTCGCAAACGACGTGGGATTGGTAGGATTTAGGTTGACGTACATAACCATATCCTTCCCTTGATCGGCGTATATTTTATTTTGGTTGAGAATGCGCTGTTTTACCGCCTCGAATTCGCCCGTTCCCGGTTCATCCCAAATGTTGATCATTTCTACCGCGGAATAAGAACTGTAATCGGTAAGATCTTCCGGCTTATTCGCCGCGTTATCCAAAGAGGTATCCATGCCGACGATCGCCTTTATCCCAACCTGTTCGCACAGTTCCAACTGCTTTAAGTACAGCTCCGTACCCTTTGCCGCGAACACGTTATCGATAAACATGTGCGTAAGCCCCATGTCCTTCGCCATTTGATAATCTTCCAACGTGGGAATGGGAGGATCCCAGCCCCCGATCATCATCACTTTGTCATCGGCGTATTGGGGATACCGTTCCGCCTCGGGACTGCCGCAACCAGCAAGCCCGAACACCGTGCAACCTGCAAGCATCATAGCGATTGCCGACTTTTTGTTAAACTTCATAATCTTCCTCCATATAGATTTTAATTTTTTAGCCTTTGATCCCGCCGACGCTCATCGATTCCATCATCGTCTTTTGGAATGCCACAAACAGCACCACTACGGGAATTACGCTTACGATAAGCCCCGCAAACAACAGCGGGTAGTTGATGCCGCGCGTCATTTCAAGCTGGAACACGTATAGCCCCGAAGAGAGCGTAGGATACGACTGCAAGAACAGATTGGGTTCCATATATTCGTTCCAAAGCCCTACCGTCGCTACCAAGAACAGCGAGCCCATTACGGGAAGCGCCAAAGGCAGCATGATTTGCGTAAATACGCGTAAATGGCTTGCTCCGTCGATAAATCCCGCTTCCGCATACGTCCAGGAAAGCGTTTTAAAGAAAGAGAACAGCACAACGAAGTTAAATCCGAATCCCGCCGCCTTGGTGATGATCAGCAAGGGGGAATCGATAATGCCCAACGCGGTGTACACTTTATACTGCGAAGGGAAAGACCCTACGATGGGAATCATCATGGTGACGAGCGCCAGCGCATAGATAAATCCCCTGCCCGGAAATTTGTATTTTGCGACGACGTAAGCAGTCACCGAAGAGAACAGCACACCCAGCGCCGCGCCCCCGCACGAATACCACAGCGAGTTTACGAACATGATAAGCATGTTGTTTCCGTTCGCGCTTACCGAACGGAACGCTTCCCAGTAGTTGGAAAACAGCCACGACTGCGGAAAGCCGTTGATGTTTTCGTAAAACTCTTCTTGCGATTTCAGCGAAGTGCCGATCGCCCACATCACCGCGTAGAACAGCGAAAACGCGTACAGGAAGAAGAGTGTGAACACGACGATTTTTACCGCTAAAAATCCGCCGTTCAACTTCTTTTCTTTCTTTTTTCCTTCGGGCGGGAGAACTTCCGCATTCTGTTCGGGCAATGCGTTTGTTACAGTTTCGTTACCTGTCATGTTTTTCTCCCCTCCTTTAATACGTCACGTCCGGATCGATTTTGTTGAACACCCAACGGATCAAGAATACGATGGGCACGCTGATCAGCGTAAAGAACAAACCGATCGCCGCGGGATAGTTTAAATCCACCCCTTTCTGCGTTTGACGGTAGATCCAGAACGCGATTGTCTGAATCGCCGGATTATCCACTTCGGCGCCCGCCGCCGAGAACAGCAGAATGGGTCCCGTACTGTTGAACAGCGCCGTGCACAGCAAGATCAAAGTCGTTGAAATAGTCGGCCATACCATGGGTATGATGATCGACCAAAGTTCCCTGTACCAAGGGCAGCCGTCTAACTGCGCCGCTTCGATCACTTCCTGCGGAACGCGGCTCATCGCGCTTTGATATAACAGCATGTTCACGCCGAATCCCGTCCACATGGTGTAAAAGATAATAGTGTACGTCGCCGTTGCATCGTCGTTGATCAGGGGCGGAACTTCCCCTCCGAACCAATGCAGAATGCCGTCTAACGGCCCGCCCGCTTCGATCATCTTTTTATACGTGGTAACGAACAGCACCGCGCTGATGATGGAAGGCAGAAAGAATACCACCCTGTAAATTTTATAGCCCCATATCTTCTTGTAAAGAAAGTACGAAACCAAAAAGGTGAGCGGCACCATGATCACTCCCGCAGCAAAATACTTAAACGTATTTCCCAGCGCCTGCATGACCGTGGAAGTAGGTATGCCGAATTCTTTGAAGAATCTTCCGAAGTTGTAAAACGACCACTTGAACAACTCGCCCCCGTCGTCCGCATATCCGTCGAATTCCTGAAACGCCATTACGATGGAATTTGCGTTGATCCAAATGTAGAAGATAGCGAATTGAATCAAGGGAAGCAACAACATGCCGTAAACGAACAGATATTCCCGCAGCGTTTTTCGTTTGATCCGCGGCTTTTTCTTTACTTCTTTTTCGCCCGCGTTTCCGTCCGACTGCAAAACGCTTTCGTTTTCCGCAATCTGCTCCATAATTTTCCTCCTTATTTTTTATTTCTGATCGGCGCGCCGTGCGCATTCCGTTTCATTTTTCGATCGCCGCAATCGCCGCATTGCATTCGGCAATGCGCCGCACGGTCTCTTGGGAAAGTTTTGCTTCCCGCGCGTAGGAATAAAATCCGTTGCGCTCTTGCTCTACATCGTACAACTGCGTATAACAAAATCCGCTTAGTTTGGGGCAGGCGAGCAGCAGCTCCGTCGCCGCCAAGTACTGCCGCGCAAACTCTTCTTCCGTACCGCAGGCAAGATATCCCCAGCTTTCCGTTTCCTGTACGCAGCACACCGGCTTTTCCAACCCCTTCGCCTTGCCGTCCGCCGCATAGGCGATCCCGCCGTATTCGCTTGCGTTTAAAGGCAACGTTCCGTTGTAACGCGTTCCCCTTTCGGGCGTTGCGGGATAAACAGTATCCATAATCAACTCGCCCTTTTCTTCGATTGCTTTCAAATATTCCGCAATTTCTTCGGCGGTATGGTAACAGTGAAAATCAAATAAATCGGTATGTCTGCCGTGATATCCCCCGCTTACGTCTACGCACGGGCGCGTTTCGTCTAACGCCTTCGTAAGCGCATACGCCCCTTCGACAAAGCGGATATCCCGCGGCTTTTTTTGTTCGTCTAAACTTTCCCACACCTCGTTCAACGGGCACCATTGCACGATGCAAGGATGATTAAAGTCGCGCTCGATCACCTCTTTCCACTGTTCGGCGAACGTTCCGAACGCGTCGAGCGAATCGTACGAAATTCCCCAACTTGCAAATTCGCCCCAAACCATGAACCCCGCTTTATCGCAATAATACAAATACAGCGGTTCGAAAACCTTTTGATGCAAGCGCGCCCCGTTAAATCCCAGTCTGCGCGCAAGGGCAATATCCCTTTCCATCGCTTGCGCGGCGGGCGCCGTGTAGATCCCTTGCGGATCGTATCCTTGATCGAGCACAAACCGCTGAAACACGCTTTTTTCGTTTAACAAAAACCGATGACCGTCGAAGCGTACCTTTCGCAAGCCGAAATAGCTGTATACCTTGTCTTCGCCGAAGGTAAGTTCTACGTCGTACAGTCTGCCCGCGCCCGCTTCCCATAAGTGTTTTTCGCTAAGGCGCACCGTAATGCTTCCGCCGTACGCGATTTCTTTTTCGCCCGTTCCTACCTCGCGCCCTTCGTATAGCACGCGCATGCCGACAAGCCCTTTGCCCTCCGTCTTGATCTCGGCGCGCACTTCCGCCTGTTCCGAATCGGGATAAAAACGCACGGAGCGGATGAACGCGCGGGGCGTGCGCTCTAACCAGACGGTTTGCCAAATCCCCGTCGCGCGCGTGTAAAAGCAACCAAACGGCTCGCTTTTTGCGGTCTGCTTGCCGCTGAACGTGTTTTCGCGCACGTCGTCGTGCACGGCGACGGTTAAGCGGTTTTCGCCCTCGCGCGCAAATGCGTTTAGTTCCGCTTCGAAGGGCGTATAGCCGCCCTCGTGCCGGCAAATAAAGTTGCCGTTTAAATATATTTCGGCAAGATAGTCTACCGCGCCGAAATGCACGGCGACCCTGCCTTTTAAATCTTCTTTCGTAAGTACGATCGTTTTGCTGTACACGCAATCGGAAATCAATTCGCGTTTGCCGATTCCCGAAAGAACAGATTCGATACAGAAAGGCACTTCGATTCGGGAGGAAAGCGCGCAATTCGTTTTGCCGTAACTTTTACCCGTTTCAAATTCCCATGTTCCGTTCAGACATTCGTAAGAATCTCTTCTGAATTGCGGATTCGGGTGTTCTGTCCTGTACATATATTCTGTTCCTTTTTATTAGAATTTGCCTGTCTGTTCCGTAATAGATCGCCTTCCCGCCCAGCGCGCTGCTTTTTCGTTAAAGGGGGAATTTTGTGCGGCGCGCGGGCGGTTCGGCTTTGGATATGCTCTATCGAATTAACTTTTGTAATTCGCGCATGAATATACAAGTCGTTCTTTCACAATTATTCTACCCCCCCCCTGTTTATTTGTCAATATCGAAAACGCTTCCGATATTTGACTGAATGCCCCGCTTAATTTTCCGAAAGTTGGAAAATATACCGAAAAACTGTTGACTTAAACAAACAAAATGTGCTATTCTTTCTTTGAAAAATGAACAATTTTTTGCAATACAAAACAAAAACGGAGCGTTTATGAGCGACATTCTTACCCCGCAAAAGAATTTTACCGTTACGATCGACAACGACGAAGAACACGATTTGATCGTAAAATTAGGGCACGCCCTTTCGGTAAAAGAGCGCGTGATGATTTTAAAAAACCTGCTTCACAGTTCGAAAAACCTTTCCGCTATCTCGCAAGAGCTGAATATACCCGTTTCAAGCGTTTCGCGCCATATCGACGTGCTGGCGGAAGCGGGGCTTGTATACCTTACCTATCAGCCGGGGTTAAAGGGGCATATTAAGTTTGTATCGCAGGCGATCCTCGGGTTTTCCGTTTCGCTCGAACCGACGCACACTTCCGCCGCGCAAGAAGAATTTACCGTAGAAATGCCCCTCGGCATGTTTACTTCCTGCGATATTAAAGCGCCTTGCGGCATGGTGGGAAAAGAAAATAAAATCGAATCGTTCGACGATCCCAGCGTTTTCTTTTCGCCCGCGCGGCAAAATGCCGAATGTATTTGGTTCGACGCGGGATTTATCAGCTATCTGTTCCCCACCTCTCCCCTGTCGCACAACCGCTGTTCGGAAATTTCGTTTACGTTCGAAATCTGTTCGGAAACGATTTACTTCAACAATAACTGGCCCTCCGATATTACCGTGCGGGTGAACGACGTGGAACTGCTTACCTTTGTTTCGCCCGGCGACTTCGGCGGAAGGCGGGGCAAATACACCCCCGCCTATTGGCCGATCACAAGCACGCAGTTCGGACTGCTGAAAAAAATCGCCGTAAACGGCGACGGCGTGTTTTTAGATAACGTTTTAATATCGAATAAAATTAAATTCGAAGATTTGAACTTATACGGCAATTCCGCCGTGAAATTGGAAATCGGAATCAAAGAAGACGCGGAACACCGCGGCGGGCTGAACTTATTCGGAAAAAACTTCGGCGACTACCCGCAAGCAATCGTAATGGCGGTAAAATAAAAACTCACCCCGAAACGAATGTTTCGGGGTGAGTTTTTAAATTCGTTACCAAACTACAATCGATTCGATATTGAATTTTTTAACTACTGTATGTGTTGTATTCTTTAACAGTGCGACCAGGTCCCGCTTTCGGCAGGCATTCCGTCTATTTCCGCTTCGAATACTTTTACATTACCAAACAACGATCGATTCGATATTAAACGTATTTTTACTTTTTATAACTACCGTGTGCGTTGTATTTTTTAACAAAGCGGAAAGGAAGGAATACCCGATCCCGCTTTCGGCAGTGCTCTTTAAAATGCTTTCGGCGGGCATGCCGTCTATTTCCACTTCGAACTCATACTCTTTGGAAAGAAGCGAACGAACTGCAATATGCGTTCCCGTAAACTCGAACGATACGCTGCCGTTTTTGCCGATATTGATATGCCCGAACTGCGAATACATGTTCTGCTGCCGCCAGCTCCCCCTGTATTCGAGGGCAGTATCGTCCGGTCCGATCAACGTACCGTTAGGCAGATTGTATTTAAAGGAAATTTCGGATATCGCCATATATCTGCCCTCTACCGTCTTCCGCACAACAAGTTTGTAATAACGGAAAGACTTTTCTTCGAAGTTAAACGCAAGCAGACTGCCGCTTACCTTTCCGTTGTCGAACGAAGCGACCTCTTGCATCGCGCCGAGCGTTTCGCCCACATACAGCGTAATGGAATTGGGCGTTTGATTTTTTGCGCCCATAATGTGCCCCGTCAGTTCGAATCGGTTTGCCGCAACCTCTTTGCCCAAATCGACGGTGATCTGCCAAGGATTTGCCGCGCTGACGATATCCGTAGACGAACAGAACGTCGTATCGTCGCCGTCGATCATGTTTTCGATTGGATATTTCTCGTCACAGGGGGAATTATCCTCTACGTTTGCGATCTTTAAATCGGGCAGTTTTCCGACGGAACTTTCGTACGTTTCTTTATACTCTCTGCGATAGAAATAATCGCTGGTAAAGCCCGTATTCGTCATTTCGTACGAACACCTGTACGCGTTCGCGTAAGTAACGTTTACCGTTTCTACGCCCACTTCGCGCGTAACGGAAGAGGCTTCTTCGTCGTCTTCGATCACGCCGCCGGGATTTTCGAACTCTCCCATACCTACGCCCACAAAACTTCCCGCATAGGTAACGGGCAGCACCGCCTTAAAATACACCCACTGCCCCGCCTTTAAATTATCGCGATCGTAATAATTTTCGGGATTGTTAAGCAGGAAGTTTGCGGACGACGTGTTTTCTTTCATATCCACCGCAAGATCGTACGTTTCGCCGTTATCGAAAGAAAGATACAGGGCGGCGCGCTTTCTTCCGCGCAAAGCAAAACGGTATTTTCCCGCCTGCTCGATATACAGCTTTCCGCGCAATTCCATTACCGCGTTTTCCGCAGGCGTGGGCACCCAAATTTCCGCATTGGCGTTTTGGATCAGTTTTCCGTTTTCGTCGCGGTTGTCGTTATCGCCGACCGTGCGCGTTACATATCCTTCGTAATGGTTGCGATAAGCTTCTACCGGATCGGTATACATATCGTTCGGCTCGTACGTGTATACCGTTCTTTCGAGCGTCGTTTTGTTCATATCGTGCGATTGCTCGAATTCCAAAACCAAATCTACGTCGTCTACTTTAAAAGCGTCCTCTTTATGCTGAATGGAAAGGGTCACGTAAATTTTGCCCGAACGAAGATGATTCTTATCCGGCGTGTAAACGAAAACCCCTTCGTTTTCCGTTTTTTTGATCGAACCGTATTGCGGCTGCGTAATGCTTTTTACCGTATAACGGAAATCGTCGGGAAGAATCACGCTGCCCGAAGAGTACTGTCCGTCGACAGTGCGGTAATCGGTTAAATCGACCGTAAAGTTCTTGTTGTACTGAATCATATACGGCTGCATCGTTTCGATATACCGCTTTTGCCCGTCGTACATGTAACTTCTGCCCGTTTGGAATACCGAAGATACGGGCACGAACATTGGATAGTCTTTCTGCTTTTCGTTTAACGATTGGGAATAATCGCTCGAAAGCCGTTCTACGATCATGCTTACGAAGTAAGACATGTTTTGGTGGGTATTATTGCCCCAGTTTACAAAATAATCTTCGTTTCTTCCGCGCGCCGATTTCATGTACGCGTCTTGCCCGAAGTTGTGCAGCAACGTCGCATAAACGGAAAGTCCGTTTGTCGATTGGATCTGCTTATCCTTCACCCTCTGCAACGCCCACGTCGCGCTGGTGTAACAGTTCCAGCCGGACAGCCCGCCCCCGCCGTACGACGCAAGTTGCCTTGCCGAAGATATTTTTGTGAACAGGCTGTATTCCACAAGATTCAGTGAATTGTTGGTAACTTCCCCGTCGTCGCCGCAGCCAAACCCTTGAAAGTTATGATTGTATTCGTGCATGTTTCCCCATGCGCCCGAATTGACGAAAGTGTTATAATTCAGCGAACCGCCCATCCAGCTTGCGGGGCAATTTACCGACTGCTGACTGGGGAAGGCAACCGCCGCCCCCGCCGCAACAAACGGATCGTACAAGAATACGATTCCCTGCGATCTTACTTTATTGGATACAAGGGAAATTTTATCCCACAGTACCGCCGCTTTGTAAAGATCTTCGTAGCTGTACGGCTTTGCGTATTGAACGGGACCCGAATGAAGCACGCCGTTATCCCACACTTCCAAATCGAAATAGGGCGCGGAAGACTTTGCGTTTTCGGCAAACTCTTCGGGCGTGGTATGACCGAGAATAAAGTGCGAATATCTGACTCCGCCCGATACGGTAACGGAAAAAGTGACGCTTTCGTTTACGACGTATACGGGTCCGCCAAGGAAAGAACCGATATACGCCGTATACACGCCGTCTTTCAATGTTGCCGTGTTTTTGTCGATTACAAATGTATTTAAAATAACGGGCATGCGGTTGATATTTTTCGCCGCCCAAATATTATTGGCTTTACCGTTAAACAGCGCTTGCCCGATATGAATTCTAACGCCGTTTGTCGCGTTCATATCTTCTTCGCTCATTTCAACTTTTAACACTTCGCCCGCCGGCGCGTAAACGCCCGTAACGCTGTAACCGTATCCGCGCGGATTCATGGTAACGCGTTTTACAATCGCTTCTTCATTGTCTGCAACGTTTCCGCCGTACATGCCGACGGAGGAGGTATGCTTATAAAGCGTTTTGCCCGTATCGACCCCGTTCAGCAACAGCTTTCCGTCCGCAGTTATACTGTTGTAGGTGTTTTTGGGATAGCCGTCCGATCCGATTCGCGTATTTACCGTGCAAAGCGACCAGCTTTCGCTGATAAGCGCCCTTTTTTGCGTATCGTTCAAGCCGAGCGTATAAGCGTAAGTCGGATACTTAGATATCGTTCCGTCTGCGACAAGTCCGCCGTCAGATACTTCTTGGGGGATCGTGCGCTCCGTCGTTCCCAAATATTCCGCTTGATATCCAACTTTCGTTACGATCGGATTTTCGATTTGATACAGCAAATCGGCGGGATCGCGAATGATCACGTCGTCTTTATTGCCCGGTTCTTCCACTTCGGGCGGAAGCTCCCCTCCCCGCGGCCAAAATACGGCGAGCATTGCGGAGGTGAAACCGATTACTATCGCAGCCGCAACCGATACGATCGCGATCAAACGATTTTTCTTTTTTCTGTCCTTCGGCGGCTTCGTTTCTGCGGACTTGATACGCACCGTTATATCTGCTTTAACGGTGATCGGTTCTTTCTCCGCCGAGTCCGCCTTTTTCTCTTTTGTCGTAGCAGGTGCGGATTCTTTCTTTTCCGCTTTCTTCGCCGCGGGCGCAGATTCCGTCTTTTCCGCTTTCTTTGCAGCGGGCGCAGATTCTTTCTTTTCTGCTTTCTTTTCCACGGGTGCGGATTCCGTCTTTTCTACTTTTTTCGCCGCAGGAACAGATTCTTTCTTTTCCGCTTTCTTCGCCGCAGGTGCGGATTCTGTCTTTTCTACTTTTTTCGCCGTAGGCGCAGATTCTACCTTTTCCGCTTTCTTTGTCGCGGGCGCAGATTCTACCTTTTCCGCTTTCTTCGCCGCGGGCGCAGATTCTTTCTTTTCTGTTTTCTTTGCCGCGGGCGCAGATTCTACCTTTTCCACTTTCTTTGCCGCGGGCGCAGATTCTTTCTTTTCCGCTTTCTTTGCCGCAGGCGCGGATTCTACCTTTTCCGCTTTCTTTGCCACAGGCTTAGCTCCTTTTTTTGTTGCGGGATTCGCAGTGTCTTTCGTTTCTTCCGATTTGCGATTCGCCATTTTCTACACTCCCGTAATTTTTATGATTTAAGCCTATTTATTATATTCATTCCACAAACAAAAGTCAAGCGTCCGCACACGGCGGACGCTTTATTCCAAATAGAAATCGCATACAGATAAAATTTTTTGTTTTTCTGCTGTCGCATGTAAGTCTTCTACACCGACGGTGCAAAATCCACCCCGCTTCGCACCCGTAATGCCCGCAAGCGAATCTTCGAAAACGACGCACGCCTCCGCTCCCAAATTCATCTTTTTTGCCGCAAGCAAATAGATATCGGGAAACGCTTTACTGCGCTTGACCTCGTTCAATGCTGCGATTGCCCGAAAGTACTGCGCGATCCCTTTTTCCTTTAAAAAATAGGCGCAGCATACTGCGTCGGTCGCGGTCGCCACGGATAATCGAAATCCGTTAGAAACCTGCTCTTCGATAGCCGCCAAGGTATGCGGTTTAACCCGCACTTTTTCGCGGTAATTGCGCTGTACGATTTCCCGCCAAATAGTTAACACTTCTTCTTTCGTTTGATTCGGCAAGTATGTTTCCGCCAGCAGTTCGGCGCGTTCCGCCATTGCAATGTGATTGGTTTTGCTTAGAAAATCGCCGTCGAACGGAATGCGATAATAAGAAAAAAGCTCGCGGTAAATATCCTGCCAAACGCCCATCGAATCGGCGATCGTTCCGTCTAAATCGTATATGGCGCCTTTTATCCCCTTTTCTTTTAACCGATCGATATGATAGATCATGTTAAGTTGTCGTCGCAGCGCTCGATTTCAACGATAAACGGATTTTCCCGCATGATTTCGTCAAGACGCGCAGAAGAATATTCGCGGTCGGTATTCAGCATTGCGCTGTACATTACCCGATCGTCTTTCCGCTCGATCGAAAGTCTTTTAAACTTTTCCGCGCCGAACAACTCTTTTACCTTATCGCCCGCTTCACCCGTCTGCAAAAATTTAATTTTAATTGCGTAATACTTTTTGGATTGGAACGCGCGGCACTTGATATGAAAAATACATTGCGAAGCAATCAAAATAAACGTAGCGCCTACCGCAAGCAGATACATCTGCGCGCCGCAAGCCATGCCGACGCCTGCCGTCGCCCATACGCCCGCTGCAGTCGTTAAACCGTGCAGTTCGTGCTGTTTGTACACGATGATTCCCGCGCCGAGAAAGCCGATACCCGAAACGATTTGCGCGGCGACCCGTGCAGCGTCCGCTTCCGAACCGAATCCGTATTTGGAAACGAGCATCATTAAGCAAGCCCCCAAACACACGATGGTATGGGTGCGGATCCCCGCCTCTTTAAAGCGGAGCTTGCGCTCGAACCCGATGGCAAACCCAAGCCCTACGGAAAGCAACAGATCCAATAACGTCCATAACTGTAAAATCATTTCTTCTTTACTCATTTTCACGCTTCCGTTTTGCAATATTTTTGGTGCGGATAGTGAGGGTCGAACTCACACGGTTGCCCACAGGATTCTAAGTCCTGCGCGTCTGCCAATTCCGCCATATCCGCATTTACGCCATTATACAACATATTCAAAAGATTGACAAGCAATTCCTTACGAATAAGAAAAACCGCCGCAAGCGTACACAGCACGTTTACAGCAGTTTTTGGTGGGGACGACAGAACTCGAATCTGTGACCTCTTGCATGTCAAGCAAGCGCTCTAACCAACTGAGCTACGCCCCCGCAAAGCTTTTTTATGATACTCTAAATGGCGTATACTTGTCAAGCGAAACGCCCGATCTTTTCACAAAAAATCCCCGCGTTTCCTGCGCGGGGAGCGAAATATACCTATTTATGTTACGCATAGTACTGCGAAAACGCGTTTATTCGTACATTTCGGTCTTGGTACTGCGGCTGAAAAGCGTTTCGATCTCTTTTTTGCAGCGAATCGCATCATCCCCCTCGCCGTAACAAACGCGGTAAACGGCGTTGGTAATGGGCAGTTCCACACGGTAGCGTTCGCCTAAAAGTTTCATTGCCTTAGAGGTAGGAACGCCTTCGGCAAGTTTTTCGAACCGACTGCCTTTGGCGAGCATTTCGCCGTAAGTTCTGTTATGCGAATAGGGCGAAAACAGCGTTGTTTCGTAATCGCCGAGGTGCGCTAATCCGTATGCGGAAAGTTCGTTGCCCCCCATCGCCTTGATCAGCCGTGCGACTTCGCGCGCCCCGCGCGACATTAACGGACCTTTCAGCGGAACGCAAATGACGTCTAACGCGCCCGCCGCGATCCCCATAACGTTTTTTGCCGCCGCGCCGATTTCGGTGCCGATCAAATCGTTTCCATAATAAAAGCGAATCAAATCGCTTTTAAACTGTTCGACGAGTTCCCGCTTTAAACTTTCGCTTTCCGAATCGATCACCATGCAATTCGGTTCGCCGTTTACAAAACTTTGGATATGCCCGGGACCTACCCATACCGCAATTTTATCGGGCGAAATCCCGCTCTCTTTCATCACTTCGGAAAGCCGCTTACCCGATTCGATTTCGATCCCCTTCATGCAGAGTACGAATACTTTGTCTTTTACCGAAAACTGCGTTACCTTTTGCATAAACCCGCGCAAGCCCTGCGAACTGATGGAAATTACGATGAGTTCCGCCCGTTCGACCGCCTCTTGCAAGTTGCATGTAAGCGTGATTTTTTCGTCTAACGCGACATACTCGTTTCGCCCCGTTTCTTTTAAGATGCGGTACGAGCCGTCTCCGTCAGGTCCCCAAGAATATACGCTGTGTCCGCGGCGGGATAAATACCATGCGATAAAAGACCCCCACCTGCCGCAACCGAGTACGGAAATTTTCATAAACAATCTTCTCCTTATTTCTTACATTTGTTTCCGCTCGATCAAAGCGCGGGCAAGCGTTACTTCGTCGGTATATTCCAATTCCGACCCGATGGGAATGCCGTGCGCCAACCTTGTAACGGTAATCCCCAGCGGCTTTAACAGCTTAGCGAGATACATAGCGGTCGCCTCCCCCTCTACGTCGGGATTGGTCGCCATGATAATTTCTTTTACGTTCCCCTCGTTTACCCGCGCAAGCAGTTCTTTAATGCGAATATCGTTAGGCGAAACGCCGTTCATGGGATCGATCACCCCGTGCAGGACGTGATATACCCCTTTAAATTCGTGCAGTTTTTCCAGCGCGATAACGTCTTTCGGCTCTTTTACCACGCAAACGACGCTTTTATCCCGCGTTTCGCAGATGGAGCAAACTTCGCTTTCGGTAAAATTACCGCATACTTTGCAATAGCGCACCTTGCGTTTTACGTTTACGATCGCATCCGCAAACGCGCGCGCCTCGCTCTCCGTCATGCCGATCACGCGATAAGCGTACCGCTGCGCCGTTTTTTTACCCACACCGGGCAGTTTGCTGAATTCGTTCATCAGCCGCCCGATCGGTTCGATAAAAACTTCCAAGGTTAAAATAGCCCCCCCATGCCGCCTGCCGCGCCCGCAAAGCGAGACATCTTTTCTTGATAAACGGCGTCCGCCTTTTTGTATCCGTCGAGGATCGCCGCCATTACCAAGTCTTCCAGCATTTCCTCGTCTTCGGGATCGATCACCGATTTATCGATTTCGATGCCGTCGATGATCTTTTTTGCGTTCATATATACGACGACCGCTTCGCCGCCCGCCGTGCCGACGATTTCCCATTCGTCGAGGAGTTTTTCCGTCTCCTGCATTTCCTCTTGCATTTTCTGCGCCTGCTTCATGAGGTTCTGCATTCCGCCCCCCATGCCGCCTTTGTTAAACCCTGCCATATAACTGCCTCCGTTTTATCTGATTTCGATCGGGTAATCGGAAAAATCGTGTTTCAACCGTTCGATTCCCTGCTTTTCGTCTTGTTTCTCTTTTCCCTTTAACCGAAGCGCAAAATCCGCAATGCCGATTTGTAAAAACGCTTCTTTCATCAATTTCGTATGGTCTTCCCTGCCGAGGGAACGGTACACCGTTTCGCTTTCCGTCGTCAAAACCAATGTCTCCCCTTCGAATGCCGCTTCCAAATCGGCGCACATGGTAAACAGAACGCCGTTTTTGCACGTTTTTCGCAAGGTGCGCATGAACTTGCCGAACGCCGTTTCCGCCGTCATATCCGAAGCGTTTACAACGGGTACCGGTTTGGGCGCTTCCTTTACGGGAACGGGCTTCTCTTTTTCTATGTTCGCCGCGGGCGGAGAATACGGCTCGTCCGCAAAATACGCTTCCGCAAATACGGGTTCTTCCGTCGGATAGTCTTCGAAGTTCCCCTCCTCCGCAGCCTTAGGCTTCGGCGCAGAATTCTTCTTTTTCGGCGGCTCCGCCTGCATAGGCGCAGCGGGCGCGACCGCGATCCCTTCCGCGATCTTCCGTTCCAATTCCGCAACGCGCGCGATCAGCGCGTCGATATTATAATCGAGCGCGGGCATCGACGCTTTTAAGATCGCCGTTTCTAAACAAATACGCGGGGAAGAAACAAATCTTAGATCCGATTCCGTTTTGGCGAAAATTTCCGTTGCGCGTAAAATCGCGTGCCCGTCCGCTTCCCGCGCGATCGCCGCGACCGCAGCGTATCCCTCTTTGGGCAGGCACAAGATGCGTTCGGCGTTGGAACAGGTTTTTGCAACGGCGATTTGGTTAAGCGTTTGCAGCAAATCGCGCAGCAATACCCCTACCGATTTGCCTTCCGAAAGAATACTTTCGGCAAGCGAGATCGCCTCGTCGCCGTTTGCCTTTAAAATCGCACCGCACAGCGCGCCCGTCTGCTTGAAATCCGCCGAGCCGAGCGCCTTTGTTACGCCGTCATACGTAAGCGTATCACCGTAAGATAAGCACATTTCCGCAATCGAAAGCATGTCGCGGTCGCTCCCCGCGCCCGCGCGCGCGATCGCCGCAACCGCTTCGTCTTCGTACGGCTTTCCGATTTCTTTTAAGATGTTTTTTAAATGCGCTTCCAGATCTGCCTGCGGGATCAACTTAAAATCCAACCGCATGCAGCGGGAAAGAATAGTGGCGGGAATTTTTTGCGGCTCCGTCGTTGCAAGAATAAAAATCGCGTGACGGGGAGGCTCTTCCAACGTCTTTAACAGCGCGTTGAACGCACTGTCCGTAAGCATATGCACCTCGTCGATGATATACACTTTATAACTGCCCGAAACGGGCGGATACTGCACCTTTTCGCGCAGTTCGCGCATTTCGTTCACCCCGTTGTTGGAAGCGGCGTCGATTTCCGTTACGTCTAGGCTGTTTCCTTCCGCCAACGCGCGGCAGGTAGGACACGTTCCGCATGGGGAACCGTTTTTCGGGCTTTCGCAGTTGACGGCGCGCGCAAAAATACGCGCAACGCTCGTTTTACCCGTTCCGCGCGGACCGCAGAACAGATAGGCATGCCCGACGGCGTTCCCCTCGATTTGATTCTTTAAAATTCTGACGACGTGTTCCTGCCGCACCATCTTTTCGAAAGTGTCCGGTCGAAACGCGCGGTAGAGTGATAAATGTGCCATACGCCCTCTTTTACGGGTGAACCGAAAATACCCGCTGTAATTTCTTTTTGGAACGCTGAATTGCGTTGTCTACGCTTTTAAAATCTTTCCCCGTCGCCCCGCAGATTTCGGAATAACTCATCCCTTCCAAATACATGGTGATAATGCGAAATTCGAAATCGGAAAGCGCTTTGCCGATCTTCACCCAAAACTCCGCGCGCGATTCCGTTGTGATCAAAAATTCTTCGGGCGTCTGCTCTTGCGAAAGCCCCTCGAAATCGGGATCGAAAATGGATACGTAATTGTTGAGCGGCACGTTTTTTTGCCGAACGGAGCCTTTCACCGCGTCGAGCAGTTTGCGCGTAACGCACAAATACGCGAAGTTTTTAAAACTCTTGCCCGAAGCAGACGAATAATCCAAAATCGCGGAATACAGCCCTACCATGCCTTCTTGCACAAGATCGTCGGTATCGCCCCCCGCCAGAAAAAAACCGCGCGCACGCCCGCGCACCGCGCTTTTATAGCGGTTTAACAGCGTTTCTACCGCGCGCTTTTCCCCTTGCTGCGCAAGCAGGGCAAGCTGTTCGTCCGATTCATTTCCCCATTCTTGCACGCACCACCTCATACGCCGCAATGCCGAGCGCAACCGAAGCGTTCAGCGAATTGACCTTTCCGAATAAAGGAAGAGAAAGCACTTTATCGCACTTTTCCCGCGTGAGCCGTTTTACCCCGCTGTCTTCCCCGCCGACGACGAGCGCCACTTTGCCCGTTAAACGGTTGTCGTACACGCTTTCGCCCCCCGCTTCCAATGCATAGATCCAATAGCCCTGCTCTTTCAGCGCGTCGATCGCGTGATTGATAGAAGAAACTTTCGCAACTTTGATATGCTCAGCCGCACCTGCGGAAATGCGGATCACCGCTTCGGTCACGCACGCGCTTTTCGCGTTGGGAATCACCACGCCGTCCGCGCCCGCACATTCCGCCACGCGCAGAATACTGCCCAAATTGTGCACGTCTTCGATTCCGTCGCACAAGATAATCAAACTTTCCGCTTTGCCCGTTATATCGTATAAATCGGCGTAGCGAAAATCGGTCGTATAAGCGATAACGCCCTGATGCCGCCCGCCTACGCTTTCCTTTTCCAATACCTCTTTTGAAACAAACTGCACGCGGATATTTTTCCGCCGCGCTTCCGCAAAGATTTTGGAAAGCACCCCTTGCGCGTCCTTTTGCAGTAAAATTTTATCGACCGTTTTATCCGTTTTTAAAAGTTCCAAAACGGCGTTGCGCCCTTCCGCTTTCATAATTGATCCTCACCGTTAAAAAACAATTCGCATATCCGATTCGTATTGCCCGTTAAATACAAAAAGCCGATCACCGCTTCCAGCCCCGTAGAACGGCTGTATTCCGCACAGGAAGCGTTTTTGCTTTTGCTCGGCTTTTTTGCGTTACGCCCGCGGCGGTAAATCGCTTCCTCTTCTTCCGTTAAAAGGGGCAAAATGCGTTCGAGCGTCGCGCTTTGCCCGTGCGCAGATACGATCGCCGAAGCCTGCTCGTTCAATTTACCCGTCTTGCAGCCGCTTGCAGCGACAAGCCGCTCGCGCACGTAAAGGGTATACGCCGCGTCCCCCACAAAAGCAAGCACGATGGGATTCATTTGTTTTGCCCGTTCTTTGGAAACGGGATCGGATACAAAATTCATTACCGTTTGATTATACCACGAAACCGTTCGCTTGACAAGCGTTTGTTTCCGCAGGATACAGAAAAGTTTCTGCGCTTTCCGCGCCGAAAAGTATTTGCAAACGGGAAAAACAGTTGCTTTTTTATACGGGAAACAGTATAATGATTTGGTTGAAACTTAGCGCAAAAATTTATAGGAGAACATATGAACGGAGTTTTTTTGATCGATAACGGACTTGGGTTCGTTGCCGTGCTTGCAATTATTTTGCTGTTTACAAAACTGTTCGGCTTGCTTTTCCGCAAAATCGGGCTTCCGCAGGTGCTCGGTTATATTATTGCGGGTATTGTGATCGGGCCGGCTATCTTCGGCGATTGGTGCGGTTTTTCGCTGATCGGCACGGAAAGCGACCGCTATCACTGCTTATTCTTGCTTTCGGGCACGGAAGACGGCGCGCCCTTTGCCTTGGGCAAAGACGGACTTTTGATTTTTTCCAAAATCGGGGTATTGCTTTTAATGTTTTCCACCGGTTTGGAAACGGACTTACGCGAATTGAAAAAAACGGGGCTTGCCGCTTCGCTGATCGCCTGCGCGGGCGTTGCGGCTCCCATGGTTTTGGGCATTGTGATCTCCCTTCCCTTCGGCGGGATCGGGCTGGGCACCGCCAACATTTATCGCTGCGTGTTTATTGGCGCAATCCTTACCGCAACTTCGGTGGCAATCACCGTTTCCGTATTAAAGGAACTGGGTAAAATTTCGACTAAACTGGGAACGACAATCATTTCCGCGGCGATCATCGACGACGTAATCGGCATTATCGTGCTTTCGGTTGTAACGGGAATCGCGAAAGCGGGCGCGGCGGAAGCCGTAGGCGGATTTGCGGGATTTAAAGCGACCATTTACGGCACGATCATCATGATCGTCGTATTCTTTATCGTGGCGATCGGTTTGGGATTCGGCATTTCCAAACTCTTCCGCTGGATGGAAATCAAATGGCCGAAAACCCGCCGTCTTTCCATTTTCTCGCTCGTCGTCTGCTTCCTTTACGCATGGGCGGCGGAAGAGATTTTCGGCGTTGCCGATATCACGGGCGCGTTCCTTGCGGGCTTGATCCTTTCCACCACCCGCGTTACCCGCGACTATACGGATAGAAAGGTAGAGATCAATACCTACACGCTGTTTGCCCCCGTCTTTTTTGCGAATATCGGTATTTCGAATATCACTTTTGTCGGCATGAGCGGAATGGTGATCTTGTTCGCATTCCTCGCCGTAATAATGGGATTGCTCGGAAAAATCGTCGGCTGCGGTACCGTCGCCAAAGGATTTAAATATAACCTGCGCGAAAGTTCGATCGCGGGCGTCGGCATGATGGCGCGCGGCGAAGTTGCGCTTATCGTTACGGCGACCGCCATGAATCCCGCCTTGGGCGAAAACGCGCTTCCCGCGCAGTTTATGATCATGACGGTGCTGCTGATCCTTGTTTCTTCCATTCTTACCCCCATTCTGCTGAAATGGCTGTACGGCAAAGAACCGAAAACGCCCGCGGGCGGCATTTCGGAAGAGAGCGCGCCGCTGCAAACGGCAACGGAATCCCCCACAGAACCCGTTGAAATTGCAGACGCGCCCGCTAACGAATAACGTTCACTTAAAAGTAAAGCAAACGGAACCGTTAAGTTCCGTTTGCTTTTTTCTTTTTATTTTGTTATAGTACAAAAAAGGAGCATACTATGAAATACCGCAATTTAGGAAAATGGGGCTTAAAGTTAAGCGAAATCGCACTGGGAAGCTGGGTAACCGATCTTTCGGACACGGATGCCGAACAAACGGCATTGCAAACGGTTAAAACCGCGTTCGACAACGGCGTAAACTTTTTCGACTGCGCGGACGCTTATTCGGGCGGCGCGGCGGAACGCTTTTTCGGAAAAGCGTTAAACGAACACGCACGCAACGAGTTCGTCGTTTCCACAAAAGTATTCTTCCCCATGGGCAAGGGCGCAAACGATTGGGGACTTTCGCGCAAGCATATTATCGAGCAGATCGACCGTTCGCTGAAAAATTTACGCATGGATTATATCGATTTGTATTTTTGCCACCGCTTCGATCCCACAACCCCCATCGAAGAAACGATGCAAGTGCTTTCAGACCTCGTTCAGCAGGGTAAAATTCTTTATTACGGCGTTTCGGAATGGTCGCCCGTACAAATTACAGAAGCGCTTTCCGTAATCAAAGAACTGCATTTACGCCCGCTAAGCGTAATACAGCCGCAATACAACATGGCGGACCGTTACATCGAAGACGAAATTATAGGCATTTGCGAAAAAAACGGAATCGGCATCGTTCCCTTTTCTCCGCTTGCGCAAGGACTTTTTACGGGTAAATACCGCAAGGGAACGCCCCTGCCCGCGGGCTCGCGCGCGACGTGGCAGGCGGATAGGCAAATAAACGATTTGTTGACGGAAGAAAACCTTGATAAAGTGGAAAAATTGATTCCCATAGCGGAAGGGTTGGGCATTCCCCTTTCCGTTCTTGCGCTTGCTTGGATTTTGCGTAAAAAACAAATTTCTTCCGTAATTACGGGAGCAAGCAAACCCGCGCAATTACTTGCAAACTACGCCGCAAGCGGATTGGAACTTTCCGACGAAACTATTTTACAGATTGATCGGATTTTAGATTATCATCCCTTTGTAAGAAAAATCGGTTGATTTTTAAAGCTACTGCAAGCAGTCAACATATTTTTAAATACGATCGGCTGTCAAGCGCTGCAATACAAACGATAGATAAAAAAAGGTAAATCGGAATAACCGTAGTTCCCATAGGGAATTTTACCACAGGAACAGAATATAAGTATAGCGCACTATACCTTGCAAGCAAGGCAAGTGCGCTTTTACTTTACATTCTAATTTGATTGTTGTATAATAACAGATCAATAAACAGTAATTTAGCGGAGATTAAATGAAAACACAAACAGACAGTAAAAAACAGTACGCAAAAATAGTTTTAATTATCTCTTGCGTTTTTGCCGTTATCGCAAGTGTTTTGATTATTGTTACAATATGTGGTTTTCCGCAATCTGTTGAGGGCAAACAACAAGCAGAGTATTTATACGAAAACGGCATTGAAGTTGATGCTTATATTAAGAGCTATTATAGTGATTATAATCCGAGCGCGCACGGTTCAAGGACTTCATATTTTCACATTACTTATGAGTACATTGACGATAATAATCACTCATATATAGATGAATACCGTGATACGGTTGCTTGTAAAACAAAGGTTGAGCGTGAGAAACGAGAGCAAGATATTAAGCAAATGATAGTTGACGGAACGACCAAGAAAATGCTAATTGCCGACAACGGTTTATGCTGTCTGACCGTGTATAAAGAATCTTTAAAACAACATACAACTTTAACCATTTACAGTATTTTATTTTCGGTTTCATCGGTGGTATTAGGCGTATGTATATTCGGCATTGTACGACAGTCTAAAAAATTGCGACAGTTAAGATAATCATAATAAGATAAATTTCAATTTAGCTTAATTAATTACTCGCAGAAAGAACTCTCGAACAATTTGTTCGAGAGTTCTTTCTTGCTATTCGTTTTTATTCCCTACGGGAATTGTGCTTATTCCGATTTACCTTTTTTACTTTTACAGAGCAAGCGCTTCTAATGCTTTTGCGGCAAATCTTTGCCCGAGCGTAAACATATCCCGCGCGTTAAAATGCCACGCATCCGAACCTAAAACCGTTCCGCCGTCTTTGATCAAAAGATCGCTGCTTTCCACAGTGTATACGTTTGCAAGCGACGCCGCAACCCTATCTTCCGCCGTGCGCACTTTTTCTTCAAAATTTCCGTAATCGCCGCTCGGATTGATTTTTCCGATCACAAACGGGCGCGTTTTCGCCTGCTCGTCTTGCGTGATTTCCGCAACGGCGGCGCGCAGATCGCCGATAAACAGTTTTAAATACGCTTCGTACCGGTTCGCCCATACCGCGGGATCTGTGCCCGGCGCGTTTCCTGCATCCGCTTCCCCCTGCATCCAAATATATCCCTTTACCGAAACGGAATAGCCGTCTGCCAAAAGAAGGCGCACGCCCTGTTCGATGACCTCTAACAAGCGATCGTAACAAAGCCCGTTGTTTGCGTGAATGGTTAAGCCGTTTTCTTTCGCCATTGCGCGTATGGAGGGAGAAGTCCAATTTCCGTACTGTTTTTGGGTAGGGTATTCCGCTTCGCACCCGATATCGCACAAAAACGATCCGCCGCATGCAAATTTTAAAATGCCCGTTTCCGCTTTGGAAGTGTGCTCGGCAAGCACGTTCGCCATGCCGAGTTCGGGACCGATAAAGTCTGCCGTTCTGCCCAGCCCCATGCCGACTTTATTCTGCATGGTAATTTCGGGCATGCTCGACAGATAATCGACGTCCGTCGTGCCGTAGTACTTTACGTTGTATCCGCTTGCATTGCGCGCGTCCAAACCTGCTAATAATTCGCGGTAAGAATACGATTCGCCCGCCACGGCTTGCGTCAAATTACTGTATCCCGCCGCATTGCTTTGCCCCGCTATAATCCAAAGATCGATTTTCTTTTGATCCTCTTCGTCTTTATCTTCCGATTCCCCGCCCGAAGCCTGCGTTTTGGAAACGGTAACCGTATAACTTGTTTTCAATTCCCTTTCCTTATAAGTTACGACGATGGAATAATCCCCTTCCGCCGTTGCATCGTATGCGGAAGAGTCCACCGTATATTCGCCCGAAACCGCCGTACGTTTTGTTCCGTCGGATAGAGAAACGGTTACTTTCAGCCCCGCGGAAGAAAACCGCTCCCCGTAAACGAACGCCGTTTTCATGCCCGAAACGGATATGCCGTCGGGAACAGCCGCGTTGTTCTGCGGCGGTTCGCCGCAGCCCGCCAAAGCGGCGAGCATGCAAAATAATACGCTTAAAATTACAGTAACATATTTTTTCATACTGTTTCTCCGATCAAATTATAATTCCAACGTGTTTCCGCGCTCGCTTACCGAATAAAACTGCGGGCGCTCGTTCGGCACGGTATTGGGCATGTGAAAGGAAATTTTGCGCTCTCCTTGAAAAGTATCGAAAATCATCGCGTGCCCGCCGTCGTCCTCGAACAGCAGTTTTTCCTGTTGATACGCCCCGTACAGCGAATCGCTCGAAGCGATTGCAATATTGTACCCCTTTTCGCCGAAGGTAGACCAAAGCAAAAGGTATTTCCCCGCCTTCGTTTTATACAGCAGCGGAGAATCGGTAACGAATCCCGAAACGCTTTTTCCGCGAAAACACCCCTCGATTTCTACCGAAACGCCGCTGTTTCTTGCATCGAGCAGTTCGATCCCGTCGTCGAGGCGCGCAGTCAAATCGTCCGTTAAACGGCAGATCATAATTTTTCCGCTGCCGATTTCCAACCATTCCCACGAATACAGCAAGTACGGCACGCCGTCTTCGACGTAAAGCGTCGCGTCGAGGCACTGCCGATCACGCGGCGTAATGGGATCGGGCGATACGGGCATAAACGTGCCCGTAGGCGTATCGGAAACAAAAACGTGCGTTCCGCGCTTGCGCCCCCCGCCGATGCAGCTTAAAAACATATAATACTTTCCGCGGTACAAAAATACGTCCGGCGCCCAAAAATCGGCGTCCGCCCAAAAATGGTCGGAAAGATCGATTTGTGCGTAATGCTCCGTCCAATCTTCCAAGTCGGCGGAGGAATACACGGACATTTGCAAAAATCCGCCCTCCTGCCGTATCGATTTTGTGCCGTATAAGTAGTAAATATCACCGCAAGGCAGTACAAAAGGATCTCTTAAATGTATGTCCGTCAATTTCATGCGTTTTCTCCTCGCAATTTGTTTTGTATTCCCGCCCTCCCTTTATGAAAGAGCGGGAAATACGTTTTGTTTAGTTGGTAATATCCTGCGCGGCGCCCCATGCGGATACCGCTTGCGATACCGCTTCCGCATCGAACTCGTACGAAATATTCGATACGCTGCCCGCCACGTTCGCAAAGAAGCCGAGAATTTTGGCGTTGTTTGCGTACAGCGATTCTAACGACTGCCCTTCGCGCAAGGCAAGCGTAAAGTGCGTTTCGCCCAATTTTACATGCAGCGTTTCATCGGCGGAAGTATAAGCCACGGTAAGCGTAAGCGGCGCGCCCGTGCCCGCATACGCGTACTGCACGTGATATTCACTGCTTGTATTTGCGCTGTTGTTCTGCAAGTAGAAAATCGCCGAAGCAGCAGATTCGCGCATTAAGAACAAACGATACGATTGATTGTTTGCATATACCGCCAAACCGAGCGATTCCCACGTACCCTCCACGTCGAATTTTCCGTCTAACCGTTCGATGGAATAACCGATCATAAAATCGCCGCTGCCGCCGCTCGTTAAAAAGCTGCCGTCGCCTGCACCCAGCCATTTTTCGCCCGGGCAGATTCCCGCGGATCCGTTGGGATATGTTACGGTGCCGCCCACCGAATTGCTCGCGAATATGCTTTTTTCTGCCGTTTGGAAGGATTCGGGAAGCGTTTCGACTGCGGTATACCCAAAGTTTTTATACCTGATTCCCGATTGTCCGCCCGTATCCATCGTTGCAAAACCGACTTTTACGCGATCGTTTTCTCCTTTTTTGAACAGCTGCGCGTATACCGCGGGATCGGGCGTTCCTTCCGCCCTGCTTGCATAATTTTCCGCCGTTAAAGAGAACACCGTTTTACCGTTGAATTGCAGATGCAGCGAATCCCCGAGGTATACGAGCGAAAGCCGTAACGGCGCGCCCGTTTTGTTGACGCCCGCGGGAATGCCCCTGTATTCGTACGTCGTCCAATTAGATTTGTTTTGCAGGTATACAAACCCTTCGCCGCCCGCGGCATTCATTACAAAGATCAAGTATACGACGCCGTTCTTTTCGATCGCATAACCGCCCGTTCCCCAGCCGCCTTCGCCGTAATTTCCGTCCTCTCGCTGCAACTCGGTATCGACGCGAATGCCGTTCGCTCCGTTTATCCCCGCAAAGTAAGCGGGCGTCCAGGCAGAAGTCGGCGTTATGATATCTTCCCCGTTGCGCTCGTATACGGAATCTTCCGTAAACTTTATTTCGGAGAACGCAGGAGCTTCGCTTACCGAAAGGTCGCCTCCGTTTACCGTAACCGAGCAAGTAATATCGCTGAACCGCGCGCTCGTTAAGGTGACGGTGTGCGTGCCGTTCGGCAATTCGATCGTCCAGCCGTCGCCGTCGACCGTACCGGTAAACTCGCCCGAAGATACCGTTACCGTATCCCCGTCGCCGTACAGTCCGCTTGCGTAATCGAATACGCCCGAAACCGTATACATTAACACTTGTTCCGCTTCCGCCTCGACGGTGATCGTGCCGCCCGTCGTGACCGTAACGGAAAACTTTCCGCCGACGGGCGTTACGTCTTTTCCGTTTACCCGAAACTTGGTAAGCCGGCAGCTTTCGCCCAAAGTTACCGTAAGCGTTACCGTTTCCCCTACGTATGCGGTCGTTTTATCTGCCGTTACGCGAATGTGTTCGGTCGCCTGCGGAAGCAAAACTTCGCTTACCATCGCCGCGCGGAATTTTTCTTCCGCCGCATCTTCTAAGAAATATCCGAAATCGGAAAACTGCACGTCGCAATTCAGATCCATCAGCGCGAAACCTATTTTCCATTCGCCCGCCGAACGGTTGAACAGCAGATCGCGGTAAACCGCATAATCTCCGCCCGTCAGCCCATTCGCCGCAAGTTTTTCCGCATTCAGTTCAAACACCCTTGCGCCGCCGATCATTAAATATAGCGAATCGCCCAAATAAGCAAGTTCCAAATCGATAGGCGCGCCCGTGCCTGCATACGGATACCTGATATGGCTGAATTCGCACACGCGGAAGTTACTGCGATTGTTCAAGTATACGCAAACTTCGCTTGCGTTCAGCCTCATCACATACAGGAAGAAATCGACGCCGCCCTTAGATATTGCAAAGCCGCCCGTTCCCCAAGTTCCTTCGACGGAGAAATTCCCGTCCGCTCTCTGCAAATGCGTTTTAACGTATGCCGCGGAAGAAGCGTTTACACCCGCAAAATAAGCGGTTTTCCATACGCCTGCGGTAATCGAGAGATCCGCCCCGTTTTGCGTATGATTTGTTCCTTCGAACGCGATCTGCGTAAAGGTGAGCGCCTGCGCAACCGTTTGCGCCCCGCCGTTTACGGTTACTTGACAGGTTACCGATACAAACCGATCGCTTGCAAGCGTAACGGTATGCGTGCCGTCGGGCAACGACAGCGACCACGCGCCGTTTTGCGCCGTACCCGTAAACTCTTCGGAAGAAACGGTAACCGTATCACCCTGCGTAAACAATCCGCTCGCATACCCGTAAGTTCCGCTTACCGCATACACGGGAACTTTTTTCGTTTGGGCAGTGATTACAATATTTTCGGTGATGCGAAGGTAGAGCTTTCCGTTTTCCAGCATGCCGCGCATATCCTGGCCATTCACAGAAAACTGCGTAAGGCGGTAACCTTCTTCCAAATGCACGGTAACGGTGACCGTATCGCCGTAAAACGCCGTGCCGGCAGTTGCGGTTACGCTAAGCCCCGAAATGCCCTGCGGAAGCCGGATTGTATATTGCATTGCCGCAAGCGCTTTTTGCGCGTTTTCTTTGCCCGTCTTAAAATCGTAATTTTCGAACACCATGTCTTTTCCTACGGTGACGAAGCCGAACGACTTTTCCGCCGCCGCGTCAAACAAAGGATGCAAGCGCGAATCGCTCGTATTTTCGCGGTTGAGCGCAACGTGCATGGTACCGTCGAGCAAAAGGTGAATTTCCCCGTTCAAATACACGAGTTGAACGGTTTGCGGCGCGCCCGTGCCCGCATAAGAGCCTGTAACGCGGTATTCCTGCGTTGCGCCGCCGTCTATGCCGAGATATACCACCACCGTATTCGCATTTTCGCGCATGGTGTAAATGCGGTAAACGGTGTTTGCGACTTTGATCCCGAAGCCGCCCGTTTCCCACGAGCCTTCTTGATCGAATTTGCCGTCTGCGCGATACAAATACGCGTTCATTGCAAAATCCGTTGCGGAAACGCCTTTTACCGCGCGGAACTGATTGAATCCCTTTACGGTGACGGCGCCGTTTTTATTTACCGTTACGCCCCCTTCGAACACCCAGTTGAGCGGAACTTCCGTTTTGCCCAAAGAAAGATCCGCACCGTTTACCGTAATTTCTTTTTGCACTTTATCGATGCCGTCTACCGTTACCGTTACGCTATAAACGCCGTTGGGAAGGGTAAAGGCATATTCCCCTTCGTCGTTCACGGGAGCGGAAGGCGTCGTTTCCAAATAGACGTACCCCCCCCCTGTGCATTCGCCCGCGACAGAGAGAACGACGTCCGTCGCATATGCGTTTTTCACCGCGTAAACGAGGGTGCCCGTAATGCGGGAGGTGCTTTCCGCGCGGGTGAAAACGGGAACGACGTTCACCCGATCTTCGTTCATCGCAACGGATAAAACGCCCTCTTTGGACAGCTGCGAAATTTTCTCTTCCCCGTTTACCTTTAAGGAAGTAAGCGCGTAGCCTTCGTACGTTTTTACCGTTACCTTTGCGGCAGAGCCGTACGTATAACCGTAGCGTTCGCATTCGAGCGCGCCGCCCGCCTTTTGTTCGAGCGTAAGCACGGAAAGAACGCCTTCGACCATATGATCGATAACCGCTCGATCGGTCGTAACCGCGTAATCGGTATAGCTTACCGCGCAACCGAGCGCATAAAATCCGGGCGCGGCGTTGCCCGCCAGCGCAGAAACTTCTTGCATGCCCACAAACGTACCGCCGTACTTAGGCGCGTTTTCGTCGCCGACGAACATCAACAGATATCTGCCGTACTTCACGCCCGTAAGACGCACCGGCTTACTTGCGTCGCAAATATCCTTTAAACTGCGCGTACCGTAAAGCTGCCAAACTTCGCGCGGATCGGGATTGCCCTTTCGGAAGAACATTCCCTCCGCGTCGCCCACGCGGTGGCGCGCGTCGTAGTCGAGCAGAAACGCTTCTAACGTGTCGTCCGAAGCGAGGATCAGCCCCGCTTTGGGGTAAGGATCGTTCGTCCAAAAGGTATCGGACGCCCAATATTTTAGCGCGCTTTCGAAGTCGATCAGCGTAGTTACCGCATATTCGGGCGCATAAATATCTTTAAAAAAAATGGACTGATCGCCCGCGAGATCGCTTTTTACGATGCCTTCC
Source organism: uncultured Christensenella sp. (assembly GCA_910578065.1). GTDB lineage: Bacteria > Bacillota > Clostridia > Christensenellales > Borkfalkiaceae > Gallimonas. The sequence continues at coordinate 7,403 of CAJTPB010000013.1, read as the reverse complement.
CCTTCTTTCGAAATATCCCAACCGGGCGTTTTTGCCCTACCGTACGAACTGTCGCCGATCGTTGCCCCCTGCCCGTCTTCGTCGGTATATCCGTTTTTGCCGAACAGCCAATAGTGCATCGGGTTGGCGTGATCGCCCCCGTTATTCACCCAAAAGTCGCGCTGGGAACTTAATTCCGCGCCCGATGACTGGTTGTATACGGGCATGATCTTAACGCTTTGCGGCACGGTAAAATCCGCCGCCGCGTAATCGTAGCCGAGCGCGTCCCAACGGACGAAAATTTCTGCCGTCATGCCCTCCGTCTGCCCCGAATTAACCGTACCCTGCACCTGCGTTCTGCCGTAAACGGGCAGCCATTTGGCGCTCCACTTATCTTCGATCGTTTCGTAACCGTACAGGCATTCCCATTGATCGAGCGCGCCCAAACGGTATTGAAAGGTTTGCTCCGTCTTTTTCGTCGCATCCCCTCTGTCTACGTAAATTTCGACGGAAGAGCCCATCCACACGGGGCGGGTTTCGCAAGCGTATACGTGCGTGTCGCTTACCGTATACCCCACGTAAAACCCGAGATCGCCGAACACGGTCGTCACGCGGACGCGCACGTTTTCGTAAGTGTAATCGAACGTCTTTTGCCCCTGCCAGCATTCTTCGTCTAACTTGCCGTCAACGGAAACAAATTTATCGGTAACGAGCACGTTTGTTTCGTCGTTGCCGCTTCCGCCGAAGTTCCCTTCGTCTACGCCGCTCGGCTTTAACGCTTCCCCGCAGCCCGCCGTAAAGGTGAGCGCGGCGGCAGAAGCAAGCGCAAGCAACAGCCATGATTTCTTTTTCATAATTTTCCCCCTTCGGTTATTTTCCGAGAACGACGAGTTCGGAAAGCGCGATGCCCGCAAAGTCTTCGTTCTGTACGTCCGAAAGTTTTTCGGACAGAGTGAAAGTTATCTTCTTTACCGAAATTTCGTTAAATTCCGCAATCGCCGCGCCGCCCGGGCGCATTTGCGATAAGTCGCTCCAATAGTATTCGGAAGGGAATGCAAGGTCGGAGATATAATATACGCCCGATTTCCCTTCCAATTCGATACGATCGATTTTGGAAAAAGCCAACCATATTTCGCGGCTGTTATACAGCATAACGGCACGCACCGTTTTTTCCGAATCGAATTCTACCGTGATCTTCGTTCCGCCCTTACCGACGACGAGTTCTTTATCGTCGTCGTAACTTTGAATGGGAACGATTCCGTCCGTTAAAAGCGATTCGTTTCCCGCTTGTATGTTTGTTACCGTAACCGCCGCCTCGGGCGCGAGATTGCGGTATCCGCTCGTTTGCGCGGGAACGGGCTGCAAGCTGTACGTCGGTCCGTTGCTGTGCAAAATATCGTATCCGAGCGATTGGTCGTACGTCCAAATCACCCGATCCGCCGCGATCGCGCGCGTCGAACTTCCGTGCTCGCGGTCGGTATGCGCATGGTACAAAATAAACGTTTCTTCCCCCGCCGTTACAAAACTGTGGTGCCCTGTGCCCGACATATGATCGAAATCGGGCGAAATGCCGTGCATGGGCTGCCCCTGCGCGCTGTTTAATTTAACGTAATCGCCCAACGGGGAATCGGCAACCGCCGTGCCGACGGCATAACGGCGGTCGGTATACCCGTATATGGAAAAGGTAAGATAGTACTTTGTTACATCCTGCCCCTGCGCATTAACGGAAGTGTGCTTTACCACCCAGGGCGCTTCGTTTACGGTGTTGCCGTCTTCCGTATCGACGATCGCCCCGCCGATGCTTGCATAACGCGGTTCGGTCAGCTTTTTCAACGTGGAATAATCGGGCTGCGTGAACGAATTCATCTTCATTCCCCAAATGGAATTTCCCGAGGTATTTCTGTCCTCTTGCTGAACAAAGTACAGATACAGGTCTTCCCCGTCGTAAAAGGGATGCGCGTCGATCGTGGCAAAAATTTTGGCAGGTTTGTTCCCCCAATATTCTTGCACCGCTTGGCTTTGCGAAAAGTCGAAGCTGATCGTATTCCCCTGTTCGTCGCGACATTCGGTATACGGTCCGTATACGTTATCGGAAACGGCGACGCCCAGCCGCATGCGCTCGAACATGGTGGCGTTGGGCGCGCCCTGCGGCAATTCTTTTGCGGAAGCGGAATAGTATAAATAATACTTGCCGTCCGTCTTGCTCTTAATAATTTCGGGCGCCCAATAATTTCCGTAAGACCATGCGTCGTCCGAAGGGGTAAAGGCAAACCCCATATATTCCCATTGCGCAAAATTTTGCGTACGCCAACACTTGAACGGAGCGCCCGTCACCACGGTGTAAAAATACCCGTCTTCGTAGATCGCCCCCGGATCGGGCGCGTCTGTAAATTGCAAATCGTTGCGGTAGAACAGTTCGTTGTCGTAAAGCCCCGTTTCCGCGTTGATCCCCGTGGAATAAGGCAATTCCGTTCCGCCGCCGCATGCGGAAAGGGGTATGGCAAGCGCCAACAGCCCCGCGCCGAGCAAACAGACAAACTTCCTTTTTTTCATAATTTTCCTCCTTACACGTTTTGTGCAACCTTTTTAATCTTTCAACCCGGATACCGCGATTCCCGAAATAAAGAACTTTTGGAAGGCGATATACAGGATGAGAAGAGGTATCACCGAGAGCACCGAACCCGCCATGATCGCGGGAATATTTTCCGAACCGCGGCTCTGCGACGATGAGAAATAAGCCAACGCCACCTGCAACGTTTGTTCGTTGACAGAATTGGTCTGTAAATAAATGAGCGGTCCCATATAATCGTTATACCCCGCGATAAACCACAGCACGATCTGGCTGATGAGCGCCGGCCAAGACAGGGGCAAAATAATATACAGGAAGATGCGGAAATAATCCATTCCGTCCAGCTTCGAAGCGTCGATCAAGCTATCCGGAATGCCGCGGATAAATTGACGCATAAAGAACACGCACGTTGCCGAACCGAACATGCCGGGCAGCATTAACGGAAGCACCGTTCCCACAAGATTCATATCCGCAAAAATCAGATACTGCGGCATCATCAAAATGGTCCCGGGGATCATCATGGTAAACAGCAGAACGCCGAACAGCAAATCGCGGAAGGGAAACTTCCTCTTTGCGAACGTAAACGCCGCCAACGAAGAAACGAAAATCCCGACCGTCATAGTGGGCAGCGTAACGAGCAGCGTAACCCCGAAATTCTGCCATAAATTGATGCGGTACGGATTATCCCCCAAAATGTACGCGTAGCTTTCGAAGGTAAACTCCTGCGGCCACCAAGTAAATTCGCCCAACGCTTCGGCAAACGTTTTAAACGAACTTTCCAACATAAAGTAGAAGGGAAACAGCACCACCGCAGCAAAAAAAGCAAGCACCGCGTACATCGCCGCCTGCGGTCCTATTTTCTCCCAACGGATCTTTTTAACGCTTTTGCGGTCAATCGTCATAATGCACCCAATATTTCGACAGTTTGAAGTTGAGCACCGTAAGAAGCAAAATGCCGAATGCAAGCACCCAAGCCGCCGCGGCGGCAACGCCGCCCTGCACCGCGCCCGTACTCGTTGCGAACGCTTTGTTGTATACGTAGTATACGATGGTAATACCGCTGTCGTTCGGACCCCAGCCGTACCCGCTCGAAGCAATGGGATCGCATATGATCTGGAACCATGTAAACGACTGCAATCCGCCGATCACCCCCATCACCAACAAATAAAAGGTAGTCGGCGAAACGGTGGGAACGGTGATGGCGAAAAATCTGCGAATTGGCCCCGCGCCGTCGATTTCCGCCGCATCGAACAGAGCGGGATTTACGCTTGTTAGCGCCGCCTGAAACAAAATAATGTAATATCCCGTTCCCGTCCAAGTGGTCAGTAAAATCATAACGGGCATAAACCAACGCTCGTCGAGGAAGAAGCTGATCTTCGTTTGGAACATATCGTTGATGATGCCGAATTCCGCATCGAACATCCATTTGAACACCAGCGTTACCGCCACCGTAGAACAAACGTACGGAATAAAAAAGAGGGTACGGAAAAACTTTTTCCCCTTTAACGACTTGCGTGTAAGTACCTGCGCGATCAACAACCCCAAAACCATGGAAAGCGGTATAGAGATCATCGCGTACAGCGTATTTACGATCGCCTTTCCGAACAGCGGATCGGTAAACAGCGTAGCGAAATTTTCCAACCCGATAAAAGTCGCCGACGTGAAATTAAGCGTATACAGTTGTGTAAAACTCAAATATAACGAAATTACAAGCGGTACCAAACTGAACACCAAAAAACCGATAATCGGCAATCCGCACATCAAGTAACAGCTTAGATATTCTTTTATTTTCCGAGAACGCCCTGTATTTACGGCAGTTTTCATCCGATCATCCCCTGTTTTTTATAGTTTGCAAGAATTTCGTTTGTCGAAGCGGTATACAGCGAGAAAAATTCTTCCGTCGATTTGTCGTTTTCGCGATACTGCGTGTTCAGCGGCGTAGCCCAGTTATCGATCCAAAGATTATCGGGCATATACCACCAATCTGCGGGGCGGGAATTTTCCGCAAAACGGGTAAAGATAGAAATGTTCTTCGGCGCGGTTCCCCTCTCCGTATTCTTATCCACGTAATCGGTTTTTGCAAGCGTTTTGCTGTTTGGCATCAAATATCCGTTTTGCGCCTGCAACGTTTGCGCGTGCCCCGTAGAAAGATACACGGCAACCTTAAACGCCTCGCTCTTTACTTTGGAATTCGTCCACACGCCTAACCCCGTAGAACCGCTGTGCCCGATCTCGATCCCCTTCGTCTGCACGGTGATTCCGTCTGCTTCGTACGTTTTATATACGGGAAGCGGCGCAACGTCCCATTCGAAATCGGTAATTCCCTTGCGGAAACTTACCGCTTTATCGCTCGTTTCCACAAGCATGGCAACCTTTCCGGAAGAGAAGAAGGAAGTCGAAGAAGAAAGCCCGATATCCGCCTTTACCCGCGGCGCAATCCCCAAACCGCCGTATTCTTTGGGTTTGCCTAACTTAATAAACCGTTCAAACGCTTCGTACTGCGAAGGAAGCGCATTGCCCAGCGTTTGCCCTTCTTGCAAAGGATACTCTTCGCCGTCGGCTGCGAAAATCGTTTTTCCGTAAGCGTCCGTTGCGCATGTTCCGTCCTCGTTGTATACAATGCGTTTGCGCGTTTTATCGCCCAAGGTGAATTCCCAATCCCCTTCGCCCGTACGGTCTACCGCGCAGTCGCCGCCTACGCCCCAACCGTAGTTAAACCACCACTCGGTGTAATAGCCCCAAGTGGTGTCCTTCGCCCCCAAATGGGAATTGTATGATTTGGTAAGGATCATCGCAAGATCTTCGATTTCATCCCAGCTCATGGCAATGCGGTTGTTGAATACCATCGTTTCAAGCACCTTTCCGTCCGCTCCGTAAGTGGGAGCGGTGAATCTGCCGTTTTTATATGTCTGCTCTCTGTAAAATCCCTTTGCCGGTACGGTAAACGCATGATCGATCCCAAGCGATTGTTTGGTATTGCCGTTCCTGTCCTCTCCGCCTGCGTTAAACGCAGATAAGTCCTCTTCGTCTACCGAAATCACTTTAATCCCTTGCGTTTGCATCGCCGTCGCATTATAATACAGCGCGGTACTGCTGATATCTTGGGGAAGCGCATAAAGCGGATCGTCTACGTTATTGGTGTTCATCGTCGGATCGTACCGCCAGCGATACTTGGCGGAATCCCACATATCCGAAAAATCGAGCTGCGCTTCGTCTGCCATCGTCTGCAAATTCTCAAGATACCCGCGCTTTGCCCAACGCTTTAAATATCTGTCGCCGATGTAAAATACGTCGGGACCTTTTTTGGAAGCAAGCGCGCGTTCCGCAAGCGAAACGTAAGTTCCGCTCGGCTGCGGGCGGTAAATCAAGTAAATGTTATCCGTATTGTTTTCGTTGTAATATTTGGTGATCTCGTCTAACGTTTCCGCTGCCTCGTCGTCTGCATACCCCCACAAAATCACTTCCGTTTTGCCGTCTTTCGCAGGATCGTCTCCGCATCCGGCGCACGCGCCGAACGCAAATGCAGAAAGCAAGAGCATCGCCGACATTTTAGTCAATTTGCGCATAATTTTCCTCCTAAAAAATACGAACCCTTTTACATATTCATCCTATCATACCGTACATAAAAGCACAAGACGGTTAAAAAACATAATATCATTTTTTCTATCAGCACTGTAAGAAAAACAAACATTAAATTATCCGCTTGACCGAATCGAAACGGCATGTTATAATAAAATCATGGAAAAAACGCCCGAGTATCTTACTTTCAAACAATTGACAAGTCAACATTTTGTGCCCGTTGGATGGTATAACAATACCTTTCCCACTACTTTTACCATGCAATGGCACTTACATCAGCAATTTGAAATTATGTATTGCGAAAAGGGCGCTTTCGTCTTCGAATACATGTTTTCGGACGATAAAAACGCCGTATTCCGCGTTCCCGTGCCCGAAAAACACTTTATTTTGTTGAATGCGGGGTACTATCACCGCATTGCGATCGAGAGTAACGATACGCAAATTTATAACGTAGAATTATTTCCGAAGCAATCATTCGAACGGGAAGAGGAGGGATTAATCAAAGAGGTATCCCCTTCCGCCCGCGAATTATTTGCGCTTAACGCGCAGCTTTCCGATTTACGCGATAAAAACGAACGGTTTTACGTCTTTCACGATTCGCAAAATGTAGGAAGCACAATGAAAGAGCTGGTTGAAGATTTAAACGACAGCAACTCGCCTTCCATCGATCTTTCCGTGCGCGTTTTAACGCTGAAACTGTTTCTCGATATATCGAAATGTTCTTCCAATATTATTTTGGAGCCCATTAAACTGACTTATGTACGAAAAGCGATATTGTTTATGCAGCGCAATTTTATTCATCCGCTTTCCGTAAACGAAATTGCGGAATCGGTCGGCATTGCGCCCGCTTACTTGCAACGGCTGTTCAAATCAGAACTGGGCGAAGGCATCCACGCAACGCTGACGGGCATCCGCGTAAACAACGCAAAAAATTTATTGGAAACCACCTCTTTACCCAATAACGAAATTGCAAAACTTTCCGGATTCTCTTCGCGCGAACAGTTGATTTATTCGTTTCATTCTACTGTCGGATGCTCTCCGCACGAATACCGCATTACCTGCAACAGAAAAAATATCCGCGTATTCCCTTGGCCGGACGACGTAGAGCTATCTGACGAATAATTTACTTTTTGTTATCCGCGCGCCAATAATTTTTACTTTACACTTTAATTGCAAAACAAGCCCGCAAGTTTTAACCTGCGGGCTTGTTTTTTGGATCATTCATTTTACACTTACCTGTTAACCAATTCACAACAACGCCCCCCCGCAGATATCT
>CAJTPB010000012.1 GCA_910578065.1 uncultured Christensenella sp. | reverse complement strand
AGTCGTGTCGTCTATTTTGTCAATCGTAAACCAATCTTTCATATGTTAAAACCTTTATTTGTGATAAATTACTATTTATCTTTACTTTTTGTTAGGCTTTCTTTTGATACTCAATAGTCTGATAAAGTCATCAAACAAGGAAGTGTCCATCGGCGCGAACATTACCCACTTTCCATCGTGGTAAGTATTGGTATTGTCATATATCTCTTGAACTGCCTTTGAGTAGTTTTCTTTGTCGGCTTCAAACTTTAATCGCTCGTCTTTACCCAAGACGACCATAAATCCCACGCAATTTTCTCTTGCATATAAAGCGCAAAGCGTTTTTCCGCCCCGACGGTATTTGTATTCATATTTCCACGCTTTACCGCCTTTATCCCACAAGCGATCCATATCGTAACGCTCGTCGATTAAAGCGCACAGCTTACCCCATACTTCGTATAGGGATTTTCCTATTAAAGTTGTCATTTCTTCTGCGGTAGGTATTGATTCAAGCATATATTTCTCTGATAATATTAAATAATTATTACTTCTCTATTGAAACAAACGAAGGAAACGTATCAGAACTTTTAACACGTTGCATAGTTTTTGTATCGACATCAAAACATTTTCCGTCATATTCGTAGTGTAGTTTCCCATTTTTGCAATAAAAGCTATGTTTAGATTGAAAAGCAACCGCCTTAAATTGTTCACCCTGTATTGGCTGATCTCTATATAATGCTTGATCTTCAAAAAGTTTCAAAACGTTATTTTCAAGACTAACACCGTAAATACCGCTTATTACCGCTTCCGCAGTTACACTTTTGCCAGAAGCAGAAATTAACCGAAAGCTACCTGTAATTGCTTCCGTACTTTTACGCTTTGCAAGCTCAAAACGAAATAATGACACCGCACTAAAATCTTTTCGCAATTTTTCTCGTTGTCCGTCTGTGCCCATAAGCCATATCTTTTCATTAGATACTATAAACATATCCAACTGGAATCCGCTTTGCGAATACTTCAAATTAGAAAAAGAAATTTGGTCAGAATACACGCCTTCTAATGCTCCATTTTCAAGTTTATAAACTAACTCTTTCGTAAACAATGTTTTGCCGTTTACGTTTTCTTCTATGAATTTAATTATTTTTTCCATTCGCACATTTCCTTGTATAGATTTGAAATAATTATAGCACAAACAAGAAAGTTTTTCAAGCGTTACGATTATTTATAAAAATCTATTGACTTTAATCTATTTTTGTGATATACTTAATACGATTTTATATATGGAGTTATCTATGAAAGAAAAGCCTACCATTGTAGCCAAGAGAATGAGAGAACTTCGGGAAGGTATAAAGCTATCTCAAGCCAAACTTGCCGCTTGTTTGGATAATATCGAGCAAACGGCTATCTTTCGTTATGAAAGCGGTCAATCGTTTCCTCCTTACGGAGTGCTAATGCAGTACGCCGACTTTTTTGACGTATCGCTTGATTATATCTTCGGTAGGACGGACAATCCGCAAGGCAAGCTATACGACTTTCAACCGAAAGTATGGAAAAATCAAACTCAAATGCAAGAATTAATCGAAATGTGCTTTGACCCGAACTCGCCTGCAAATACACAATTAAAGGAAACACTTTTGCGCCTTATGGGGGAACAAAACAAATGAGAGCAGTCATTTACGCAAGATATTCAAGCGATAACCAAACGGAAGCGAGTATTGAAGGTCAGCTCCGTGAGTGTATGGAATACGCAACCTATAACGATATTCAAGTTATGGGTAATTATATAGATAGAGCGTTATCGGCAAAGACGGATAACCGTCCCGAATTTCAGCGTATGATAAAGGACAGCTATAAACACGCTTTCGATTGTATCATCGTTTGGAAGTTAGACCGCTTTTCACGCAACCGCTATGACAGCGCACATTATAAAGCACTACTCCGAAAGAACGGTGTTAAAGTTGTATCGGCAAAGGAAACGATAGCCGAAGGCTCGGAAGGCATACTCCTTGAATCGGTTTTGGAAGGAATGGCAGAGTTCTATTCCGCCGAGCTTGCCGAGAAAGTAACGCGCGGTATGAAAGAGAACGCATTAAAAGGTTTATGGAACGGCGGCAATACTCCGTTTGGATACATAATCAATGCGGAACGCAAGTTAGATATAGATCCGAAAGCCGCTCCTATCGTTGCCGAGATATTTAAGTTAAGCAACGACGGAAAGACCGTAAAAGAGATATATAATATAATGTCCGAACGGAAAGTTACTCGCTCTAACGGGAAAGAGTTACGATATAACGCTATTCGATATATGCTCTCGAACAGAGTTTATATCGGCGAATATTCTCATATGGGCGTGGTAATCAAAGACAGCGTGCCGCCGCTTGTATCGGAAGAACTGTTTAACGCCGTGCAGTTGGAACTCGCAAAGAACTCCAAAGCACCGGCAAGGCATACGGCGGACGACGATTATTTATTAACGACAAAACTCTTTTGTGGTCGTTGCGGCGCGATGATGGTAGCGCAAGCGGGAACGAGCGCAACGAAAGGCGTTGTTTATCGGTACTATGCTTGTGTTCGGCAGAAAAAGCATAAGTGCGAGAAAAAGGCTGTAAGCAAAATCAAGTTAGAAGATTTTATCGTCCACAAGACAATGGAATTTTTGAAAGACGACGGCGTGATTGAAAGACTTTCGGAAAAGCTGTTTGAATTGCAATACTCGGAAAGTACGCTACTCCCCAAGTTACAAGAACAGTTAAAGCAAAAAGAAAAAGAGATTGAGAATATTGTAAACGCTGTTCAGAAGGGTTATGCAACGGAAATACTGTTAAAGCGGCTGTCCGACCTTGAAAGAGAACAAAAAGAAATAACGGACGCGATTGCAAAGGAACAGTTAAAAGCACCGATATTCACGCAAGACCATTTCAAAATGGCACTATATAACTTCCGTAAGATAGATATATCCACGCAGAATGGAAAACGAAAGATTATTGATACCTTAATAAACTCGATTTACCTTTACGACGATTATATGAAAATCGTCTATAACGCAAACGGTAAAGAAGAAATTGTATCGCTTGAAGAACTCGAAAGTTCAACCTTGTTTTCAGACGGTGCACCAAATTTTAAAGCCCGAACATTCTTTAAGGTAAAGAATGTTCGGGCTATTTTATTGCAGAAGAGGGCAAACAATTCTAATTAAATAAAATAAAGTATAACAAGAAGAAAGATTTGCGGTTAAAATCTTATTGACGAAGCGATTCGCTGCGTGTATAATGATTTTATAAAGATCGATATTAAAGGGGGCAATATGGCGGATAGGATTTTTCAATTTCGTATCGATGAAGAAGAGCGTTTAAACGATATCGTGCAGGCGCTTAATACTTCGGTGCGCCGTAAAATTATGACGATGCTTTCTACTTCGTCTTATTCGATTGCCGATCTTGCGAAAAAGTTGAAGCTGCCCATTTCGACGGTATCGTTTCACATCAATATCCTTCGCAAAGCGGGATTCATAAACATAGCCGTAAAACGGAATACGCGGGGGAACGCAAAAATCGTTTCCCGCAAGATCGATCATCTTTCGTTTGATTTTCTTGTGGATAACCGCCAAGCGGAGCACAGGATCTTTTCAATGGATATTCCCATCGGCAGTTTTACCGATGCGGAAATAGAAGCGGGCTGCGGTATGGCGAGTACGAGCGGGATTATCATAGCCGACGATACGCCGGGCGTGTTCTTTTCTCCGGAAAGGTACCAAGCGCAAATTCTTTGGTTCAGCAAGGGATATATAGAATACCGCGTACCCAATTATATGTTAAAGGGAAAGCAGGTGAATTCCGTAATGTTTAGTATGGAATTGTGCAGCGAAGCGCCCAATTACAGGAATAAATGGGAAAGCGATATTTCTTTTTGGATAAACGGCGTAGAAGTTGCAACTTATGTTTCGCCCGGCGATTTCGGCGGAAGACGGGGCAGGCTGAATCCCGATTGGTGGTCTGACTTTTCGACCCAGTACGGCATGATGAAGTCGTTAAAAATCACGCAGGAATGCGTGTTCCTTGACGAAACGCCCGTAAGCACGCAGAATATCGAAAAGCTGAAATTGCAAGAGGGCGACTATATTGCGTTGCGGATAGGAATCAAAAAAGACGCCAAGCATCAAGGCGGCATCAATTTGTTCGGCGAGCATTTCGGGGATTATTCGCAGGGGCTTGTGTACGCCGTAGATTATAATTAAAAAAGCAAAACCGTCCGATGAGGCGGTTTTTTTATACGCTATTACTTCAACTTTCATGTTACAAAAACAGGAATTTTTACAATTTTCAAAAACCATATTGACGGGTTAAAATATAATCTGTATAATTGTAACAAGAATTGAAAATTTGTTTCGGGGGCGCCCCCGAAACTTATCTTACAAACTGTAAGATAAAAGAATTTAATGGGAATTGAGCGATTCGTAAATATAAGCGAGCGAATTGCTGAGGATAAGACAAGGAGGATAAAGATGAAAAAACGTGTTTTGGTGTGTGCAGTTGCAAGCGTTATTGCGGCTACCTGTTTGGCGGCATGCGGTAAGGACAGCGATGACGGAGATGAGGTCATATTGCCCGAAACGCCCATAACGCAAAAAGTTGACATCGAATTCTGGGGTTGGGGCGATTTGGCGGAACAGAGTAATTACCAGACGCTCGTTAATCAGTTTATGGCGGAAGAGGGGAACGAGAACATCAACGTAATTTACGTTGGAAACACCGCTACCGTGCATATGCAAAATCTTGAAAGCCGCATCCGCAATCTTCCGCAGCTTTTTATGTTGCCCGATTACGATTTTTACGGATGGGTCGCGGACGATACGTTAAAGGATATTACCCCTTACGTAACCGAAGCGGAACTTTCCGCAATTTGGCCGCAGGCGGTAGACGAATACTATTACAATCCCGATACCGCTTTGCTCGGTAAGAGCGAGGGGGCAAAACTTTACGGTTTGCCCAAAGACCTCGGTCCGTTTACCCTTGTTTACAACAAAACGCTGCTCGACGCCCAAATCGAGAAAAACGGGTTAAACAAACAGCAGATCTATTCCGATCTTCTTGATCCGAAAGATCCGATGTCTTGGGATGAATTCCGCAAACTGCTGAAAAGTTTGGTTCCCAGGCTTGCGAGCGGGCAGTACGGCATTTCCCATTACGAAATCGAAGCGGCGATCTATTCGAACAACGCAAATTTCTTTAACGACGACGCTTCCCAGCAACGCATTACCGAAAAGAACTTTGCAGACGCTTTGCAGTTCTGCGCCGATCTTGCGTTGAAAGACGGCGTTATGACCCCCGAATCGCAGCAAGACGTAGACGGGTTTACCCGTTTCCAGGGCGGCAACTGTATTTTCAGCTTTATGGGCCCTTGGGATTGTTCGCAGTTTTGGAGCTTTAATATTCCGTTTGCAACGAATATCCTTCCCGTTCCTTACGGACCGGGGGCGGACGGCGAGTTCGGCACCGCAGACGACGGCATGAGTACGGCGTGGGTCGGTTCTATGGGGTACTGCGTCAGTAAAAAGGCGAGCGCGGTTCAAACGCAGGCGGCGCTTCGTCTTGCAAAATATCTTTCTATGAACGAAAAGGCGCAGCGCAAATTCTACGAACTCGGTCAGCAAGTTCCCAACATTATGGAGATGGCGAAAGACGAGTACGTAAACGATACGCAAGGCTTGCTTGCGGGAAAAGACCCTGCAGACCGTTCCGTTTGGCTGGATACGATCGACGGATTTTCCGAAACGGATAAAGTAGGCGGAAAAGTGCGCCCCCGTTACTATACCTATTCTTCCGGCTGGTATACCGATTTTACCGATTACCTTGCCGAGCAAGGACTTTGGAAGGGCACGAAAACTGCGGCGCAGATATGCGAATCGTACAAGGATATATTCCAAAAGAAGTTAAAAGATATGCGCAACGAACTCGGGATCGGGTAAGGGGGCGCGAATGAACAAATTAGAAAATACGGCTGCGGAGGAGAGGACGGCGTTTCCTCCTCCCGCAACGCCTAAAACAAAGAAGAAAACGAGCAAAGTAGAAAGAAGGGAGCATATCATCGCGTTTCTCTTTATTCTTCCGCCCATTATCGGGTTTCTCGTGTTTACGGCGATTTCTATGGGCTTCACGTTTGTGTTCAGCTTTCAGAATTATTTCGTCAGGCGCGGAGAATCGGAATTCGTCGGATTCCAACACTATATCAGCTTGTTTTCGGGAATGTTTACGCCGGGGGAACTTGGCAACGCGTTTATCAAATCGGTAGGCAATACGTTATTCCTTTTATTGAGTTTACCCGTAAGCATTGCGCTCGGTCTGTTGTTGGCGGGCTTGCTGCGGTTGGGCGACGTAAAGGGAAGCAAGGTATTTCAAGTTTTATACTACCTGCCCGCCGTTTCGAGCGCGGTTGCGCTGAACATTGTTTGGCGTTACATTTTCCAGAGCAACGGGTTTTTAAACAATATGCTGCACGCAAGCACACCGTGGCTGAGCGACGATACGCTGATAAAAGTTGCGATCGTCATTAAAAATTCCCTCAACGCGATGGGCGGGGCGATGATCTTGTACCTTGCGGGCATGCTGAACGTTCCCAAAGACTTGTACGAAGCCTCTTCGCTGGACGGCGCGGGAAAGGTGCGGCAGTTCTTTTCCATCACCTTGCCCATGATAACGCCCGTCACGTTCTACCTTTTGATCACGGGGCTGATCGGCGGATTGCAATCGTATGCGGATTCGCAGGTGTTTGCAAAGGGCGATTCGGGCGCGGCGACGATCGTATTTTTCATATGGCAGCAGCGGACGAACGGCGCGGCGGGATACGGAATCGCTTCTTCCGCATCCATTCTCCTTTCCGTATGTATTATGATCATCACGCTGATCCAGTTCAAAGTTTCAAACAAATGGGTTTATGAGGAGTAAGACGATGGAAAAAGAAACCAACATCATGCAGTCGGAACTCTCGATCCAAAATGATAAACGCGAAACGGCGTTTAAAATACTGCGAATCTGCTTGCGCGTGTTTACCTACGCGGTGATCGTATTCGGCGCGGCGCTGCTTGTATTTCCGTTTTTGTGGATGGTATTAAGTTCGTTTAAAACGGGTGACGAAGCAACTTTAAGATTCACGTTTTTCCCCGAAGTGTGGGTATTCGGGAACTATGCGGAACTGTTTACGGGAACGGATTTCCCTATCTTCAAAGCGCTCGGAAATACGGTGCTCATCGAAGTAAGCGTTATCGTGATCGGTACGTTTGTTTCGGCTATGGCGGCGTTCAGCTTTGCAAAACTGAAATTACAGCATAAAACGTTTTGGCTGTTGTTTTTGATGAGCGGAATGATGGTGCCGTATGCGGCGCTCATGCTTCCGCAATACCGCGCGTTCGACGCAATGAAAATGACGGATACCCTTTGGCCGCTGATCCTTCCCGGCTTTTTCGGAAACGTTTCGATGATATTCTTTCTCATTCAGTACATGAGGGGGATTCCGAATGCATATTTCGAGGCGGCGCGCATCGACGGCGCAAACCATTTTACTTGTTTTCTTACGATCATGTTTCCGCTTATCAAAACGGCGATCGCGGCGCAAGTGATTTTTTGGTTCGTCGGAATTTGGAACGATTATTTTGCACCGTCTTTATATTTGACGAGCAGAGATCAAATGACGTTGCAAGTTTTATTAGGTCAGCTTAACGCGGGCACTTCGGGCAAATATCTGCCCATGGCGCTTGCGGGTGCGGTGCTTTCAAGCATTCCGATGCTCGTTATTTATATCAGCTGTCAAAAGTTCTTTATCGAATCTTTGGCGATTTCAGGCGTAAAGGGCTAATTGCCCGTAAAGATAAGGAGGAAAATTATGAAAAAAAAGGGGATTGCACTTATAGCAACGCTTGCAATGTCTGTTGCGGCGTTTGCCGCCGGCTGCGGCGGGGATCCGAACGGTCCTGATCATCCCGACGGCCCGACGGGTCCGAAAGAGGACGTTTATCAGGATTACGATCCCAATAAACAACCCGGCGGAGGATCGTTCGATTACGAGGGAAACTATTCCGCACCCGAACTTACCATCGACGGAAAAGGCGACGACGCGCAGTGGCAGGCGATCACCCAACCGCTGCTCACTTACGGAAAGAAGGTGAGCGACGGCAAGGGCGGAACGGTAGACGCCGTAACGGTAAAGGCGTATCGCGGAGAAAAAGCGCTTTTCTTCCTGTTCGACGTAAAAGATACAACGCTGCTTACCTATGGCGTAACCAACGACGACGCGGTTACCCGCGGCGACAGCATCGAATTTTACATCGATACGAAGGCGGACGGCGGCAGAAATCCGCAGAGCGACGATTTCCAAATCAACCTCGGCATTCACGGCAAAACGCGTATCATGCAGGGGTCGGGTTCTAACTGGGGAAGCTGGAACGGTTTGATCGATTACGAAGTCGGTTTAAACGGCACGCTGAACGAAGGCGCCACGGGAACCGATACCGGTTATACCGTTGAAGTAATGATCCAGTACAAAGATATCATGATCGATAAAGACGATACCATCGGGCTTGCATTCGGTCAGGTAGATAAAGTGCGCGCGGAAGACGCGCCTTCGGGAAGCGAATCGGGTCCTTGGAATTGGTACGGTTGGACGGTGAACGGAACGCTTGTCGATCCGCAAAAGCCCAACATGTACATTTTGTACGATAAAGAGGGTAAACTTGTCTCGCGCGACGATATCGCGATGCCTCCCGCGGATATGGCTGGAGCGGTGAAAGATAAGGACGGGAATCCCGTTGCGGGGGCAACCGCCACTGCCACGATCGGCGGCGAAGAAAAAACCGCAACGACGGACGAAACGGGGTATTTCGTATTCGAAGACGTAGATCCCGAAAACGATTATACCGTAACCATCAGCAAAGAAGGATATATTACGCTAACGGAAACGTATACGCGCGCGGAACTTCGCGCGGCGAACGGTTCGATCGTTTTAAAAGATTTCATCTTTGTGTCTACGGCAAATCTTACCTATACAACGCTGACGGGCAAGGTGAAAAACATTGTAAACGGAACGATCGGCGGCGCAACGGTCGCGTTAAAGGGAACAACGGTAAAAACGACCGCCGCGGCAGACGGTAGCTTTTCGCTTACGGACGTTCCCGCAAACAACGGTGCGATCACCTTTGTCGTTTCTAAACAAGGTTATGCCGACAGCGAAACGACGGTAGCGGAGTCCGCACTGGTCGAAAACGGCACAACGGCGCTTGGCGACGTCAATCTCAGTCTTCCCGCAGGGGAATCGGGCGCGTTCGGCATGAAGTCGGGCTTGTTTGCAAATAACAACGCGTATTTCAGCCGTACGCTTACGGGCGTGGAGATTTTCTTCGAAGGTACGAATAACTTTAACGGTTGGATCGAATTGTTTATCGATACCAAAGAAAGCACGGCGGAGCGCAACGCGACGAACGCGCAATATCGGCTGCACGCGAATGGAACTGTTGAAGTGTTGAACCATGGCGGAAATTTCAAGACGGACGGAATCGTTTGGAACGTATATCCCGTTGACGGAGCAGGCTATACCGCAAAGGCGTTTATTCCCTACGATACGCTTAACATAACCCCGCTCGAAGCGTTTGGTATTTCGCTTGGGCAAAACAACGGGCAAAACGATTGGGACGGCTGGAACCGCAGCGATATGCCCGGTGTGAACGGCGAAGCATTTGTAAAACCCGAAATGCCCACAGACTATGTTCGGTTGGGCGCGACAAACGCGCTTTACGAGGCGAATCACAACAACGCCGTGATCATCTTTACGGGCAATGCAAAGCAGGGCGGCGTTACCGTTACGGTCGGTTCGAATACAACGAAGACGGACGCGCGCGGAAATTGGAAGCTGATCATTCCCGCTACGAACGAGGCTTTGAACGTAGTTTACAGTAAAATCGGCTATGTGACACAAACGACTGCGATCGGCGCGGGCGCGCTGAGCGGCACGTACACTTGGAACGAAACAATAGAACTTGCAGAACAGAAAGTTACCGTTTCGGGCGTAGTTACCGATCAAGACGGCAACCGTATCGAAGGCGTAACGGTTACGCTTACCGTCGGTTCGGATCGCAAAACGACGACTACGGGAAGCGACGGAACGTATTCGTTTGAAGGCGTTACGACGTACGAGGGCATTTCAATCGCGTTTGAAAAAGAAGACTATGCGGTCGTTGCGCCTACTTCGATCACGCAGGAAGCGCTCGCTTCGGCGAAAGACAACGTATATACGGCGAACAAACAGCTTACGTCCGTTGCCAGCGTAAGAAAAATTGCGCTTACGGGAAAAGTGATCGGCATCAGCGGGAATCTCGAAGGCGTTACCGTTTCGGTCGAAGGCAAGCCTGTTACGGTAAAAACGAAGGCGGACGGCACGTTTACCCTTACGGATTTCGAGTGCGTAGACAGCGAGATCGTGTTTACGCTGAACGGCTACATTGTTCGTTCGGTCGTATTCGAAGCAAGCGACGTCGATCAAGACGTCACCGAATTTGCGCTTGACGGAGACGTATTCCTTGCAAGAGAATACGAACAGCTTGGCTCTGCGTTTGCCACAAAGAGCAATGCGTTCGCAAGTTTTATCCCTTACGTTACCAGAGGGGAAAAGGGATTCGAGTTTAAGTTCGTAGGTGCGAAAGCGTTCGCAAACGGTCATATCGAAGTGTTCGTCGATACCAAGCACGGCAACGGCGACAATGCAAGAAACAATACCGATTATCGGTTTAATTTAAAAACGGACGGAACGGTTACGATCGAAAATTTCGGCGGATCGAATACGGTACGACCTGCGGGCATGCTGCTTGAAATTAAGGGAACGACGACTGCGCCCGAAGTTTACTTTACGCTTCCGTACGAGTTCCTCGGCGTAACTTCTACCGAAGTTATAGGCGTTTCGTTCGGGCAGTGGAGCAACGCGGCAAACGATTGGGACGGCTGGACGTTAAGCGAAGAATATTCCGATATGAAGGGGATTGACGGATCGATGTTCGTAAAACCCGAAATGACGTGGGATTATATCCGTATCGGCGCCGATAACAAACCGTTCTGGGCAATCGATAACGATGCGTCGTTGCTCGAAGGCTATACGGTGCATTTCGGGCAAAAGCTCGACAGCATTCATGCGAAAGTTTCGCGCGACGAAACGGGGATTACGTTCGACTTTATCACGTTCGGCGATTTCGGAAGCCGCGGCAGCGATCTCGAAGCGGTGCTCCTTTATATCGATACGGGCGCGCCCGCAAGCGATTGGGGGAACGACTATCAGTATAAAATCGTTTCCGATGGAAGAGTGGCGTCGAAGAACGACGCTTGGTGGAGCATCAACGACGGCACGAGCAGGGGAAATATCACCATTTCGCGCGAAAACGGCGTTACCCGTTTCAGCTATAAAGTACTCTTTACCGATATCGGGCTTGCGGAAGGCACGAAGGAAGCGGTCGGTTTTGCTTTGGTAGAAGGCTGGCTTACGAATGACGATAACGCAACCGATCCCAACTACGGCGGTATGATTTTCCTTGACGGTGAGATCCGCCACGAAATGGGCGACGCAGCCGATACGGCAACGTATCTCCGCGTCGATCAGAACGGAAATTTGGTCGTTGCGAATAGCAATTTAGACGTTGCTACCGTTAAGGAATAAGGAGGAAAGAACGATGAAATCATATAAGAAAATTTCGATATTGGCGCTCTCTGCCGTGTTCCTTATCGGCTGTGCGGCTTGCGGAAAAACGCCCGACGATTCCGGGGCGCAGGGCGGGGATCAAACTTGGACGTCCCCTTATACCGATCCCAACAGCGTTGTTACAACTTACGACAACAAGTCGTATAACGAGTATTTGATGAAAGAGGAAGCGACGATCGCCCATCAATGGCAGGGCTACGGCATCGGCGATCCCTTTGTAATGCGCCATAACGGCATGTATTATTTATACGTTTCCACTTTGGATAGCGAAATCGGCGTGCGCGGCTATAAGTCTGCCGACCTTGTAAATTGGGTTCCCATGACGGGCGAAGGCTTAAAAGAAGGATACGTTTCGCAAGATACGATCACACTTGCGGCGTACGCGCCCGAGGTATACTACTTTAACGGTACGTTTTATATGTATACCTCTCCCGCAGGGCACGGGCATTATATTCTCACTTCGCAAAATCCCGAAGGTCCTTTTGTAAAGGCTACGGAAAATTTCGGTATGAGTATCGACGGTTCCGTGTTTATCGATGACGACGAGCAGATGTATTTTACCTTTGCAGACAACGGCGGCATCCGTATGGCGCGCATGAACGATATGCTGAACGTAGACGAGAACAGACCGCTTTTAAAAGATACTTCGATCGGCAACTGGACGGAAGGTCCTTACCTTATGAAGCGCGACGGAAAGTACTACCTTACCTTTACGGGCAATCACGTCGCATCGGACGGCTACCGCATTGCATATGCAACGGCAACGGAGCTGGGAACGCGCTATCAAAACGCGTTTACCCGCGCGCAAAACAATCCGCTTGCGCTTGAAACGGAATCGGCGTTAAAGGGAATCGGGCATTCCTCTACGGTAATGGGCCCGGATATGGACTCGCACTACCTTGTTTATCACTATTTAAATTCTTCGGGCGGACCCAACCGAAGCCTCGGCATCGATCGCCTTACCTTTAACGGTACAATGATGTCGGTTGCGCCTACGCTCGAAAAAAGCGTGAAGCCTGCGCTTCCCGCATTCTTTGCAACGGGAGGCGACGAAGAGAAATTCGAACAGGCGGATGCGTTCCTGTTAAGCAAAACTTCCGCGCCTGCGAACTTTACCGCAGAATATAACGTAACGGGCGCAAATGCAACAACTTATGTGTTCGGCTATACCGATGCCGACAACTATATGGACGTTACGTTAGATCTTGCCGCAAAAACGGTTAAACTCAACAAAACGGAAAACGGAACGACGGCGGAAATCGGAAGCGGAACGCTTGTAAACGATTTTGCCGCCGACAAGTTGCATACCGTGCGCGTAGCCTCGCGCGACGGCAAGGTAGACGTTTCGTTCGATAACATGACGAAGATCGATAATGCCGAACTTACCGTACCTGCGGGAAAAATCGGTTATAAGTCGCTTGCAGACGGCGCGGCGATCGGTTACACGGCGTATTCGGAAGTTGCAATGGGCATGAGCGACGAACAGGAAGCCAAACAGGCGACGGGTTTTACGGGCGCGGATAATTACCTGCGCGGCGATACGTACGCAAAGGCTCCCGTTCTCGGAAACGGCAGTACGGCAAGCGTTATCACCGAAGACGAAGATTACCGCTTTGCAGGGTGGAAGCAGCTTACGTTAAACAATAAGGGCGACAACGTTTCTTATCTTGTATACAACGGTGCGACGGGAAGATACGGTTTGGAACTTGTATATCCCGCATCGGAAGGGGGTAAAAAGATCGGCGTTAAGATCGACGGCGCAGACGGCGGAACCGTTTACCTCTGCACCCTTCCGGAAGTGGAAACGGAAAACGATACCGATTACGTTAAGGCGATCGTCGGAGAGTTTTCTCTTGCAGCGGGCGCGCGTATCGTACGGCTTGAAAATATCGACAGTGCGGTTACGTATGCGGCATTCCGCTTTGTGGAAACGTCTTCCGAAACACCCGTATTCGAGCAGAGTTTGGCTTCGTACGTAGAGCGGGGCGCCGATTATAAAACCATTTGGAAGATCAAAGAAGAAGGGCATTACGCAAAAGCGGGAACCCGTCAGCTCGTTTACTTCGGCGACAATACGATTACCGATTTTACGCTGGAAGTGGAAATGAAGTTAGAAGGCAAGACCAATTCCAATACCGCGGGCATCGTGTTCCACGCGCAAAATTACGCCGCGTCTCCGCACGACAGTTATATGAGCATTCAGGGCTATTATCTGAAAATCAATAACGACAGCGTACGGCTCGAACGGTTAAACTATGCCGACGATACGAAGGCGCTTGCTTCGAACGGTCAAATGAAGTTTAACAGCGATGCCTTCTATAAAATCAAAATACAGGTTCGCGGAAATCGGATCAAGGTTTGGATCGGCGAACAGGAAGTATTCGGCGTTACAGACGGTTGGAATTTCGCAAACGGTAAAATCGGCTTTTATACCGACGGCGCCGCGACGATTTTCAAAAACCTTAAAATCAGCGGCTGATTAAAATGTTTCGCAGGCTGCGGAGAAATCCGCAGCTTGTAAACAAATACCAAATTGAATTATGAAGAAAAAAGCATTACTTGCGGCGGTGGCTGTTATGTCGGTTTTTCCCTTTGCTTCGTGCGCCGATGGGCGCGCCGAAGAAATTGCATATGTTCCTCCCGAAGTCGAGCGGTATGAAAATCATATCGAAATCGAAGGGCAGTGGGGGGCAAGCGTCAATACGGGCGAGGACGGAGCGTACGGAATCGGCGATCCCTTCGTTCTGCGCCACAACGGAAAATATTATATGTATCCTTCTACTTCCGATCCCTGCAACGGCATTAAGGTGTTCGAATCGGACGATCTTGTGCATTGGAAGGATAAGGGCTTTGCCGTTGCGGAAAGCGAAAAGACGACGCACGGCGCTTACGCCCCCGAAGTGATTTATTACAACGGATATTTTTATCTGTGCCAATCCCGCGCGGGAAAAGGACACTATATTTACCGTTCCGAAAGCCCGACGGAAGCGTTCGAACTTGTCAGTTCGACGAACGGCATCGGAAAAGACGATGTCGATTACGGCAATCTCGGAATGGGCATCGACGGATCGTTTTACGTTTCCGACGACGGGAAGCTATATCTTTTGCATACCTCTACTCCGTCCGGACTGAAATTTAACGAAATTACGGATACGGAACAGATCACTGCGGAAACGGTCGGCAAAACGGGAAGTTTGAATCAATCTAATTTAAGCGGCTGGATCGAAGGCCCCGGTATTTTTCGACGCGGAAATTTCAGTTATTTGACGTATACGGGCAACCACGTTATTTCTAAGGGGTATCGCGTCGGATACTCGTATGCCGAAAATATGAAAGATTTATCTTCGTTTATTCAGCCTGCCGATAACGTAACAATCATCGATACGCACGCCGAGCATTACGGCTTAGGTCATTCGTCCAACACCGTCGGACCCGATCTCGATTCGCTGTATACGGCGTATCATGATCTGGTGGGAAGAGGTCCCGCCCGCCGCTTTAATGTAGACAGATATTTGGCGAGCGGAAGCGTTCTTACGGCAAACGGCGTAACGCACCGCCCTGTTGCAATGCCGAAAGGGGCGGATCACAGCGGGTATGCCGAAAAACTTGAATTTTCCGACGGCGTTTATAAAATCGGGGAAAGCGAAGGATATTTTACGGCGGAATACAATTTTGTACCGTCGAGCGGGCAGGCGCTCTTTTTCGGAAACGCGCGCATTTCGTTTGAACGGGGCGTCGTGCGGCTTTCGAGCGGAAATAAAACGCTTGGGGAAGCGCAAATAACGCTACCCGAAGGAAAACTTGCCTGCGTGCGGGTGGAAAACGGCGACGGGATCGGGCATGTTTACGTGAACGGTATGCGCAAAATCACGTACGAAGCGCAAAATGCGGCGGGCGCGGTCGGCTATGCAAAGAAAGAAGGCGTTGGTTTTACGGCGCTTTCCAACGACGTGTTCGGCTCTTCCGATTTCGAAGCGATTAAAAATTTTCCTACGAAGTTTCCCGCAGTATCTTATTTGAAAGGGGAAAACCGCGGCTTTTTCATTCAAAACGCAAAGCAGAAGGCGGGCGGCGTTCGCGTAGGCGAAAGGGAAAGCACCGTGCGCATCGGCGATGCATTCGCGGTTGCGCTTTCTAAGAACGATTGGGTAAAATATGCGATAGACGTTCCTTTTAACGGAAATTATTCGATCGCAGCCGAATGTTCCAAGGCAAGCGCGGGCGCGCAAATTAAAATTACCGTCAACGGAAAATCGTGTACGGCAACCGTGCCGAACATAGAAAAAGAGGAAACAACCCGCATTTATTTGGGTAATATCCCGCTTGAACAAGGCATTCGGTCGATGAAAGTCGAAGTTGTTTCGGGTACGGCGCAAATCGTATTGTTTGACGTAAACGAGAGCGCGACGGAAGAAAGCGTTTCGATCGAGAAATACACCCCGTTAAACGGCAATGCGGTAAAAACGGAAAACGGGCTTACCGTTGCGGGGCCGAACGGAGCGATCGCGTTCGTTCATACAAACAACGTTAATTTCGAGGCGGAAATTTCATTTTCCTGCGCGGCGGCGATCGATACGAATTTCGGCATAATGCTGCGTTCCTCGCACTACTCTTACCACAACGCACAACCTGCACAGTCTTGGCGGGGATACTATGTGCAACTCGGTGCGAGTTTGATTTCGTTAAAGCGTTACGATTACGGGGAAGCGGGCACGCTCGCCGTCGAACGTACGGGGAATATCGATCTTGAAAGCGGAAATCGTCATACAATAATTATTCGCGCGGAAGGTTTTCGGTTGACAATTTCGTTGGATCAAGCGATAATATTGAATGCGGAGGATTCTTGCGCATTTTTCGCCGGGGAACTCGGCGTATTTGCGGGAAAAGGCGAAATTACGATCCATTCGATCAAATATCAAAATATATAGAGGGTAATATGAAACACGTAAAATGCTATCAAAAGGGATATCCGCGTCCGCAATTCGTAAGAACGGATTGGGAAAGTTTAAACGGCGTTTGGAAGTTCGGATTCGGGGAAAGCGTTAAAGAGGCGCAGGCGCTCGGCGGCGAACTTCCGCTTACGATCAACGTGCCGTTCAGTTACGAAACGCAGTTAAGCGGGATCGGCGATCGCTCGCAGCACAGTACCGTTTGGTATGCGCGTACGATCGAATATAAAACGGAAAAGCGCGCGATTCTGCATATCGAGGGGGCGGATTACCTTACCCGCGTTTACGTAAACGGAATTTTAGCGGGAAGCCACAGGGGCGCGTATTCGCGTATTTCGCTGGACATTACGGAATTTTTAAAAAAGGGTGAAAACACGCTAACCGTGCGCTGCGACGACGAGAATTCTCCTGCGCAGGTGCGCGGAAAACAACGTTGGGAAAAAGAGAGTTTCGGGTGTTGGTACGTTCAAACGACGGGTATATGGAAAAGCGTTTGGCTGGAATACGTAGAAGATATTTGCTTGACCGCTTTAAAAATCACGCCCGATTTAACCGATTACAGCGTGCGGTTCGATTTTTCGGTAAGCAAACCTTGCGAAGAGGTGGAAGTGCGCTTCGATATCTCTTGCAACGGTAAAAAACTGCAAACGGTATCCGCCGTCGCCGCCGATTGCGAAAACTCCATATCCGCCAATCTTTCGAGCGGGAAATTGACCTATCAGGTAGAACTTTGGGTTCCTGAAAGCCCTACATTGTACGATTTGGAAGTAAGCGTTTTTTATAAAGGTAAAAAAACGGACAGCGTAGGAAGCTACTTCGCTTTGCGCGAATATAAAACGCACGGAAACAAAATACTTCTTAACAGCCGCCCGTTTTATGCAAGGCTGCTGCTCGATCAAGGGTATTGGAAGGAAAGCGGTCTTACCCCGCCCGACGAAGAAGCGTTGATCGCAGATATCGAAATCGCAAAGCAAATGGGCTTTAACGGCGTAAGAAAACATCAAAAGGTAGAAGACGAGCGGTTTTTCTATTATGCGGATATCATGGGGTTTACAGTTTGGTGCGAGCTGCCATCTAACCATTGGCAGAGCGATGAAACCGCAATGCAGATCACGGAAGAATGGCTTCGCATCGTAAAACAAAATTATAATCATCCCAGCCTTGTAACGTGGGTGATCTTTAACGAAAGTTGGGGCGTACGGAATATTGTTTCGAGCAAGGTGCAAAGCAATCTTGCTACGGGGCTGTATTACCTTACGAAGAGTATCGATACCATGCGCCCCGTTATTTCCAACGACGGTTGGGAACACGGCATGAGCGACATTTTAACGTTGCACGATTACGAACAAGACGGCGCAAAGCTGCACGCCCGTTACGAAACGCTCCAAAAAATTACGGAGGGAAGTTCGGAAAACGAACAGCCGCTTCCGTATGCGTCGGGGTACGCGTACGGCGGTCAGCCGATTATGATAAGCGAGTTCGGCGGCATGGCGTACGTATGCGACGAAAATCGCGGCTGGGGTTACGGGCACGGCGTCGGAGGCGACGAAGAATTTTTGTCGCGGTTTGCTTCCCTCGTAAAAGCCATAGACGATTTGAATATCAGCGGATTTTGTTATACGCAATTAACCGACGTAGAACACGAAGTAAACGGGTTGTTGTATGAAGACAGAACCCCAAAAGTTTCGATCGAAGAAATTGCAAAGCGAAATAAAAGATAAGCGGGTAAAACAAGTGCTGTTATATTTTTTAGGTTCTTCCGTTACTTACGGTTCGGCGACAAACGGCGAATCTTTTGTGGAAGAAATTGCGAAAAAAACGGGGTATCGTTGCGTAAAAGAAGCGGTAAGCGGAACAACGCTTGCCGTGCGCGAAAACGACGGCGGTTCTTCTTACGTTGCAAGGCTGAAAAAGTTGGGGGCGGATCAAAACGTTTCGAAACTGATCGTACAGCTTTCTACCAATGACGCAACGCAAAATATCCCGCTCGGCAAAATCGCCGAAGACGGGGAATACAACGTAACAACCTCGGTAGGGGCAATCGAGTATATCATTGCTTATGTAAAACAAACTTGGAATTGCGATATCGTGTTTTATACAAATCCGTATTTTAACAACGTAAATTACGAAAAAATGATAGCGGAACTTTACGCACTGCAAAAGAAACATGCAATTCATATAATAGATTTTTACAACTTTGCGATAGATAAAGAGAAACTTTCTGCTTATATGAGCGATGCGATCCACCCTAATAAAAGGGGATATCAATGGATGAGCGAAGTGTTTCTCGATTACTTGCAAAGAATTTGATATTCCGAAAAAAAGCCGATAGAGTATTGCTCTATCGGCTTTTTCTATTATAACGCTTCGTCAAGTTTTTCAACGCGGCACCCTTTGCTTGCATAGTAATGCAGCATTTCTTCGATTTTGCGTTTATCGTAACTGGTAATGCAGTCGGATAGCACGTGTACGGTATAGTCTTCTTTAGCCATATTATAGCAAGTGGACTTTACGCAAGCTATTGCGTCCGCGCCCGCAATATAAAATTCCTTTATTTCGTTTTTTGCGATAAAGGCGGCAAATTCGACGCTTGTCAAAGAGTTTCCTTTGCTTTTTGTGAAGATATGGTCGGATGCAATTTGCATATCCGCGACCAACTCTTCGCCGCGCGTATTCGGTTTAAACGTTCTTGTTCCTGCCGATAAATTATTATGCTTTATGTAAACTACGTGAATGCCGTTTCGAACTGCCCGTTCGATGGCAGAATTTACGTTTCCGATAATTTCTTTATAATTTTTTGTAATGTCGTTTTGAAGGTCGATCACAACAAGCGCCTTGTTTTGCATAAGTTTTCTCCGTTCGGTTGATTTACTGTATTATAGCATATTTTCAAAGCGAAATCAAAGCATCTGCTTCGATTTTACGGGTTGAAAAAAGTTTTTTGTTGTGGTATAATATAGTCGGACAAAATGCAAGGGGGCGAAAATGAAAAAAATCGTATGTTTGGCGGTAAGTATTCTGTTGTGTATTTTCGCGGTCGGGTGCGGATCCGATTATGACGAACCGCACAGACATTTATACATGACGAACAAAACGCAGCCGACTTGCTCATCTAAGGGATATACGCGTTACGAATGCACCAAGTGCGGGTATGTTGTTATATCGGACTATGTTAACGCGTTATCGACAGGCGGGCACGTTTACGACGATTGCGTTTGCCTCGAATGCGGAGATTTTCTTGCCGATGAAGCGACGGTTAACGAAGGGTTTACATTCGCAGAAGAAACGGACGAAAGCGGTAACGCCGTATATGCCGTTACGGGGATATGTTCGAAAGAATGCAGGTATCTTAAAATTCCGACCGAATACGAAGGGATTCCCGTAACGAAAATAGCCGACAAAGCATTTTATAACTTATTGAATCTACAACACGTAATTTTGCCCGAAGGTATCGTTTCTATCGGCGAAGAAGCGTTTCAATACTGCACTTTGTTGAAAAGCGTTGCAATACCCGAAACTGTAAAATCGATTGGACCCGGCGCCTTTTGGGATTGCCAGCGTTTAGAAAAAATATCGTTGAAGCATGTGACCCAAATAGGGGAATGCGCGTTTCTCGATTGCTTTCAGTTAATGTCGGTGGAACTTGCGGAGGGCGTAAAATACGTCGATGCGGGCGCTTTCGATGATTGCCGCAATTTGATCAACGTGTTGATTCCGAACAGTGTTCGCAGTATTTATATCGGCGCATTTAAGAATTGCGCTAATTTGCAAAATATTTATTACCACGGTACAAAAGCGCAATGGAATGCGATTTATAAATATTCCGATTGGGGTGGAGAGAACGCTTGGGATGCCGAAACGGGCAATTATACCGTTTATTGCCTGGACGGCGAATTGAAAAAGGGGGAACGCGCATGAAAATTTATGTGGTCGGCAGTTTGAATATGGATTTGGTGATCAACGCGCCGTTTATGCCGAAAAGCGGTATGACGGTAACGGGCAGCGGATTTATGGCGAACGCGGGCGGGAAAGGCGCCAATCAAGCGGTGGCGGTTTCCAAACTCGGCGGCGCATGTTATATGGTCGGCTGTGTGGGAAAAGAGTTCGGGGAAGAATTGCTTGCAACCGTACGCGGATACGGCGTTCATACCGATCATATCGCTCGCGTTCAAGACGTTTCGAGCGGAATTGCGATGATCACCGTGATCGACGGCGACAACCGCATTATTTTAGACCGCGGTGCGAACGGCCGCTTGACTTGCGATATGATAGACAAAGCGCTGTCGTCCGCCCGAAAGGGAGATTATTTGATCGCGCAGTTAGAAACGGAAATTTCCGTTGTGCAATATGCCTTTCGCCGCGCGAAAGATATCGGCATGGTTACCCTTTTAAACCCCGCGCCCGCGGCAAAACTGCCGCATGAACTTTTTTCGCTGTGCGACTATTTTGCTCCAAATCAAACGGAGGCGGAATTTTATACGGGCGTTTACCCGAGCGGCAACGATTCGATCGCAGCATGTGCGGATCGGTTGAAGCGATTAGGGGTGCGCGGCGTTTTGATTACGCTCGGCGAAGAAGGCTCCGTTTTTGTGGGCGACGGCGTATTTTATAAAGCGGAAGCGCGCCGCGTAAAAGCCGTCGATACGACGGGCGCAGGCGATACGTATATCGGCGCGTTTGTCACCCGCCTTTCCGAAGGTGCTTCGGTAGAACAGGCAATGGATTTTGCAAGCGCGGCTTCCGCGATTACCGTCACCCGCCGAGGGGCGCAACAGTCTATCCCCGTGCGCGAAGAAGTAAAAAACTGAAAAAGCGGTAAAATTGTATTGACAGATTTTTGCCGTTATGGTATAGTATTCATGTAAAAAGATTCAGCTTGCAGTTACCTTGCGGTAGATTGCAGTTTATAAAATCGCTTTACAAAAGAAACACATATGCTTATACGAATGAGGAAAGTCCGTACGTTTTGCCCTGTGCAATTCGTGCGGACTTGATTTTTACGGCGAAAAAAATGTTAATTTTATGTGAATCGTTCACAAAATGTTATATTTAACTTAAAAATAAAATATTTTAGCAAAACGTTGACGAATTGGGTTTTGCTTGTTATAATACAACCGTTAAATACCGTTTGTAATTTACTATTTTGCAAACGGAAGGGGAAGTTAAATGATTCGGTATAAGTTAGATGCGAACAAGAAGGGCGTTGATATCTCCGAACATCTTTACGGGTTGTTTTTCGAAGATATCAATCAAGCGGCAGACGGCGGTTTAAACGCGGAAATGGTGATCAACAATTCGTTTGAATTCGCCTATTTCACCTACGACGATTTTAATGCGGAAAGCCACGTAGAAGCGCGCAAACAAGGTTGGTTCGGGTGGGACGTATACGGCGCAGGTCCGAAAAGGATTGCGACCGTCGGCGGCATGAACGAAAATAATCCTTCCTACCTGTTATTAGACGTAGGCGGGATTTATCACATGGAAAACCCCGGTTATTATACGAACGGCGGTTACGATTTATACGGTATGCCCATCGAAAAGGGAGAAACGTATCATTTTTCCATGTTCGTAAAGCGGCTGGGCTTTCAAGGCAAAGCAAAAATTTACGTGAAAGGCGCGCACGGCTGCCATACGACGGTCGGCGAAATTGTCCTTCCGCAGGGAACGGAGGGTGATTGGGTCAAGGTATCCGCTTGTATCGTGGCGGAAAAACAGACTATGGGCAGACTGTGCATCGTTTTGGAAGGAAACGGAGAAATCGGCATCGATTACGTTTCGCTGCTGCCTTCTGACACGTGGGGGGATCCGAACAAGTACCGCAACGGAAAACTTTCCCCGCGCATCGTACAAACATTAAAAGACTGTCACCCTTCCTTTTTCCGCTTTCCCGGCGGGTGCGTGGTAGAGGGCGATGTTTCGTTCGACTATTTATACCGTTGGAGAAACACGGTTGGTCCTTTGGAACAAAGAAAGCAGATTCCCAATGTTTGGCGGTATATGCAGTCTTACGGGGTCGGCTTTTACGAATATTTTGCGCTGTGCGAAGACTTGAACATGACGCCGCTTCCCGTGCTCCATTGCGGGCTTTTGTGTCAAATCAGAATGGGCGAGCAGAGAAAAACGGGTTATCAGCGTATTATGCCCGGCACACATGCGTTCCAAACGGAAGTAATCGACAACGTTGCCGATTTAATTTTCTTTGCGAAAGGGGATATTTCTTCTTCCGACCCGAACGAGGCGCATTGGGCAAAGGTGCGCGCGGAAATGGGGCACCCTCAGCCGTTCGAGCTGAAATATATCGGGATCGGCAACGAAAATTGGGGTTACGAATATTTCGATAACTTTGCATCCTGCCTGCTCGGCGTGCGGCAATATACGTATAAAGGCAGGGCGACCGATCTTTTAAAACTGTTCGACATCACCGTTGTTACCACGTGCGGCGTGGATATCCGTCCTTCCGATTCCAACGAATCGTGGAAGGTCATCAACGAAAAATACCGCGATATGATCGTAGACGAGCACGTTTATAACTCTTACCAGTGGTTTATCGATAATACCAAGCGTTACGACTGTTACGATCGCACGGGGGCGAAGGTGTTCATGGGCGAATATTCCATGCACACGATGGCAGACGGAAGAGGACGCTTAAACGGCGATAACAATTTAAAATCCGCGTTGGCGGAAGCGGCGTTTTTAACAGGGTGCGAACGCAATTCCGACGTCGTACGCATGACGTGCTACGCGCCGCTGTTCGCTTCTACCTACAATTACCGTTGGACGCCCAACATGATATGGTTTAACGCGCGCGACATTATGCTTACGCCCAACTATTTCGTGCAGCAGATGTTTGCCTCCAACGTGGGAAAATACGCGTTGACCGGCGTTTCCGAAGTGAACGACGACAACGCGGGCGGGCTGTTGATCGGCGGGCATAGAACGGCGAGCGCCGTTTCTGTTATAACGGTAAAAGAGATCGGCACGGGAAAAGTTCTTTATCGGCACGATTTTAAAGACGGTTTGGGCGGATGGAAAGTTTATCCCAACTGCCGCGGCGGCGCGATCGAAAACGGGCAGCTGATCATTGAAGAGAGCGACGCGTTTAACGGATTTTATTACGACGAACAAAAATTTTCCGATTGCGAGGTGGAAATTTCTTTCCGCAGAATCAGCGGGGAGCAGAGTTTTATCGCGGGCGTGGGCGTGTGCGACGTGCGCGACACAGGCACAATGGACTGCGCGGGATTTTCCATTTGCTGCCAGTACGGAAAAAACCATAAGGGATACGACGTTTCGTTCGACAAACGGGTGGATTTTATTCGTACCGTTTGCGAAATGATGGGAAAAGATAAATTCCTCGGATACAGCCCCGAAGGGAATAAAATGAAACTCGTTTACACCAAAAACCTGTTTACCGCCTCTATTTTCAAAGACGGCGATTGGCACGAAGTGCTTCGTAAAAATATTTGGAAGGTAAACGAACGCGTTTTCCAAAGCGCGACGGTGGGCGAAGACGGCAAAATTTATTTGAAAGTGGTAAACGTTTCGGGAACAGACGAAGAATTGAACGCGGAAATTTGCGGCTTCGGAAACAAGCAAAAAGCCGCGGTTACGACTCTTTGGCACGAAGATGAAACGGCGATCAACGAAATCGGTATGGATCATGGAAAGGTGCACAATATCCAACCTGCATACGGCGAATTGAAGATCGAAAACAACTGCTTAAAGGCGACGGTTAAAAACAATAGCGTAAACGTGTTTGTGATCGAATAAAGTTTATACGGGAAAAGTGAAGAAGGGAAAAGCGTGCGGCGTTATGCCACGCGCTTTTTTCGCGCGCGTTTACATATTCGGACGTGCCGTGCAATATATTATAACGATGCTTGATTTTCTTCCCGTAAGGCTGAAAAACGCACTGCGGCATTTAAATTTGAATTTGCTGTACGAGCTCCGCATTCGCGCGGACAAACCCCTACGCATCAATTTGGGCGGTACTTTTCGCTTTCTCGGCGAAGAGGGGGTATGCGAACAGCGGCAGGCGATTTTGCCTACGGCGGAAGAGGTGCGGGAAACGCTGTTTGCCGCAAGCGGGTATTCCGTGCATTCGGTGGAAAATCAAATCAGACAGGGGTTTGTTACGGCAAAATGCGGCGAACGCGTCGGGATCGCGGGATCCGTCGTTTACGACGGGAACGGGGTTCTTTCCGTGCACTCGGTATCTTCGCTCTGCATACGCGTTCCGCACGAAATCAGAGGATGCGCGCGGGAACTTTTCGACCGCTGCCTTTCAGACGGGTTGAAGTCCGTTCTCGTTATGTCGCCCCCCGGAGTGGGAAAAACGACGATCTTGCGCGATTTATCGCGGATCGTCTGCGAAAAATACGGCGTTAATGTGCTGGTAAGCGACGAGCGCGGGGAACTTTCCGCCGGCGATACGGGAAGCACTTCCGACGTCATGCGGTTTGCGGATAAATCGACGGCGTTTACCGCGGGGATCCGAGCTATGCGCCCCGACGTGATCGTAACCGACGAATTGCTTACGGAAGATTATGCGGCGGTCAGAAGGGCGATAGAGGGGGGGATACACGTGTTTGCTTCCGCCCATTTGGTGCGCATGGAAGACGTTCCGCAAAAGCTGTTCGATCGTTACGTACGTTTAAACGGTTTGGGCAGGATCGGGCGGATCTACGGGGCGGAATATGTGGATTAAGCTGCTTGTAAGCGGGGCGGTGATCGCCTTTTGTATCTTTCTCGGTTACCTAGCGGCGGGGAAGTACCGTTCGCGTAAAAAATTTTTTACTCAGTTCCATTCGCTGAACGAGCGGTATTTAACGGAACTCGGTTATATGCGCCGAACGCTCGACGACTTTTTTGCGGAATTTTCCTACGAGGGGGATTTTGAAAAGGCGATCGCACAGTTCCGCAAAGAACGCAAAATATCCTACGCGTACGCGTATTTGACGGAAGACGAAAAGAAGTTTGTGCAAAATTACTTTTCGATGATGGGGAAGGGGGATTCGCACGCGCAAAACGGATATTTCAATGCGCAAAAAAGCGCGTTGGAAGGGAAAAAGAGCGCCTCAGAACGGGAAGCGAAAGAGCGCGGCGACTTATATTTGAAGCTCGGCTTGCTTGCAGGGCTTGCTCTTGTAATTTTAATCGTATAATTATGGATATTTCTATCATTTTTAAAATCGCCGCAATCGGCATCATCATTACTATCGTCTGCCAGGTGTTAAAAAAATCGGACAGAGACGACATTGCGACCGTTGTTTCCATCGTCGGGCTTGTGATCGTGCTTACGATTACCGTGACGATGATCGGGGATCTGTTCGAAACGGTGAAGAGGATTTTTGGGGTTTACTGACCATGCAGATTTTTCAGCTTGTCGGCATCGCGTTTATAACGGCGGTCGCCGCGCTCATTTTAAAGGGAACCAAGCCCGAACTCGCCTTTGCCGTTACGATTGCGGGCAGCATTATTTTATTGCTGTTCGTATTCGAACTGTTTCAAAACAGCATCGGCATTTTCGAAAAGATCGCCAACGCGACAGGGATCGATTCTTCCCTTGTAAAAATTCTTTTGAAAATGCTGGGGATCGGGTATCTCGTCGAATTCAGCGCGGGCATTTTAAGCGATTTCGGACAGAATTCCGTTGCGGACAAGCTGGTGTTTTGCGGAAAAATTTTACTTTTGATTTTAGCAATCCCCATTTTGGAAAGCGTACTAACGTTGATCAACAAATTGCTGGGGCTGGTATGACGGGGTATTTTGCGCGTCCTGAACGGCGCTTCTATTCCCGCAAGCGGAAGTTGTTCATTTTGATCGCCGTTCTGTTTCTGATTTTGTTTCTGCTTCCCGTAAACGCGGTTTCTTCACATGCGGAAGAAGCCGATTCTGAAGGGCAGGAAAAGCTGGAACAGAGCATCGAAGAATTGCTTGCTTCCCTCGATTTAAAAGACTTGCAGGCGTATCTCGATTCGCTTTCGCAATTTCAAGGAACGTCGTTAAAAGAAAAACTTGCAAGCGTGATCAACGGGGATTTTTCGCTCGATTATTCTTCGCTTTTCGATTCCGTTCTTGCCCTTGTATGGGAAGAGGGGAAAATGCTGCTGCCCGCGTTTGTGCTTATTTTAGCCGTTTCGCTCGTATGCGGTATCTTAAATTCGGCAAAAAGCGGTTTTTTGCAAAGTTCTATGTCTGACATAATACACTTTGTCGGCTATATTTCGGTAGGAAGCGTAACGCTATCGTGCTTAATTACCGTATTAAACGCCGGTTTTTCCGCATTGTCGCAGATGCAGCGGCAAATGGAACTTGTTTATCCGCTGCTGATCACTTTAATGGCGGGAAGCGGCGGGGCGGTTTCCGCCGCCGTCTACCGCCGTGGCTTTTATGAGCGGGGCGATCACCGAATTGTTTTCCGTCGTCGTGCTTCCTGCCGCCGTAATGATAATCGTGCTCGCCTTTGTGGGGAATTTATCCAACGACGTAAGAACGGAAAAATTGGGTGAACTGTTTAAAAGCGTAAGCAAATGGTTGATCGGGCTGTCGCTCGGGCTTTTCAGCTTGTTTTTGACCATTCAAGGAATCACTTCTGCGCAGTACGACGGCATTTCCCTGCGCGCCGCAAAATACGCCGTGTCCTCTTCCGTTCCCATTGTAGGCGGTTTTTTATCGGGCGGGCTCGATTTAGTGCTTGCAGGCAGCGCGCTCATCAAAAACGCGCTCGGTTCGTTTGCCGTGTTTATGCTGTTCGCCACGCTGCTGCGCCCGCTTGTGCTGCTCGTGGTGTTTCAGTTGTTTTTACGCCTCGCCGCCGCGGCGACAGAACCGGTCGGCGGAAAAACTTCCGCATTTTTGGGGCATCTTGCGGGGGATATGGGGTATTTTATCGCGGGAATTTTGTGCGTCGCGTTTTTGTACTTTTTAACGCTGTTGCTGTTGATTTGTTCTTCGGGGGTCATATTCTGATGAGCGGATACATATTAAGTATTGCGGGTATCATTCTGCTGTCCGCCGTGGTGACGATGATCGCCCCGAGCGGAAGAATGGGAAAGTTCATCCGCGGGATTACCAAACTTGCATGTCTTGCCGTGTTGATTGCGCCGTTTACCTCGTTTGCGGAAGGAAAGGGATTTGAGTTTACGCCCGCCGTTTTTCAGACGGACGGCGATTATATGCAAACGTGCGCCGCGCTCGCCGAGCGGGGGGAAGCGGAAAAAATCACTGTATATCTGCAAGAGGAATTTTCCGTAAAAGCGGAAGTTTGCGTATCTTGCGAAGGCGATTCGCCATTTTCCGTCAAAAAGGTTGCGGTAGAGGTGAAAGATTTCGGAATAAATCCGCCTGAGGCTCATATAGATATCATAGGCGAAATCAAACGGACGCTTGAAAAGTCGTATCGCTGCGAAACGGAGGTTGTATGAAAGCGGAACTGAAAAAGCTTTTTTCCAACAAAGCGGTGCGCGCGGCGACGATCGGCGGGTTGGCGCTTTTGCTTCTGGTCGCGGTGTGGGCGGTTTTCTTCGGGGGCGAAAAAAAGTCCGCTTCCGCCTATCAGCCGACCGAAGCGGAAAGCAGACTTTGCACCGTGCTCGAACGGATCGAAGGAGTAGGCGGCGTTACCGTACTGATCAACGGCGAAGAAGGCGCGCCCGTAAGCGCCGTCGTTGTGTTCGAGGGGGCGGACAGCCTGCTAACGAGAATGCGCGTTGCGGAAGTAACTGCGGCGGCGCTCAATATTGCAAGGGGGAACGTGCAAGTGTATCCCTCTAAGGATAAATAGGTAATTGCGTACGGCTCCGCAGGGCGGAACGGACGGAAAAAAGATATCAGTAAAAGGAGATAAGATTATGACCAACGCTAAAAAAATCGCACTAATGTCAACTTTGGTATTACTGCTTGCAGTAACGGCAATCTTCAACTTTGTGCTTGCGGGAACGAGAAGCACGACGACCGCAGGCGGTGAATCCAAGCCTGCAAATTACTTCACTTCTTACCGTTCCGAACGCACGACGACGCGCAACGAAGAATTCGTTCAGCTTGACGGCGTGCTTGCAGTTGCCGATATCGAAAGCGAAGAGTACAAAGAAGCGGCTGCCATGAAGCAGAAAATGGTAGGCATTATGGAAGACGAACTCGTTATCGAAACCATGATCAAATCGCTCGGATTTTCCGATGCAGTCGTTTCGATCGGATACGAATCGAACAACGTGAACGTATTCATCAATTCCAGCGAACTTACCTACGATTCGGCGCTTTCCATTTATAAAATGTTAAAGAACGAAACGGGTATCACTTCCGGAAACATCATTATTATGCCTGTTTACGCAGAAAGTTAATAAAAACAGTGGTAAATTCTAAAAAGATGTGCTATAATAAAGCCGATTAAAACTTACGGCAAATGCTTTTCGAGCTTCCGTAAGAGGAAGGAGCGTATTATGGCGAGCATCAAATACAACCCGAACGGAAAACAAAAGGGAAAAATTACGTATAATTCCGATATCGTTAGCGGAATCGTCGTGCTGAGTTTGCAGGAAACGGAAGGGATCGAACTGGTGCCTTCCAAGGGAAAGGGCATTAAACTGTGCTTCGAAAAAGAAGGCGTGTTTGTGGATATTTCCGTTATCGCGCACTACGGTTATAAGGTCCCCGAACTTGCTTACCGCATTCAGCAGTCGATCAAGCAGATGGTCGAATCGATGACGAAATATAAAATTGCAAAAGTGGACGTTCACGTTCAAAGCGTGGTGTTTCCCGCGGCAACTTCCGTACCCGTTTCCGCAGAGGAAGCGGACGGCGCGAATGCGGAAAACGGCGAAGAAAACAAGTAAGACGAAAAATTTCCCTTTCCTTAACGGAGGGGGAATTTATCATAAACGAGGGTAAAACATGAGAAGCGATGCAAGAGAAGCGGCGTTCAAAATTATCTTTTCGCAGCAATTCAACGGGGATTGCGACGAAAAATTTCAAGCGTCGGTATGTAAAAAAGCAAATTTAAGCGAGGAGGAGCGCGCCTTTGCGCTCGATCTCGTCCGTTTGGTTGCAGAACATCGGCAAGAACTTTCCGCCGTGATGAACGAGCGCGTCGAACGGTTTGCGGAATACCGCATCTATCCCGCGGACAGGGCGATCCTTTTGCTCGCCTTGGCGGAAATCAATTATTGCAAAGAGGTGCCGCCCGTCGTTTCCGTAAACGAAGCCGTCGGGCTGGCGCGGAAATTTTCCACGGAAAATTCCGCAAACTTTGTAAACGGCGTGCTTGCGGGGGTGATCAATTCATGACACTGTTAAACGGAAAGGAAACCGCCGCGCAGATTCGGGCGGAAATAAAGGGGCGCGCAGATCGTTTTTTGGTAAAGCGCGGTTATCCCGTCGGGCTGGCAGTAGTGCTGATCGGGGAAAATCCCGCTTCGCAAGTGTACGTGCGCAATAAAATAAAAGCGTGCGAAGAAGCGGGCATTCGCTCGTTTGCCTATTATTTGCCGCAGAGTACTTCGCAAAAGGACGCGGAAGAGCTGGTTTCATCGCTTGCCGAAAATAAACAGGTGCACGGCATTTTGGTGCAGCTTCCTTTGCCGAACGGTTTGGATGCGGAAAAGATCCTCGCAAAAATCCCCGCCGAAAAGGACATAGACGGATTTTCCGAGAACAATATCGGCTCGCTCGCTTTGGGAAAAAAGGCGATCGTCGCGTGTACGCCGTTGGGAGTTATGGAACTTTTAAAGCGCTACGGCGTTTCGGTGGCGGGCAAGCGCGCCGTCGTTGTGGGCAGAAGCAACATTGTCGGAAAGCCGATGGCAATGCTGTTGCTGAACGCCGATGCGACCGTTACCGTGTGCCATTCCAAAACGCAAAACTTAAAAGAGGAATGCCGAAACGCCGATATTTTGATCGCGGCGATCGGTAAGGCTAAGTTTATTACCGCCGACATGGTAAAAGAAAACGCAATCGTCGTAGACGTAGGCATGAACCGCGACGAAAACGGATTGTGCGGCGACGTTGATTTTGCGGAAGTGCAAAAAAAGGCTTCTTACATTACGCCCGTTCCCGGCGGCGTTGGACCTATGACGATCGCTATGCTGCTGAATAATGTGTGCGAAGCCGCAGAACGGACGGAAGAATAACATGAAATCATTCGAAGAACAATACAACGAATATGCACAAGCGTTCGAAAGCGCGTTAAAAGAGTACTGTGCAAAGATGAACTACTGCCCGAACGTCTTAACGGAAAGCATGCGTTACAGTTTGCTGTTGGGCGGAAAGCGCGTGCGCCCCGTTCTCTTTTTATCTGCGCTCGATTTATTCGGGCTAAATTGGAAAAACGAGCTGGATATAGCGATTGCGATCGAGATGATCCACACCTATTCGCTGATCCACGACGATTTGCCCGCAATGGACAACGACGATTTTCGCCGCGGAAAGCCATCCAGCCATAAAGCGTTTGGAGAAGCGAACGCGATTTTGGCGGGCGACGCGCTGTTGAACACCGCATATTCGATTTTGTTTGCGGCAAGCGCAAGGGGAGAAAAATATCTTCGCGCCGCGCGTTATTTGTGCGATGCGGCGGGCGCGGACGGCATGATCGCAGGGCAATCCGCCGATTTGCTTTACAGCGGCGCGCAAGACGCGGGCGCGGCGGAACTCGAATTTATTTACGAGCGGAAAACGGGAAAACTGATTTCCGCGCCCCTCGTTATGGCTTCCGTTCTTGCCGATAAATATTATTTCGAAATGGAGCGGTTCGGCGAAGCGCTCGGTTTGCTCTTTCAAATGACGGACGATATTTTAGACGAGAAGGGCGACGGCGCCGCCGTAGGAAAAACGCTTGGCAAAGACAAAGCGGAAAACAAACTGACAAGCGTAAAAGTTTACGGACTGCACGCTTCCGAATTGCAATGCGATTTGCTCGCGGAAAAGTGTTACGGTATTTTAGAAGGATTTTCGGAAAACGCCGCATTCTTTTGCGGATTTGTGGATTTTGTTCGAAAAAGAAATAAATAAAAGGATAGGGCGTTCTGCGCGCCGAAAAACAGCCGATGGCGATCGAAATCAACGGGGAAGCGTTAAAAGCGGCGTCTTCCCTTCAACTGAAAAAATGGTGCGAAGAGATCCGCGCGGAAATATGCGAAACGGTTGCCGTTTGCGGCGGACATTTGTCTTCCAACTTGGGCGCGGTGGAACTGACCGTTGCGCTGCATAAAACGTTTGATTTCCCGAACGACAAAATCGTGTTCGACGTAGGGCACCAATGCTATACGCACAAATTGCTTTCCGGGCGGGCAGATCGCTTTCATACGCTGCGCCGCGAGGGCGGACTTTCGGGCTTTCCCAAACGGACGGAAAGCGAATACGACTGTTACGATACGGGGCATGCGGGAACGGCGCTTTCCGCCGCGCTCGGCATTGCAAAGGCGCGCGATTTAAAAGGGGAAACCTTTTCCGTCGTTGCGCTGATCGGCGACGGATCGTTTAACAACGGTTTGATTTATGAGGCGTTAAACAGCCTTAAAATTTTACATACTTCCGTCTTGATCCTTTTAAACGACAACGGCATGTCTATTTCGCCTACCGTCGGGGGGGTTCACGAAGTGCTCGACGAAATTAAAACGGAAGGCAGTTTTTGCCGCAACGATATTGCTTTATTCGAGCAATTCGGCTTGCAATACATGGGCGTTTACGACGGAAACGACGTAGAAGACATGTGTGACGCACTGAAAATCGCCAAAGAAAAATTAAAGTCGGGCAGCGTGTTGCTGCACGTTTCCACACAGAAAGGGCGGGGGCATCCCTTTTGCGAATCTGCGCCCGACCGCACGCACGGCGTTTCGCCCAAGCAGGAGGATGACAGGGTGGAATACGCTTCTGTTTTGGGGGGAGAACTTACCGCGCTTGCGGAGGGCGACCGCCGCATTGTTGCGGTAACGGCTGCAATGACGGACAGTTTGGGTCTGCGCGGATTTTTCGAGCGCTTTCCCGAACGCGCGTTCGACGTAGGGATCTGCGAAGAGCATGCTTCCGTCCTGTGCGCCGCGATGGCGACGGAGGGAATGAAGCCGTATTACGCGATTTATTCCACCTTTTTACAGCGCGCGTTCGACGAGCTCATTCACGATGTTTGCGGGCAGAATCTTCCCGTCACCTTTTGTATCGACCGATCGGGCATTACGGGCGCGGACGGGGAAACGCACCAAGGGGTGTTCGATTTATCCTATCTCTCTTTGATCCCCAATTTAACGGTTGCGATCCCCAAAGACGAAGACGAGTTTCGCGGAATGCTCCGTATGAGTAAAGATTATAATGCGCCGCTGGCAATTCGTTATCCGCGGGCGGGAAAAAAGGGAAAGGGGTGCGTTTTACCCATTGAAATTGGAAAATTCGAACTGATTCATAGTAGTATTTCAGACATAGCAATTATCGCGGCGGGGGAAATTCCGCTTGCCGCGGCAGAAAATTTGCTGCGCCGTGCACAAAAAGAAGGATTCGATTTTACGATTGTAAACGCGCGTTTTTTAAAACCGTTAGACGAAGCACTGTTGCTTTCGCTGCCGCAAAAATATGTCGTTACGATCGAAGATAACGTAGCGATCGGCGGATTAGGCGACGCAATCGACCGCTTTTATTTGAATCGCGGAAAGGTGATTCGGAATTTTGCTTACCGCGACGAATTTATTCCGCACGGCGAAGCGGGCGCGCTCGCGGAGCGGTTCGGCGTAGAAAAAGAAGAAATATTCCGTTATTTGAAAGAGTGTTATGCGCGCGGATAAATTTTTTGCAGAACGGTTCGGCTCGCGCACCAAAGCCGCGGAAGCACTTGCAAAAGGGCTTGTCCGGCGAGGCGGAAAACAGTTAAAACCTTCCGACGAAGTTTGCGAAACGGATTCTTTCGTTTTGATAGAAGAAGCGGAGCAGTTCGTTTCTAACGGCGGATACAAACTTTCCCGCGCGTTGTCTGCCTTTTCGGAAGGCGTACAAGGTAAAACGTATGCGGATATCGGCGCTAGTACGGGGGGCTTTACCGATTGCCTGTTGCAGAACGGCGCGAAACACGTTTTTTGCGTAGACGTTGGCGAAAGTTTGCTCGATCCCAAAGTGAAAAACGACGATCGCGTAACGGTAATGGATCGTACAAATGCCCGCTATTTGACCAAAGAGAGTTTTTCGCGCCCGCTCGACGGCGTTGTTTCCGACGTTAGTTTTATTTCGTTAAAGCTGATATTGCCCGCCGTTTCCGCTTTGCTGCCGGACGACGGAAAAGCGTTTGTTTTAATCAAACCGCAGTTCGAAGCGGGGCGTGAAAAAATCGGAAAGGGCGGCATCGTTCCGAAAAAATTTCACGGACAAGTATTGCGGGAAATTTACGATTGCGCAAACAGTCTTTCCCTTGCGCCGATCAACGTTGTAAACGCTCCTTTGCGGGAAAAGAAAAATATCGAATACGTCGCTCTTTTACAAAAAAACGGCACGCCGATTTCGCAAGAAGCGTTTGTTTCCCGCGCGGAAAGTTTGAAATAAAACAATGCCGTTTTCGGACCGTTGTGATTTAGAAAAGCGATTAGAAATAGTATGATAAAGCAAATGCGTTTAGGGGAAACTTAAAACGCATTTTTTTATTTGCAAACGAATGGCTGTTGTGAATAATATAAAAATATTTTCTATATATACAGTAAAATAGTTGCAATTATGCAAAATTCCGTATATAATAATTGCGTTATGAAGGTCGGAATCTTCTATAAAGAGAAAAAAGTTCCTGATCAAACGGTCGTTACGGAACTTTCGGAAGAGATCAGCCGCCGCAAAAATGAGGCGGTTATTTTCCGTTCTCCGGAAGAGATCGCGGGGGTAGACAGGCTTATCGTGCTCGGCGGCGACGGCACAATATTAAATGCCGCGCACGCCTCTTCCGAACAGAAGATCCCGCTTGTAGGTGTAAACTTCGGCACCCGCGGATTTTTAACCGAATTCGAGCGCGAAGATTATATGCAGGCGGTTTCGCTTGCGCTCGATCCTGCTTGCCCCGTTGTACGGCGTTCTATGCTCGAACTGGATTTTAACGGCGTCAAAACGCATTGTTTAAACGAAATGCTGTTGCATCGCCGCGTATCGGGTAAGCCGAACGCGCAAATTGCAACTTTTTGCGTTGATATCGACGGAAGCGACGCGGGGGAATTGCGTGCGGACGGTTTAATTGTTTGCACCCCGACCGGCTCGACAGCCTATTCGCTTTCGGCGGGCGGAAATATTTTGGCGCCCGATTGCGCCGCCTTTTTGATCACGCCCGTATGCGCTTTTTCGTTAAGAAGCCGCCCGATCGCTTATTCCGATTCGTGTACGCTTTCTTTTCGCTTTACCGATCGTGATTGCACGTTGGAATTGTACGGTGACGGGAAATTTATCGGCGAAGCAAGCGCGAACGATACGCTTACGGTGCGGAAATCTCCGCGTTGCGCTGCATTTTTAACGAGGGATAAAAACGGTTTCTTTCGTAAAATAACGGAAAAAATCGGATAAATATGATAATACAAAGGTGATTTTATGTTGAGAAACGCAAGACACAGTAAGATTTTGGAAATTATCGCGGAAAAGGAAATCGAAACGCAAGAAGAGCTTTGCGAAGAGTTGAACGCATCGAATTTTTCCGTTACGCAAGCGACGATTTCGCGCGATATCAAAGAATTGCATCTTTTTAAAGTGGCGGGGATCAATAAACGTTTCCGCTACACCTGCATCAACGAAAGCGAAGGGGAACTTTCCGAAAAGATGCGTTCGCTTTTTCAAGCATGCGTGCTAGATATCCGCCCCGTTGGGAATCTTATCGTAATTAAAACGCTGAACGGGAACGGCGCAAACGCAGGCGTTGTAATCGACAGGCTCAATTATAAAGAAGTCGTCGGCTGCGTAGCGGGGGATGACACCACCCTTTTGATTTGCGAAACGGCGGAAGAATCTTGGGCTGTTCGCGAGCGCTTAAACAAAATTATTCAGGGTTAACATGCTCGAACGGCTTCTGATACAAAATATCGCACTGATCGACCGCGCGGAAATGGAATTTTCGGGCGGTTTAAACGTGCTTTCCGGGGAAACGGGCGCGGGAAAATCGGTCATTCTCGATTCGATCGATTTTGTGCTCGGCGGAAAAGCGGACAGAAGCATGATCCGTTACGGGCAGACTGAATGCGCGGTGCGCGCGGAATTTTTCATCGGTGGGAACAAGCAAGTGAAAGAAGCGCTTGCCGAAATGGACCTCGACGGGGAAGAGGATCTATTGATTGTTTCGAGGAAATACTCTCTCGAAGGAAAGGGATCGATCAAGCTGAACGGTTGTTCGGTAACTGCGGCAATGCTGCGCAAAGTTACCTCTTTGCTTGTAGACGTGCACGGGCAGAGCGAACACTTTTACCTTTTAAAAGAAAGCAATCAATTAGCGCTGCTCGATAAAATTGCGGGAAAAGAGGTAACGGCGCACAAAGAAGCGGTTTCTGATTTGCTTTCG
Organism: uncultured Christensenella sp.; assembly: GCA_910578065.1. Lineage (GTDB taxonomy): Bacteria > Bacillota > Clostridia > Christensenellales > Borkfalkiaceae > Gallimonas. Next base: position 24,757 of record CAJTPB010000012.1, on the reverse strand, counting down.
CGGCGCAATACCATATTAAAGGAACTGAGTGCGCTGGGGGGCGACGAGGGAGAACGCAGCCGCCGATTGGACGTATTGCGTTTTCAGATAGAGGAAATTGCTTCCGCCGAATTGCAAGAGGGGGAAGAAGAAACGCTTTCCGCTCTGCGTGAAAAAATCGCCCATGCGGAAAAAATTTTAAACGGGTTGAATACAGCGCAGCAATGTCTTTCCGCCGACGGGAGCGGCTTGGATGCCGTGCGCTCCGCTTTGCGCGCGCTTTCCGCGCTGTCGCGGTTCGATTCGGCGTACGCAGAGCTTGCCGACCGACTTGAAACGATCGCGGCAGATTTAACCGACGTATCGGATACGGTGGAATGCTTGGGGGAAGAGGCGGACTTCGACGAACGGGAAGCGGAACGGGTAGAAAACCGCTTAGACGAAATTAAACGGTTAAAAAAGAAATACGGCGGTTCGATCGCGGAAATTTTCTCCTTTTACGAAAGCGCGAAAGCGGAATACGAACTGCTGTCGGATAGCGGAGCGCGCTTCGAACAACTTACAAAGGCGCTTGCGAAAGCAGATAAAAATTTGTATGGAGCGTGCCTTTTGCTGACGAACGCGCGAAAAAATGCGGCGAAAACGTTTACCGATCGCGTGATTGCAGAATTAAAAACGCTGAATATATCTTCCGCGCGGTTCGAAGTGCAATTTGACGGATATTCGGAACAAGACGTTTCCCGCGCTAATAAAAACGGATTAGACGGCGTTCGGTTTTTATTCTCTGCAAACGCAGGAGAACCGTTGAAAGAGCTGGGGAAAATCATCAGCGGCGGCGAAATGAGCCGCTTTATGTTGGCGGTCAAAGCGCAGCTTTCCGCATTAAACGAAATCGGAACGTATTTGTTTGACGAAATCGACGCGGGGATCGGCGGGGCGACCGCGCGAGTCGTCGCCGAAAAGTTTTGCAAAATTTCTTTGCATACGCAAATTATCGCGGTTTCGCATTTGGCGAGGATCGCCGCCGCGGCGGATAAACAGTTTTTGATCGAAAAAACGCAGTCTGCGGAAAAGACGGCTACGCACATTTATGCGTTAAGCGAAAATGAGCGGTTGAAAGAAATCGCACGCTTGATCGGCGGGGATACGCAAAGCGGGCTTGCATTGCAGCACGCGGAAGAACTGTTGAAAGAAGGTAAAATTTACAAAAACTCCCTTTCACAAATATAAAATCAATCGAATATAAGCGGATCGGCTTGCGCAAGTTAAATTGTAACGGAGGTTTTATGCGCAAGCTGAAATTTTTTATTGCAACGGCAATTCTTGCGTCCTGCTTCGCGGTGGGTAGTTCGGTTCCCGCACTGCAAGCGGAAGGCGCGGAAGAGCGTTATTATATCGGAGGCATGACTGCCGGATTTATGTTGAGCGCGGGCGGAGCGCAGGTGATCGGGCTCAGCGAAATCGTAGGGGAAGACGGTTGCGCTTCCAAACCCGCGGAACAGGCAGGGCTGCGCGCGGGCGATACCATTTGCGCAGCGGACGGAATTTCGATTACCAATATCGAACAGTTAAACGCGGCGTTGGAACGCAGCGGGGGCAATCCTGTGCGGCTGACCGTAAAGCGAAACGGTGACAGTGCGGAAGTGAGCATTCGACCCGTAAAAGAGAAAAAAAGCGGAAAATATAAAATCGGCGTGCTGATTCGTGATACCGTTTCCGGTATCGGTACCGTGACATACGTCAATCAACGCACGATGCGCTTCGGTGCGTTGGGGCATGCTGTTACCGACGAATCTAAGCAATCGATGGCGATTTCCGATTCGAAAGTGTATTTGTGCAGTGTGATCGGCGTCAACAAAGGCGTACGGGGAAGAGCGGGTGAATTGCGCGGATTATTTTTAAACGACAAGGCGATCGCCCGCGCGGAAAAGGTTTGCTCTTGCGGGCTGTACGGAACGTTCGAAAAAACCTCGTACGATTTTGCGCAAATGCAAACGGTTCTTGCGGCGCCTATTTCCGAAGCGACGATCGGGAAGGCTGTCATCTATTCGACCGTAAACGGTGTAAAGCCGCAGCAGTACGAAATTGCGATTGCAAAAGTAGACGAGGGAAATAAAGAAAACAAGAATTTCGTCATTAAAATTACAGACGAACGGCTGATTGAAGAAACGGGGGGGATCGTGCAGGGAATGAGCGGAAGTCCCATTCTTCAAAACGGTAAACTAATCGGCGCAGTGACGCACGTATTCTTAAACGATCCGACGAGGGGATACGGAATCGGGATCGAGCACATGCTGGCGGAATAAGCATAAACGATCGTACGGGTTCATATGATACTATATGAACCCGTTTTTTTGTTTTCATGACTGTTTTTGTCGGATAATAAAGCGAAAAAAAACGCTTCTTTGTCTGCTTTTGCTATTTTTGTGTAGTACTATGTGTGGCATACTATTTATAAATTCACCTTCTTTTTATGACTATCATCTGCGTATCTGCGATCGGTTCCTCGATCGGGTTTGCTATTCTCAGACGAGCGTTTTTTTAATTTTTGTTCGGCGGACAGCGGGGCACTGTTTTATTTTAGCGTTGATTTTTATATCGGGCGTTCATCCCGCGGCGTGTGTTTTTACGCCTATCGCGCTTATATACAGGGGATACACCTTCGGCGGGTGCATTTACATTTTTTTTAGGGTGTATCGTTTTTCGGGCGCGATCGTTGCGTTGGTTTTATACATTCCCATTCACCTTATGATCGACGCGGTCCTGATCATGGGCGGGGGATTGGCATTTTCCCGTGCGGGCGGATTTCGATTTTGCAAATCGGACGGAAGAGAACTGTTGATCGATTTTCTTTTGTTCGTTGCAATCATCGCCGCCGTTTGTCTGTTGGAAGCCGTTTTATTGCTTGCGTTTTTTCATCCGTTCGGAAACGTGATATAAAAATCAAATTTGCGGAATGATTTTTCGAAAGATACGCAAACTAACGGCATGAAAAAGTTATTGTTTTTATCCTCTTGCATAGCAGGGGCGGCGATTTCCCTTTCTGCATTGGGAACGTCTGCGATCACCGCAAAGGCGGACGAAGCGCTTGCGGTAAAGTGTAAGTCGGCGTATTTATGCGATTACGACAGCGGAACGGTCGTTTATTCCATGAACGAAACGGAACGTCTTCCCATTGCGAGCATGTGTAAAATTATGACCTTGCTTCTTTCGTTCGAAGCGGCGGACGAAGGAAAAATTGCCTACGACGAACAGGTGCCCGTAAGCGAAAACGCATCGTCTATGGGCGGTTCGCAGGTGTTTTTGCAGACGGGGTTGACTTATTCCGCCGAACAGCTTATGAAAAGCGTTGCGGTTTGCTCGGCAAACGATTCTTGCGTGGCGCTTGCCGAACGCATTGCGGGAAGCGAATCGGCATTCGTCGATCGCATGAACGCCCGCGCCAAAGAATTGGGGGCGGAAAACACCTTGTTTGCAAACTGTACAGGGCTGCCGAAGGAGCCGCAGTATTCCTGCGCGAAAGACGTTGCAACGATGCTGCGCGAAATGCTGACGCATAAAAAGTATTACGAATTTTCCAAAGTATGGCTGGAAGACTTCGCTCATCCGGACGGAAGAACGACTTCGATGACGAATACGAACAAGCTGATCCGCTTTTACGAAGGCTGCGACGGCGGAAAAACGGGCTTCACCAATCAAGCGGGATTCTGCCTTGCGGCAACGGCAAAGCGCGGCGATACGCGTTTGGTTTCGGTTGTGATCGGCTCCGATTCCTCGGCGCAGAGGTTTGCCGATACGAAAGCGATGTTCAACCATGCGTTCGCCAATTACGAAAGCAAGCGTATATTTACCGCAGGCGAACAGATCGGGCAGCAAGTACGCGTACGCGGCAGCAAAGTTACCGAATTGCCCGTATATGCCGAACGCACCGTAAGCGTATTCGGCGAAAAGGGGAATCAGGCAGACATATCCGTGCAAATTTCTCTCCCCGACGAATTAAAGGCTCCCGTAACCGCGGGGCAGAACGTGGGGGAAGCGGTCGTATATCGCGGCGGCGTGGAAGTTGCGAGAACCGCTCTTCAGACCGTATCGGGCGCGGAACGGCAAAGCTGGAGGGATGCACTGAAAGAAGGCGCAAGAAATTGGAATTAAACAGACGGAAAACGGCTTTTCAAAAAGCCGTTTTTTACTTGCGAGTTCTTGACAAATCGGTAAGATTTATACTATAATAAGTCGATCGATTACAGCAGTGTAAGAATTTACGCAAAGGAATTTTATGAACGAAAGAGATACGTTAAAAATCAACGGGAAAGGACATCTCGAAATCGGCGGGGCAGATTGCGTTGAGCTGGCGGCGCAATTCGGAACGCCGCTTTATGTTTATGACGAAGCGTATATACGCGCCATGATGCGCGCTTATCGCGATACGATCGCGGAGGCATACGATGGCAACGGCACGGTGCTTTACGCTTCGAAGGCGTTTTCCTGCACGGCGATTTATGCGATCGCCAAAAGCGAGAGGATTGGCGTAGACGTCGTTTCGGGCGGCGAACTGTATACCGCAATGCGAGCGGGCTTTCCTCCCGAAAAAATTTGCATGCACGGCAACAATAAACTTCCGCGCGAAATCGCTTACGCCCTTGAATGCGGCGTGGGAACGATCGTCGTAGACGCGTTTTCCGAAGCGGATCTCCTCGAACGGGAAGCGGAACAAAGGGGCATGATACAAAACGTGCTCATTCGCATCAATCCCGGAATCGAAGCGCACACGCATGCGTACGTGCAAACGGCGACGACCGATTCCAAATTCGGCTTTTCCGTATCCGACGGCACGGCGCAAAAGATGAGCGAATACCTGCTCGGAAAAAAGCATTTGCGCTTAAAAGGCTATCACTGCCATATCGGTTCGCAAATTTTTGAACAGCAGTCTTTTGTTCTTGCAGCGGAAAAATGCTTAAAGTTCGTTGCGGAAATCAAGCAAAAAACGGGGTTCGAAGCAGAGGTTTTAAACCTCGGCGGGGGCTTCGGCGTATGGTATACGGACGAAGATAAGAAAATCGATTTAAAAATTTATCTGCGCGCTGTGATCGACGCGGTAAAAACGCAATGCGAAAAATACGGGCTACGCCGCCCGCATTTGATGTTGGAACCGGGGCGCTCCATCGTAGGGGAAGCGGGAATTACGCTGTATACGGTGGGTGCGATAAAAGAAATTCCCAATGTAAAAAAGTATATCGCGATCGACGGCGGCATGTTTGAAAATCCGCGTTACAGTTTATATCAATCCAAATATACCGCAATGTTTGCAAACCGCGCGGCGGAACCGCCTTGCGAACTTGTATCGGTTGCGGGAAAGTGTTGCGAAAGCGGCGATCTGATCGGTACGAATATCAACCTGCCCAAAGCGGAAACGGGGGATATTCTTGCCTTTTTTACGACGGGCGCATATCATTATTCGATGGCTTCCAACTACAACCGCAATTTTATTCCGCCCGCCGTTTTGGTGAAAGACGGAAAGGCGGAATACATTGTAAAACCGCAAACGTACGAAGATTTGGTTAGAAACGACGTTATTCCGAATTATTTGAAGTAATACGCGTAACATAATATATAGGCGGTCGGTGCGAATTTTTTCCTTCCGACCGCTTTTATAGTTGCTTTTTTCTAAGAAATGTTTTATAATAATTCGGTAATATGGAAAGTATTTTAAAGCTGATTGCGAGTTTCCTCGCTGTCGTCGTGGTGCTTACCTTGCACGAATTTGCGCATGCGTTCGTTGCTTATAAATGCGGAGATCCGACGCCGAAATGGAACCGCCGATTAACGCTGAATCCCGCGCGCCATTTCGATTTAATGGGATTGATCTTTTTTACGCTCGTCGGTTTCGGTTGGGCGAAGCCTGTTCCCGTTAATCCCGATAATTTTAAAAAGTATCGGTTGGGCAGCGCGCTTACGGCAAGCGCGGGCGTTATCGTAAATTATCTTTCGGCATTTTTATTTTGTCCGCTTTATATTTTGGCGTCTTACTATTTTGCCGACAGCCAAACATACTTTTCGTATGTGCTGTACGTGTTTACCTATTGCCTGTTTGCATACAGTCTTTCTTTTTGCGTGTTTAACCTGTTGCCGCTTTTCCCGTTAGACGGCTTCCGCTTGGTCGAAGCGCTGAACAGAAAACGGGGGAAAGTGTATCGCTTTTTACGGCAATACGGTTATTACATTTTAATGGGGCTGATCATAGAAAGCTACATTTGCAAAATTTTTGTGGATTATTTGAACGTTTGGCAAATGGGTTGGTTCGATATCCTCGGATATATTATGAGTTTTGCAACAAATATACTCGGTTGGCCGATAACCGCGCTTTGGGGGTTGGTATTTTGAAAACGGAAGATTTCGAATCCGTCGTAGATTATACGACGGTGCTTTCTAATTTTGAAGGTCCGCTCGATTTGCTCTTGTTCTTGATCAACAAAGAAGAAATCGAGATTAAAGATATTTTCGTATCGCAAGTGACTGAACAGTTTTTGCAATATATGAAAGGATTGCCTTATCTCGACGTAGACAAGGTAAGCGAATATCTGAACATTGCGGCGACGATCATAAAAATAAAAGCGCAAAGTCTTGTGCCTAATTTGGAAGACGATCCTTCCATCGACGCGGCGATCGAAGAGGACAAAGCGGAACTCATCCGCGCGCTGGAAGAATTCCGCTTGATCAAAGAAGAAACCAAAAAGCTGAAAGAGTTAGAAACGATCGGATACTACTTTAAAGAGCCGGATAAAAACGTAGGCGAAGCGCGGATCGTTTATACCGACTTTAACCTCGACGGTTTGATCAAAGCCTTTTCCGCGTTAATGTTAAAGCGGGAAAACGCCGCTTCGGAAGAAGAATACCGCGAGATCCCGCGCGACGAATTTACCGTAGAGCAAAAGATTCAGTATATTCTCGAAAGCGTCGAAGAGGGAAAATCGGTAAAATTTGAAAACCTGTTTAGCATCGATTATACGAAAGCGGAAGTAATTACCACCTTTCAAGCGATGCTCGAATTGTTAAAACACCAATATCTGCGCGTCACGCAGGAATCTGTATTCGGGGAAATTCTTATTTCGCTGAACCCCGACAGAAACGAGGAGGAAGGTCTTGGAGAGATTGACGAATATCATTGAGGCGGTATTGTTCGCTTCCGGAAAAAGCGTTGCAATTTCCGATATCGCGGAAAAGCTGGGCGTTACGACGGGCGAGGTAAAACGTTCGTTAAACGAGTTGAAAGAGCGCTACGGCGAAGAGGGCGGCATTCAGCTGTTAATGTTTAACAATAAGGCGCAGCTCGGTTCCAACCCCGTATACAAAGAGGGCGTTTCCGCCGTTTTAAACCCTATACGGGAAAAAGAACTTACCCGCACTATTTTGGAATGCGCGGCGATTATTGCATATAAGCAACCCGTTACCAAAACGGAAATCGAACTGTTACGCGGATTAAACAGCGATTACGCCGTGCACGCGTTGTTGGAATTGAATTTGATTTATCCGTGCGGCAGAAAAGACGCCGTAGGAAAACCCATTCTCTACGCCACGACGGACGAATTTTTAAAGCGGTTTAAACTTTCTTCTTTGGAAGATCTGCCCGATTACGATACGCTGATGGCTGCGATCGCCCGCCCCGAAGAGGATAAAGACAGCTATCTGTACGCGCGCGACGAATACAGCGAATCTGCGGAAGGTCAGCCTGCCAAAGAAGAAAAGGAAGAACAGGCGGCGCAACTTAAGGAAAAGGAAGAAGAAAAAGACGGCGGATACGAAATTCCCGATTTCCTTCGCGGATTGGACGATACCGATATTGTAAAAATCGGCTGACGATTTATTCCTTACATAAATAATTTTATAATCATTCGCTCATATTACGGATATGGGCGAATTTTTTATTTATTCTTTTTTCTTCGGAATGCTCGGATTTTTGTTTCCCGTATTCGTCTATCTTGACGGATATGCGGATACGAGCGAGAATAAATTGTGGTTTTCCCTAAGCGTATACAAGTTTTTTAAAGTATTCGGCGGATACGCGCAAATAAAAAAAGAGGGATTGGTATTTCATATCACCGATAAAAAAGCGATCATTTTACCTTATGCGGAAATGACGGATACGCGAAAGAAGTTTGAATTAACGCAAGGCTTTCAACTTTACCGCTATCATCAAACGGTAGAAACGGGCATTGTAGAAAAATCTTACAGCGTTTTAGTTGCGGCTGCGCTGCAATCGCTGGGCGGACAGATTTTTTCTGTATTGCAGACGAAGCATCCGTTTCTCTCTTTAAAAAACAATACATTGCTATCGGAAGAAAAAGGGGTAAAACTTACCGTGCATGCGGTAACCGTGTTTAACGGACTTGTACTTTCGATCGCGTTCGGTAAAAAAATTTTGGAGGTAATCATAAATTGGATAAGAACAAGAAAATCGACAGCATTTTGGAAAAAACGGCGGAACAGCTGACCAGTTTGGTCGACGTAAACACGGTGATCGGCAAGCCGATTTTTTCGGCAAGCGGCACGCAGATCATTCCCTTTACAAAGGTTACTATGGGCTATCTTTCGGGCGGAGGAGAATACGGCGACGTAAAAGCGATCAAAGAGGACGAATGTTATCCGTTTGCGGGCGGCGCGGGAACGGTGATCAACATTAAACCGACGGGTTTTTTGATCGACGACGGAACGGGCTGCCGTATTATGAAAATTACGGAAGAACCGTTGGAAGGCTTGATCGAAAAAGCGGGCGAATTGATCGCAAAATTTACCGATCGGAAGGATGAGGATGCGTAAATCGTATTTAGGCGTATTGGCGGCTGCGGGCGCGTGGCTGTTGTTGTTTGCGCTTTGCTTCCGCTATGCGCCCGTAAAAGAAACGTTTGCCGCAACGAACAGCCGGGCGGAATGCGTGGCGGAAATTTCTTCCCGCAGATTCCTTTTCGATCGGAATGCCGACGTTGATCTGCCGATGGCGAGCACGACCAAAGTGCTTACGGCGATCATCGTAATAGACGATTGCAGTTTAGACGAAACGATCTCCATTCCCAAAGAAGCGGAAGGGGTGGAAGGTTCCAGCGCATATTTGCGCGCGGGCGACGAATATACCGTGCGCGATCTGCTGTACGGTTTAATGCTGCGTTCGGGCAACGATTGTGCGGAAACGCTTGCTCTGCATCACAGCGGGAGCATTAAAGCGTTCGCGCAGGCGATGAACAAAAAGGCTTCTTCCCTCGGCGCCGAACACAGCCGTTTTGTAAATCCGCACGGGCTTCCCGCAAAAGGACATTATACGACGGCGCGCGATCTTGCGCTGATTGCGGCATACGCCATGGAAAACGAAACGTTCCGTGAAATCGTTTCGTGCAAATATTACCGGCCGCGCCATTGGCAAAACAAAAACAAAATGCTTTGGAATTACGAAGGCGCGATCGGCGTAAAAACGGGATTTACCGTAGCCGCAGGCCGCTGCCTAGTCACTTCTGCCGAGCGCGACGGCATGAAATTGGTATGCGTTGTGCTGAACAGTCCACAGATGTACGAACGCACCGCGGAATTGTTAGACGAAGCGTTTCGCTCTTACCGCATGGTAACTTTATGCGATAAATCAAAACAAATCGAAAAATTGACCGCAAAAGAAGATTTTATTTATCCGCTTACCGCAGAAGAAGAAAAGGCGGTTACCGTGCAAATAGAAAAAATACAACCGCAGCCTACGCAAAAGGGCGAATTTGCAGGGCAAATGAAAATCTTCTTAAAAAATGACTTGCTTTTTTCCCAAAATTTATATATGATATAAGTATCATTTTACACGGGAGCGGAGCGGCTTGCTCCGAAAGCATATGCGCATCAATAAATTTCTCGCCGAACAGGGGATCGCTTCCCGCCGCGCGAGCGACAAACTCATCGAAGAAGGCAGGGTAAAAGTAAACGGAAAACTTGCCAAGGCGGGCGACGATATCACCCCGTCGGACGTCGTTACGGTAGACGGAAAAACGCTTTCGCACAAAACGTCGTACGAATACTATCTTTTAAACAAACCCAAAGGGTGCGTGTGCACCGTTTCGGATGAAAAGGGAAGAAAAACAGTTATGGACTTTTTGCCCGAAAACGCGGGAAGAGTGTTCCCCGTAGGGCGGCTCGATTACGATACGGAAGGTTTACTGATCCTTACCAACGACGGCGATCTTGCATACCGTTTAACTTCGCCGAAAAACGAAATCCCCAAAACATACCTTGTTCGCATCGAGGGAACGATAACGGACATTCAGCTGAACCGCTTGCGGGCGGGTGTCGAAATCGAAAAGGGCGTAATTACCAAAAAGTGTAAGATCACGGTAACGAAAACGGATAAATCTTATACTAAACTGCAAGTCGTTTTAACGGAAGGAAAAAATCGCGAAATTCGAAGAATGTTCGAAGCAGTGGGCAAGAACGTCGACTTTTTAAAGCGCATCCGAATCGGCGAACTCGGCTTAACGGGATTAGACCGCGGAGAAGTGCGCAGGCTTTCGCGCGAAGAAGTTTTTTATCTGCAAAATATTTAAACGGAGCGGCAAATATGCCGCTCCTTACGAGTGGGGCAGAATGACCGCATAAAATAAGTTCGTTGACGAGCGGCAGATAATCCATGCGTAGGTATCTGCCCAATTCTACGGCGCACTTGTACGCAGCAGGTAGCAATTAGGGCTATGCCCGAAAATGAAATACCACCCGCATAGCGGGTGGTATTATTACATGCTTCTCAATAACCCGATCACTTTTCCTAAAATAGTTACCTTGTCTAAAACAAAGTCGGTCATCGTGCTGTTTTCGGGGTGCAAGATTATTTTTCCGTCGCGGCGGAAATACCGCTTTACGGTAGCGCCTTCGTCGATCCCGTCGTCGAACATCGCCACAACGATGTCGCCGTTATCTGCGCTTTCTTGTTTCCGCACAACGATTTTATCACCGTCGAATATGCCCGCTTCGATCATACTGTCGCCTTGCACGCGCAGCATATACAAATCGTCGCCGCCGAATTCCGCAGAGGGGAGCGTGTAATATCCGTCGAAATTTTCCACCGCAAAAATGGGCTGTCCTGCCGTTACCGTACCGATCAAAGGAACTTTTACCGTGTCGCCGCTTTTTAACGTAACGGCGCGCTTTTTATTTTCCGCTTTATTTAAAAGACCCATATCGTTTAAACGGTTCAGATAGCTGTATGCGGTCGCCGTGGATTTGATTCCGAGTTCGCGGCATATATCACGCACCGTGGGCGGAAATCCGTTTTCTTCGCCGTATTGATTGATAAAGTCTAAAACGTCGTAAAGTTTCTGTTTATCCAACATAATTTCACCTCTTACCAGTATTATAACATACTTAAAATAAAATAGCAAACAAATGTTTTAAAAAAATTAAATATTTTTTAGGAAAAACGATTGTCTTTTACAAACGTTAAAGATATAATAGGGGAGAGGTAAAAACATGGAACTGATCAAATGTATTTTAGACGAAGAAAAAGATTGCGATAATTGCATGGAATGCGAAATGTGCGATTTAGACCCGATAAAGATATGCGATAACTGCGGCAAATGCTTGGAGGTAAAAGATTTTGCCTCTATTAAAATCGATAAAATATTTCTCGATCCCGACGAATATCAAGAAAAAAAATAATTCCTAATAAGGAATTATTTTTTTATATAGCGTAAAAACTTTTCTGCATAAATTGCGGGAATGATGGCGGAAATTTCCGCGCCGTCGTCCGTATAGGCAACTTCCCGTTCGGTAATAAGCGAACGCACGCTTCCGTATTCGGACATCTTCGCATACGGAACAAATAGCCGCTCGCGCACAAAATCCGATTCCAGTTCCTGTAAAATGCGCGTTTTTAATTCATCCAATCCCTTTTTCTTCCGTGCGGATATACAAACGCTGTTTTGGGGGAAACCGCTTATCTCGTTTACGCGATCGCACTTGTTCATCACCACAAGATAGGGGGAAGAAAAGTTCATTTCGCGCAAGGTGGAAAGGGTGGTATTCAACTGCATTTCGTAATCGCCCGAAGCGTCGCACACAATCAGCGCAAGATCGCAATTCAACGCGCTTTCCAACGTAGAACGAAACGCCTGAATCAACGTGTGGGGCAGATTTTGCAAAAAGCCGACGGTATCGACCATTAAAAATTCCACGCCTTCGATCTCGAACGAGCGGGCGGTGGGGTCGAGCGTGGCAAACAGCGCGTCTTTTTCAAGTACGTTTGCGCCCGTAACTGCGTTTAGCAGGGTAGATTTTCCCGTATTGGTATAACCGACAAGCGCAATCGTTTTTATACGGTCTTTTTTACGGCGTTCCGTTTGCATCGCGCGCCGTTTTTCCGTTTCGGAGAGTTTTTCTTCCAAGGCGCGTATGCGCGCGCGAATATGCCGTCTGTCCGTTTCCAACTGCGTTTCGCCTGGTCCGCGCGTTCCGATTCCTCCGCCGAGGCGGGAAAGGGATTCGCCTTTACCCTTTAAGCGGGGATACAAATATTTCAGTTGAGCGAGCTCTACTTGAATTTTACCTTCGCTGCTCTGCGCGCGCAGGGCAAAGATATCGAGAATCAAGGTAGTGCGGTCGATCACCTTTTTTCCGCCGATTGCAGCCGAGATATTCAGCGTTTGCGAAGGGGAAAGGTCGCCGTTAAATAAAACGGTAACATCCAATCCTTCCAGCCGTTCGTTCAGTTCTTCTAATTTCCCTTCGCCGATATACGTTGCGGGATTTATTTCGCGGATTTTTTGCGTAATGCTGCCTGCATACTGCGCGCCCGCGCTCTCGATCAGCGAAATGATTTCTTCGTGTAAAATGCGGTCGTTCGAATCTCCGTAAAGGGGTTGAACAACGTAAATGATTTCCGCCTTTTCCGTCATAGCTCTCCTAATCGTCGTCCGACTTGCGAAGCCGTACCTTTTCCGCAACCGATTTGCGGTGATCTTCGGTGATCGCCGCATAGTGTTTGCGCGTCGTATTTACATCGCGGTGCCCCAAAACGTCGGCAACGATATAAATATCGCCCGTTTCCCGATAAAGCGACGTGCCGTAAGTGGAGCGCAGTTTATGCGGCGTTATCTTTTTGAGCGGCGAAACGATTTTTGCATATTTTTTTACCAGATTTTCCACCGCGCGCACCGTAATTCTGCGGTATTGCAACGAGAGGAAGAGGGCATGCTCGTCGGGCGCAACGCGCGGATCTTCTTCTTTTTGGGCAAGATAAGCGGCAAGCGCATCGCCGACTTCTTCCGAAAAGTATAAAATCGCTTGATTTCCGCCTTTACGCGTTACAATAAAAGAATTATTGGAAAAATCGATGCTTTCGTTATTCAAGCCGACAAGTTCGGAAATACGAATCCCCGTGCCCAAGAATAACGTTAAAATGGCGATGTCGCGTATCCGCGTTTTATCGTGATAACCGCTTGCGTGGCGGGAAAGTCCGCTGCCGTATTCCGCAGTATCGAGCAGAGAGGAAACCTCGTTTCCCTCTAAACGAATAATTTCCTTTTCGTGAATCTTCGGCGTTGCGACTTTGGAAGTGTTGTTTACTTCGATCAATCCTTTATTAAAAAAGTATTTATACATGGCGCGCACGGAAGAAAGTTTCCGCGCTTTTGCGCGTTCGTCGCAAGAGAGCCGCTTTTCATGATAACGATAATTGGAAAGATAGCTTAAATATATTTCGATATCGGTATCGGTGACCTGTTCCAAATCTTCCAACGTCAGATCGCGTACGGTTTTATCGCGATATTTCTTTTTGGCAAGAAAGTCGAAAAATATCCGTAAGTCGTACACATAGTTCAAACGGGTAAGCGTGCTGGTACGCGTTTCGATTCCGCGCAAATAATCTTCGCAAAAAAAGGGGAGCTGTTCCAACAGCTCGTCGATTTTATCGAGATTTTTTAAATTTCGTTCACTGTAATAATTCTGCTCTTTTGCCATAAAAGTTACCCGCCGTCGTTTTGATAGGGCATAAAAAATATACTTAATTATTCGTAAAACACAGCTTTTACGAATAGTAATGTGTAAATTATCGAAAGAGTGGTGAATTTTTCGTTTTTAACGCTTTTTTATATTTGAAACATTCATATATAAAATGCTACGCCAAACAATACTATATAATTTTTGTTAAAATTCCGAAAGAATTCGCTTTGAGTTTCAGTTCATTTTCAAAAGTTTCGCCGTTTAACATTTCGCAATATTTTCCGCAAAACGCGATCGAATATTCGTTGTGCGAATTGTTCACGTAAACGTATACTGCGCCGCTTTGCGATTTTCGTTCGAAAACCAAACAAGAACGATCTGCGAAAACTTCGTTATATTCTCCGTCTTTTAAAACGTCGTTCAATACGTTTTGTCTTAAATCACCTAATTTGCGGTAAAATTCGTTTAAATCGCGGTCGGGATTCTGCCAATCGAAACACTGCCTGCAAAACGGATCGATATAACCTTCCATCGCGTTTTCGTCGCCGTAATAAATACAGGGAACGCCCGGAAGCGTGTACTGTAACAACGCCGCCATTTTAACTTTTTCTTTGGCAGAGCGCTTTTCATCCGTTATTAAACGCGTTACCGCCATTTCGTTTTTATCCGAACAAATTTTTCCGCCGAATACAGTTAAAATACGCGGCGTATCGTGCGTACCTAAAATATTCATTAACCCGTCAAGCACTTGTTTTGGATAATGATCGATCAGCATGGCGACCGTTTCGCGTAAAGGTTCGGTGTTGCCCGAATGAATATATCCGATAATCGCATCTTTCAGCGGATAATTCATAACGCTGTCTAATTCGTGCCCCTGCAAATATTTTCTGCGCGTGCTGTAAGCGATTTTGTTGGAAGCGTCTTCCCAAACCTCGCCGATGATCACCGCGTCGGCGCATTCTTCTTTTACCGATTTGCGCAATTTACGCAAAAAGAAATCGGGCAATTCGTCGGCGACGTCTAACCGGTAACCGCCGATCCCGTGCCGCAGCCAATGCTTTAATACGCCGTTTTCGCCGAAAATAAAGTTTTGATACGATTGCGAACTTTCGTCTACGGCAGGAAGCGTATCGATTCCCCACCAGCTTTCGTAACTGTCCGGAAAATCGTAAAAACGGTACCAGTCGGAATAAGGCGAATCGGGTGATTGATGGGCACCCAATTCTTCGCGATACCGTCCGTATTTGTTAAAATAGCGGCTGTCGTCGCCCGTGTGGTTAAACACGCCGTCTAAAATAATGCGTATCCCCCGTTCCTTGGCTTCCGCGATCAGCGCGTCGAATTCTTCTTCCGTGCCGAGCAAACCGTCGATCTTCATATAATCGCCCGTATCGTAACGGTGGTTGGAATACGCTTCGAATATGGGATTCAAATAAATTACGCTCACGTTTAAACTTTGCAGATAATCGAGTTTTTCCCGTATTCCGTTTAAGTTCCCGCCGAAAAAGTCGTTGTTCAGCACTTTTCCGAATTCGTTCGGCTGAAAATGCGGCATGCCGCCCCAATCCTGCCGAAGCACTTTGTGCGGCGCGATCGGATATTCGCCCGCTTTACGGAACCGATCGGGAAAAATTTGATACATGATTCCGCCCTTTAACCAATCGGGCGTTTGAAATTGTTCGTCGTAAACGGTAATCTGCCAGCTTTGCACGCACTCTCTAAATTCCCCTGCGCGCAATTTTCCGCAAGAAAACTGTTTTTCCGCAACCGAAAAATAGTAAAAATACAATCCCGTTTGGTGAAATTTAAGCGTGATCGTAAACCTGTTTCCTTCTTTTTTCATAGCGAAACGGACGGGCGCGCCGCCGTCCGCAGAAAGTACGAGGAAACAAGAGTCAGCGGAGAAGAAATCCTCTCCGCCGTTTTCGATTCGGATATTCAGCGTAAGTTCCTTTTCGCGCTCGATGGCGCCCGTAAGGCTTTTACACGCCCTGTCTAAGGGATTGTAGTACAGTTTCATTCAAATTCTCGCTATCCGTAAAATGACGTATAATGTTTATTGATTGATTTGTTTTAACCGCCAAATGTGCTCTGCATAGTCGCGAATGCTTCTGTCTGCGGAGAAGAACCCCGCCGAAGCGATATTGTGCAGCGATTTGCGGTTCCATTCCTTTTTATCTTTGCGGTATAAATCGGACATCGCATTTTGCGTTGCCACATACGATTCGTAGTCGGCAAGGCACATATAAGGATCGGCAACGGGAGAATTGCGCAACAGGTAATTTGCGATATCCGCAAACGAATTTCCGTTAAACCCAACGATCAACGCTTCGATCACCTTACGAATGTTGATATCGCGGTTGTAGTACGCGCTCGAATTGTATCCTCCGCTCCAAATTTCTGCCACTTCGTCTGCCTTTAAGCCGAAAATAAAGATATTTTCGCTGCCGACCTGCTCTGCCATTTCTACGTTCGCGCCGTCTAACGTGCCGATCGTAAGCGCGCCGTTGATCATAAACTTCATGTTCCCCGTGCCGCTCGCTTCCTTTCCCGCAAGAGAAATCTGTTCGGAAATTTCCGAAGCTGGCATCAGCATTTCGGACATGGTAACGTTGTAATTTTCCATATAAACGACGTTGATTTTTTCGGCAATTTTACGATCTTTTGCAATTTCTTCCGAAAGGAAACAAATCAGTTTCATGATCTGCTTCGCCATATAATACCCTGCCGCCGCTTTTGCGCCGAAAATATACGTTTTGGGCTGAATGTCCGCATTCGGATTTTCGCGCAGCAAATTGTAGTCGGAAATAATGTGCAGTACGTTTAAAAGCTGACGCTTATATTCGTGCATGCGCTTTGCCTGCACGTCGAACAGCGTTTCAGGATCGATTATAACCCCTTGATGTTTTTTCGCATATTCTGCAAACTGCACCTTTTTCAAACGCTTGATTTCTTCTAACCGTTTTAATACGCTTTCGTCTTGATCGAACTTTTTAAATTCTTTCAATTTGGAAGCGTCCTTTTCGTAGCCCGCGCCGATACAATCGTTTAACAGCGCGCAAAGTTCGGGGTTGGATTGATTCAACCATCTTCTGTGCGCGATCCCGTTTGTAACGTTGCCGAACTTGCCCGGCGTATACTCGTAAAAATCTTTAAAAATGCTGTCTTTGATAATGTCGCTGTGCAGCGCGGAAACGCCGTTTACGCTGTGCGAGCCCATTACGCAAAGATTCGCCATTCTGATCGTATTGTGCGACATGATCGCCATACGGGAAATTTTGTTCCAATCTCCGGGATACTTCGCCCAAAGGTCTTCGCAGAAACGGCGGTTGATCTCTTTAATGATCGCGTAAATTCTGGGAAGTTTTCTTGCAACCAAATCTTCCGCCCACGTTTCCAACGCTTCCGCCAAAACGGTATGATTGGTGTATGCGCACGTCGCCGTCGTAATTTTCCAAGCGGCATCCCAACTGAAATAGTTTTCGTCTACCAAAATGCGCATCAGTTCGGGAATAGAAAGCGCGGGGTGCGTATCGTTAATGTGGATCGCCGCCAACGAAGGCAGCAAATTTAACGAGCCGTAACGGCGCTTATGGTCAAACACAATACTCTGCAAAGATGCAGATACAAGGAAATACTGCTGTTTTAAGCGTAAAGATTTACCTTCATAATGGTTATCGGAAGGATAAAGCACTTTGGAAATCAGTTCCGCTTCGTTATCTTCCTGCATGACTGCGGCATAATCCCCTTGCGAAAACAGCTTCATGTCGAAGTTCTGCACTGCGCGCGAACGCCACAAACGCAATACGCTGATCGCCTGCGAATCCGCCCCCGCAACCATCATGTCGTATGCAACCGCTTCCACTTCTTTTGCGTTGTGGTAAATGGTTTCCATGCCGTGATCCGTCCACTTTTCTTCCAACTCGCCGTCGAATTTTACGATGAACGATTTGTCGCTTCTTTGCGTAAGCCATGCTTCGCCGCCGGGCAGCCAAACGTCGGGCAATTCGATCTGCCAGCCGTCTACGATTTTTTGCTTGAACAGACCGTATTCGTAACAAATGGAAAAGCCCATTGCAGGATAATTCTGCGTAGCCAAACCGTCTAAAAAGCACGCCGCAAGTCTGCCGAGCCCGCCGTTGCCGAGCCCCGCGTCCGGTTCTTCTTCATAAAGATCGTTTAAAGAAAGTTTATACTTTTTCAGCGCGCTTTCGAGCGCGTCCCCTATTCCTAAATTATAAACGCTGTTCTTTAACGAACGCCCCATTAAAAATTCCATGCAAAGATAATAGACCCGCTTCGCTTTCGCCTGCTTCGTCTTTAAATGGAACTGTTGGCGCATTTCGAGCATAATATCGCGCACGCTCATAACGACCGCTTTATAAATTTGTCCCCTCGTTGCCTCGGCAGGCGTAACGCCGAAATATCTCGATAGTTTGCCCGCGATCAACTGTTGTGCTTCTTTTTCGGTTAACTTACTGCTCACTTGTTTTACTCCTGAAAAGTTCTTGTTTTATTTCATCATTCCCGCATATAATTTTTCGTAATAGCCTGCCGATTTCGCCCACGTGAAATCAGTATTCATCGCTTTTTGAACTAATTTTTTCCATTCTTCCGCATTATGATACACGCCGAGCGCTTCGTTAATCACATAAAGCATATCGTAAGCATTGTAATTTTTAAAGGTGAATCCGTTTCCGCCCGCGCCGTACGGCGTAATGCTGTCGCGCAAGCCGCCCGTTTCGCGCACGATGGAAACGGTACCGTAACGCGCCGCGATCATCTGCGAAAGTCCGCAAGGCTCGCTCTTGGAAGGCATTAAGAAGAGATCCGCCCCCGAATAAATTTTGCGCGACAAATCGGCATTAAAGGAAATGACGGATACGACTTTTCCTTGATATCTGCGCCCGAGGTCGGAAAAATAATTTTCGTATACCGAATCGCCCGTGCCGAGCAAAACAAACTGTACGTCTTGCCGCAACACCTGTTCGATCACTTCTTTGACAAGATCCAACCCTTTATGAGAAACCAAACGGGTGATCATGGCGATGATCGGCGTATCTGCTTTTTCGGGCAGGTTCAGCATGCGCTGCAATTCCTTTTTGCAAACGGCTTTGTTTTCGGGTTTTTCCGCGCTGTAATTTGCAAACAGCGCGCCGTCTTTTTCGGGATTGTAATAATCGGGGTCGATCCCGTTCAAGATCCCGCAAAGTTTAAATTCGTTGCGGCGAATGATCGCATCCAATCCGTGCGAATAATACGGGTCTTTGATTTCTCCCGCATACGTCGGACTTACCGTTGTAAACTGTTCGCAGCACTCGATCGCCCCTTTCATTAAGTTGATGCAACGGTCGTATTCGACAAGGTGTTGGAACCGATAAGAAATTCCAAACAAATCTTCTAAAATATCGAGCGAATACTTTCCCTGATATTCTATGTTATGAATGGTAAATACCGCTTTGATAAACTGATATTCGGGGCGGAAGCAATAAATCGTCTTTAAATACAGCGCCGCGAGCGCAGCCTGCCAATCGTGACAGTGCAATACGTCGGGATAGAAATTTAAAAATCCCATTACTTCCATTACGCTGCGCGAAAAGAACGCAAACCGTTCGCCGTCGTCGTAATAGCCATAGCAGCCGGGGCGCTTGAAATAATATTCGTTATCGATAAAGTAAAAGGTTACGCCGTCTTTCCGATATTCGAAAATGCCGCAATACTGATTACGCCAAGAAAGCGGCACAAAAATATTGCCGACAAAGCGGAATTCTTTGCGATATTCCTTTTTGATATCTTGATAAAGCGGGATCATGACCCGAACGTCGTACCTTTCGTCCTTCGCGAGCGCTTTGGAAAGCGAACCGATTACCTCGGCAAGACCGCCCGTAGCGATAAACGGCGCCGCTTCCGAAGCGACGAAAAGAATTTTTCTTTTTGCCGTAACTTTGATTTCCGCTTCTTTCTTTTCCGCAACCGGCTTTTCGGCAGGCTTTTCCACCACTTCTACCGCAGGAACTTCTTTTACGGGCTTGCTTTCCGCAACCGGTTTTGCCGCGGCAGCTTCTTTAACGGGTTTGGATTCCGCGATCGGCTTTGCCGATTTTTCTTGCGGTTCCGCCGTCTTTTTTAATACCTTTTTTACGGGTACGGTAACACTTTCTACGGGATTTCTCGCCGTAAGCTTCTTTTTGGTTGTTTTTGCATCGTTCGGTTGATTGGTGCTCATATTTTTCCTCCTTTCCCCTAACTGAACTATTTTATCACGCACAGACAATTTTTGCAAACGTCTGTGCGCGAATTTCCAAAATTATATCATTCTGCCCTTAGAAATAAAGAAAGGCACCGTTTCGCAACCCGCCAAACGCCTGCGGTCGCGGATAACAACGTTTTTATCGGTAATCACGCAGTCGAGTTCTACCCCCGAACCGATCACCGAATCTTGCATGATCACCGAATTGCGGATCACGCTGCCCTTTCCTACCTTTACGCCGCGGAACAAAATGCAGTTTTCTACCGTTCCTTCGATTATGCAGCCGTCGGAAATCAACGAATCTTTTACCTTTGCCCCTTCGATATATTTAGAGGGCGCGGAATCGCGCACTTTCGTATAAATATCGCGCGCGCCGAACAGTTCGTCGCGGACTTCTTTGTGTAAAAGCTCCATGCTGTGCTGATAGTACTTTTCAAGCGATTTTACGCCCGCGTAATAGCCGTCGAACCGATAACCGTAAATCTTCATGCTGTCTACGTTTTTGGTGAGGATATCTCTGCCGAAGCTGCTGAATCCGTGCGAGATCGCGTCTGTAATGATATTCAGCAAAAACTCTCTGTTTAACACCATTACGTTTACGTAGAGATTCACTTTTCCCTTTCCGTTGGGATTTATCTGTAAATCTTTGATCCTTCCCGATTGATCGGCGTCTAACGTAATAAAGTAAGAAGACTGTACGTTTTCCTCTTCATGATATACCATGGTAATATCCGCATTCTTTTCGATATGGTATTGCACGATATCGGAAATATCCATTCTCGCAACGCCGTCGCAATCGGATATTACAACGTAATCTTCTTTTCTGCGGTTTAAAAAGCCCGTAATTCCCTTTAACGCTTCCAAACGGTTGGAATAAGGCGCGTCCGTTTCGTCCGAATAGGGCGGAAGCAGGATGATCCCCCCGTCTTTACGCGCAAGATCCCAATCTTTTCCGCTGCCGAGATGATCGATCAGCGATTGATAATTGTATTTCGTAACGATCCCCACCGTCGTGATCCCAGAATTTACCATGTTGGAAAGCGCGAAATCGATCAAGCGGTATCTGCCGCCGTAGGGAATGGACGCCATCGTTCTGTGGCGGGAAAGTTCCGGAATATTTTCGTCGTGTATGTTAGAAAAAATTACACCTACTGCCGATGCTGCCATTTTCTTATTCCCCCCTGTAATCCTTATCCAAAATTTTACCGCCTTCTACGGTAACCCCTTCTGCAATAGTGATTTCTCTGCCGAGCACGGCGATCCCCGCTTTGGCGTGTTTTTCCGCGCCGACCTTCGCATTTTCTTCCACCACAACATTTTCGTCTAATATGGAATAAGAAACGGTCGCGCCTTTTTTTACGACGGAGCCGGCCATGATCACGCTGTCTTTTACCGTTGCTCCCTCTTCCACGACTACGTTGCTTGCGAGCACCGAATTTTCCACCGTGCCCTCGATTTCGCAGCCGAGCGCAATCATTGAGTTAGAAACGCAAGCGTGTTCGCCGATATATTCGGGCGGAGCAAGCGGATTGCGCGAATGGATCTTCCATGCGGAATCCCCCACGTCGAAATCGGGATCCGTTCCGAGCAGATCCATATTCGATTCCCAAAGGGAAGAAATCGTTCCCACGTCTTTCCAATAGCCGCTGAAACGGTACGAGAACATCTTCTCGCCCGCGTTCAGCATGGCGGGAAGCACGTCTTTTCCGAAATCTTTGCTCGAATTGGGGTTCGCTTCGTCCTCTTCGAGATATTGGAAGAGTTTGCGCGCCGTAAAGATATAGATTCCCATCGACGCGAGGTTAGACTTGGGCTGTTTGGGCTTTTCTTCGAATTCGTAAATGGAACCGTCGGGATTGGTGTTTAAAATACCGAAGCGGGAAGCCTCTTCCATCGGAACTTCGATCGCCGCGATCGTGCAGTCTGCTCCCGTTTCTTTGTGCGCTTCCAGCATCTTTGCGTAATTCATCTTATAAATGTGATCGCCCGAAAGGATCAAAACGTATTCGGGATTGTACATTTTCATAAAATGAAGATTTTGATATATGGCGTTTGCCGTTCCTTCGTACCAAGAAGATTTTTTCTTTGCCTGATAAGGCGACAGAATATGTACGCCGCCGAACGCGCGGTCTAAATCCCAAGGCTGACCGTTGCCGATATATTCGTTTAATTCAAGCGGTTGATACTGCGTGAGCACGCCCACCGTATCGATTCCCGAATTGATGCAGTTACTAAGCGGAAAGTCGATAATTCTGTACTTGGCGCCGAATGCGACCGCAGGCTTTGCAATGTTGTTCGTAAGCGCGTACAGTCTGCTTCCCTGTCCGCCCGCAAGCAGCATTGCGACACATTCTTTCTTTCTTTGCATGGTCTTAATAGTTCCCCCTAAAAAATTCCTTTATTTTTTAACCGCTTTCGTATTTGCGGTCGTTCCCTTATCTTTTGCTTTTGCCGTTTCCGCTTCCCGCACTAAATACAAACAGGTGAATTTCGGCAGATCGAGCGGAATGGAGTATTCCTTTCCGTGGCTCGGACGCTTAACTGCCGTAAACGTCTGCTTTTTCAACAATCCTTCCCCGCCGTACTTCTTGTCGTCGCTGTTGAACACGACTTTGTATTTGCCTTTTTGATTCACGCCCAGCAAATAATCTTTTCCCACCGCGCCCGAAAAGCTGACAAGCGCAATCAGTTCATTACCCTTTTTATCTCTGCGAATAAACGAAACGGCGTTTCTGTCCGCATCGTCCGCAGCAAGCCATTCGAAGCCGTCCCAAGAATCTTCGATTTCGAACAGCGCGGGCGTAGATTTGTAAAACTCGTTTAACGCTTTTACCATTACGGAAAGTTTTCCGTGCAGTTCGTACTCGTCGCGCAGGAAAAATTCCAACCCTTCGTGATAATCCCATTCTTTAAACTGCCCGAACTCGTACCCCATAAAGTTCAGTTTTTTTCCGGGGTGCGCCGTCATATAGCCGAGAAAGGCGCGCACGCCTGCAAATTTTTCTTCGTAAGTGCCCGGCATTTTATTGATGAGCGAACATTTTCCGTGTACGACTTCGTCATGCGAAATGGGAAGAACATAATTTTCGGAAAAAGCGTACATCATCGAAAAGGTCAGTTTATTATGGTTGTTCATACGGAAAAAGGGATTCAGCGACATGTAAGATAGCATATCGTTCATCCAACCCATGTTCCATTTAAAGTTGAAGCCAAGCCCGCCGACCGATCCCGGCTTTGTTACAAGCCCCCATGCCGTCGACTCTTCCGCGACCATTAAAGCGTACGGGAAGCGTAAAAACACCGCTTCGTTCAGTTTGCGCAAAAAGGCGATCGCTTCTAAATTTTTATTTTCGCCGTAAATGTTGGGCACCCATTCGCCGTCGCGCTTGTCGTAATCGAGATAGAGCATAGACGCTACGGCATCTACGCGCAGTCCGTCGATATGGTATTTATCGAAAAAGAAACACGCGTCCGAAATCAAAAAGGAAAGCACTTCGTTTCTGCCGTAATCGAAACGGCGGGTTCCCCAGCTTTTATGTTCCATTCTATCCCACTGGCTGCTTTCGTATAACGGCTGTCCGTCGAATTCGTAAAGCCCGTGCGCGTCTTTGGGAAAGTGCGCGGGCACCCAATCCAATATAACGCCGATCCCTTCTTTATGGAAACAATCGATCAAATACATAAAATCGTGCGGCGTGCCCATGCGCGATGTCACCGCAAAATATCCCGTTACCTGATACCCCCAAGACCCCTCGAAGGGAAATTCGGTGATCGGCATAAATTCGACGTGGGTATACCCCATGTCTTTTACGTAAGGCACCAATTCTTTTGCAAGATCGCGGTAAGAATAAAAATTGCCGTCTTCATGTCTCTTCCAAGAAAGAAGGTTTACCTCGTAAACGTTAACGGGGGAAGCATAAATATTTTTTTTGGAGATGTGTTCGAAATATTCTTTATCCTGCCAATCGTACCCTTCCAAATCGTAAAGTTTCGAAGCGGTCGAAGGCGCTGTTTCCGCATGGAACGCGACGGGATCCGCTTTCATCAGCTTTCTTCCGTCTTCCGTAATAATACAATATTTATATACGTCGTACTGCTTTAAGTCGGGGATAAACGTTTCGAACACTTCGTTATCGACCATGCGGAACATGGGATTTTGCCCTTCGTTCCAGCCGTTGAAATCGCCCACGACGGAAACGCTCTTTGCATGGGGCGCCCATACGCGAAAGGTATACCCCACTTTCCCGCCGCGCGATTCTTTGTGCGCGCCGAAAATTTCGTATATTCTGTCGTTCTTTCCGTGGTGGTATAAGTACAACGGAAAGTCCGTCATATTTTCCGCAGGCGCAGTTGTTTGTTTCGCTTTCATTTTCCCCTCCCTTAATTCGGGCAACCGTATTTCTCTGCTAACGCTTCTATTATACTATAAATCTTTCGCACTTTCAATACCCATTTTAAATTTTTTTTACCTTTTTTTGGAAAAAAACTTTTATTTTTTACGATTTTCTCATTTCTTATTCAATAATAATCCACCCGCATAGCGGGTGGTATTTCATTTTCGGGCATAGCCCTAAT